>JAZNPT010000032.1:0-76384 GCA_045589815.1 Acutalibacteraceae bacterium
TAAATCCAGCTGATTATACCATATTAACACCATAATTTTCAATCCGACTACATGCTCTTGTTACTCTAAAAGTGGCAAGAGTTTTTGTTTTTCCATCCTCTTGGAAATACGGGAAACAGCTAACATTTTCGCTAAAATGTAATCAACGGGTAACGGAACAATACAATTGAATGACCGTCCGACGAGAACAAACCGCCATGACCTCTCAAAAAAGAGAGCGAGCGCAGCCGAAAGGCTGACGGCACAGCGCCCATAGAGATATGAGGAATGCCTGTCGGAACTCGAACTTCGGGCAGAACGGCGATTGTTTTATGAAAGGATGTGAAATCAGCGAATTAATTAACGGTTTTGTGTAGAAATCTATACAGAACAGCGATACGCCCAAGAGCGAACACGATTCACGAAAATGTGTGATAATTCACCAAATCGCAAACAAACACACGAAACAACGAATATGAACAGTACCTATATTGAACGGTGCATCACAAATAAAAAATGAAAGGGGTGATTTAATGGATATACGAAATGAACTCAAATCCTACATAGTCAAAGAAGGAATGACAATGCGTGAACTTGTTGATATGCTTTCGTTTGAATACGGCTGAAGCGACAGCGTTCCTAACTTTTCGGGTAAACTTCGTCGAGGCTCTCTGCGATATTCCGAAGCAATCGAAATGGCTGATGTTATGGGATATGATATTGTTTGGGTAAAACGAAAATAAAGTTGTTTTACATATATGTGTATGATATAATTATCTCAATAAATTATTTCAAAAGAGAGTTGTTATGGAATTTAATGAAAAATTACAAGAACTGCGAAAGCACAAGGGTCTTACTCAAGAAGAACTTGCAGAGTTGCTTTTTGTTTCGCGTACCGCAGTTTCAAAATGGGAATCGGGCAGAGGTTACCCTAATATAGATTCACTCAAAGCTATTGCGAGGTTTTACGGAGTAACAATTGATGAACTTCTCTCAGGCGACGAATTGCTGACAATCGCAGAAATAGATACGGAACAAAAAGAAAATCATATCCGTGATCTTGTGTTCGGTTTGCTTGATATAAGCGTTGCGGTTTTCTTCTTTCTGCCGTTATTCGGACAAAAAGTTAACGGGATAATACAGGAAGTTTCGCTTTTATCCCTTACCGGAATCGCATCATATCTGCGAATCGCTTATTTTGTCGTTGCGATCGGTATTGCAGTATTCGGAATTCTTACACTCGCTCTGCAAAAATGTCAGCAACTGTTCTGGGTCAGAAACAAGAACAGAATATCATTGATACTCAATGCAGTCGGAGTTACTCTGTTTATCATCAGCACACAGCCGTATGCGGCAATTCTGCTGTTTGTATTTCTTGTAATAAAGGGTCTTATGCTTATAAAAAGCCGATGATACGAAGCGTGTCAGCGTTGTGACGCCTCGTTTCTTGCGTATATTCACACTTGCCTTTAATATTTAATCAGGCGGAAGCCGAATACAGAAAAAGGCAGGTTTAAAAAATGAAAAAGAAAAATCGAAGATACTTGTATTTATCGGTATCTATGCTTACGGCGTTTGTTTTGTGGACAGTTGCCGTTCAGTTTATTGATGTCAGAACAATCGGGCCAAACGATTCAAGTGTCGGTTTTGCAACAATCAACGGATTCGTTCATAAGCTTACGGGCGTTCATATGTCGCTTTATAACGTCACGGATTGGCTTGGTCTTGTACCGATTTTTGTGGCAATGGGATTCGCATTATTTGGATTTGCACAATGGATAAAAAGAAAGCATCTGAGTAAAGTTGATTACAGTATCTTTGTTCTCGGCGGATTCTATATTGCCGTAATGGCAGTGTATATCCTTTTTGAAATGATAACGGTAAATTACAGACCCGTACTCATTAACGGAATTCTGGAAAAATCCTATCCTTCGTCAACAACTCTGATTGTAATGTGCGTTATGCCAACTGCAATAATGCAGTTTAACAGCAGAATAAAAAACACAGTACTCAAAAAAACAATGTCATTTTTAATCACCGCATTTATAGTCTTTATGGTTATCGGGCGACTTGCTTCGGGAGTTCATTGGTTTACAGATATTATCGGAGGTGCTTTGCTCAGCGCAGGTCTTGTAGCATTGTACCGATATGCAATAAGTTTGAGTTTGAAAGGATTAGAATAAATGGATAACTTAACAATACGATTGGAAACAGAAAAAGATTACAGAGCCGTTGAAGAACTTACCCGTGAGGCATTCTGGAATGTATATAAACCCGGTGCACTCGACGGCAGAAAGTGGATTTATATTCCGAGCACCGCCGCCGACTGTTGCGAAAACACTGACGCAGTAGAGGCTTTTGACGCAACGTTTCCGCTAAAAGAAAAGAAATGGATGCCGAGTCAGAAAGAATTTTATATTTACAGCCATTCTTCGGTGGTAAGATGATTGTCCTTTTTTATTTCAACAAATAAGAAATTTTTGAACATCAATCCATATTTTTTTCAAAAGGGTATTGACTCTCACGCTCCGTCATAGTGTATGCTCTTGTTGTGAGGTGATAAAATTGAAAATGAAGATTAAAGAATTTGCCGATTTTACGGGTGTAAGTGTGCGCACACTGCATTATTACGATGAAATAGGATTGTTGATGCCAGCCTTTGTTGACAAAACTACAGGCTATCGCTTTTACGACGAAAAATCTTTTCTTCGTATGCAAGAGATTCTCTTTTACCGTGAACTTGACTTTTCCTTAAAGACTATTCGCGAGATTTTGTCATCCCCAAATTATGACAAAAGCAAGGCACTGAACGAGCAAAAACAACTTCTCATACTCAAAAAAGAGCGGTTAGAGCGGTTAATTTCTGCTATTGACGGTGCCGTGAAAGGAGAAAATGTTATGACAGCATTCGATAACAGCGAATTTGAAAAATATAAGGCTGAAGCCAGAGAAAAATGGGGCAAAACGGATGCATACAAGGAACATGCAGAACGGACTAAGAACTACTCCAAGCAGAAGTGGAATGACCTTACCGAGGGAATGGACCATATTATGGCAGAGTTTGCACTCTGCATGAGAAAGGACGAAAGACCTGATTCCACTGAAGCACAAAACCTTGTAAAAATGCTGCAGAACCATATCACCGAGAATTACTATCTTTGCACAAACGAAATACTGGCAAGTCTCGGTCAGATGTATGTAGCGGACGAGCGCTTTACGAACAACATTGATAAGCACGCTGACGGTACTGCTACGTTTATCTGTGAAGCAATTGCGGTGTATTGCAGTAAGTAAATTCCAATTTGTCGTACCAATTATTAAAGCAAAAACAAAATACATTTCATCAAACCGTTTCACATTTGTGAAGCGGTTTTCTTTTGTACTAAAACAGAAAAGAGGTGAAAACTAATGTCAAACCAAAATCTCAAAAATAAATCCATTGACGAACTTCGTGAAATGAAAGCGAGGGGCGAAGCGAAACTGAAAGTATTGCATAACAAAAGCAAATATTATGAGTCACAGATAAATTTGCTGACACGGAAAGAACGCACTCATAGGCTCTGCACCCGTGGAGTAATGCTTGAAAAATTTCTCGGTTGTCCCAACGAACTGACCGACGAGCAGGTTGAAGAAATTCTGAAAATTGCATTTCAACCCGAAGCAGTCGGCAGAGTGATTAAGCAATTCAGAGAGAGCAACGAAAACACCACTTTGTAAAAGTGCGCAATTATACACCGTTGACGGTGTAATTGCGATTTTCTTCAAAAATACTCGGAACAGAGTTCCGCTGATTTCATCAGACAAGGGTTTCACCCCTGCGACTTCGTCTACCCCAATCAAAAATATTATAATTTCTTGTATAACAAGTCAAAAAATGATATAATGTAACAAATTTTTTAATATCGTGTAATAAAACTTGATTGGTTTCAAGTTTTATAAACTGTAATTTTGATATAAAACTTAATGTGAGGCGAGGATGATAGGAATGGAAACTCAATACATATTAATTAGACAGAATAAAAGCGATGCAAAAAATATTAGAATACAAAGCGAAGTTAAAAATGTTCTTAAAGATGCATCTTTTGTTATTAAAAATAACGTAATTCATTTTTCTGAAGATGATAAAGAAAATTATGTAACTTTTATTATGTCATATGAAGATAATAATGTTTTATATTTAAAGATAACTACATCGCTTAACGGTGAGGCGGCAGCAAAACTTTTGGACGAATTCAATGAGCGATTTGTCAAAGGACAACACAGAAGGAAGTTTTATATTATCAACGCTTACAGCGATTCTTCTCAATTTTACTGTAAAAAGCTAATGCCTGCTATCGGGAGTTTTGAAAGACTTTTAAGAAAGTTTATTTATTTAACACTTACAGGAGTATACGGAAGTGAGTGGATCAAAATTATTGATTCAGAACGCAGAAAACATATAGCTGAAATTTCAAAAGGAAAAATCAATCAAGACACCAAGTACATAGAAGAATCTTTGGAGTGGTTGGATTTCAGCGAGATTGAAGAAGTATTGTTTACTCCGTGTGTTTATGAAGATGTTGATGCGGTTGTTAATGAACTCTTATCAACTAAAGAGATTACAAAAGAAGAAATGTTAAACAAACTGAAAACCATAGAGAAAAAATCTTTATGGGAAAGGGAGTTTCAAAGTTTTTCTGATGTTAAAAACCTACAAGAGAATTTTAATGACATCAGAAATGTCAGAAACACCGTAATGCATAACAAATTTATAAGTCATAAATATTTTGAAGAGTCATTAACAAAAACCGAAAAAATAAATACGCAATTAAAAACAGCCATACGCAAGATAGAAAAAAACATCTACGATAACACAAAAGAAAAACATCCAATAGTTATTGATATCGGAGCTTTGACTGAATCGTTTTTAAAAGCTTTGAAAAAAAGTGAAGAAATAGAAGAAAAAAAAGAAATCGGAAGGAGAGTGGCCGAAAAATATAGTAATCTTTATGGTTCCACAAATGTATCAAACTTAACAAATGCACAGTTGCTTATAAATGATGCCATAGCAAAAAAGATTAACAATGGATAAACTGTGTTTTGAAACAAATAAGATTTTGAAGCGACGGATTTTTTATCTGTCGCTTCATTTTTTTGTAAATAATTTATACTAATTTTAGGAGAGTGATAAAAAATAGCTTGTACCCATTTTCAGATATCAATACAAAAGCGGAGTGAAAATAAATCCGCTGTTGCAGGAGCCGCTTATCAAAGCGGCTCCAAACTTTTCTCGGAATATGATAACCGGACTAAAAACTACACACGAAAGCAAAACGAAGTCATCCACTCTGAAATTCTTCTTCCTCCGAATGCCCCACAAGAATATCTCGACAGAGAAACACTTTGGAACTCTGCCGAGAAAGCTGAAACACAATGGAATTCACAGCTCGCACGAAAAATAATCATCGCACTTCCGAGAGAAATTCCAACCGACCAATATGCAGAACTTGTCAGAAGTTATTGTTATGAGCAATTTGTTTCAAAAGGAATGTGTTGCGATTTTGCCGTTCACGATAAAGGTGACGGCAATCCCCACACACATATTATGCTGACAATGAGAGCGATTGATGAAAACGGAAAGTGGCTGCCGAAGTGCAGAAAGGTTTATGAACTTGATGAACACGGCAACCGTATCGGCGAACACCGTGAAGATATTGTTGATTGGAACAAAAGAGAAAATGCAGAAATCTGGCGGCACGCTTGGGAAGAAAAAGTCAACGAATATCTTGAAAATAATAACCGACCCGAAAGAATTGATATGCGTTCTTATGAACGTCAAGGAATAGATATAGTTCCGACAGTTCATCTCGGACCCGCTGCATCGGAAATGGAACGCAGAGGTGAAGAAACAATTCTCGGCACTTTGAATCGGGACATTGTAAAATTCAACTCTGTTAGAAAACATTTACGAAAAGCACTTGCAGAATTGATAGAATGGATTGAAGAAATCAAGAAAATTCTTTCCGAACTCAAAGAAGAAAAAGAACCGACCATCGCAGATATTCTTATCGACTATCTGAACTCCCGACAAGAAGCTCACAGTGGTAAGAGCAGATATTTCTACAATAAAGATCTTGCAGTTGATCTGAAACAAGTTTCGCAGATAGTAACATTTCTTCAGCAACGTAACATCACTACCGCAGATTCTTTATGGAAAATGATTGAAGAAGTTTCTGAAATTCAAAGCCGTATTGACACCGCCGATGAAAGAATAAAAGAACTCAAAAAAGGAATTAAATTCCTCGGCGATTATGAGAAATATAAATCTGTTGCCGATGAGTATGCAAAAAAGAAGTTCGGCAGAGATAAATTCAAAACCGAACACAGCAAGGAATTAAATTCATTCTACCGAGCAAAACGATGGATTGATGAAAATCCGAAGGCAACAAGCAAATCGCTGAAAGCCGAACTTGAAAAACTGCAAAAAGAAAAAGCCGCCGATGTCACTTTGATTGAAAGTAACTACGGCAGCCTTGAAGAACTCAAACGTGCAAAATTTATCATTTCAAAAGTTCTTGCAAATGTTAAATATCACGAGCAGGAAGAATCACTGCAATTCACACAAAAATCAAAACAAGAAATTATTGAATAATGAAAGGAGATTTTTATATTCAACAGAATAAACAGTAAATTTTGGCAGAGATTATTAAACGAAAGGGGGACGGCTGATGTCTGAAAACAATGAGCAGAGCACAGGCAGAAAAATGAGTGAATATGAAAAGCAGAGTGTTATAGAAAAATTATGGCTTATTTATTTCAACGATACGCTTTATGAAAAAGGTCTTATAACCGAAACGGAACGAAACCGTATGGCAAATAAAATTCATGCACGCAAGCCGTCCGGTCAGTCAAGATAGAAAGAGGTCTGTTTTTATTTCAGACCTCTTGATTTCTTTCCTAAAATATGATAATATACAGATAATGATACAACGAAACTTTTAAGGAGGATAAAAGATATGGATATACATAGTGTACGAATGCAGTTGAAATCAAAAAGCATATATGAAATTCCTCTCAGGGTAACATACTATGCCCGTGTTTCGTCGGAAAGTGATGAGCAGTTAAATTCGCTTGGCAATCAGATAAGCTATTATGAAAATCTTATAAAAAAGAATCGTGCGTGGACTTTTGTGCCGGGATATATTGACGAGGGTTTGTCGGGCATATCTGTTAAGAAAAGAGAAAATTTCAACAGAATGATTGATGATGCGGCAGACGGAAAATTTGATTTTGTTATAACAAAAGAAATCTCCAGATTTGCGAGAAACACTCTCGATTCAATTCAGTTTACCCGTCAGCTTCTCGGTTTTGGCGTGGGCGTGTTTTTTCAGAATGATAACATCAATACGCTCGACGAGGATAGTGAACTCAGACTTTCAATTATGTCGTCAATCGCTCAGGATGAACTCCGCAAGCTTTCAAGCCGAGTCAAATTCGGTCATCAGCAGGCAATAAAATCAAACGTTGTACTCGGTAACAGCAATATTTTTGGCTACACAAAGGTTGATAAAAGACTTGTTATTGATGAAGAACAAGCGGCTATGGTCAGGGAGCTTTTTGAACTTTATGCAACCGACCAATACAGCATGAAGCAAATTGAAACAATTTTCTGGGACAAAGGATACCGCAATAATAAGGGCAACAAAATTGCTCATTCAACGATGTCAAATATGATTTCAAATCCTAAATATAAGGGATATTACGTCGGCAACAAAGTTCGTGTTGTTGATATGTTCACAAAGAAACAGAAATTCCTGCCGCCCGAAGAATGGGTAATGTTCAAAGATGAAACGGGCGAAATAGTGCCTGCAATTGTTTCGGAAGAGCTGTGGGATAAAGCAAACGAAATTCTGAAAAGACGCAGTGATGATGTAAAAGCACGTCAGGGTATTTGCAACCACGCAAATCTTTTGACGGGAAAGCTTTTCTGTACCGATTGCGGAACGGCATATTATCGCCGTGAATCCAAGGACAGAAGCGGAAATAAAAACAGTAAGTGGATATGCTCGGGCAAAATCAAAGGCGGCTCGGATTCCTGTTCCTCATTTGCGATTTATGAAGAAGAAATCAAACCGATTTTGTTTGAGGTGTTTCGTGATACAAAAGCGGATGCAGATGCACTTGTCGCCGAATATGTGCGTATGTACTCCGAAATGACCGATAATGGAAAACTCCCGCAAAAGATATCGGAGCAGGAAAAGGTTATTGACTTTGCTTTACAGAAGAAATCCAAGTTGCTTCAGTATAATGTTGCAGGTCAGATTACTGACAGAGATTTCATTGAGATGACCGAACAATGCAACCGTGAAATAGCAGAAGCTGAAAAGGCGATTGCAGAGCTTAATGAAGCGCTTGAATCAAGCGAGGATTTCAAAAAGCATATTTCAGCAGTTCGTGCGGCAATATCGGCGGCACAGAACGATGCAAGGAAAGGCACGATTTCCAAAGAATTTGTTGATACCTATATTGATAAGATTTTTGTTACTCCGCTTGATGACGGCACTATGAGGCTGAGCATAAAGATTTTTACGGGAGAATCAACCGAAAAGTTTCTCGGAAAGCTCAAACGTCGTGCGGGACAAATTAACCCGTTATCTGACAACTTGACAGAAAATCAAAGCGTATCAACGGATACAGACACATCTGTTTCTATGGGCCAAACGTTCAAGAAGATGATTGAGGCTTATGAAAACGGCATGAAATAAATAAGCGCTCATATAAAAGAACCGTCGCAATTTTTTGCGACGGTTCTTGACGTTATATAGTTAAAAATCTGAATGTTTCTTTATAAATTCAATAATCGGTGCGGGTGTTTCAAAGCCGTTCCATGCGCCGATGGTTACACTCATAAATCAGTTTTTCTCCAATCTTATGCATGTTACCGAATACTGCGGCACGGTATAATTAAACTTATCCGAGAAGCCTCCGACCATAAACTCTTCCATGATGCAGTCCTCTTTTGCACCAAGGATGTTATCATTTGCAAGGCTGTCACCCGAAACCTGATTGATTTTTGCAGCGCCGCTGACGGCTGCACCGTTAAGGTCAATAGCAAAGGTTCTGCTTGTTTCGGTTACATTAACGATTTTGATTATGATATCGCCGTTTTCATCTGTGCTGACAACGTGATATGCCTCTGCTTCGGCTTCACTTGCGGTGTCAAAATCAACATAAAGAACTCCGTCGATATAACATTTAACATGCGTGCCCGAAACAACGACCTTGAGTTCATAGGTTTTGCCAGTTTCTATTGTGCATGGCTTGGTTGTTTCAAGCATTTTTGTCTTTGCGCCGTTTTCAATCTCCTGCAGACAGGAAACCGTGTTGCCCCAGCCGCCGATATTCCAGAACCAGCAGTTCTGCGCATCTTTTACGGCAAACGGAATGATAAATCCCTCATCACCGTCAAGCTTTGTTGCTTCAACGGTGTATGTGTAGTTGCTCCATTCGTCGCTGCCGAAATAAGCAACCATTCCGGTTTCTGTATAAGGCATCCATGTGTTGGTCTGGACAAGCTTGCCGTTATTTGTTTCAAAATCGTTGCTGTCATATATATTATCCCAATTCCACCAAAACAGGGGCAGCGTAAAGCTGTCTGACCCAAGAGTTCTGCCGGATTCATTTGAAACAATTTTAACGTTATCGAATTCAGCGGAGGTATACCATGTGCCGACACCTACTCTTCCGCTGAGAGGCTGCTGCTCAACCTTTGCACCTTCAAGTGTTGACGAAAGGAGCTTTGTTCCCGCATTCTTTGAGAACAGTTTCTGAACATAATAGCTGATTGAGCCTGTGGCCTGATGATTGTTAAACCATATAAGGTCGGGCGCCCAATGAGTTGCGGTGAGATTGCCGAAAAGCGGAGCATAGGCCGCCATGCGGACAATATCGCCGTTGCGTTCAAGGCCCGTCATATAAGCCGCTTCGGCAAGTGCAGCCTTAAGATTGTTGGACTTTGCGGCATATTCGCCAAGGAAAACCTGAATACCGCCGCCGTAGATTGTGTCGGTCATTCCGTCAACGCTTCTCTTATAATTATCCTCATCATAATAATCGGCATTTTTCAAAAACCACTCAGGCTGATTGTAATAATGCTGATCGGTTGCGCCTGCAAAATCCTCCGCAACATCGGATTCTCCGAGCTGCTCTTTTGCATATTCATAGGATTTTATATAGTTCTCACCGTGAGTTCCGTCAGATGCGCCTGCGGAATAGATAAGCTCTATACCTTCATAAAGCTCAGGATTCTGTGCCTTTGCCTCGTTAAAAGAATCAAGGAATGCCTGATAACGTTCGAAATAAACCTCGCCCTCCTGCTCATTGCCGATGCAGATATATTGCAGCTCAAACGGCTCCGGATGGCCAAGAGAAACTCTGACCTTGCCCCATGTTGTTGTTTCATCACCGCGGCAGAATTCAATAAGGTCGTGCATATCCTGAACATATTGCTTGAATTCATCGGTGTTCATATCAACAGGTCCCCTGCCCCTCATCTGGCAATAAATTCCGCAGTTGATAACGGGAACGCCGACTGCGCCGATATCTTCGGCAAGCTGAAAATATTCATAGAAGCCGAGGCCATAACTCATAAAGCAAGGATGGGGATCATCGGTTGCGGCAACATTTGTCCAAAGATTAATCCCCTGCTTTCTTGCGGCAACATCGCCGTATCTGCCATCAAATTCAAGGGGCATGCCGTCTTTGCCCGTACCTATGGAATTCTTCCAATTATATAAGGTTTCGTAGTCATAGCCCTCTATTACACAGCCGCCTGGGAAACGCAAAAACTTGGGTTCAAGCTCCTCAAGCATTTCGCCGAGGTCTTTGCGCATTCCGTTTTCTCTGCCCTTGAACGTATCATCGGGGAAAAGAGAAATCATATCAAGTGCAACGCTGCCGTTATCAATAAGCAGCTGAAGGGTTGCGTTTTCAAAATCGGTTTTGCCTGCAACAAGTTGGAGCTCATATTTCTGCCAATCAGCTGTTAAAGAATTGATTTTACCCTGCGCAACAGTTTCGCCGCCGACTGCAAGACGAACGGTAACTCCGCCGCTGTAACCGTCAACACTTTTGGCATAAACGGAAAAATTATATTTTTCGCCGTTTTTAATTGACATTCCGTCAAGAAAACCAACATTTTCAATGCCTGCAAGCTCTTTTGAAGAATTGGCAAGCACAAGATAATTCGGATTGTTTCCGTTGAGTGCATCATCGGCATTGGCTTTTACGGTTGCCGCTGCGCCTTTAACTGCGTTCCAGCCGTGAAGCGCATCACCTGCGGCAATTTCCGTGAACTCAAACGAACGGTTAACAACCATTTCGGCATAAAGTCCGCCATCCGCCGCAAAATTGATGTCCTCAAAGAAAATGCCGAAAAGCAGGTCGCTGATATCGTGGATTTCATCCTCAACATCAATCATGAGCGAATAATCGGCAGATTCTGTGTTATAGGCCGTAACGGAATTAGCTTCTGGTCTTTCAATCTTTTCAGGCTCTTTTTCGGCGAAAACGCCTCCTGTCAATGCTACAATTGCCGACACAAGGGCAGCAAAGAACTTTTTCAGCGCCTGATAAACCGCATATTTCATATTTAAATCCTCTTTTAGTAAGAATTAAAGCAAATCGTCAAACAATCTGATGTTTGAAGGCTCTGTTTTAAGCTCTCCCGCCTGCTCTTTCTTGATAATCTCAACAATTCTGTCATTGATCGGAGTGGGAACTCCGCATTTTCTGCCCCACTCGCAGACAACGCCGTTGATTGCATCAACCTCGCAGGGCTTGCCGTTGCGAATATCCTGAAGCATTGACGGAACGATATCTCTGTGCTTCTTCATTGCTATCGGAACAAGAAGCTGCGAAATCGCACGCTTGAATCCGTTTTTATAATAGAAAAGCTTGGTTATGTTTTTGCCCTGAACAGGTGCAAACTCCGCACCTGCGGCATGACCCACATCAATGCACTCCTTCATGCAGCGAACGGCAACCTTGCGGGCATCCTTGTTTTCGGAAACATCGCCGAAGCATCCGCCAACAACCGTGCCGAGGCCCGAAAAGGTTGCGTTGATGAGAAGCTTTGACCATCTTGTGCCGATAAGATTATCTTCGATATGAACGGGACACATCTTTTCAAGCAGGTTCTTAACGGTTTCAACCTGGGCATCGGTAATACCTTCCATTTTTCCCATGTGATAAGAAAGGCTGTCAGGTGCACTGGTGAGAACACATTCGCCGGGAGCCGTAAGGCTTGCGCCCCATTCAACAGCACAGCCCATTGTGTGCTCTTTACCGATTATTTCAGCAATTCCCGGCTCGGGTATACCGTTTTGGAGAGTTACTATAACACCGTCCTGTGCAAGAAACGGCTTAAGGAATGCAACAACCTCAGGATTGTGAAGCTGCTTTGTCATAAGGAAAATAACGCTGTAAACTCCGCTCATTTCATCAGGAGTTATTGCATTGACAGGCACGGTCATTTCAACCGTTCCCGTTATGTGGGCACCCTTTTCTCTGAGAGCCGCAACGTGAGCCTTGTTGCGGTTAACAAGCTCAACATCAACACCGTTTTTTGTCATAAAAGCTCCGAGAACCGTTCCGAGAGAGCCTGCACCGTAAATAGCAACTTTATTCATAATTTTACCTCCGTTATTCTGCAACGCCGTAAGCTTTAATAAGGCGTTCATATTCTTCATCTGTTATTGCAACAACCGAACCGTGGCGGGGTCTGACACCGTCAAAGCTGTAATCCTTCGGATTGACTGCCTTAAAATTTTCCATGTCGTTTGTCATCTGCATAAAAAATCTGCCGGTGCCGTATTCATCCATTATCATAATCCACGAATCCGTGCCTGTTACCTGATACATCGAGCTGCCCTCAACGCCTTCTTTTGAAAGCGAAACAACAACGGGATTATCCTCATAAGGGCCTGTGAGTGACTTTGACTTAACATAAGCAATGGTCTGGTCTTCATCATGCTTGAAATAAAGATAATAATAACCGTTTTCTGCATTATATATTATATCGCCGTCGATAGTCTGAATTCCTTTGCGTTCATACAGCAGCTGCGGTTCGGTTATTTTTTTTAAATCGTTTGTGTACGCATAATACATGGCGGCAACATCGTTTTCAAGCGTTGAATTTGCCCAATAAACCATGTAGCAGCCTTTTGCGGCATCCCAAATCGCCTGAGGCGCCCATGCGCGCGTAGTGTTGGCAAACTCGCCGCCGAAATCACGCATATCAATGATTGTTTCATCCTCCCAACTGACAAGGTCAGCCGATTTCCACGTTACAAGCGCATGGTTTGAGGTCCAGCCCTCCGAGCTTTTCATGTCTGTGCCGATTATATAAAAGCAACCGTCCTGCCCTCTCAAAATATAAGGGTCACGCACACATTTTTTGCCTTTGGTCTGAATAATGACAGGTTTATTATTGTTAAGCGGCTTGAAATTATAGCCGTCCTTGCTGACCGCAAAATGAATTCTTTCCTCTTCGGGTTCATTGCCCACAAACTGGCAAAAAAGATATTTGCCCGAGCAGCTTGCCGCAGGGCAGGCATAATTTTCTGAAATACAAGGTTCGATATTATTCAAAGAACAAACCTCCGTAATGTTTTTGAATATTTTATCATTTATTCAAATGTTTGTAAATATTAAACAAAAGAAAAAAAGCAGAGTGCCTAATCACTCTGCCTTTTCTATGCAATAAAATTTGAACGGAATCTTTATATTATGCAACCTGATGCGAATTGTTGCCGCTGCGAACAACCTTTAAAACAGGCTCCTCAACATAAAGCGCGCCGGCATCTCTTGACTGGATTCTTACTCGGGCAGCAGCTTCTCTCTGCTTGCGAAGGCGGCGGTTGCGTCTGTGGATTTTAACAGCTCTTGCAAGCTTAACCTCAAAAGCAACAATCTTTTTCTCATTTATAAAACCGACAATAAGCAGAATAACTGCAGCAAATTCCAAAACAGTTCTGATGATTTCCGCAAAAGCCATTTTCAAATCCTCCTTAAATCAGCGTTCGAAACATTTGTTCTGTGTATTTATTATAGCAGGTGAACATTCGTTTGTCAATACAAATGTTCGATAAATTTCAAAAATATTTTATGCTATTATTTTAACACAACATATAGTTAAAGTCAAGCGGTTCAACCACAACAAATATGACAAACCATTTTTGCTACACTTTAAATTTATGAACAAAACGAACAAATTATTCCGAATTTCTGTTTTTGTTCTCCTGACCTTTGACTAAAGTATAGCACTTTATATGTCCCAAAAAACGGACTTGAAAATGAATTTTGATTGCTTTTTAAAATTTTTTCACACAAGAGCCTTTAACCGTGTTGACAATATTTTTGCTAAACAATATAATATATTCAAATTAAATGAGGTGATATATAATGTATAAAGTATGGGGCTTTATCAGACAAAGCGCAGTCAGAATTCATCTTGCTGCGGCAAAGCTGATTTATAAAATCAGCGGCGACAAATTGCCGAAATCGCTCTATTGCAGCAGAGCCAACCCGGAAAGAATTCCGACAGATGTTAAAATTATTTCTCAAAACGATTATTCAACAACCATTGCCAAGGTTGATGCAAGCGGCAATATCAAAAGCGATGACTTTGTTATTATTTCCAGCACGGATTTCCATTTTGATGTTGACCACGAAATCAACACCAAGGCAGTTAAAAATTTTGTTCAGCATATCAAAGACATCAAACCCGACCTTGTTGTTCTCACCGGCGACGTAATTCTTTCAAAATTCCAGCAGATTGACGCAATCCAGTTTGCGCAGATGATGGAAGAAATCGGAATTTATTGGACAGCGGTTTTCGGCAATCACGAAACCAGAGAGGACAGAGGCTTTTACAAGTGGCTTCTTTTTAAAAGCTTCTGTGACTATGACCATTGCCTTTGCAAATTCGGCCCGGATGAGCTTTTCGGCTACGGCAACTACACGGTCAATATTCTGGGTGAAGGCGGCAAGCTTCTCAAAACTCTGTTTTTCTTTGATTCGGGCCGCGACATTCTTGACAGGGACAGAGAAAAATACGGCATTCCCGCAGATATGAACGGATACGATTTCCTTAAAAAAGAGCAGATTGATTTCTATAAAAACGAAATTGACAGACTTCGCAAGGAATACGGCGATGTTAAATCGCTTATGTATATGCATATTCCTCTTAAGGAATACGAACACGTTTTCAAGCTTGACGAAAACGGCAGTTATGTTCCCTCGGGAGAATGTGAAATTATTTACGGTCAGCAGTTTGAGAGCGTCGGCAGTTCACAGTTTAACAGCGGAATGTTTGATGCAATCCTTGAAAAAGGCAGCACGCAGGCGATTTTCAGCGGCCATGACCATGTTAACGACTGGTGCGCAATCTACAAGGGCGTTTATCTTGTTTATAACCTGCCCGGCGGCTATGCATGCTATAACCTCGGTGACAAAACCGGCAAACCCGAAAGCGAGTGGATGGAAGGTGTTACAATAACAACTCTTCACAGCGACGGAACTCTTGATTTCAAACCCAGATACAACAGAATTTTTCTTTAAGGTGATGCTATGGTAATATTTCTTATTATTCTGGCACTGCTTTGCATTTTGGGAATCAAATTCAGCTTTAAAAACGGTTTTGAGGACTATATGTCACCTCAGAAAACAGGTGCAATAAAAGGCATTTTTGTGATTATTGTTGTTCTTTCGCATATAAGGCAATATGTTAAGCTTGATTCAAGCCCGATGAATAAACCGTTTTTGGAATTTATGCTTTTTCTCGGCCAGCTGATGGTTGTTATGTTTCTCTTTTATTCGGGATACGGAGTTTTGCTCGGATTATCAAAAAAAGAGGGCTATGTCAAAACTTTGCCGACAAAACGCATGCTAAAGGTTTTGCTCCATTATGACATTGCTATTCTGATTTTTTATTTTGTAGGTCTTGCTTTGGGCAAAAACTACACGATAAAAAAGCTGCTGCTTTCCTTCATCGGCCTTGATGCGGTCGGCAACAGCGTCTGGTTCATATTTGTTATTATTATTCTTTATGCCGTTACATACGTTTCTTTTATATTTGTGAAAAAGCGTGCCGTTCTGGGAACAGCTATAACAACCGTTCTTTCCGTGGGCGCAATGGTAGGCCTTGTTTTCCTAAAAAAGAACGAATACTGGTGGTATGACACGCTGCTTTGCTACCCGCTCGGCATGTGGTATGCTTTGGCAAAGCCTGCTGTTGACAAAGCTTTGCTTAACCATCCTTTAAAATGGGCGACAAGCACGGCGGCATTCGGCGCCGCATTTGCAGCGCTGATGTATATTCTTCCGCTCTATGGCAAAAGCCGTGTGATTTTTGTGCCTGCGGCTCTTGTTTTTGCAATACTTGTTGCCCTTCTTTCAATGAGAATCGGCATCAACAACGGCATTTTACGCTGGTTTGGCAAAAGGGTTTTCGGAATTTATATTCTTCAAAGAATTCCGATGATTGTTCTGAGCCATTTCGGAGTGAACAACAAGCCGTTCCTTTTCGCAGCTGCCTGTTTTGCAATAACTGTTGTTCTTGCGGAAATTTTTGAACGGGCAACAGACAAGCTTGACGTTGCCCTGCATTTAAGCAAACCTGTTAAAAAGAATTAAAATTAAAGTGGCTTGCATCGGTTTTCACCTTTGCAAGCCACTTCGTTTTTATTATTTTACTTTAATCTTATAGCATTTGATTTCAAACGGATTGATTTCAAAGCTCATTGTCTTGCCGTTTGCAATATCAACCGCAACGTCCTCACGTTCAAGAATATTGCACTCTGCAACACTTGCAATTTCAGCAAAGAATTCAACATTGACTGCCGCTCTTCTGCCGGATTTTTCAACAAAGCGGACAATATATGCATCCTCATCCTCGCACTTTTTGACAGCCTCAAGAGTAACATTCTTGCCGTCAACGCTGATGAATGAAGCGCTGTCTGCGCCCTTGGCATCGGCTGCGATATCAACCGGAAGCATGGGATTGTTGAGTTCAAGACCTCTTACGAGAGTCTGAGCATCCTTCCAGCTGCCTGCATGAGGATAGAGTGAATATGTGAAATAATGGTCGCCTCTGTCTGATTTCGGGTCGGGGTTCATTGGAGCCTTGAGAAGCGTGATAATCATTCTCTGCTCATTAACCTCATAGCCGTATTTGCAGTCATTGAGGATTGAAAGGCCATAGCCATCCTCGGACATATCAATAAAGTTATGGGCAGAAACTTCGAACTTTGCCTTGTCATAAGGATTGTGGCGGTAGTTGGAGCTTTCGATTGTTGCGTAAGCAATATCTCTTGTGAACTTCTGAGCCTTGATATCAACATCAAAGCCAACCTTGAGAAGCTTCTCCTGCTCATGCCAGCTGATAAAGGTGTCAAAATCAATTCTGTCAAGCTCATTATAAATAATGATGTTCTGCTTGAGAGTTGACTTCATAATATTCTTTGCGATTGTTACGCAAGTGAATACATCGCCCGAAACAACGCTTTCAATCTTGCCAGCCTCTGTTTCAAACTCACGGTCTGTGTAGCTTGCAACGATATCCCATGCGTCGTATTTGCCGGGAAGGTCCTCATAGATACGGAACACATTGCCCTTGCCTTCAAGAACCTCACGGTTATTCTTTTTGTCAAAGATTGAAACAAGCTCTGCGGCTGCATCAAACTTCAGGCTGAAGCTTGCGTTTTCGATATCTGCGCTTTCAACTGCCTTTGCTTCTGCAACGGCAGCATCCTTGGTATAATATACTTTATAACCAACAGCGGGAACATCCTTTGCAACAAAAACAAGAACCTTTGTGCCGTCAAGCTTTGTGTAAGCCTGAACGGGAACTTTGTTGCCTTCCGCATCATAGATTTCAACATCCTTATAGGGAAGCTCAACCTTTGAGGTTGCGGCAACTCCGAGAGAGTTGAACAGAGCAAAGGGCTTGCCGTATTTTGCTTCGCCGCTGATGTTGCCTGCGATAACGTTGAGAGCTTCATTGCGAACGGATTCACCGATTTTGATGATATCGTCATAAATTGCGCAAAGATCGCCGAAAACTTCGGTGATGTGAGAGCCAGGAAGTGAATCGTGGAACTGGTTTGTGAGAATCATCTGCCAGCCTTCGTTAAGCTTTTCGAGAGGATACTCATAGCCGTATTTCATTGCGATTGATGCAAAAATTTCTGCCTGACGGTAAAGATTTTCGCTGTATCTGTTAAGCTTCTTAAGAAGAGCCTTCGTTGTGTGAACACCTCTGTGCTCTTCAAGATAAAGCTCGTCCTTCCAGGTGGGGATGTTTGTGTCTGTTGCCTTAGCCTTCATTCTTGCAAGAGAATCTTCAATCTTGCTGGGCTTGGTTTCGGGAAGACCGGGGAAACTCTTATAACGCTTTGCATATTCGAGCATCTCGGTGTCAACACCGCCGCCGCCATCGCCCCAGCCGTAGCAATACATGGATTCGCCGATGGTTGCCTTGTCGGTATATTTCTTCCAGTTCATCTTGAGCGAGTCAGCCTCAACTGTGCCGATGAAGTGGGTGGGAGGAACAATTGAGAACACCTTTGAGCCGTCGGGGCCTTCCCACCAGAAGGTGCTGTACTGCCAGGGGTTAGTGTCGTTCCAAATGCCCATCTTATGGGTTACGAAATATTCAACGCCTGCCTTCTTAAGGATCTGAGGCATTGCGTAGCCGTTGCCGAATACGTCGGGCACCCAGCAAGTTTTGGGAGTGATGCCAAAGGTCTTTTCGGCATATCTTACGCCGTGAAGAAGCTGACGTGCAAAGGATTCGCCTGAAACAAGGTTGCAGTCGGGCTCAACCCACATTGCGCCGATATATTCCCATCTGCCCTCTTCGATGCGCTGCTTAACCTGCTTGAACATGTTGGGATAGCGCTTTTCCATTTCAATATAGGTAGGAGCTGTGCTCTGGGAGAAGATGAAATCGGGATACTGCTCCATAAGGCGAAGCATTGTTGCATGGGTTCTGCCGAGCTTGCGAACATATTCTTTGTATGCCCACATGAAAACGATGTCAAGGTGAGAGTTGCCGACAAGGGAGAGAGTTCCCTCTGTTTTATAGTTGGGGTTGTTATAAACCTTTTCCTTGAGAACCTTCTGAGCTTCAAGAAGGCCTGCTTTGAATTCTTCGCCGTCAACGTCAAAGTTAACGTGAGTGAAAGCCTCCTTAAGAGCGGCTCTGATAAGCTCTGCAAGGCCTGTGTCAAGAACAGGCATAAAGAGAGCGTTGAATACAGCTTTGAAATCCCAGTAAACCTCTTCGATTACGGGGTCAACAACACCGATGAATGAGCAGGAAAGAGTTTTAACGGTTGATTCGTTTGAATGCCAAACATAGTATGATTCAATATCAACATCGTAGTGTTTGCCTGCTTCTGCTTCGTTTGAAAGAAGAACGCTGTTACGGAACGGGTCAAGACCCTGATAGGGTTCGCCGTTGATTGAAAGAAGGGAGTCACCGCCGAAATAAACGTTGAGGGTAACCTTTTTTCCTGCGAATCTTTCAGGAATTTCGAAGGAGTTTTTGAAGAATGCGCTCCAACCGTTGTTGCCCCATTTATCGCCAACGTTGAGCTCCTTCCACTCGTCGTAAAGATATTCGTAATCGCCGATGCCCTTATAAATGCATTCCTTCATTTTCCATGCGGGAATGGATTCAATGTCAGTGTAGATTCTCTTTTTGAGAGTTTTAAGCTTAACGTTAACAACATCGTCAAAAGAGAAAATGCCTCTCTGCTTGCCCTTGGTAGCGTCGCGCCAATCGTCAACATGAGCATCCATTGCATCGAGGGCGGCAACTGCGTCAAAATTCTTGATTTCTGCCAAAATGTATCGTCCTTTCTTATGTAGAATGGTAAATTGTTATTTGAAACCAAAGTATACCTCTTACAGTATATCACCAACATTTGCACATTTCAATATAAATAATTTTTAAAATATGTGTTTTTATGATTTACAACTTTAAATTATTATGTTAGAATATCATGTAATTTTATATTCGGAAAGGAAATTGCGATGCTTCTCAATAAAAACGTTAACATCCCCGATCTCGGCCTCATCGGCCCCGACAGCGGATTCCATCTTCTTGAAACAACCGAAGACGGCAAATTCACAGCCGGCAAAAACGGTGTTGACTGCATTGTTGCAACAGGCGACAAAAAGGTTGAATTTGTTTCTTTCGGCAATCACACCCTCGCAGGCGTTAAATCGGCCATTGCTTACCCCGTTTATTATCCCGTTTATCCGGTTAAAACCGAATATCCTCTTAATGCGGTTCTTATGGACCTTGACGGCACAACCGTTCGCAGCGAGGATTTCTGGATTTGGATTATCCAGATGAGCACAGCAAGCATGCTTGGCAATCCCAAGTTTGAGCTGGAGGATGCTGACCTTCCTTTTGTTTCGGGTCACAGCGTTTCCGAGCATCTTCAATACTGCATTGATAAATACTGCCCCGGCGAGTCGCTTGAAAAGGCCCGCAACTTCTACTTTGAACATACTCACAGAGAGATGGAAGAAATCATGGCAGGCAGAGGCAAGGAGGGCGCATTCACTCCCACCGAGGGCGTTAAGGATTTCCTTCTTGAACTCAAGGACATGGGCGTTAAAATCGGCCTTGTTACCTCCGGTCTTTACGAAAAGGCATGGCCTGAAATTCTTTCCGCATTCCGCACTCTCGGCATGGGCGACCCCAAGGATTTCTACGATGCAATCATCTCGGCAGGCTTCCCCCTTCGCAAGGGCAGCGTAGGCACTCTCGGCGAGCTTTCGCCCAAGCCCCACCCCTGGCTCTATTCCGAAACATCAATCGTCGGCCTCGGCGAAGCTTTTGCGGACAGAAGCAGAGTTGTCGGCATTGAAGACAGCGGCGCAGGCGCATGCTCCGTTCGCCTTGCAGGCTACACAACCATCGGCATTGCAGGCGGCAACATCGAATCAAGCGGCACAAAAGCTGTTTGCTCCCATTTCTGCAACAACTTTGCCGAAATCATGAAGATTATCAAAGGATAAGGAGTAACTGATATGGATAAAAACAATAAAATTCAATGCCACTTTATATCAAACACTCATTGGGACAGAGAATGGCGTTTCTCCGCACGCAGAACTCAGCACATGCTGGGCTACATGGTAGACATGCTTCTCGATATTCTTGACAAGAATCCCGACTACAAACATTTCCACTTTGATTCTCAGACAATGCCCATTCAGGACTATCTTGAAGTTTATCCCGAAAAGAAAGAAAAGCTTCAGAAATATATTAAAGAGGGCCGCATCGCAGTTGGCCCCTGGTTCTGCCTTCCCGACGAATTCACCGTCGGCAGCGAAGCTCTTGTGCGCAACCTCCTTCTCGGCCATAAGCAGGCAAAGGAAATGGGCGGCGTAAGCAAAACAGGCTATTCACCCTTCGGCTGGGGTCAGATTTCACAGCTTCCTCAGCTTTATTCGGGCTTCGGCATCAATTTTGCATCATTCTACAGAGGCATCAACACATACAAAGCACCCAAATCTGAATTTTTCTGGGAAAGCCCCGACGGTTCAAGAATCTGGGCATCACGTCTCGGCAAAAGACCCCGCTATAACATCTGGTATGTTGTTCAGAGACCTGTTTATTTCAACCAGTCCAACGAAAACAACCGTGATATGGTATGGAACGATAATAACGGCGTTTTCAAGCTTATTGACCGTGACTGGAAGCTTGACTATCAGTACACACATCCGTTCTATGAGTACCATAAGGAAAACATTCAGGCAAGAGCTGAGCAGGCTATTGAAGAACAGAATAATGACTGGACAACCAACCACCGCTTCTGGTCAGCGGGCCATGACTCATCCTGCCCCGATGCCCGTGAAGTTCAGCTTATCAAAGACCTTGATAACGCACTTCCCGATGCAGATGTTTTCCACAGCACACTCAAGGAAATGGAACAGAGCATCATAGATAATTTCGACCCCAACGCACCCGTGCTCAAGGGCGAAATGCGTGACCCCTACACCAAGGGCAGCGTCAGCATTCTCTGCGGATGGATTCTTTCCGCAAGAACATACATTAAACAGGAAAACTTTGACACCGAAAGAAGACTCATCAACTATGCTGAGCCTTTCGCTGTTTTCGCATCACTCGCAGGTGCACCCTATCCCCAGAACTTCATTGACCTTTCATATAACTACCTTCTTCAGAATCACGGTCACGACAGCATCGGTTCCTGCGGCAGAGACGTTGTTTATGAGGATGTTATGGCTCGCTACAGACAGTCGAGAGAGCTTTCAAGCTGTATATTCGAGCGTGCATTTATGGATATCGCAGGCGATATCAACCTCAAGTCATTCAGCCGTGACGATGCAGCAGTTGTAGTGTTCAACCCTGCGCCCTTCAAGAGAAGCGAAACCGTTAATCTCCGCGTTGAAATTCCCGCAGAGTGGAAAACAGGCACATTTGAACTTCTTGACGAAGAAGGCAATGCAATCAAATATCAGGTTATCGAATCAAACGATAACAACGCACAGATTATCCAGAATCCCAACGACACCGCAAACGTTCTCCACACAAGACAGCGCCTTATCGCAGTTGAGGTTAAGGATATCCCCGCAATGGGCTACAAGACCTATAAAATGCGTCCCACTTACAATGTCCGCGCAACAACTCCCGTTACTCTTCTTAAGACTAATCAGGCTATGGAGAATGAATTTCTCCGTGTCACCTTCAACAGCAACGGTACATATAACGTAACCGAAAAAGAAAGCGGCAGAGTTTATGAAAACCTTGGCTACTTCAAGGACGGCGGCGAAATCGGCAATCCCTGGGAGCATTTTGTGCCCGAATTCAATGAGATTTTTACAACTCTTAACGAAAATGCAACCATCACACTCCTTCGTGACGGTGAATTTGAAACCGCATATAAGATTTCAATGCGCTGGATGCTGCCCGAAAAGCGCTCCGCTGATGAAAAATCAAGAAGTGAGCATAAGCTCCCCGTTGATATTGACAGCGTTGTTACTCTTCGCAAGGGTGCAAGATTTGTTGAAATTGAAACAACAATCAACAACCGCTGCGAGGACCATTATCTTCAGGTAGGCTTCCCCACCAACATCAACTCCGAGTTCTCTTATGCACAGGGTCAGTTCGATGTTGTTAAGCGTCCCATCGCAAAGCCCGATTACTCGCTCTATGACGAAATCCCCATGACTGAGCATCCCATGAACTCATTCGTTGACCTTACCGACGGCGTTAACGGCGCAGCTCTTCTCAACACGGGTCTTAAGGCTTATGAGGCAGCAGATGACGAGTGCAACACCCTCTATCTTTCACTTATCCGTGCATATCCCCTTCGCATTTGCGTAACTGCAGACATGCAGAACTACAGCGACTGGGATAAGGGCTCACAGTGCATCGGCAAAAACACCTTCCGCTATGCATTCATGCCCCACAGAGGCGATTGGGAAGAAGGCAATGTATGGCAGGAGAGCGAGCGTTTCAACCTCTATCTCACAGCAGGCCAGGTTGCTCCCACCGCTCACGGCAAGAATCCTCTTACTCACTCTTTCATTGAGCTTAAGGATGAAAACCTCAACATCAGCGCAATCAAGAAGAGCGAGGACGGCGAAGGCTACGTTATCAGAGTTTTCAATCCCTCTGATAAAACAGTCAAAAACGCAATCCGTCTTAACGGCGGCATCGCTCCCATCGAGAAGGTTCAGTCACCCGTTGAAAGACAGGTTGCAGAATTTGAGCTTCCCGCATATTCGGGCAAGAAGTGGAGCGAGGTTAAGCTTGTAACTCTTGAAGAGCTTGACAGCGCACCTCTCACTATGGATGCAGACGGCTTTGTTGATTTTGAAATCACAGGCAAAAAGATTCTCACAATCAAATTTGTAGGTTAATTAAATTAACACCCTATCGGCAGTATACTCCGATAGGGTGTATTTTCTCCGATTCAAAGGAGGCTGATTTATGATTTATGTTATGAGCGACCTTCACGGTGAGTTCAAAAAATTCGAAGCAATGCTAAAAAAAATCGGCTTTTCCGATAAGGATGAGCTTTATATTTTGGGTGACATAATCGACAGAGGGCCCGAACCTTTGAAAATTCTGCAATATATAATGAAAATACCTAACATATATCCGCTTTTCGGCAATCATGAGGTTATGGGATATAATGTGCTGAAAAAGCTTTCCGTTGAAATAACCGAGAAAAACTTTGCAACTCAGATTGATGAAAATGCAATGCTGGACATGATTGAATGGCAGCAAAACGGCGGCGGCATAACAATGAAGCAGTTTTCAACTCTTTCAGCAGAAAAAAGGAAAGAAGTTATTGAATATATCGAAGATTTTTCCAAATATGAAGCCATTGATGTTGAAGATAAAACCTTCCTGCTTGTTCATGCAGGATTGGGCAATTTCAGAAAAAACAAAAAACTGCGCGAATATACCTTAGAGGAGCTAACGGCAATGACTCCGAACTATAAAATGCAGTATTTTTCGGATAACAGCATTTTTATAGTCTGCGGCCATACGCCGACCAAAGCAATAAGCGGAAAATGGGAAATATATCATTCTCATAATAACATTTGCATTGACTGCGGAGCTTGTTTTGGCGGCAAGCTTGCTTGTCTGTGCTTAAACACAATGGAAGAATTTTATGTGTAAACAAAAACACCTCCGAACAGCAAAATTGACTGTTCGGAGGTTGAATTTTTATTTTTCAATTTTAATTTGAATCGGCTTGCGATTTTCAAAATATGTTACATATTCAAAGCCACAGCTTTCGGCAATTTTATAGCCTTCATCTATGCCTGCACCGACATGTTCGATGAAATGGGCATCGGAGCCGAGAGTAAGCAGTTCGCCGCCAAGCTCCTTGAAACGGCGGACATAATTTTCCGTCGGCATGGTTTTGCCGATGGGCTGGCGCAGACCGCTTGTATTGATTTCGAGAGCCTTTCCGGTTGAAACAAGGACCCTGAAAATTTCATCTGTGATGTCATCATATCTGCCAAGCTCAATGTCATCTCTGCCCGCCTGAACGATATATCGCATGGGGTAAGTCAGATGAGCGAGAGTATCAAAGCCGTTCCATTTTGCAAGAATAAGCTCTTCCTCAAAATATTTATCGAGAAGAGAATAGATTTTATCGGCAGCCATTTCTTTATAATTCAGGTCGCCGAAATCAGGCATTCCTCTTAAATTATGGATTGAACCGATGATAAAGTCATATTCATAACGTACAAGCGATTTTTCCGTGAGAGAAATATCATAAGTCGGCTGACCCATTTCAATACCCCTGAGCACACGGATTTTATCCGCAAAAGCCTCCTGCACATAACAAATATCTTCATAGCTTGTCTTTTGGCGCATTTCAAGGCGGTGAGCCTTGTAAAAATCAACATCGAAATGGTCGGTAATTGCAATTGTCGAAATTCCTTTTTCAACCGCCGCCTTGCACATGAGCGATGCGGAATAATTACCGTCAAATGAGCTTGCGGTATGCGTGTGTAAATCAATCCTGTTTTTATAGCCGTTCATCAAAGTCACCTCATTTTTACTGCATAAAAATATACCACACAGCCATGCGTATGTCAAATATCGTTTTAAATATTGAAATAAATAATCAAATGCAATATAATATAAAAAAATATTTTTCGGAGAGAATTTATGACTGCAATTCTGATGATTGTTATATACATCGCTTATGTCGGGCTTGGCATTCCCGATTCGCTTTTCGGAGCGGTTTGGCCGGCAATTTATCGGGAGTTTGATGTTCCCGTTTCGTATGCAAATTTTGTGACAACGCTTATTTCGTGCGGCACAATTGTTTCCAGCCTTATGAGTGCAAAGCTCATAAGCCGTTTCGGCACAGGCAAGGTTACTGCTTTCAGCACGGCTTTGACTGCTTTGGCTTTGCTCGGCTTTTCACTCTCCGGCAACATGGTTTGGCTTTGCCTGTTTGCACTTCCGCTCGGGTTGGGTGCAGGCTCGGTTGACACCGCACTCAACAACTACGTTGCCCTCAACTGCAAAGTAACTCACATGAGCTTTTTGCACTGCGCCTACGGTGTTGGCGTTTCCGTCAGCCCTTATCTCATGTCATTCGCCTTAAGAGGCGACGACGGTTGGCACAGTGGCTATAGAACAATGTTCTTTTTTCAGCTTGCCATCGCTGCCGTAACCTTTTTATCCTTGCCGCTATGGAAAAAGGTCAAGGAAGAGAAAGCCGCAGAAGAAACGCAGGAGCGTGTTGTTAAAAACCGTGATATCCTTAAAATGCCCACAGCAAGGGCAAGCATCATGGTGTTTATGGCATCATGCGCCATCGAAGCTGTTTGCCTTGGTTGGGGCAGCACGTTTCTGGTTAATTCAAAAGGCATGACTCCGGATATGGCAGCACAGACGATAACCTTTTATTTTGTGGGAATGACATTGGGCAGATTCCTTTCAGGCGTTGTCGGCAACAAGCTTTCATCGGTAAAAATAATCCTTATAGGCGAGGCTGTAACTCTTGCCGCCGTTATTCTTGTTATGCTTCCCCTGCCGACTGTTGCCGCAGGAATAGGTCTTTTTATGATAGGTCTTGGCAACGGCCCTCTTTTCCCGAACATGACCCACCTAACCCCAATTCATTTCGGCAAAGATGTTTCACAATCCTTTATCGGGCTTCAAATGGCAATGTCCTATGTCAGCATTCTCGCTTCTCCGGTTATTTTCGGCTTTGCTGTGCAAAGATGGGGAACGGACTTGTTTGCATATTTCCAGCTTGCGGCTCTGATTATAACGGCGATTTCTACCCTTGCGATGATAAAATCGGCCAAACAAAACAAAAATTAACAAAGCGGTGTGTTTTCAACAACGAAAACACACCGCTTTCTTTTATTCTTTCCATGCCTTGATGCATTCTTTATAATGATTGCCCTTATGCTCAAAGTCCTTGTATACGTTATAGCTTGAAGCTGCAGGCGACATTATGCAGCTTTTGCCCTTCCTTGTGAATCTGAAAGCCGCATCAACAGCTTCCTCCATGGTCTGAGCAATGATAAGATTCTTTGTGCAGCCGCGCTCAAGAAGTGCGTTGCAAATATTGATGCCTGTATCCGGCATGCCGATAAGATTTCTGACTCTGCATTTTTCGAGATATTTCTCAAAATCGGAATAATCTATGCCTCTGTCCATACCGCCGAAAATCAGAGTATCAACATCCTCAAGAGCTTCAACGGCGCATTCAACCGCATGCGGAATGGTTGCAATAGCATCGTTATAGAATTTAATTCCGTAAAATTCGCCGATAGGCTCCATTCTGTTTTCAATGCCTGCAAAATTCTTAACTGCCTTAAGAATATCTGCTTCACTCACTCCGAGGCATCTTGCAACGGTTGCGGCAACGCAGACATTCTGCCTGTTATGAACACCTTTAAGACGTTCGTTTTCGGCAGCGGCAGCGATGATTTCTTCATCTCCCCTGCCACCGTTTTTGCTGACTTTAATAATGCTGGGAACTGCTTTGGCAAAATTAAAATATCTGTCAAAAGCCTGTTCAGCATTGCAAATAAAATAATCGCAGCCGACCTGATGGCGGATAATATTCATCTTTGCGGTAACATAACCCGAAAATCCGTTGTAGTGGTCAAGATGCTCTGGATAAATATTGGTCATAACCGCAATATGAGGCGAAGCTGTGGTATATTCAAGCTGATGCGATGACATTTCAATAACCGCAATCTCCGCATCACCGTTTTCAAGAGTATCAAGCACGGGAACACCCATATTGCCGATAAGGCATGCTTTTTTGTCCGCCTGCTTTACCATTTCGTAAATCAGCGTTGAGGTTGTTGTTTTGCCCTTTGTTCCGGTTATTCCCACGCAGGTGCATTTTGAAAAGCGAAGAAATAAATCCGTTTGGCAGGTAACCTCAACCTCGTGCGGAACCATAACATCTCTGAATGAAATTCCGGGGGTTTTGATAACGGTGTCATATTTTTCAATGGCATCAAGATAATCTTCACCGCAATGCAGGATTACATTGGGGTCATCAAGCTCCACGCTGCGCATATCCGCAATTCCGATTTGTTTGTCGGGCAGATTGCGCCTTATCAAATTATATGTTGAACGCCCTTCTCTGCCAAAGCCGAGAATCAGAACGCTGCGCTCTCTGAAATATTCAATCAACTGCTGAAACATATCCATACATCCCTTCAACCGCAGGTGTTGCGTTGACCCTGCTGAACTCTGCGAAATCAAAAA
Source organism: Acutalibacteraceae bacterium (assembly GCA_045589815.1). GTDB lineage: Bacteria > Bacillota > Clostridia > Oscillospirales > Acutalibacteraceae > CAG-177. Next base: position 28,277 of record JAZNPT010000032.1, read on the forward strand.
ACAATTTAAAAAGCTGTTTTTATCGTGATTAGAATATTATAACAAAAACTTTGCATATATGCAAGAAAAACAAATCGGTTTTTGTCGGCAAAAAAACGGGTCTGCGCTTTTTGCGCAGACCCTTAAAAGGTTTTTTGATTAAAGACCGATATATTCGCCGAGCATATCGGTGATTGCAGCCCAGATGGGATTCCAGATAGGAGCAATCTTGGTAAGGAGCTCTCCCATGAAATCAAGATCCAATGCCTTCAAGTCAAGATTGGCAATAGCTGTCAGGATTGTCACGATAAGCTCTTCAATTCCTGTGGTATCAATATTCATTATTGTATCCCCCTTTTTAGTATGTAACGCAAACAAAGTTTGCATTTAAATTATAAACTAATCGTAGCTTATTGTCAACACTCAATAAATTAACAATTTATTACGATTTATACACAGTATTTCTGGTATCTGTCAATCATCGAAACATCTGCTATAAGCTCGAAATACAATCCGTCCGCTCGATATTCTTCAAAATTGATTATACTGTCCTTTCTCAAAACAGCCGCAGCTGCGCCGTCTGAATACGGAATCAGCATTTTTGCCCTTGCTCTTGTTGGCGGCAAAGCTTTTGCAACCGCTTCAAGCAATTCATCAAGGCCTTTTTCTTCAAGAGCGGAAATCATAACGGCATTCGGCTCGAAAAGAAGATTTTCTTTTGCCTCGGGCAAATCGCACTTGTTAAAAACCGTAATAACCGGCTTGCCCGAACAGCCAAGCTCCTCCAAAAGCTCTTGCGTAACTTCTATATGCTCGCCGCATTCGGGGTCCGAAGCATCGCAAACATTAAGAATAACCTTTGCGCAGGCAGCCTCCTCAAGCGTTGATTTGAAAGCTTCAACAAGATGGTGAGGCAAGCGTCTGATAAAACCGACCGTATCAATCAGCATAACCTTCCTGCCATCAGGAAGCGTTAACGCACGCGAAGTTGGGTCAAGGGTTGCAAAAAGCTTATCCTGCGCCAAAACACCTGCTTCGGTGAGCGCATTCATAAGGGTAGATTTGCCGGCATTGGTATAGCCCACAATAACAACTGTTTCTACTCCGTCTTTTTCTCTTCTTGCCCTTGCAAGACTGCGTCTTTTCTCAAGCGCATCAAATTCCTCTTCAAGCGACTTTATTCTTCGCCTGATATGACGGCGGTCTGTTTCAAGCTTTGTTTCACCGGGGCCTCTTGTGCCGATGCCGCCGCCGAGCCTTGAAAGCTTTGTGCCCTGGCCGGTCAGGCGCGGCAGAGAATAGCGAAGCTGAGCAAGCTCAACCTGAAGCTTGCCTTCGTTGCTCCTTGCTCTTTCGGCAAAAATATCCAGAATCAGGGTTGTTCTGTCGATAACCCTGACCTTTGTTGCTTTTTCAACGTTGCGAAGCTGGGCAGGCGAAAGCTCGCTGTCCGCAATAACAAGGTCAACATCGTTGTTTTCGCAAAATTCGCCAAGTTCTTCAAGCCTGCCGCTGCCGAGAAAGGTTGCAGAATCGGGCTTATCCCTTTTCTGCCACAGCCTGCCGATTATTTCGGCACCCGCTGTTTTTGCAAGCTCTTCAAGCTCATTGAGCGACATTTCGCAGTCATATTCACCTGTGTCAACAGCAACAAGCACCGCCTTTTCGGCTTCCTGTTTGTTTTCGTATAATTCCATAAATTCACCTTGCTTTATTATAAAGCAAATATCTTTTTATATTCTCTTTTGTATTTCTCTTTTAAAAAAGCCGCCGCATAAGCGACGGCTCTTTGCTTTTTAGTTAAGCTTTATTGAATCCGCATCAATTATTGCACCTTCACCATCATAGCTAACGGTTACCGCATCACCCTTATTAAGGATAACAACTGTTTCGTCCTTGGAAGCTGCGATTGAGAAATATGAAGCGTTTGAATCAAGCTTAATATAGTAGTAGCTTTCTCCGCCCATAACAGCTGTTCTGATATCGGAAATCACGCCGGAAACAGTCAGCTTTTCTTTTGCAGGCTCATCTTTGGGAACGGAAGTCGAGGGATCAACAACCTCATTGGGGTCAATATCAACCTTGATACCGCTTTCTTCAAGCGCAGCAATATAGCTTGCAAGGCACTTTGAAAGGTCTGCGCCCGTTGCGCCCATTTTGTTGTTGTTATACTGAGCAACATTGATAAGCGCATACTGCTGAACGATATCGTTTTTGGGGTCTTTAAGCGACATGAAATAGGTGGGCTCGCCGCCGATGTTGAGAAGAAGCGGGAATGTTGCACTGTAGCCAAGGTCCTTAACACGGCCCTCAGCAGCCTGCTGAGCCGAATATTCGGTGCCGCCTGTAACGCTGTAATAAACAGCTTCTTTTGTTCTTTGGTTAATAAGGATAAAACCTGTGATTGACTGGTCGGATGTTACGGAAGTAACACCTGTGTACATCCAAACGTCATCATCCTTAGCGATGTAGTTATAGTTGGCGGTTGTGGTTATAACACCCTTCTGGCCGAGAATTGAGTTCCAAAAACCGTTCTGATACTTGCCGTAGAAGTTATACTGCTGAACAAGAAGGTCGGAATCATAGATTCTGTCGAGCCACTGAAGCTCGGGGCTGTTCTTGATTTCATCAACAGAGTAATAGGTGCTTTCGCCTGTTGCGCTGTCCGCTTTAACAACTACCGCGCCGATAACATCCGTGCCGCCGAAAAGGCCGATTGTTTTGTCAAGGCGTGCGCAAATCCAATAGGGATTGCCCTCATCATCAATTTCAAATGTGGCATCCGCAAACATATATGTGGGATATTCAAAGCGAAGATGACGCTTGAGAAGCTTGTTGAAATGCTCTGCAGGCGAATATCTGATGCTGCTTTCGGTTTCAACAAATTCGGTTGATTCGTTAGCCATATCGATAACAACATAGCCGGGGAAACCGTTTCTTGTGTTTGTGAACCACTTGATAATATTATCATACTGAAGAGGAGCAACTCTTACGGGAGTGTCCTTATAGTTTATCTGAGTATACTCGGGATAAACGGTGAACTGAGAAACAAGACCTTTTTCTTCAAGAACACCGAGAGCTCTTGTTGCAAGCTGAGCAGCCGCATCCTCGTCAAGCTTAGGGATTGCACTGAAGCTTTCAGCATTCTGCTCTTCAATTTCTTCAGAGAAATTACTGTCTGTTCTTACGTCAATGATATTGCTGTAGCTTTCCGCACGGAAGAATTCACTTGAAATTGCATATCCGATACCGACTGCAACAACCAGAGCGGCAATAACAATTCCCGGAACTATTGCCTGCTTTTTAACAAACGGGATATATTCAGGTTTGCCCATAACATTGGCAAACAATCCGTTAAAAACAACATAAGAAGCAGCTACAAGCCCCAAGTACAAATAAAAATCATACGATTTGAAGTTTATTGCAGGAAGCATTACATAAAATGCTGCTGCCGCAAAAATAACCGTGCACAAAATGCTTAAAATAATCTTAAGTGCAGCCTTTTCGGGAGGAATAACTATATCCTTTTTCTTTCCTCCGTCTTTCTTTGAAAAATCAACCTTGATAGGATCCATTTGTTCGTCTCCTTTTGCATTAATATCATACAGTATAACCTATTTATTAAAATATTACAAGTCTTTTTTGTTAACAATGCAATTTGACATAAAGTTAAAATTTGTGGTATTATGACAGTATCAAACTGAATGAGGTGTTTTTATATGTTTTCCGATTATATCGACACAATCACCCCGCTGATTAACTATGACCGTGAGATAGGTCTTGCAATGGAAGCCGAGCTTAAAAGGCAGAAAAGAAACCTCGAACTCATCGCTTCCGAAAATATAGTTTCCCCGGCTGTTATGGCAGCTATGGGAAGCGTTTTAACCAACAAATACGCTGAGGGCTACCCCGGTAAAAGATATTACGGCGGCTGCGAATGCGTTGACGTTGTTGAAACAATCGCTATTGAGCGCGCCAAGAAGCTTTTCGGCGCAGAAGCTGCGAACGTTCAGCCTCACTCCGGCGCTCAGGCTAACATGGCGGCCTATTCAGCCGTTCTTGAGCCCGGCGATGTTGTTATGGGCATGAACCTTGCCCACGGCGGCCACCTGACTCACGGCTCACCCGTCAATGCAAGCGGCAAGCTTTATAAGTTCGTGCCTTACGGCGTAAGCGATGACGGCTTTATTGATTACGATGAATTTGAAAAAACCGCAAATGAAGTTAAGCCCAAGCTCATCGTTGCAGGCGCATCGGCATACCCCAGAACAATCGACTTTGAGCGCATCGGAGCAATCGCAAAATCCGTTGGTGCATATTTTATGGTTGATATGGCTCATATCGCAGGCCTTGTTGCGGCAGGGCTTCATCCCTCACCCGTTCCCTATGCAGACATTGTGACCACAACAACTCACAAAACCCTCAGAGGCCCCAGAGGCGGCCTTATCCTCTGCAAAGAAGAGCTTGCAGCCGCTATAAACAAGGCTATTTTCCCCGGTAACCAGGGCGGCCCTCTCATGCACATCATTGCCGCAAAAGCTGTTTGCTTTGGTGAAGCTCTTGAGCCATCGTTCAAGGTATATCAGGAAAACATTATCAAAAATGCAGCCGCACTCGCAAAAGGACTCACCTCAAGAGGCGTTAACCTTGTTTCGGGCGGCACAGATAACCACCTTATGCTTGTTGACCTTCGCTCCCTCGGCATAACAGGCAAAGAGCTTGAGCACAGACTTGATGAGGTATATATCACCGCAAACAAGAATGCAATTCCCAACGACCCCGAAAAGCCCTTTGTCACAAGCGGCATCAGACTCGGCACAGCCGCAGTCACCTCAAGAGGGCTTAACGAAGCGGATATGGATAAGATTGCTGAGTTTATTTATCTGTGCGCAACGGATTTCGAAAACAGCAAAGAAAAAATCAAGGCAGGCGTAACCGCAATTTGCGAACGCTATCCCATATACGAATAACTTAAGGAGAGATTAACAATGAAAGGTATTTTTACTGCACTTTTAACTCCGTTCAAAGACGATTATTCAATCAATGAAGCATCGCTCAAAAAGCTTGTTGAATTCAATCTTGAAAAAGGAATCAACGGTTTTTACGTTGGCGGCAGCACAGGCGAAAGCATGGTTATGACCAACGAAGAGCGCAAGGAAGTTTTCCGCATCGTTAAAGAAGCAGCAGGCGACAAGGTTCCCATGATTGCTCACTGCGGTGCAATTTCAACAGATGCTGCAATTGACATGGCAAAAACTGCCGAAAGCCTCGGATACGATGCAATTTCCGCAGTTGCGCCTTTCTACTATTCTTTCCCCGCTCCTGCAATCAAGCAGTATTACACCGACATCGTTTCGAGCGTTAATATCCCGATGGTTGTTTATAACTTCCCCGGCGGCAACGGCTTCACCTTCACCGCAGACTATGCTGCCGAAATGTTCCAAGACAAGCGTTTCATCGGAATCAAGCACACCTCGGCCGACCTTTTCACTCTTCAGCAGTTCAAAGAAAAAATCGAAGGCGTTACAGTATTCAACGGCTTTGACGAAATGTGCCTTGGCGGCCTTTCAATGGGTGCAGACGGCGCAATCGGCAGCACATATAACTTCATGGGAGATAAGTTCCTGAAGATTTACGATGAATTCCATAACGGAAGCATTGCAAAGGCTCAGGAAATCCAGAACGAAGCAAACGTTATTATTTCAGAAATGATTAAATACGGCGTTTTCCAGTGCGAAAAGGCAGTTCTCACCCACATGGGCATAGATATGGGTCCCTGCAGAAAGCCCTTCCTTCCCCTCAGCAAGGAAGGCTGGGACGCAATGAAAAAAGTTGCGGAAAATCTTTAATATTGACACAGCAAAAAGCACACTGCGAAATTTCGCAGTGTGCTTTCTTTATTGCTTGGTCAATTAAAAATGGCCGCCTCTGATTGCGACGGTAATTTTATCACCTTCAAGATAAACCCAACCGAGAATCTCAACCACTTTGTAGAGCAGACGGTGGAATTTCTTGAGAATTGAATTGTCATTATGGTCATCGTCAGTTTTGACTATTGTGAGAGAATCCAGAACCTCGCTGTTGTCGCCTCTCATAGTTTTGATTTCCATTGTGTCGCCCTTAAAATCAAGGGTTGTGTATGTTGTAACATCGTTCTTGCCAAAGCTGTATGCAACATAGGGCAGATTAAGCCATTCATATTCCTCAAAGCTGTCGTGGTCACAGAACGCATTGGTGTTAAGATAAACCGTTCCCTTGGGGTCGGTATATGTTTTGCCGCTTTCCGCCTTGCCGATTGTCATGCTTTCATACATGAAGTGTGAACGGCCCTGGATGTGGCTGTGTCCCGTCAGAACAAGGTCAACATCAAAGGTGTCAAATATAGGTGAAAAGACTGCGTTGAGAAGAATTTGTGTTTCAGCGCTGAAAGCGCAAAAAGCGGGGCCGTTGAGTGCCTGATGCATAACACCGATTCTCCATTTTGCATCTGGGTTCTTTTCAACAGCTTCCTTTGCCATCGCCATGTGGTCAGCAGCGGAAGCGGAGCATGCGTCAAACACAAGATAAAGCACATCGCCGTAGCGGAACCAGAAATCACGGTCCAGTCCCTCAAAGTATTTGCCGAAATATTCGTTGGGCATATTTGTATAATAATTATATGCCATGCCCTTTTTATCGTGATTGCCGATTGCGAGAGCCATGGGAACGCTGCGAACACCCTGAGGCATGAGCAAAGTCTGCCATTCATCGGCGGTTTTGCCTGTTGAAGTATTATCTCCGGGAGAAACAAGATAGCTGATGTCAGGATTTTCCTGCAAAGCTTCCGCAAGAACGTTGTTCCAATTGTAGCCTACATCAGACTGAACGTTCGCATCCTCACTCTGGCCACCTATCTGAATATCGCCGACAACAAGAGCTTTATGGTCGCTGAATGACTTGGTTTCATATTTATATGCCTTGCTCCAGCCGTTATCGCCATACCATTTGTAATAATATGTTGTGTTTTCTTCAAGTCCGTCAACAGTAACACGGCAAACAAGCTGATCGTCGGTTTCAGCTTCGGTGGTTTTGCCTGTAAACTCAACATAGCCCGCCATGCTCTTGCTCTTTGCAAGGCGAACCTTGGGTTTAGCTGTTTTTGCATCTGCATGCCATACAAGGCTCACGGAGTTCTCATCCGCACCGACGCAAAGCATGGGCAAGGTGTTTTCATCGCACAGGGAACCATAAAGGCTGTCCCACTCCGCACGGGTGAGCGTAGGAGCATCGAAAGCCGCACTTGCCGAAGCAAAAGGCACCTGAACAAGCATAAGCAAAGCCATTGCAAGGGACAGAATTTTTGATGTTCTTTTCATTTTTATTACCTCCTAATTCATTGCATTATAATTCTATCATACAGGATTTAAATAGTAAATACTGTATTTCAATCAATATCGGCAAAAAACTCGTCGGTTTTTTCAGCACGGTATCTGCCGTTGCTGACATCAATCAGCATAGCGTTGAAGCCATCAACCAACTCAATCGGCAGCCTGAAAACAAGCGTCACGTTATCCTCAAAAACCGTGTCCTCAATAACTCCGCCGTTTTCCGGCACAAGGGACGACAGCTTGCCGTAGAAATAATAGTCACATGTAACCTTAAGCCTTGCGCAGACAGCGCGCGTAACAATTCCGCCCGCAGCAACGGCAATGGAGGCCGAATGGGAATATGCTCTCACAAGTCCGCCTGCGCCAAGCATAATTCCGCCAAAATATCGGGTAACAACCACAGCGCAGTCGGTAACACCTGTTTTTTCAAGCACATCGAGAACGGGAATGCCTGCCGTGCCCTGCGGCTCACCGTCATCGGAATAACGTTTTATTCCGCCCTCACGAATAATGTATGCATAAACATTGTGTGTTGCATCCCAATGCTTTTTGCTGACCTTGGCAATAAATTCAAGCGCCTGCTCCTGAGTTGTGACAGGCATTATATGCCCGATAAACCTGGATTTTTTAACAATATATTCATCCTGAGAAGCAGCTCTTATCGTTTTATAGCTGTTTGCCATTTTTTCACCTCAGATAAATAAAAGCAAAGCGGCGCACAGAATGCGCCGCTTATTTTGCTTATTATTTGTTGTTAAGATTGAAACGCTTGTTGAAACGGTCAACACGTCCGCCGGTGTCAACAAGCTTCTGCTTGCCTGTAAAGAACGGATGGCATTTTGAGCAGATATCAACACGAAGGTTTGCCTTTGTTGAGCCGGTTTCGATAACCTCACCGCATGCGCAGCGGATCTCGGTCTTTTCGTACTTAGGATGGATTCCTTCCTTCATCAATGTCACCTCTTTCGGTATATCCATAAACATAACGGAGCAATTTTATCATACACAACACAAAATTGCAAGTCTTTTTTAGAAAAAATTTAATTTCCGGCAATTTCGATGCATTCTCCGAGCCTGAACGAATAAATAATTGTTTGTTTTACAGGCAAACCCAGCACCTCGGCAAGGCAACGGCGATAAACCGCAAGCTGTTCGCGATATTTTTCGGCAAGCTCCGCTCCGTTTGATGCTTTGTCCGTTTTAAAGTCAACAATAACAAGCTCGCCGTTTTCAACAAATGCGCAGTCAACAACGCCCTCAACAACAATCACTTCGTTGCAGGTGTTTTCAACAGAAACCTCCGGCTCCATTTCACCAAGAGGAACACCGGCGGTGAAAGCATATTCTTTGTAAACCTTTTCGGCACGAAGAATACGTTTTGCAAGAGGACTTTCAAAAAACTCTTTTATCGCCGTGCGGTCAACAACCTTGCTTTCCGTTTTGGTCAGCATTCCCTGCTCAACAAGGCGAGAAAGCTCATTTTCAACGTTTTCGCCAGCTTTTTCATAATCCGCAAACTGCATAAAGCGGTGAGTTGCGGTTCCTCGCTGCGCAGGTGTCAGATTATCCTTGCCGGCAAAAGCGGGCTTGCTCGAAGCAAAATATTCTCCGCCTATTTCTTCGGCATCAAGCTTTGACGCAATGCGTTTTGCAACGATTCCGTTCAACTTTGAAAACGGATAAACATATTCCAGACGGTGCCTTATTTCTTCCGTTATTTCAGAATTCGGCTCAGCTGCTTTTTCTTGCACTTTTGCGGAAAAATCTTCAACCTCTCCGGAAACTATCTTGGTTTTCAAAGAAACATCGCACGGCAACGCAACCGAAGAATCAATTCCCGCCGCATTTCGAAGCGAATGTGCATCCGGGTGCCTTAAAAGCGCTGAAAGAATGCATTCGCCATAGCTTGAAAAACCGATAACCGTAAACGGGTCAATAAGCTTTTCTTCTCTTATATTCGCCGAATATTTGGCAAGTTCTTTGCCCCAATCCTCCGAAGAAGCAAGCATAACAAGCTTTTCCTTGGGCCTTGTGAGCGCAACATAGAGAACTCGAAGCTCCTCGGAATGCTCCGCTTTTTTTATCTCAATGGATGCTGCAATGCGAGGCAAAGTGTCGACCTTTGCCATTCCGATGGTGTTTTTGATACCTATTCCGCTTTCCGGTGCAATCAGCAAATCGTCACGCTGGGAAAGATTGCTGTATTTCTTTTCGCAAGCCGCAAGGAAACAAACAGGGAATTCAAGGCCTTTGCTCTTGTGAATGGTCATTATCTTGACAGAATCCGCCGCATCCGAATCCGCCTTACCCGTTTTCATCGCGCTGCCGCTTTTTGAAATACCGTCAACAAATCTGATAAAGCCCGAAACACCTTTCCGCCCCAAAGCCTCGTATTTATTTGCGAGGTCAACGAAACTATTCAGATTGGCTCTGCGTTTGGCGCTGTCCTTCATTGCACCGACTATTGCGCCGTATCCCGTTTCCTCAATCAGGCGGCGGACAAGCTCGCCTGCGCTCACAGCAGATGCAACCCTGCGCATTTCCCGAAGCTTTTCAAGAAATGCCGCCGATTTCAAGTTGCCGTTTTCTGCCGAATTCACAAGGCATGAATAAACCGAGCCCTTTCTGTGAGACGCACGCATCAAAGCAAGGTCATCGGGAGTAAAGCCGAAAACAGGCGAAAGCATTGCAGCGGTCAGCGGAATATCATCAACAGGATTGTCTATTATTTTCAGCAGAGAAATCATAAACATGATTTCCGGGGAAGCCAATATATCTTCGTCCGTTTCACAGCTGAACGGAATTTCACGGGCAGCAAGCTCATCAACAAAAGCCTTTCCGGACCCCTTGACGCTTCTGAGAAGAATACAGAAATCCTTGTATTTCGCCTTTCTTTCTTCGCTGCCGTCGGTAAAGGTCATTCCCTGCGAAACAGCCTTTTCAATATAGTTCGCAACATATTTTGCCTGAGCCGTCAGGAAATTCTCCTTATCCGTTTCAATCAGGCAAACCTCAGCGTCGGCATCCTTTTTCGGTGGATAAACCGCAGCCGCCTCAAGAAATTCGTTTTCATCATATTCCAAACCGCCCGCATTCCTGCTCATCAGGGCACTGAAAATAAAATTGACGGTTTGCGTAACTCCCGAACGGCTTCGGAAATTTTTGCCGAGTGTAATCTTGGCGGGATAGTTGCCCTCCTCATACTCTTTCAGTCCGTCCCTGCGTGCAAGGAATATTTCAGGCATTGCCTGCCTGAAGCGGTAAATGCTCTGTTTAACATCGCCAACCATAAACAGGTTATTTTCGTCCTTTGACAAAGCACTGAATATCATATCCTGCGCCTCGTTGACATCCTGATACTCGTCAACAAGGATTTCAGCGTAATTTTCAGCAAGTGAAAGCGCAAGCGGTGTTTTAACATATCCACCGTGCACGGGCTCAACCAAAAGCTTGAGTGCAAGATGAAGCGTATCCGAAAAATCCGCTCCGTTCTCTTCCGATTTGAGCCGCGTAAATTCTTCGCTGAATTTCAAAACAGCGTTTATAAGCTCGCCTATTATGGGCGCAAGATGCTCAATATCGGCTCTGTGTTCTTCTTCGCTGATTGAAAAGTTTTTAGCAAAATCCGTTACACGCTTCTTATATGCGGTTCTTGAATCCTTGCAAATATCCTTCGCTGCGCCTGCATATCCCTTGGGCGCATTTGCAATTCTCGAAAAACCGATTTTTCCGAACGCTTCTGAAATTCCGTCCCAATTATCATTTGAAAGTGCGTCAAGCAGAATTTCCAATTCTCTTATATCATCGGCAAATGTCGGCCTGTATTTTTCTTCAAGCTCAGGTTCTGTTGAAAGAACGGAAATGCAATGCTCCGCATCGGCAATGCACGAGCATACAAGCTGAATTGCATGGTTTATTATCACCCTGCCCCACGGACTTTCCGCAGCGGATGAAGGATTGTTAAACTCATCAGCAAGTGACTCAAGCCATATTTCAGGGAACGGATATGCTTGTGAGAGCGTATGGAGCTTGATAATTGCATTAATCAGCTTTTGGTCATCTCTCGTATCACTTATAAGCTCATTCAGGGCAAGAAAGCTTTCTGTCGGGGCTTCATAAAGCGAATCAACAACTGCGCTTACTGCACGTGAGCGCAAAACCGCCAGCTTACCTTCATCAAGAAGGCTGAAATCAGGAGCAATTCCCAATGAATGAAAATTCTCTCTGACAAGGCCGATGCAGAATGAGTCAATTGTGCATATATTTGCATACGGCAGCATAAGCTGTTGCCTGCGCAGACTCTTATCGGCAGGATTAAGGGCAATTTTTTTGCTTATTGCCGCATGTATTTTTTCTTTCATCTGTGAAGCTGCGGCATTGGTAAAGGTTACGATGAGAAGATTTTCAACTCCGCAGGGATTCTCGCTGTCGCAAATGCGTTCAATAACTCTTTCAACAAGAACAGCGGTTTTGCCCGAGCCAGCAGCCGCGCTGACAAGCAAAGTGCCGTCACGGGCTTCAATCGCCTTTTTCTGCTCCGGGGTCCAATCCCAACCCATTCTCCTCATCTCCCTTCTCCAGATTTTCAAGAACAACCTGCAAATCAAAATCGTCAAGCTCCCTAACGGGAATGTTTTCCTCAAAGGAACAAACAGATTTATAATCGCAATATTCGCAAACATTCTGATAGCTTTTGCCAAAAGCGGGAACGGCTTCAATGTTGCCCGAATGCAAAGCATCTGCCATCTCGGTCAGAATACGGTCTGCCTTTTCTTTCAGTTTTTTAAGCTGAGTCAAGCCAATCAACGAACCGCTAAGCTCGCCTTTAGCGTATTTTGCAGGAATAAACATTCCGCTTATATCCTCATCCATTGCTTTAACAACTTCCGAATTATTGAGAACAATGCCGTTCATCGTGCATGCCTTTTGCCTTTTCAGTTCAACGGTTTCCGCATCGGTTCCTCGTTCAACCGACACAAGCGGCGATTTGGCGGGATAGTAAAGAACCCCCGCCGGCGTGAACTCACCGTATTTTTCGGCACCGTTCTGCCAAAGCGCAAACAGATAAATAAACATCTGCATATTAAGCCCTTGAACAACATCGCTCAGTTCAAATTTTTTGCCGGACGATTTGTAATCCACAACACGGATATATTTTTTGCCGTCAATAACAGCTTCGTCAACTCTGTCAATCGCACCCGAGACAATTATTCTTCCGCCTTTCGTTTTTACCTCATAAGGCGGTATTTCTCCGTCATTGCCGATTTTCATTTCAAAATCAACCGGAGTGAATTTGCAAACGGCAAGCTCTTTTATCAGCCTTTGCGCAACGTCACAGATAGAATTAATCAGTTTGTCAAACAGATGCAGGAATCTTTCGCTTCTGTTTGCTCCGTCAAGACGTGTTTCAAGATAATTGCGCAGCAGCGGCTTGAAGAAGTTCAGCAAATCGTCTGAATTCATATTCAGAAGCTCCTCTCTGCCAAATTCCGTGAGCAGCTTTTCAAGAGCATAGTGGATAACATTGCCGCGCTGCATCGGGTCAAGCTCCGCAACCTTTCTCGGCATTGCTTTGATTCCGTAAGTGCAGAAATACATAAAAGGACATTTATGGAAACTCTCAATCCTTGAAGCGGAAATAAACATGTCCTTGCCGAAAAGTGAGGCCGCAGCATTTTTATCTTCTATTTTAAAGTTTCTGCTTCCGAATGCACGCTCAATTGCATCTATTTTTCCTGCATATTCCTCATCGCCTTTGAAATATTCATTCAACGATGCATAAAGCTCGTTTGCGGCACGCTTGTTTTTGGCAAGCTGCTCAAAAGCAAGCTCCCTGCCCTCAACAAAGCTGAGAGAATCAAGCTCTTCGGCAACAATTTTGCGGCAATTCGGAAACAAATTTTTAATTTTCGTGTAAAGCTCGGAGGGTGCAAGCTGCTCACCCCTGACATTTTTTTCGGGACAGCAGACATAAAGCTTTTCGGAAGCGCAGCAAAAAGCGCTGTAGGCAATCAGCTTTTCTTCAGCAAGCTTATATTCGCCAAAATCGGAAAGCTCAATCCCCATTTCGCTCATTTTTCTTCTGTCCTTATCGGTCAACGCATTGCCGCAGGACACAGTTGCAGGAAAAACTCCGTTGTTTGCTCCTGCAATAAAAACAACCTTCGGTGCAACGGTTCTTATTCTGTCTGCCGAGCCGATGGTTATTTCGTCAAGACCCTGCGGCAGAGAACCGAGAGTCTGAACACTAAGCATGAGTTCAAGCATATCGGAAATCTTTTCCGCCGTTACGCTTCTTCCCTTTGTCAGAGTTTCAAGGCTGTCAAGCAAATCAACAACAACATTCCACAGCCTGTCAAGCTCAAGGGCAAGCCCTGTTTCACCCTGCTTCATAAGCTCCTTTGCAAAGGCACGTATATTATCGGATACCTTTATTTTTTCAAGAAACTCGTAAATTGCACGGGCTGCAGCCTCGCCTGTTGTGTCACTCAGTTTTTCTTTTAAGTCACAAAGCGGATAAACGATTCTTCTTCGTATTGAATTCAGATATTCAAGCTCTGCAGCCTCTTCTTCGCCCTGTTCCTCGCCGAATCCTTTCGGGTTCTGCACCCAGTCGTGCAGCCAGCCTGAGCCGCTTATCTGCCACATATAACTGTAGTTTTCAACATCTGAAATTTCCTCTGTTGAAAACCCCGTAAGCCCTGTTTTGAGGTATCTCATAAGAGTTTCGGTTGAAAATCCGCAGGCAGCAATGCTGATTGCACTGCTAAGGAGAGCAATCACGGGGGAAACATCAACGGGCTGTCGGCTGTCTTCAAAAACAGGTATTCCGCATTTCCTGAGTGCACTTCTCAACGGAGTTTCATAAGCCGAGCTGTCACGGGCAATAACCGCAATATCCCTGCAGCGGTATCCGTTTTCACGGATAAGCTTTTTGGCTGTGCAGGCAATATATTCGCATTCTGAATATATATCAGATGCGCTGCAAAGCGTTATGCTTTCACATTCATCCTCATAAATATTGGGAGACGGGGAAAAAAGCTCCCTTTCAAGCGCCGAAAGCTCCGGGGACAAATATCTTTGAAAATTCGGAGGAAAATTATTGAATTTGTTGCGCATCGAAAGATACTGAGGCTTTGCAACGGCGGCACCGTTTTTCTTTGCAATTTCAATCAGCCTGCGAGCTGTTCTTTTTGTGTGAGCAAACAAATCCGTTTCATCGCTGCTGTTTTCAAGATTATCCGTGCAAAGCGTAACATAAACAGCCTGCGACTTTTTAAGCATCTGTTCAATGACCTTATATTCCTGCGCCGTGAAGCCTCTGAACGCATCAATAAAAACAAGTCTGCCGTTAAAATAGTCATTTTGAGGCAGGACATCACAAAGCTCAGTCAGCAAATCATCGGGATTAAAATAGCTGCCCAGGGTCATCGCATCGTAAGCATCAAGAACAGTTATTATATCGGTCAGCTTTCTTTTTAAAAGCCCGTCCTCCGATGAGGCAAGTGCCAGACGCACGGAATCTGTGGAAACCGCGCTCTGTTTGAATTCGGAGGAAAGTGCAAGGAATTCGGAAATAACGGATTTTCTTGACGTGTGATTTGAATAAAGGCTCAGCTTATCCTTAACGCTTTCAAGCGCCATTGCCATAAGCACGGCTTTTGAAGGCTCGTCAAGCCGCCTGCGTTCATGGAAGGCAGGCTTGCCGACAAGCTTTTCGCCAAGGCTCGTAAAGCTGAAAACATCAACATCGGCCATTGCCCTTGCGCCGATTTTTTGCAACATCATTTTTTCCGCCGTGAACGAAAACTGCTCCGGCACAATCAGCGTTATTTTTTTGTGGCCGCCCTTTGAAAACTGTTCGATTAAATTCATTATATGGGTGGTTTTTCCGCCACCCGTTGCAGATAAAATCAAATACAGCATTTAAAATTCTCCGTAATTTTCAGTATATATTTTAATTATATCACAATGGTGTCCGTTTGTCAGTACTTTTATTTCCGATGGCCCGTTTTAAGGCGATTCGGGGCAAATTTGGCGCAAAAGCTCCGTTTTTTTGGCTTTGAGAGTTCTTTTTCTTTCCGCACTTTATGGGAACAGCCTTGAGGTGGTTTTCGTCTTGTTGACATATATTCTTAAATATGTTATGATTTAAACACTATTTTTTATATTTGAAAGGAGCAAATCCAAAATGGATGACCCCGGCCCTGCGATTCAGTTGGCAGCAGCAACAGCTGAGCTTTCGGTTGACCCTCTCTCTATAGTACTCAAAGTGCTGCTTTTGTTTGTTCTTATTATTGTTAATGCATTCTTTGCAATGAGCGAAATCGCAATTATTTCACTCAACGACACAAAAATGCAAAGACTTGCAGAAGAGGGAAACAAAAAAGCAAAGCAAATTGTTAAACTGACAGAAAATTCAAGCAGATTTCTTTCCACAATCCAAATCGGCGTTACTCTTGCAGGCTTCCTGACCTCAGCTTCCGCTTCCCAGAACTTTGCGGATATGCTGACAAACGCGCTTGCAAAAACAGCCGTTGCGGATGTTATCCCCATAGGTGTTATCAACGGCGCATCGATAATACTTATCACAATCATCACATCTTATTTTTCACTTGTTCTCGGCGAGCTTGCACCCAAGAGAATCGGCATGCAGATTCCGGAAAAAATAGCTTTTAAGGTTGTTGGAATTCTGACTTTCGTTGCTTCGGCAACAAAGCCCTTTGTCAAGGTGCTTGCGCTTTCCACAAACGCAATAGTCCGCCTCTTCGGTTTTGACCCGAATGCAGATGAAGAGCATGTAACCGAAGAAGAAATCAGAATGATGGTTGATGTTGGCGGTGAGAAAGGCGTTATTGAGGACGCTCAAAAAGAGATGATTGACAATATTTTTGAGTTTGATGACCTTGATGCGGGCGATATTATGACTCACAGAACGGAAATGACGGCAATCGAGGTTTCGCGCTCTCTCGAAGAGGTGGCGGAGCTTGCGATAGAAAACGGCTATTCGAGAATTCCCGTTTATGAAGATGACCCCGACAGCATCGTCGGCGTTCTTTATGCAAAAGACCTTCTCAAATATGTCGGCCACACCATTCCTGCAGACCTGACAATCTCCAAGGTTATGCGCAAGGCGCTTTATGTGCCCGAAACACAGGCTTGCGGAGATTTGTTTGAAGCCATGAACAAAAGCCGCACTCAGTTCGCCGTTGTTGTTGACGAATACGGCGGCACGGCAGGCATTGTTACGCTTGAAGACGTTCTTGAATCAATCGTCGGAAATATTCAGGACGAATATGACGACGAAGAGGAAGAAATCACACAGATAAACGAAACCACATTCACCATTGACGGCACAACCGATATTGACGAAGTTAACGAGCTTGTCGGTATCGAATTGCCAGAAGGTGATTATGACACTCTCGGCGGCTTTGTTATCAGCCTTCTCGGATATCTTCCGAGCGAGGAGGACAGCGAACCAATCGTTGCCGAATACGAAAACTTGCGATTTACCGTTCTTTCAATCGAAGAACGCCGCATGGATGAAATCAAGGTTGAAATTCTTCCCAAGCCCGAAAAAGACGAGGATGAAGACGACAACGACTAATAAAACCTTGCATGATGAACGGGTTGCAACACGGTTGCGGCCCGTTTTTTAACAGGAGGAGAAAATGAAAAAACTGGATATAATACCGATGCCCAACAAAATAAATTTTCTCGGCGGCGAAACAGAAGTTAACCCCTCAGATATCCGAGTTGAAATTTCAAAAGCTCTCGGTAAAGAGGAATATGTTCTGACGGTTGATAAAAGCGGAATATCGCTTGTCGGCGGCTCGGAATGCGCCGTTTTCTACGGCAAGCAAACAGTGAAACAGCTTGACAGGGTTTCACCGTGCGTAAAAATCGAGGATAAACCCGCATTCCCCTACCGCGGATTTATGCTGGACACCGTTCGCCATATTTTTTCGGTTGAAGAAATTAAAAAGATGATTGATGCAGCCGCAAGCGTTAAGATTAACGTTATGCATTGGCATTTAACAGACGACCAGGGCTTCAGATTTTGTTCAAAGCGCAGACCCGAGGCTGCCGAAAAGGGCTCCGTAAGAAAAAGCTCTGATTTCGGCAAGCTTAAAGAAATCGGCGAATACGGCGGATATTTCACAGCCGAAGAAATGAAGGAAATCGTTGACTACTGCGCCGAAAGATATATTACTGTTATCCCTGAGTTCGATGTTCCGGGCCATTGCAGCGCTCTGATTCATGCTTACCCCGAAATCTCCTGCACGGGCGCACCTGTTGAAGTTAAAACCTCACAAGGCATTTATGATGACATTCTTTGCGCAGGCAAGGACAAGACACTTGAGGTTGTTTTTGACATTCTTTCCGATATGCTGGAAATTTTTCCGTCGGAATATATTCATATCGGAGGCGATGAAGCCCCGAAAAAACGTTGGAAGGATTGTCCGTTCTGCCAAAAAAGGATAGCAGAGCAAGGTCTTAAGGACGAAGAGGCTCTTCAAGGCTGGTTCACAAACAAAATTGTGGAATTCCTTGAATCCAAGGGCAGAAAGGCATTTGTCTGGAACGAAAGCCTAAAAAGCGGATGTGTGGACAAAAACGTCATCGTGCAGATGTGGATGGACAGAAAGAAGCTTTCGGTGGATTTTGCCAACAACGAAGGGAAAATTATAAACTCCGATTTCTTCCACTACTACTGCGATTATCCCTATTCCATGACGCCGCTTATCAAAACCTATAATTACAATCCGATTGATAAAAGAATAAAGGATAAATCCTGCGTAGTCGGTGTTGAGTCACCGATATGGACAGAATATATCAACAACTTTGACCGCTTGTGTTATATGGCTTTTCCGCGTTTCACCGCCGTTGCCGAAACAGGCTGGACAGAGCAAAAAAATAAAAATGCCGCTGATTTTCAGCGACGTTTCAGAGTTTATTCCGATATTCTCAAAGAAATCGGCATCTCCCCCGCACCTCCCGAGGAATGGAATCCGGGTTTGCTTGACAGGATAACAAAAACCGTCAGCTTTTTCGCGGGTTTGCTGCACAAAAAAGACAAATAAGAATAAAAAAGGGACAGATATTCAAATCTGTCCCTTTTGATATTTATTAAACTTTTGAATTCTTACTTTATATCTCTCTTTGCTCTGCGTTTTTTGATTGCTTTTTTGAGAATCAAAACTGCTGCAACTATCACAGCCCCAACGGGAATAATAATCGGAAGTCCGCCCAAAACGGCAACAACGATATCGCTAAGGCCTTCTCCCAGCTCGTCAACATTATCAAGGAAGGTGTTCTTGATTCTCTCCCAAAGTGTGGGCTCAGCCGCCGTAACTCTTTCAACCTCTCTTATACGCAATGTCACCGTGCTGTAGCTGACTCTGTTAGCAAGCACGCGAAGCTGCGAGGTGTAGCTTTCAATCTGATAGTTAACTTCGGAAAGTCTTTCCTGAATGGAAAGAACGTTTTCAAGCGATTCGGCCTTTTCAAGCAAAGATGTGAGGGTTTCCTTCTCGGTCTTGTATGCGGATATTCTGCTTTCAAGGTCAACATATTCGAGAGTAACGTTTTTCTGGTTTTCGGTTTTACTGACTATTTTGCCGTTTTCGCCTGCAGATGTCAGAAATGCATCCAGCTTATCGGCCGGAATTCTGACAACATAGGTCGAATATCTGTTGGAATCGTAGTAACCGCCCATATCGGCTTCCGAGCTTTCAACATAGCCGCCGTTTTCGGCAACGCTTGCGGTAAGTGCGGAAATATAAGTATCATAGTCCTTGGTCTGCACATTAAGCTCAACGGTTTTGATAATTTTTTCGTCTGTTTCTGAAGAAGTGGCTGATTCTTCCGGGGCTGCAGAATCGGCTGCCGAAGAATAAGTTTCATAGTTAAGTTTCCCGTTGCCCGCTGAGTCCTGAGCAAAATATAATTGGTCTGCACTCTCGGCATCCGATTCCTTTAAATCGTTGGACGCACCGCAGCCAACAAGGGAAATTGCAAGAACAAAACAAAGAATCAATGCGAACGTTTTTTTCATTTTAATCACCTTTCTTTTATCTTTTTAATTGTTATATTTCGTTTACGGAAGTGTTAAATTTCTTCAAAAGCATTGACATTTTTCGCAAAATGTGTCAGTAATATTATATAAAGTATAAATGGGAGGACTACTCGATGAAAAAGATTATTGCAATAATTGCGGTTTTTGCAGTTCTGTTTTCTCTTTCTGCCTGTAAAATGAAGCAAAAGGATTTGTCCGATGATGAGATACAGTCTTATCTGTCAGCCGAGGAATCAAAGCAGGTTGAACAGTCTCTTAAGGTTGAACGCGACTATATTGAAGGCGTTGACGAACAGGTTGATGATAAAATAGGCAAAACCAAAAAGAATAAGAAGCTTGTTGTTGAAGTTTCCACCACCGCAGGGTATGAATACATCGTTTTTGAATTTTCGGGAAAAGGAATCCTTAAAAAGAAGCTTTCCTACTATTTCTATAACGATGTTGAAACATATAGATTTGTTGCCGAACACGGCGGTGGCTCAGACAAAGAGATTGTTAACACCGATGATAAAGCAAGAATGGTTGTTTACAATTATAAAAACCTGCCGGAAAAGGATTACGACGGTTTGTATGAAACATATTCCCTTGATACCGCTGCTGAAATGGGCTACAGAATAATTGAATAATCCGTCTTGCACAAGCCGCCCTCAAAGGGCGGTTTTTTTTATTGGTAATCTGCCGCATAATATTCGTCAATCGCTGCTCTGTCGAATGTGTAAAGCAGGTCAGCATTAAAAATCTCTCTGCTTTCCTGCGCCGACAATTCAGGTTTGCCCTGCAAATGCCCGTCAATATAAGTGCTGTCAACAAAGGCTGTATATGCTTCGTTTGCAGCATCGAAATCCTCACGCGAAATATTAAAATGTTCAATAAACTGAAGCATTGCCATTCCGCCCGATGCATCAATCCCCTTTTTCCACTTTTCAAATTCATCAGCATCAACCAGCCACGAAAACTGCATGGGAACCGTCGCATAAATCCTGCGGAATCCGTCATGCTCAAATAAAAACGCCGTGCTTGAAGCACTTTGCATCACAAATGTTACATCTGCGGAAAAAGTATCGCTGTCAGCATAAAAATCATATAATACTCCTTCGGCTGCCTTGTTTTCATCAATCGGTGCGGCCTCATCCTCGCTTTTGGCTCTGAAAAGGAAACCGGGCGAAATCATAATAACGGCAAACGCTGCTGCTGCGGCAACGGGAATCCAAACCTTGCCGTTAAACTTTTTTCGCTTTGTTTTTTTGCATGCCGCAAGAATTTTTTCTGTTTGGCTGTCACTTAGGCTGATTTCTTCAACTGCGGGCTTGATTTTATCAAAATCCATTATCACTTCGCCTCCTTTTCATAAAGCTTTCGCAGAGCCTCACGTCCTCTTTGCAAGCGTTTTTTAACTGCCGCTTCGGATATGCCGAGCAGAGCCGAAAGCTCCTGCGTTTTGTAGCCCTCAACATAATAAAGATGAATAACTATTCTGTATTTCTCTTCGAGCGAAACCAGCAAACCGAGAATTTGCGCATTATCCTCGCTTGTGCCGAGGTTTCTTATCTCATCGAGGCTGACAAAGCTTTGACGTTTTCGTTGCCTTAACAAGTCTTTGCATATATTTGATGCAACTCTTATCAGCCATGCTTTTTCATGCTCCCAATCATTGAAATCGGGAGCTTTTTCCATATAACGCAAAAAACATTCCTGAACAGCATCGTCTGCATCCTCCCTGCTGCCCGTCATAACTGAGCAAAGCCTGTAAAGGCTGTTGCCGTAAGTTTTAACTGCTCTTTCGGCATCGGGAGAAATCTTGGGGATTTTGTCCTTCAACAAAACTCACCTACTTTTTATGTGTCCTTTATTTTGCAGTAAAAATCTGCTTAAATAACCATTTTCATAATATACACGCACATCACAGCAAAAAGGTGACAAATTTTTGAAAAAAATTAAAGCATTCCCGAAAGAATGCTTTAACGGAATCATTTTTTATACACTTTCAGAATTTCGCCCACATAAACCTTGTGATAATCCCTGTTGGCATAGTTGTTTTCAATTGAAGAATCCTCAAAACCTGCAGGGTCGATAAACTGAGAAGCCATTTTGCGGCATACGATTGTATATTCCGCCTGTTCAAAGGTAACGCCGCCGTCGGTGAAAACGGGGGTTAAGTTGCACACCTGTGCCTTATCAATATCTCTGCCGCTTTTTGAACCGCATATACGCAGGGCATCCTTATATTCTTCTCCGTAAAACGAAAGAGTAAATATTTCCTCTTTTTCAATGAACTCATAGGTATATCTCTGAGGACGAATAAAGATAAACACAGCATCCTTTCCCCAGATTTCGCCCAAAGCTCCCCAGCTGACAGTCATGGTGTTGAATTTTTCTTCATTTCCCGCAGTAACAAGTCCCCAACCGTCCGAAATAAGCTCAACGGGGCTGATTTTGATTTCTCTGATATTGATTTCTTTCATGTTAGCCTCCAAAATATTAATTAATTGTAAAATTCAGGCAAGAAAAGCCGTTTGCGGCTTATATTTCATAACAAGCAAAATAACGTTATTGATTCGCGATATACTTATTTATGGTATTATATCATATTTTATTGATAATGTACAGATTAGGGAAAGAGTTTTTTGAAAAAGGAGATGTAAAAAAATGGCAGAACAAAACATTCCGGAGGTTAAAGGATATTTGAGGGACTTCATGCTCACCGTGCCGCAGGAAATCTATTCCTGCACAGGAATAAAAATCCTCGGCAGGCGCATTAAATCGCTTCTGTTTTCAACCGATGCAAGCATCATAAAAAACACCAATGCCGATGCCGTTATCGCCGTTTATCCGTTCACTCCGCAGCCGGTTATTACCCAAGCTGTCATGACGGCGGCGGATGTGCCTGTTTTTGTGGGTGTCGGCGGCGGCCTGACCCAAGGCCACAGAGTTGTTAACCTTGCCCTGCATGCCGAATTTCAGGGTGCGCTCGGTGTTGTTGTTAATGCTCCCACACAAAACGAAGTTATAGAAAAACTGAAAAAATCCATTGACATTCCCGTTGTTGTGACCGTTGTTTCCGAGGTTGACGACATTGAAGCTCGCATAGCGGCAGGGGCAGATATTTTTAATGTTTCCGCTGCCGCAAAAACGCCCGAAATCGTTGCGAAAATCAAAGCTGCCCATCCGGATTTTCCTGTTATCGCAACAGGCGGCCAAACAAGCGAAACCATCAGAAAAACAATTGCGGCAGGCGCAAATTCAATCACATGGACTCCGCCTTCGAACGCCGAGGTTTTCAAGGATATTATGGCAGCTTACCGTCAGGGGCTCCCTCACCCCTAATAATTAATATTATGTAAATTTTCAAAAAAGTATTTGCAGTTCGTCACAATTAATGATAGAATAAATTGTTAAATTATCATAAAGGAGGCTAACCGCTTGGATAACGAACGCATAAACGGCATCCCCGAAGAGGAAACCGAGGAACAGGCCGTTCAAAACGAAGCTGCAGAAGAAACGACGGCGGAGATTTCCGAACCCGAGCAGGAAGAAACAGTTGCAGCGGAAACGACCGACGAGGTCGCTGACAATGATGAATCTGAGAATACTGCAACACTCAATGAAGAAACTGAAGTTTCCGTACACGAAACCGAAGAAGCAGAGCCCGAAGCAATTGATGAGAGTGAGCTTTGCACCGTTTGCGGAGAAAACAGAAAGGGTGAAGACGGCGATTATTGCCCCGAATGCGAAGCAATGATGCTTTCAAGAAAAACGCCTTTCCTTGGTTGGCTGAGCGGCCTTCTTGCAATCGTTTGCAGCGTTTTTGCTCTTATGCTTGTGCTGCTTGTAAGTGCGCCGTCAATTCAGGTTGCACGCGCTGAAGCATCCGCAAAAGATAACTGTTGGTATACTGCATATAAGCAATATAACGAAGCCCCCTCCATTGTTGAAGAGGTTAACGGCATTCTCGGCGCTGAAACTCCGTTTGTTCAGTTAGGCTCCGGCTTTAATGTTAAAATAATCGAAGCTGTTGCAAATTCATACTCACCACTTGATGCACTCTCGGTTGCCGATAATCTTCTCGGCGATGATTATGTTGGCAAATTCCGCGCTTTAAAGAAATACGAAACCATCCGTGAAGATTATCTTGCCACATACGAAGCTCTGATGGAACCGATTGAAGCAATGACTTACGGCGAGGCGGATGCCGCAACAACCTATGCCGCATTTGAAGCTGCCAAATCGGTTGAAGGAGTTAACCCGATTTTTGTTAATTATTTCCTCTATAATGCTGCTTCTTACTACAATGAAAGCGATGAAACCAAGATTAAGTATCTTGAAGCTGTTGATGCGGCTAACAAAGAGAGCGGCACAGACTATTCATGGCTTTATTATCAAGACTACGCTGACCTGCTCTATGCGTCAGGCCAAAAGGATAAGGCTGCTGAATAT
Organism: Acutalibacteraceae bacterium; assembly: GCA_045589815.1. Lineage (GTDB taxonomy): Bacteria > Bacillota > Clostridia > Oscillospirales > Acutalibacteraceae > CAG-177. Next base: position 52,136 of record JAZNPT010000032.1, read on the forward strand.
CTCAACGCTCTTACTGAAAGCGACAAAACCAAGTTCGGCGCTTATGAACTGAAAATGCGCGTTGCCGTTAATGAAGGGGACTTTGATAAGGCAAAATCAATCCTTGATGAATTCAAAAAATACAATGATGGGTATGACACTGCTTACATTCTTGAAGCCTCATTCCTTCGCATCAGCGGCGAAACCGGCAAAGCCAAGGAGCTTATAACCGAGGCTCTTGAAGAATACGATTCTGTTCCGGAGCTTCACCGTCAGCTTGCTCTCGTTTATCTTGTTGAGGGTGACTATGACAGCGCTTATGAAGAAGCCTTCACCGCCGACAGCAATGCATACTATCTTTATGCATATATGGGCGACAGCAGCGCATACACCCCGCAGCTTAACAACACCCTCTATCTTTGCACATATCTTGCAAAAACATTCGGAACAAGTTCAAGCGAAAACGCAGTTTATTTTGAAGATATTCTTGATTCTTTCTCAGAAGAAGATCTTTCGGAGCAGGTTTTATCCGTTGTTAACGAAGAAAAGACCGTTGCAGAAGTTCTTACGGAAGGAGTGTGTGATCTGGCATGACAATGCTTTATATAGCATCTAAAATTCTGACATTTCCCGGCGCCTATATCAGAGGCTTCTGGGAACAGCTGACCTGTAAAATTCTCGGCCTTCCGGTTGAAGTTCCCGGATATCTCAGAATCGACGAGGCATGCGGCCACGTTGAGCACGCAATGGCAAAGAAAGGCTTTGCTTCATATCTTATCGCAACCGGCCCCGGCTTCATGAATTTTATGACAGGCCTTCCACTTTTCCTTGCAGGATTTCTGAATCTTCGATATATGGGAATCACGCCTTACGATTCCATGTTTCTTTTCATTTTCTATGTTTTGATGATGTATGTCGGAATTTCCTTGCTCTGCAATCTTTTCCCTCTTGTCGAAGATGCAATGAATCTTTTTGATATTGTTTATACTCAAAAGAAAACCAACATTATCGGCAGAATACTGATGTTTATTCCTTCAGCAATAACTTATGTCGGCGCATACCTCGAGAAATACTGTATAACGCTTCTTCTCTGGATCGCCGCAATGATTTTGGCATTTGTGTTTTAAAAAAACTGGCTGTCTTGCAAGACAGCCAGTTTTTTTGTTTATTTTATTTTAAACTTTTTAATATTCATCAGCATTTTTATGAAAAGGCCGCCCTGAACCGTTCTGTTGCGGAACGAAACCCATTTGCCGCTCACGGTGTCATACCAGTCGCTCATCGGCACTCTTGACGGACTTTCGTTATAGGCTTTCCAAAGAGGAGCAATATAGTCCTCAAAAACCTTGTTTGAAGATGACATTGAAGCCGTCCACACAAGCCAATCGGATTTTGTGTAATCCGCCCTGCTGTCAAGCGGCATTCCGTATTCGTTAAAATGCCTCATGTTATCCGCAATTTCGGCATCCATGAATTCCTGCGTGAACAAACCGCTTCCCCACACCTTGTCCCATACCATATTATATTTCATTGAATATGTGTCGGGTCGGTCAAACGCAAGCCTTGTTGTGCCGTCTTCATTAACTGCGGTTTTCAGCCAAGTGGCTGCCATTTTTTCGGCTTCGCTGCGGTAAAATGCAGATTTTTCCGTTTCACCAAGCATTTTTGTGATTATCGACATTCCCTCAAGACCCATAACAGCTTTCAGAGAAAGATTGCAGTTATGAGCAAGGTGGCCCGCAAAGTCATCTGTGCAAAGCTGATGGCCGGGGTCTGTTCCGTATTCAATAAGATATCTGCACCATTTTTCGAGCAGGTCAATATGCTCTTTTGCAAAATCTGCATTTCCCGTTGCAAGAGCAACATTGGTTTCCATAATCAGCATGTTTCCGCATTCTTCAACCGGCATCTGCCATTTCAGAATATCCTTTTGATTGCTGGCATAAACCTGACCGTTAACAAGCGGATACTGACCTACATCGTGAGGAGCAAAATCAAAATTCCATGCATCGCTCAGCGCATATTTATAAACAGGGCGCATCATTCCCTTGATAAGCTCGGGATTATAGATAAGAAACATGGGGGTCGAAGGATACGAAACATCAACCGTTGCCGCACAGCCGTTAGAGAAGCATTCCTTTGAAATGAAAAGAATTTTGCCGTCTTCATCAAGAACAAGCTTGTGCGCTGCGATAACCTGACGGTAAGCGAGAGAAAGAAGCTCTGCATATTTTTCACCGCCTGCAGCAAAAGCATCATCATAAAGCTTTTTTGAAAACTCTTTGCAGCGCACTTTAAGTTCGCTGTATTCTTCGGCAGCTTCGGCTATTGAATCAAGAATATTCCTGCCGTCTTTGTTCCAATATGAACGCAGATGCTTGCCGAAATACTCAATGCTCTCAATATCGTCATAAGCAAAGAAATACATAAGAGGTGTGTTTTCTTTTAACGGCGCGGAAATATTAATATGCTTATCACCCCAGATTTCGTCGGCATAGCTTTCGGCTTCGGGGCAGTCGGATGCAAGGTATAAATATCCCCAATCAATTTTTACATCGTCACCGCTTCTGTTGAGCGGCTCCTGAACGGGGTTGCCCATTTTCATTGCGGTTATGTTGCCGAATTTCAGCTCTTCGGTAACAACTTCAATGTTGTTGGGTTCATCGAGGCAGAGTTCTTCGCTTGCGGCTATGTTTATTTTTACATCGTGTTCTTTGCCGTCTTTGTATTCACATCCGATTTCAAGATAAGAAACAGGGCGTGTGAGCAAACGGTAATCATCGGGAAGAAGCGGAGAAAGAAACTGCACTTTAAGAACGATTTTTTCATTTTCAAAAACTGCTGTAGTGGAGAGTGCATCAATATCAAGCGAAACCTGCTTGATTTTTTTAATATCTCTGTGATAGCCGAGGAAAAGCAGCTTTTCTCCGTCTATATTAACCGTTCCGATTATTGAATTGCCTTTGCCAGTCCAATGTTCTGTTTTTGAATGGTTTATCTTTGAATCCGCCGACCAGACAGAAAAGTACGGATCAACAGTAATAAGCGGGACTGCCGGCGCTCTTAATTTCATATTCTCATCCTTTCAAATGATGTTGCAAAAATTATATAACACACAAGCAAATAAATCAACAATAAAAGAAAAACAAAAAACTCCGACGAAACATCATCGGAGCTTGGCACCCCCTGCGAGAATCGAACTCACAACTGACCCTTAGGAGGGGCCAATGTATATTGTGAGCAAAGCGAACAACAAGGTTCTGATGCGTCAGCATCAGGTTCTTATATCCATTAATAAAACAAAAAACTCCGACGAAACACCGTCGGAGCTTGGCACCCCCTGCGAGAATCGAACTCACAACTGACCCTTAGGAGATCCTCCAGAAGCAGTTTTTGGGTTCCCTTACAAGGTGCCCTAATCCCTTATATATCAACGATTTCACGCATTATCGAGTTAATCTGTTCCCTTAAAATACCGGCTGATTTTTGCTGTTTTTTCACGTTCCTGTTAGCAGGCTGTTAGCAAAAAGGCTGTTTTTTGGGTAATGACATCGAGTTAATCTGTTCCTATCGCTTCCAAAAAGAGATTTTTTTGAGTTTTATACAGCAATCTAATTGTAAACATATTTTAATTCAAAAGTCAATCGATAACAAAAAACTTCTCGTCATAATAGCATTACTTTATGGTATGAAAATATAGTATTTAAAACATTATTACTACGCTAATTAGCTGTCCGTTTCTAACTGATAGAACGGGCAGCTTTTTTTGTTTTTTAAAAAATTTTTTTGAAAACTACCCCCCCAAATGGCACTTCCCAGTGCATATATAGTGAAGGGTATTTTTCCCAAAGCCTTTCACGAACATTGAAAAGTGAATAAGTCACTCACATAGGACTTTATTTCTGATGAGTAGCTACGGTAGCAGGTACGCCTTGATTTCCGAAAGTGGAAAGAGCGATAACCCCTGCACGATTATCGGATTGCAACCGATATGGCGATGACAGTCAGAATGATAATGATACTTCTCTACGGAGCTGGCGGAGTACCCGGCAGAGGTGAGATTCCTATGATACGGTTTAGCAAACTGTAACCTATGTGTTTCCCATAAAGCAAATGCTATGCAGGGGTGTCGAGGACAAATACTGCATTTTAACATAAGACCGATTCGCCAAGAACGGGTTTCGGTCTATTACATAGCCGTTCAATAACATTGTCGGCTATCTTTAAAATGAAAGGAGAGATAAGAATGTATATTCTCGATGGACTTTAGTAAAGAATAAAGTCACCCAAAACAAAGTTTTGTAAGAAGGAGGAAAAGTAATGATTCACGCTTTGCTTGTACTGCCCGGTCTTTACGGTGCAGTAATTCTTCAGACAATCAGCGAAATCGTTTCTCGCTTTGGCTTCTAATTTAAGATGAACATACAGAGCGAGGAAAAAGTAGTCCAAATCCCAATCAGCCAAATCCGAGATTTCCCCGAACATCCGTACAAGGTCAAAGACGATGAGAGCATGAATGAGCTTGTTGACAGCATTATGCAGAGAGGCCTAATACAGCCGGTCATCATAAGACCAACGGAGGACGGGAACTACGAAATGGTATCGGGACACAGACGAAAACGAGCCTTTGAAATTGCAGGGATGAAAAACATCCCTGCAAGAGTAAAAGAAATGACGAAGGACGAAGCAATATTAGCAATGGTTGATTCAAACCTTCAAAGAGAGGTTATCCTACCAAGCGAAAAGGCATTCGCATACAAGATGAGGTTGGAGGCTATGAAACGACAGGGAGAACGAACAGATTTAACTTCTGTGCCAGTGGCACAGAAGTCCAAAACATCTCGTGAACTGCTCGGCCAAGAAGTCGGCGAAAGCCAAGACCAAATTCGCCGATATATCCGATTAACCAACCTTATCCCCGAACTGCTTGAACTTGTTGATGAGGGCAGAATCGCAATGCGACCTGCGGTAGAAATATCCTACTTGCCCGAAGAAGCACAAATGCAGTTGTATGAAACCATTGACTACAATGACGCAACACCTTCGCACTATCAGGCTATCCGATTGAGAAACTTTCATCGTGATGGCAAATTAACACCAGAGGTTATTGAAGCGATAATGTCAGAGGAAAAACCGAACCAAAAAGAAAAATCCCCGTTTCGGGACAAACGTATAGTCGGAGTAATTCCCAAGAACATACCGCAAGAAAGACATTGCGAATATGTAATCAAAGCAATAGATTTCTATAACCGCCATTTAGAAAGAGTAAGGAATAACCGTTCACGGTAATTCTTTACTCTATTTTTTTATCTAAAAAAGAAAGGAACTAAAAAATTATGGTAATCAAAACAACCATTAAAAAGATGTTCAACAGCGACAAGCCGCTTAAAGCTTTTGCCGATGTTGAGATTGACGGCTCCATTGTAATCCACAGTGTTGCCGTTATGGAAACCGAAAAGGGCAGACACATTTCTATGCCCTACACCAAGTGGAAGAACAAGGACGGCGAAGAAAAACAGCACGACGTTGTTCATCCCATCACTTCATATGCAAGAAGGCAGATTGAAGAATCCGTACTCGCTGCGTATGACAGCCACATCAAAGAATAATTAAAAGAAAGTTGAGGTAAAAATTTATGTTTAAGTCAATCAAATCATTTTTCAGAAGCATCAAGGCAAGAGCAAAGTCTGCCTACAGAAGAGCAAGAGCCTATTTCAGAAGTCTTATCAGAGGCACAAGAGTGAACAGTGTTCTCTGCGGCACAGCTGCCGAGGCTTACGTTGATACAGGTGTCAAAATCCTTATCGCTGTTGTAATCGGCGCTCTTCTTCTCGGCGGTCTTTACACGCTCTTCAACTCAACCATTATGCCCACAGTAACATCCAAAATCACAGAACTCTTTAACTACAAGGGTTAAGAAACAGGAGGTAAAAAATATGTTTAACAAAATCAAGTCAGGCGCACGCAAGCTGTGTGCAAAGGTCAAGTCAGCATTCACATCCGCAGAAGCTGCGGTAACAGCAAAGGCTCACGAAGTTCTCGACGGCACAGTTGCCGAGGCTTATGTCGATACAGGTGTCAAAATCCTTATCGCCGTTGTAATCGGTGCCCTTCTTCTCGGCGGTCTTTACACTCTTTTCAACACAACCATTATGCCCACAGTCACAAGCAAAATCACAGAACTCTTTAACTACAAGGGTTAAGAAACAGGAGGTGAAAAATATGTTTAACAGAATCAAGTCAGGTGTCAGCAAGTTTTGCTCAAAGGTTAAGTCGGCGTTCACATCCGCAGAAGCGGCAGTAACAGCAAAGGCTCACGAAGTTCTCGACGGCACAGTTGCCGAGGCTTATGTCGATACAGGTGTCAAAATCCTTATCGCCGTTGTAATCGGTGCCCTTCTTCTCGCAGGTCTTTACACGCTCTTCAACTCAACCATTATGCCCACAGTCACAACCAAGATTGAGGGACTCTTTAACTACAAGGGTTAAAAAGCAAACGGCAGGGCAGTAAAACTGCCCTGCTTAACTCTTTAAAGGACTGATTAAAATGCCTAATACTTTAATAATTAATCCCGTAAATCCTATCGGACACGGACTCACTCACGTATTTGATTTCAAAACATTCACTAATATTCTGTTGTCAAGTATGCTATGTGTCCTTGTGTTTCTTATTGTGAAACTCATAATCAAGAAAACACCGCAACAGGAAATGGAAGAAAAGGATACTTCTCTTTGCTATCTTGTATCAGCAGTTGTATTTGTATTGCTATTTATCGTTTTCGGTTGGTCAGTACAACTCGTTAAGGGTGCTGTATTCTTCTTTATACTGCTCTATGCCTCCCTATGCGATATTCAGACACGCAGAGTTAAAGATGTTGTTTCGGTGATGATTTTCATTTCCGGTTTTATCTCATTATCTCTGTTGGAAATATTCACCCACACTATCGGTGCATTTCTTGTGGGCGGTATTATGTTTGTCTGTGCATTATTTTCTAAAAACAGGCTCGGCGGTGCAGATGTCAAGATAACAGCAGCCAGCGTTTTTGTTCTCGGTATGTGGAACGGTATCGCAGGCCTTGTTATCGGTCTTATTATATCCGTTATCGTTACACCTATTATCAACCGAAAGAAGAAACTCAAAGAAATGAGCCTCCCTCTTGTCCTTTATCTTTCAATAGGATTTATGGCAATGTATTTAATCCAAGGAGGAATTTAACCCAATGAAGAACAGAACAGCTATCGGTATTGTCTGTATCATTCTTGCGGTTGCGGTAACATTCGTTGTTTCACCGTTTGTCAATAAGATTTCGGAACAGAAGGTTGAAGTTTTCCGATTCACAAAAGACATCTCGCAGGGTACACAGATAACCGATGCAGATTTTGAAATTGCAGAAATTCTCAAAGCGAATGTTCCTGCAAATGCCATTACCGAAAAAGACAAGGTAATAGGCAAATACGCAAGTACCGATATTCTCATCGGTGACTATGCAACATCGGCAAGGCTCACGGCTGATGCAAATTCAGCCTCACATATCCTCGGCTCACTTAACGGAGATAAGGTCGCAATGAGTATCACTATCAACTCTTTTGCAGGCGGTCTTTCGGGTAAGCTTGAAAACGGAGATATTGTCAGCATTTATGTTACCGATAAAGACGGCGAAACAACCGTTCCCGGTGAACTGAAATATGTAAAGGTTATCACTACCACCACAGCAGGCGGTATTGATGAAGCAGAGGTTGTCCCCAATGAGGACGGCAGTTTTGAGCTTCCCACAACCATTACTGTTCTCGTTTCGGTAAAGCAGGCTTCAATCCTTGCCAACTATGAAGAAAATGCTTCAATGCACGTTGCCCTTGTTTACAGAGGTGACGATGCAAAAGCACAGCAGTTCCTTGATGCGGAAGATAAGTTCCTTGCAACGGCAAAACCCGCTAACGGAGGTGACTCCACAAATGGCTAAAATCATAGCGGTTTGCGGCTCACCCAACGGCGGAAAAACAACTGTTGCTTTTAAACTCGCACAGGAAATGTATTGCAATACGGACACAGGCGGTGTCATCTTTCTTTCACCCTCTATGACAGTTCCCGCACTCGGACTCCTTTTTCCCAACTATACTCCCGACAGTCTTTTTTCTCTCGGCGGGGTATTGGATAACACGGACATATCTCAGGAGAGTATTCTTGCTCACCTTGTCACGGTAAAGGATATGCCGAATTTCGGCTGTCTTGGATATAAGTCGGATGAAAACAAACACAGCTACGCAAAATTAACGGACGATAAAGTAAATGCTTTTTTCAATGTTCTGTCAGAAATGGCGGGATATGTGTTCGTTGAATGTACGGAAAATGACGATGACCTCATATCGAGAAAAGCCATTAACTGTGCAGATTCGGTTGTATTTGTTCTTTCTCCCGATCTGAAAGGAATGACCTATTACACCGCAAACAAAGGACTTTTCGGCAGTGACGATGACAGAAGTTTTAAGGTAATAAACTCAACCGACAATGACCTCTTTCTGCCGATTGAAGATGTGAAAGCACATCTCAAAAATGTGTCCTGCACCTTACCTTATTCCAGACAGGTAAGACAGCAGCTTCTTGACGGTCAGTTATATATGAGAGTAAACGACAAGAAGTATCGCAAAGAACTCTCAAATCTCATTTATCAAATAATGTAATAAAGAAAGGAATTATAATCTTATGAAAAAATTTATTTGTATTCTCACAGCACTCTCAATCCTTGTATGCTTCGGTGCAGTAACCGCCTATGCCGCAGAAACAACTGAAACACCTGCAACCGACAGCACGGACACAACACTTCCCGAAAGCACAACCACAGACAATGCCGACGGCGAAGATACAACCGATGTCAGCAACCCCTCAACAGAAGATACCACAACCGACAGTTCTGACGATGAAACAACTGACGGCTCTGACGATACAACAAACGAGGATAACTCTGACACAACAGAAACTCCCGAAAACGGTGATACAACCGATACACCCGCCGACGGTGATGAAACAACAGACAACACTGAAACACCCGATGACAGTACAACAGATGACGGTAACACCGATGAGGAAGCAACTCCCGGTGATGCAACAACCGATGACGGTGCAAACGGCGAAGGTACTACAGATGAAAACACCGAAAACAATGACAATCCCGATGAAGATAATGCCGATAACAATGAAACACCTACTGATACTCCCGATGAAGATACCACAGACGGTGACGGAGTCGGCGATGCAGGTACAATCATTGAAGGTGATGACACCGATAACGATAACAACAATAACGGCACACCTAACCCCGGTGATGAGGTAATCACAATTCCCGATGACCTTAATAACCTTATCGGCGGTATTCTCGGTGGTCTTGTAAACGGTGAACTTGACGGTGATAACAACGGTAATAACAATACTGCTCCCGACGGCTACAACAACCCTGACATTCCCGACACGGGTGCCGAGTCAGCAGTTCCCGCTATTGCTACACTTATCACATCTGCTGCAACCGCAGTAGGCAGTATTCTTTTCAAGAAAAAGAAAGACGGCACACTTTTTTCAAAGGGAGAATAAGAGATGATACAGCAAAACATTGATTTTGTGCCGCTGCTGTCAATGACGCAGGAACACATCTCCTCCCGATATGCAGCGGCTTTGACCGACACAAACAAACTCTCACAGTTAAGGTCATATATCGAAAAGTTTGTCCGTGATTCCAATTATACTGTTGAAGGACTTACCTTTTCAGAACTTTGCGATAAGCTGTATTCCGAAATGGCGGAATACTCAATCCTCACAAAGTATCTCGGCAAGGACAGAATTGAAGAAATCAACATAAACGCTTGGAACGATATTGCGATTACCTACACAAACGGTAAAACAGAAAAGGCAAAGGAACATTTCTATTCACTGAGCCACGCTGTAGATATTGTAAAGCGTTTGCTTCACCACTCGGGAATGATTATCGACAATTCCACACCTATGTCACAGGGACACTTACCCAACAATACCCGAATTACTGCTCTCAAAGAGCCTATTGTTGATGATGAAATCGGCGTAAGCGTTTCAATCAGACTTTTGCATCCTTCAAGAGTCAACAAGAAAGAGATTATCAAATCGGGCAATGCCACCGAGAAGATGATGGACTTCCTTTGTATGTGTTTAAGATACGGTGTATCCACCGTTGTTGCGGGTGCAACAAGTTCGGGTAAAACAACACTTCTTAATGCTCTTTTATCCACTATCCCCAACGGTAAGCGTGTGTTTACCATTGAAAGCGGTTCAAGAGAATTAAGTCTTGTAAAAACAAGGGGCGGAAAGGTAGTGAACAATGTTGTTCACACCTTGTCCCGTCCTTCCGAAAATGAAACTTATGACATAACGCAGGAAGACCTTGTTGTTGCTTCACTTCGTTTTAACCCCGATATAGTATGTGTCGGCGAAATGCGAGATGTTGAATGTTATTCAGCAGTTGAAGCAAGTCTTACGGGACACACGGTTGTATCAACAGTTCACGCATTTGCTGCAGATTCCGCACATATGAGAATTGCCCTGCTTTGTCAGAAGCGTTTTCCCATTGACTTCAAGACCTCACTTATGCAGGCAGGACAGGCATTCCCCATTGTCGTATATACCCACAAACTTGAAAACAACCAAAGAAAGATAATGGATATTTCCGAATGTGAGATACTTCCCAACGGTGAAAGGCTCTATCACACCTTGTTCAGATTTAACATCACCAAGAACGAGATAGTGAACGGCAGATATGTAACCGAGGGATATTTTGAACAGCCGGAAATAATGTCAGACAACCTCAAAAGGAAACTTCTTCAGTTTGGCGTTCCGCAGGAGGAACTCAACAAATTCTTGAAGAAAGGGGCTGAATATGAATGATTTTTCCTATGATAGCCTCTGTTTTTCTCATTATTGCTATTGTCTGTTTTCTCGGCTTAACGCCTACACAGATTTCAGATGACTTAATGAAGATAACAACCCCAAAGAGTTCTCTGCGAGAAAAAGCGAGAGCTTTGAGGGCGGGCAAAAAGAAAAAGAGCCTGGGCAGCAGGCTCATTTATGTTCAGTCAGCACTTGAAGCAACGGGCAAATCGGGTAAGTTTGCCCTTGTCTGTTCTGCTTCACTTGTCCTTTTAGCGGCAGGTGCGGTTGTTGCTATCCTTATTGATAACGTATTCCTTGTTCCGGTGTTAGCTGTTGCGTTTGCGATGATACCTTTTATATATGTAAGAAACACTCTTTCGTATTACAACAAACATATACAGGATGAGTTGGAAACAACTCTTTCAATCATCACAACCTCATACAACAGAAACTCGGATATTGTTTCGGCGGTAAATGAAAATCTTGCATATATCAGACCTCCGCTGAAAGAATGCTTCACCGCATTTGTGGGTGATGCTATGGCTGTTTCATCAAACACAAAACAGGCTTTGAGAAACCTTAAATCAAAGGTGGATAATGAGATATTCCACGAATGGTGCGATACTCTCATTCAGTGCCAAGATGACAGAGCTCTCAAAGATACTCTGTTGCCCATAGTTACAAAACTCACCGATGTCAGAATAGTAAACAGCGAACTCAACACAATGATGTCAGCGGTAAGAACGGAATACTACACAATGGTAGGTCTTGTTGTGGGTAACATACCCCTGCTCTATGTTCTTAACAAGGATTGGTTTCACACTCTTATGTACGAAACTGCGGGTAAGGTTGTACTCGGCGTATGCGGTGCGGTTATTCTCATAACCTATATGTTTATGCTCAAATACACAAAACCCGTAGAGTACAAACGGTAAAGGAGGCGGTTAAATGGTTGGAGTTATAACAGGAGTGTTCTGCGGTATTGCCGCATATTTTATCTTGGCAGACATTTACCGCATTCCGTATATGCGAACTTCAAAGGCTGTCAATAACCTTGCAAAACAGCAGAAGGAAAAGACGAGCAGCCTTGATGTATGGCTTTCAAACATAGCCTCATTTATCGCAAAGAAAATACACCTTAACGAGTTCAAGCGTATGCAGCTTGAATCGGATTTGAGAACGGCACAGATGAACATTTCCCCCGAAATGTTTATGGCTAATGCTATTGTTAAATCCCTTATTGTCGGTATCTTCGCAATACCGATGCTTTTCATATTCCCTATTCTTTCTCCCGTAATTCTTTTCCTTGCATTTATTCTTTACCGAATGAATATGAAAGGAATTGCAAACCGAATTAAAGCAAAGAGAGCCAAAATCGAGTATGAGCTTCCACGCCTTGTATTCAAGATTGAAAAGAGTATATCTCACAACAAGGATGTACTTGGTATGCTTAAATCATTTGCACCTCACGCTTGTCCCGAACTCAAACACGAGCTTGACATTACAGTAGCGGATATGCGTTCCGGTAATCTTGAAGTTGCCATAACAAGACTTGAATCAAGAGTAGGCTCACCGCTTATGAGTGATGTATGCCGAGGACTTATTGCTCTTGTCAGAGGTGATGATAACACGGTTTATTGGTCATCTCTCTCAATGAAGTTTGCGGATATTCAAAGACAGCAGTTAAGGCTTGAAGCACAGAAGATACCCAAAAAGACAAAGAAACTCTCAATGAGTTTGCTTGTCTGCTTTATGCTTATGTATGTTGTTGTCATCATCTCACAGATTATCAGTTCTGTCGGCGTTCTTTTCGGATAACGGAGGTGAAAGGATATGAAGAAACTTATTACTTCCCGAAAGGGCGAAGGCTATATTGATGTAGCTATCGGCTTAATTGCACTTATGATGGTGCTTGTAGTAACCCTTAACATCTATTCCTTTTTAACACTCAAGCAGGATATGGACGAGATCTGCGGACAGCTTATTGAAACTGCCGCATTTACAGGCTCATTCGGTGATGAGTTTGAGGAACGGTGTGAGGAACTCAAAGGCACTTTCTTTGATTTTGATGTAACCACTTCTGCAACAGAATACTATAACGAAACATACCAGCGTGTGCAGCTTGGGGATACGATGACTCTGACAATCTCTGTTCATACCTATGTGCAAGGTGTCGGAGCTTTTAAAATACCCATTACAGTACAAAGTACAAGGTCGGGTATTTCGGAAAAGTATTGGAAGTAGGTGACGGAAAATGAAGATATTAAAAGACACCAAGGGCGAAGGCTATGTATCAATATGTGTACTAATCATCGTAATTGTCGCTATCTTCTCGAGCATTTTCACTTATGCATCCGCAATCTCGGTTATCAATGTCACACGGGAAAACAGCAAGGTTGTTTTGGATAATTTCGTCACCACAAATTCCACTCTCATATTCAACAGCATAAAGCAAGGTAACGACTACACCGAAACACTTGATTTTCCCGAATACACAGAAAAGCTCTGTGAATTTTGCACATTGGATTTATCTGCCGATACGCTGTATAGTTATGACACAGACGGCAATCTGCAATATTCAATGACACTTCCTCAAATGAGTTTTCAAAAGGATAATCAGCTTGAAATATGTGTCAGATATACCGTTTCTGTGCCGATACAGTTTGCAGGGAAAACGGTTACGACTGCAAATGTACCGATAGAAATTGTATCAATATTAACCGAAAAATTTTAATTGTTTAGGAGGCAAAAGAAAATGAAAGACAATTCAAACTCAAAGCATAGCAACAAAACCATCTTTATCCTTGTGGCGGTACTGCTGATAATTCTTGCACTTATATTTGCACTTTTCGGCAAGTCCTGCGGTAAGGATACAGACACAGAAACGACTACCTCAACCACACAGCACGTCACCGATAACGATAATCTCAACCTTGAGGACATAACCATCGGAACAAATCTGTATGTTGAGGAATCGAAGAAGGTTGACGAGAATATGATAACTCTCGCTGCACCCGAAAAAATGACAAAGCCTGATAATCACGGCTCAGTCGAAAAAACAACGAATAAGCAGGCGGAAGCAGTAAAACCGAATGACGGTCCCGGTATTGTAATCATCGGCGATGACGATGCAAATGCCTATAACTGCGGTGTCAAGAAACATAACTGTGACAGCAAGGAAACTCACGATTTCATCGTAAGCCTTGAAAAGAAAGGCTGCTCAATCTGCGGCTCTCACACCTGTAAGAGCTTCTATGCGGTTGATGAATGGGGTAACTCCTGCTACGATATTACCAAGTGTCCCAAATACACAATAAAGAATGACCCCACCGTTTATTGCAGTACCTGCGGTAAGAAAATCGGTGACGGCTCAAACGGAACTTGCGTAAGATATGTTGAAGATACTGTTTGCGAGATTTGTCACGGTGCGGTTAAGGGTAAAACCTGCCACTCGCACTAAACCAAAAGAGATGATGACCTGATGTAATGTCAGGTCATTTTTTTGTTTTTTAAGAAGGAGATGATTAGTATTAAACGAGTAATATCTATTATCTTGGTTGTGTGTTCTCTACTCTGCATGATACCCACAAATGCCTTTGCTTTGTCTTGGGACGGCAGTTCTGCAGGCGGCACGGGCGGTACTTCATCAGCATCACCTAACGGATACGCAATCAGAACAACAAGCGATAACTGTATAGGTTATCGTTTCAGCGCTGTAACCTCATCGGGTTCGATGAAGGTCAGCAAGGTTATTGACGTGTTCCGAAACACAAGTTACGGTAATCTCGGATACACGGACGGATATAAGTTCAGCACAAAGAATAATAAAAAACAGCTTATATCCAAACAGAACAACGGCTTTACAACGGCAAGAAGCACCACGAATTGCTACAAAGAAAGCTCACAAGGCTTTTCAACAACCCTGCCTGCACCTTCGGGAATGGAAACTTGGCAGAACAATGAAAACAATATCAATAAAGTTCTTTCCCTGCTCGGTGTCGGTAGTGTAGCAAATATGTCAAAGGGCGATAAAGTTATTGTTGAGCCGATTTACGATATAAGGCTGGAGAGTGTTTATCACTCCATCACCGTAACTGAAACAGCTTTATACGGCAAATATATCCTCGGTGCATCAAGTAACGGTGGTACAAGTAACACCTCTGCTACTTGGGGATTTATCGCTTCATACACAAACAGAGTTTATCCCAATGCACTTTATACACCTGACGGACAAGGTCTTTGGACTTCCGCTTCTTCAATCGGAAGCAGCAGTAAAGAAACATTCTATAATATCATTAACAAAGGTTATGGTGTCGGTATCGCATATCAAGAAACAAGCGGCAGTTCTTCATCATCAGGCTCATCAAGTACAACGAGTTCAACCTATACCGTTAAATTTAACGGCAACGGAAATACAAGCGGCTCAATGTCTAATCAGACAATTACTGTCGGAACTTCAACCCGACTAAATTCAAACAGTTTCAAAAAGACGGGTTATGAGTTTGTCGGATGGAACACAAAGTCCGGCGGTACGGGAACGAGCTATGATAACCGTGAGTATGTAAAGAATCTGACCTCGGCAGGTGGTACAATAACCCTGTATGCACAATGGCGTCCTGCCGTACTTGAAGTTCATTACGATGCTAATGACGGCTCTTTGAGCAACTCAAGCTACAGGTTGCTTTTGGATACGATTTACACCGCTTCTCCTTATTCAAAGTTCACGGATAAATGGACTTATAATAACACCAAGTCAGGCGGTCTTTGTAATGCTTCAACCTTCGGTCTTTATCGCACAGGATATACCTTTACCAAATGGGGTAAATATTCTTGGGGCGGAACTCTGTTCGACCAAGACGATTCCTCAATTAAACCTACGGATTTGAAATCGGGTATTACAAGCGGTGACACTTCGCTCACACTCTATGCACAGTGGGAGCCTAATACCTATACTATCAGATTCAACGGTAACGGAAGTACAAGCGGCTCAACCGCTTCAATGAGTATGACATACGATGTTTCCAAAAACCTCACAGCCAACGGATTTACAAAATCCGGTTATGCCTTTGCAGGTTGGAATACGAAAGCCAACGGCACGGGAACAAGTTATGTCAACAGAGAATCGGTTAAAAATCTGACCTCTACCAACGGCGGAACTGTTACTCTTTATGCTCAATGGACGGTCAGTAACTATTCTATTGCGTTTAACGGTAACGGACACACAGGTGGCTCTACCGCTTCAATGTCGGTGAATTTCAACGCCTCGGTAACTCTCCGTGCAAACGGATTTACAAAGACGGGACACACCTTTAAGAATTGGAACACCAATTCAAGCGGTACGGGAACATCTTACTCGGATAAACAGACGGTAACAAATCTTTCCTCAACCGCAGGCGGAACGGTATATCTCTATGCACAGTGGAATCCGAACTCATATACCATTAACTTTAACGGTAACGGAAACACGGGCGGCTCTACCGCTTCAATGTCTATGAGATACGGAACTCCGAAAAACCTTACCGCTAACGGATTTACAAAAACGGGTTATGTGTTCAACGGTTGGAGTACCTATGCTGACGGCACGGGTACAATCTATTCCGACAAACAGCAGGTAAACAATCTGACTTCAACCAACGGCGGTACTGTTACACTTTATGCAAAGTGGAAACCTGCAACTTACACAGTTCAGTTCAACGGAAACGGTAATACAGGAGGCTCAACCGCTTCTATGACTATGACCTATAATGTTGAAAAAGCACTTACCGCAAACGGATTTACCAAGAGCGAATACAAGTTTACGGGTTGGAACACAAAGGCAAACGGTACAGGAACGTCATATACCGACAAGCAGAAGGTTAAAAATCTTTCATCCGTCAACGGCTCAACCGTTACTCTTTATGCACAGTGGATTTATGACCCTGTTCTTGATGTAAAGGAATGTGATGCTTACAGCGGAAACAAGAGTGATAAGGCAAAGCTGTTCGGTATAAGCACGGGTTCAACCTTTGATGAATACGAGTACAAAAACGGTTATGCCACCATTGGAGATACTGTATGGTTTAATGTGTATTTCCCCTATGAAACACAGAACATAAGGGTAAGGCAGTATGTCAAGAACGGCGGTGATTGGATTACAAGAGATGTAAATCTCACCTCAGATAATTCATCATCACTGTGGTTTCCTGTTCAGTTCACGGATAAATACAAAACCGTAACCGCAGATATTGAGGCTTACGAAATCCAAGCCAAAATGGATTGGATTGATGCTGAAGGTAATGTTCTTAAAAGCGGTACAGTTGAAACCTTCTATATCCCCATAAAACCTGTTCTTCACAGAAATGAGGTTAAGATCCGAGGATATGAGGGCGGATATGTTGCGTATAACGGCAAGAACGGTCTTTACGGCAAGGTATATCACGGTCAGCACGCTCGCATTGAATACTACTACGGAACAGACAGCACTTGGAGTCCCCGTGTCTGTATGAGAGGTTCTTTGTATTACTACAACGGTACTGAATGGGTTAATGCCTATAGCGAAAACAGCGGTTATGATGCGAGTACAAACAACCGTGGCATAAGCAGCAAATCATCTACGGGTATAAGCAGTGTTCTTAATCCATATACCATACCAAAAGTAACGAACAGCACATTGAGGTTTAAACTTGAAACTTGGTGGGCAAAGGATAAAGAACACACTCACGAAACCACTTGGATTGAGATACCCGTTATTCCTTGTGACATTGAACTGTATGAAATTCAGTTCAAGAGAAAGGGAACGGGCATAAGACTTGACCCGTATGACCTTACCGCAGGTGAAACAGTACAGGTTAGTTATATCTATAAAAATCACACGGATTCAAGAGTATATATCAACGGCTACAGAGATGACAGAACACTAATTAACGGTGTATATTCACTCTCGCCAAATTCTACCGCTTTTCTTCCCGGTTACGATTTTGTAGTGCCGAACAAGAGAACATTCGACTTTTGGGGCGGCATCTATCTTGAAGGTATGGGCATATATAACACTCAATACGAAACCAACGGTAAAAACAACGAATTGACATTGAAGTGTAAAGTACGGCATCCGCTGACACTTACGCCTATTGCACAAAATGCAGACTACCGTGAGAACACCGAGGTAATTACGAGCTTTTGGCTCAACAACACTTACACGGATGATTACACACCGAGCAACAACATATCTATTCTGTTTAAGGTATATAACGGCTCAAAACAGATAGCCACATATACCAAAACACAGGCTGTTGTTCCCGGTCTTGAAAACAATCTTGTGTATTTCAAGTGGAAAGTTCCTGCAGGTCTGAACGGTGCAAAGGTAAAGATTACGGGTGAAATCATCGAGGACGGTGTATCATACAACCTTTCATCCGCAAACTATACCACAACACCTGCAACTGTATCTGAAACAAACGATACACAGTTTGAAAAGACCAAACCCGCAGGATTTACCATTCCTCTGTCAAAGGACAACAAGAGCTATTCTGCTTCTTGGTGGGAATGGACTTATTCATCGGGTGCATTTAAGAAGGTAAGCTATGCCGTAGGTATTGCAGACAGTTCCGCAACTCTCACACCCGCAACAGGCTCAACGGCTGTTAAAAACGGCAGTTCTTGGACTATGAAATCGGGTTACGGCTTATCCTTGGCACTAATGAATAACAATAAATCCGTTTCGGGTTACACTATGCCGTCATCGGCGGCATACACAAAACCGCAGTTTGCCTATGCTCTTATGCCCGAATTTGACTACTCAACCAAAAACGGTGAATACCGAACACTTGATTTGGTATCAAGCGAGTGGAAATTCAGACCTAACGGAACATACGGCAGAGTTCATTTCACACCCGTTTGGTATCCCAACGGAAAGTATATTATGAGTATAACTCAAAGCGACTGTTGGACACCTGCAGGTATGATTACAAGAACGATAAACACAAACACAATCAACATTTCCGAATCAGCCTACGATGATTGGTATGTCGGAAGATAAACACTAAAGGGCAGTCAAAAGGCTGCCCTTAACTTTTTGGAGGTAAATATATAAATGGTATGTAACTACAGCAACACTATTGCAATAAAGCACGGTATCAATTCCGCACTTATTGCTGGCTTTATCAACTACCGTTTAACGCATACAGACACCAAGTTTGAGGACAGACCTTTTGTACGCATAACACAAAAATCTCTGACAGGCACTTTCCCCTTTATGGGTGAAAAGGCTGTGCGAAATGCGATTAAACGACTTGTAAAAGCAAACATCATTACGGTCAAGCAGTTCAGAAAATCCAAGTTTGACCACGCGAATTTTTACGCACTTACTCAATACGGTAAAACACTTATGGAAGGAGTTGAAGATATTGAGTGAAAAAAGAGTGGTTGAGGGTTATGAGATAACCCAAGCCTTTGAAATCGGTAAAACCGAAATTATACTCGGCGAAAATCCCAATGCACCCGACAATATGATTTATCTTGTTGCCAGCTGCGAACACAACGGTATTTTCACAAGATACAATGATGTTCTCATTGGTGATGATTTTGCCGAACTTGCAAAAATCTTTGCAGAAAGGATTGCGGCAGAAGCAGACAGAGTAATGGAAGAAAACGCAAAGATCTCTGTTGATAAAACTCCGCTTACTGCCGAAGATTGCGAAGCTGTTGACTACAGACAGTCAATCAAAGACAAGGTTGTAGTTATAAAGGCAGATATATTCAAACCCGAATACAGAATTTCTGTAAATCAGCTTTGTCTTTGTACGGGCGGTTTTGGCTCGTCTGCAAATTCAAGAGGTACAGCGTGTTTCTGTACTAATCTTTACACGGGAGAATCCGTGCAGTTCAAACGTCAGGATGTTCTCGGTACTATTGAAAAAGACAAGCTCCCCGATTGGGCAAAGGAAGGTCTTGAAAAGGTACTGAAAGAGCGTGCAGACAGAAGAATGGAAAGGGATGCAAGATGACGGATTTGTATGTAACACCTATAACTACCAATCTTGAAAAATACACATTCAGACAAAGTCAGCAGTTATATCAGCAGACAGGCTGCATAGGTTATCTCCGTGCGGATATGGGATATAACGGACAAGAGTTCAATTCCACTTGGAATGACGTCTGTACTTTCTTCAAGACAGATGAGTTCAAAAAGGAATTTGACGATGTTATCAATGCACTCCGCCTTGATGATACCTACGGCAGACTGCTCAATGACAGAACAAGGCTCAGCCGTTATTGTCACGAACACGCAAAGCAGTACAGCGGTGCAGATAATCAGTATTACGGCGTAAGAGTTGATACAGATAAGCATACTTATCTTTTAAGGCTCAATCCGAGGCAAGGAGAATACAACCTTTACTGCTACTGTTTTGTAAAGCAGTATTTTGAAACACATCTTGTTCAGGCAAGTAAGGGTATCCGCTTTATTACTCCCTCATACAGACCTGTTTTCACCATTCCCGACGGTGATAAAATCAGAATCCTTCGCCTTGACGGTGAAAAGGTCGATAAATATTGCAGATTTATTGACGAGTACCACACAGAGGTCGGTGACAGACTTTATCACATCTGTGAGTTTGCCGAGATAATGGGAAGAAACGGCAGTAAGGTTATTCCCTTGCGTTCATCACTTCCCGAAAGGTGCTATTCCGTTTCACCCGAAAACGGTCATCTCGTTATTATCACAAAGGGCGAAAACGAACATTCAGATGTAAACGACAGCAACAACTCACCCGAAAGGAACAGAGAACTTGCTGACGGTCATAACAGCGAAATGGGGGTAACCAAAGCACAGGAAGCAGCAATGCTCGCAGGCTCTTTAAAAGGTTGGTACACTCCCGAAGCAGACCCTCACAACTATGATGACAACGGCACCCCCGTTAAAACAAAACACAAAGACCGAGGTGATGCACGATGACGAGAAATGTTATCGGACACCATGAAGGTTAATATGAATAAACTCGGTTGCAGAAAATGCAGATACCACAACGAGAATGTTTGCAATATCTGTTGGAAACGAGTTTATAAAGATTTTGAAGAAAGGAAGGTAAAGAAGAATGGCGAAAATACCAAACGAAGTAACCAAAAGGTTGAAACTCCTTGAAAAACTCATTTCTCTCGGATATACCACAGAGGAAGATATAAAGAAGCTCACGCCCAAGGACATTGCCGTAATTGATGATATATCCTTTACGGATATTATTGAAATTCAGCAGTTGCAGGAAAGCGTTAAGTCGAATAAGTTATTCTCTTATCTTGCTAAAACCAATGAAAAGTGAGGTGGCTTGATTGGCAAGTAAACTGCAAATTGTAACTGCCGTATTCAATGATGAGGTTATTAAGGCTACTGAAAATCAGCAGAATTGGACTTCGTTTTTGAGAACTGCAGCAAATAACTATAAATACAGTTTCCCCGACCAAATCCTTATCTTTGCTCAAAAGCCCGAAGCAACCGCTTGTGCGGAAATCAGCTTTTGGAATGAAAAATTCAACCGTTGGGTAAACCGAGGTGCAACAGGTATCGCTTTGTTAAATCATTCAAGCACATATCCTAAACTTCGATATGTTTTTGATGTGTCTGATACCAATTCAAGACAAAACATAGAAGTACCGTCTTGGCAGGTAGAAGAAAGATTTGAAGCTGAAATAGCCGAGGCTCTTGAAAATGCCTTCGGTGATGTCGGTGACGGCTCACTTGCTTCAATCATTGATGATACTGCACAGAATATGGTTGATGATAATATCCTTGATTATCTCTACAGCTTGGATGAGGTTAAACACGGCAGTTTCCTTGAAGATTTTGACGAGGATAATATAAGGTCTGTGTTGAGAAATACTCTTGTCAGCAGTATCGGATATATGATGATGACAAGGTGCGGTATTAACGCTGACGATTTCTATGACCCCGAGGATTTCAAAGACCTCTATAATTTCAACACTCACGAAACAATAGTTGCATTAGGCTCCGCTACAAGCGAAATAGCCGAAATGGGACTTCGTGAAATTGAAACAACAGTAAAAGCTCTTCAAAGGGAAGAAAAAAATAAAAATCGCACATTTGTCAATTCATACAATTTCGGATATGATGAGGGTGCAAAACAAAAAACAGACACCGAAAGGAGTAATGAGGATGTCACAGATAACTTACAGACAGGTCGGAGATTACAGAATCCCGAACATCACACTTCCGAAAGAGGAAATGAACGTTACACTTGGCAAGTACGCTACGATGAGGAAAAACTCCCTGATGAATCACAAGAGAGTGTTATTCAACATTCTGCTGACGAAGGGCGAACTGACGAAACATCTTTCGGAAACAGAACAGCAGGCTCAGAAGATGTTGGAACAGTTGACCGAACAGATGATGAAAGCCGAAGGAGTAACGGAAGCCTTGAAGGAAACCGACCAGATGAGGTGGGTACAGTTGATGAACAACATCAAACAGGCAGCCGAGGAAACGGTACTCAAGGAACTGATTTACAGTTAAGTAATCACGATTTCGATGCCCGTTGGAACGGTGTCGAGTATTTTCACCAAGACAAAGAAAAAAGTGAGTTAATTAAAACCTATTTAACTCCGCATACAGAGGAAATCGCTGCGTTTTATGAAAGTCATCCTGACAAAAAAGAACGTAGCGATTTTATTATGTCTTTCTTTAATTCAACACCCTATGAAATTACACTTTCCAATGGTGTAAGAGCAGGCTTTGAAGCCTATTCCGATGCCATTAGATTATGGCGTAATGACGGAACTGAACTCCGTGAAGCGTGGGAAAAATGGTTCCAGATTGAACGAAGTGTTTTTGGACTTATGCTTATGGAGGAATGGACAGAGCCTCAGGCTTTGCTTTTACCCGGTGTTGAAAAGCAAATGGAACTTATCGGCACGGCAGTAAAGAATGAAGCTCCTTTGTTTCTGCCTCAATCTGCCGTTGATTATGTGCTTTGCGGCGGTAGTGATTTCAGCGAAGGTAAAATGCGTATTTACAGGCAGTTTGCCGAAAGCCTTTCAAAAGATGAAAACATTAAGTTCCTTAAAAACGAATACGGAACAGGCGGTCATTCAGATGCACTTCCCGGAAGTGGATTTTGGGAAGGTCACGACTCAAAAGGTATTGAAATATCTGACCATTACAGTGTTCCTCCAAGACGAGTTTTGTTGAAGTGGAATTATGTTGAAAGCCGTCTTTCGACACTTATAAAGGCTGACAGATACTTAAACCCAAAAGAAAAAGAAATGTATCCGCAATGGCTTGAAAACAGATTGGCACAAGAGGCTGAGTGGAAAAAAGAAAGTGAAATTCGTCAGCTTCTCCGTGATGCTCCCGAGGAAAAAGAAACACCAAAAGAATACAGATATGAATATAATCTCGGCGATACCGTATATATCGGTGCGGATGAGTACACTATTCTTTCACTTGAAGACCCCGTTATACTCAGCAACATCCAATATCCTCTTTTCACGGAAGAATTTTCAAAAGCAGTATTTGAGAAAAGAGTAAGAGAAAATCCTGCAAATAATCATTTGAGAATAGAAGTTGATGTTGAAAGACCTGCCGTTAAAGACGAAGCCGAAACAGAAATTGACGAAAGCGGTAAACCCGATTTCTTACTTCAATACGAACAAGTACAAAAGGAAAACCCGGATAGTGTTGTTCTTTTACACACAAGAGGATTTTATAACGCATTCGGCAAGGATGCTGAAATTCTTGCAAAGGTCACAAACTATACCGCACCGGGAAAAAACCTTTACGGAAATGTTTTCACGCCCTGTTGTCAGGTTCTTGATTTCAACCTTAGCTATGCCACAAAAAGACTTCTTGAAAACAACATTGAAGCAGTAGTTATGGCATTAGATAAGGGGGTTATAGACAGGTATTCTCCCCCCTCATTAGATGAGGTGCAAGAGCCGTCTGAATATGATGACGGACACGCTGCTGTTGCAGATGTACTCTATGACGATGCTTTTTATGTTGACCGTGATAAAGAAATTGTTTCGTGGATGTATTACAACCCTGATGGTAATGACGGTAAAGGACAGTTTTTTACAAACAGTTTCCATTTTGAGGTTGTTCTGGAGGCTGCACAGAAGCACGCAGATTTCAAAGACTTCTTTGATTATCTCGGCACAGTAAGCCAACAGGAATTTGCAGACTACGGCAGTGAGTTTTTTGACGGTGCAAACGAGTATTTTCACGAGCAACCTGATTATACCGAATGTTCACTTGAAACTATGCAGGCTCTTGTTGAAGAAGCCAAGGAGTTTGAAAAAGAAACTTCCGCAAATGTCGAAATCAGCCGTAACAGTTTCTTGGATGAATACAACGAAATAAAGGCGGATAATCCCAATTCAATAGTGTTGTATCAGGT
>JAZNPT010000033.1:0-52247 GCA_045589815.1 Acutalibacteraceae bacterium
GAATCGCTGCTCGACAGCATAAGTGAGAACGGCATAATCTCACCCCTTGTTGTCAGACCTACGGAGGATAAAGGTAAATTTGAAGTAATCTCGGGACACCGCAGATTACACGCCGCCCGTATGCTTAATCTTGAAGCTGTAGCCGTTACCGTTTGTGATGTGAGCAGAGAAGAAGCGGCTATTATGCTTGTTGACAGCAACCTGCACAGAGAACATATTTTACCGAGTGAAAAAGCAAAGGCGTACAAGCTGAAACTTGATGCTGTGAAAGCACAGGGCAAGAGGACAGATTTAACTTGTGGACAAGCTGTCCACAAGTCAAGAGAAAGCGTTTCTGATACCGACAGCGGCAGACAGGTGCAACGATATATCCGTCTGACTATGCTTATTCCCGAACTGCTTACTATGGTTGATGAAAACAAAATCGCATTTTCCGTTGCAGTTGAACTGTCGTATCTTGATGATTCCAAACAGTATGAATTATTGGGAATAATTGAGGAAACAGAATGTACTCCGTCATATTCTCAAGCGAACAGAATGCGAAAGCTATTCCAATCGGGAGAACTGAACGAAAACTCAATTAACAATATTATGAACGAGGAGAAAGCTAATCAAAAACCGATGTTCAAGATGTCTATGGAACGGTTACAGAAATATTCTCCGAAAGCTTATGAAAGACAAATGCAAGAGTTCATAATCAAGGCTTGTGAATACTATGCGAAGTATTTACAGAAAAAGAGAAATCGGGAGGCAAGATGATGAGATTTTGGCAAATTATAAAATCAAAGTTTAATGAAACAATCGGCAATACCCGTGCTGAACTAAAACTCAACAAAGATAACAATTCTAACGAATATATTATCAATGGTGTCCGCTATATTGTTTCAACTCAATTCAGCAAAACAGAAAACAAAACTTTGAAAGAAAAATTATCAGATTTTATCGGTAGCGATTTCGCACATTTGACAACTGACGAAGATAAAAATACAATACAAGCGGAATATGTATGTTCGACTGCCGGAGAGGAGGATAAATGCAGTCAAACAATGTAGGAATTACTGCCCTGTACTGCCGTCTTTCGAGAGATGACCGTACAGACAAAGAGAGTAACTCCATAGCCAATCAAAAGAAATTGCTCGCTCAGAAGGCAAAAGAATTGGGGCTGTCTAATGTTAAATACTATGTTGACGACGGTTACACAGGCACGAATTTCAACCGCCCGGGATTTCAGGATTTGCTTGACGATATTGAAATGGGATATATCAGCACCATTATGGTAAAAGACCTATCCCGACTCGGCAGAGATTATGTTTCGGTAGGTCATTATACGGACAGTTTCTTTCCCGACCACAACATAAGATTTATTGCAATCAATGATTTGGTTGACAGTGCAGAAGGCGAGAACGAAATCGCACCGTTCAAAAACATAATGAACGAAATGTATGCCCGTGATATTTCAAAGAAGGTCCGTTCAGCTTGTCGTATCAGAGGTAACTGCGGTGAACCGTTGGCACAGCCGCCTTACGGATACAATAAAGACCCGCTGAACTCAAAGAAATGGGTAATTGATGTTGAGGCAGCCGAGGTTGTTAGAAGCATTTTTGAAATGTGTCTTGAGGGTAAAGGCAATGAAACGATTGCACACATTCTGCACGAAAACAAAGTGCTGAAACCGAGAGCATATTGGCAAAGTAAAGGTATCGGAAGAGGCGGCAAAAAGGCTTATGAGGACCCGTATAAATGGTTGCCGTCAACCGTGTCAGGAATACTGCATCAGCAAGAATACTGCGGTGATGTGATTAATTTCAAAACCTATTCAAAGTCATTCAAAAACAAAAGACGGTATATGAATGACCGTGAAAACTGGCTGATATTCAAAGACGTCAATGAGCCTATTATTGACAGAGCGGTTTTTGAAATGGTGCAGGAGAAAAATGCTAAAACCAAACGTAGAGCACCCAAGCCCGAAAACGGTGAAAAGAGCATCTTTTGTGATTTTCTATACTGTGCTGATTGTGGTAAAAAGCTGTGGTCACACGTCAATCCACGTAACAAAGATATTCATTTCTTCAGTTGTTCCAACTACAAGAAGGATTATCGTGGCACCTGTGAAAGCAGGCATTATGTCAGAACAGATGCAATAGAGCAGATTGTTTTGATGGAGTTGAGAAAGTTAATTTCATTTATGGAGTATGATGAAGAAGCGTTTGCAGAAATTCTTTCAAATAAAACCAATGCCGATATACTTGCACAGAAAAATCATTTGCAAGCCGAGTTAAAGAAAACTATTGAGAGAATTGAAACGGTTGAAAGGCTTTATCTCAAGCTTTATGAGGATAATTCAAGCGGCAAGGTTACAGATGAATGGTTTATGTGTATGTCCCACAAGTATGAGGTTGAAAGAGTTGAATTGAAAGCAAAGGTTCCCGAGCTTCGCACACAGATTGGCTCTTTGGAAAAGACGCAAAAAGGCAAAGAAATTTTTATAGCCGCAATACGGAAGTTTATGCAATTGGAAACGCTAACAGCACCCCTGCTACACGAACTGATTGACCGAATTGAAGTTCATGAGATTGAGGGTGCAGGTAAAAACAGAACTCAAAGAATAGTTATCCATTACCGATTTGTGGGCTATCTTGAATTGCCAACCTCAGGCGAAAACTACAAGGCTGACATACGGCAAGGTGTTGCAGTTGAATACCTGACAGCATAAAACAAGAAAGGTCGCAGACCGTAAAAAGTCTGCGACCAATAAAAAACTTAATTTTCAGCAAAAAGAGAGTGTTAATAACTCGAATCCGTTATTAACACTCATAATGGCCCGCCCGAAGGGATTCGAACCCCCGTTCTTCAGAATCGGAATCTGCTGCGTTATCCAACTGCGCCACGGGCGGAAATATTCAGTTTGTGCAGGGTGCAATTAATGCACCCTGCTTTTTAAATTTATTTAATCTTCTCTATAACCTCGCCTGAGGTGGGCTTGGTTTTGTTGATGAATTCCTGAACTGCCTCTGCTGAAGGCATTGCAGCCGAACAGCTGTGTGCGGAAACAAGCATTGAAGCGGATGCAGTTGCAAATTCAAGCGCATCGGGAACGCTCTTGCCGCCCAGGAGCGAATAAATGAATGCGGACGCATAGCCGTCACCACCGCCGAATCCCTTGAGCATCTTTACGGGGAAGGGCTTAACTTTGTAAGCAGAACCATCATCAAGATAAGCAACGGAGCCTTCCTTGCCGTGCTTAATGATAACAATCTTATTGCCGTATGAGAACCAGCGTGCTGCGGATTCCTCATCGCTTGCGCAAACGCCTTCTACAGCTTCGGTAAGATCAAACTCTTCTCTTGAGCCGAGAATGATGTCGCTGTTTTTAGCTGCGATAGAATAATAAAGCGAAATTTCATCCATATTTTTCCATGTGTAGCTTCTGTAGTCGATATCAAAAATAACAACTACGCCGTTTTTCTTCGCAAGGAAAAGAGTTTTGAGAGCAGCCTCTCTTGAGGGGCTTGCGCAAAGCGCCGTACCCGAGATGACAACGGCCTTTGCCTGCTTGATATACGCTTCGTCAACATCGTCAACACACACCTGCAAATCTGCAACGCCCTCACGATACATCAGAATGCTGCTCTGCGTTGGGCTGAGAATTTCTGTGAAAGTCAGGCCGAGATTTTCGCCGTTTTCGCATCTGAAAACATGAGAAACGTCAATGCCGTCATTTTTGAAATAATTTTCAACATAGTCGCCGAACTGGTCATCGGAAACTCTTGCAATAAAGCCGCACTTTGCGCCAAGCCTTGCAAGACCGACTGCAATGTTTGCAGGTGAACCGCCGACATACTTGTTGAAGTTGCTGCTCTCTGAAAGAGGCATATTCATATCGGTGGGGTTAAAGTCAATGGCAATTCTGCCGATAGGGATTACGTCAAGAGGCTTGTTTTTGTTGAATTCAATATAGCTCATTTCTTTCATCCTTTCATGGAACATCCGAATATTTCTATATGTTTAAGAGCGTTGCGATATGCGCCCTCAATCTCTGCACTCTGCAAATCATAATAGCCTTTGATTCCGCTTTTTTCATAAGCAGCTTTGACATTTTGTTCAACGCTGTCAAAGGTTGCGGTTGCTATGTTTATTTTGTTGATGCCAAGCTTTATGCACTTTTTGAAATCTTCGGATAAAATCCCCGTTCCGCCGTGAAGCACAAGCGGAACTTTAACAAGATTTGCCGTCTGTTCAAGAATATCAAAACGAAGTTTCGGAGCCTGCTTATAGTTTCCGTGAGCATTACCGATTGCAACAGCAAGAGCATCTACACCCGTTTTTTCATAGAATTCAAGAGCCTGAGCAGGAGAGGTGCAGTTTATCGCAATATCCTCGCTGCCGTCCTCGCTGCCACCGACACAGCCGATTTCGCCCTCACAATCCGCACCGTATTCTGCGGCGAGAAGCTTGGTTTCAGCTGTAATCCTTGCATTTTCCTCAAATGGCAGATGCGAACCGTCAAGCATAACGCTTGTAAAGCCGATGTCAAGAGCCTGCTTTATTTTTTCGGTTGTCTTTCCGTGGTCAAAATGAACAGCAACAGGCATGCTGCTGTTTTTTGCGGCGGCAACCATAAGCGGACCGATTATTTCAAGCGGAGAATGATTGAGTCTCACCTCTGCTATCTGAATTATGGCAGGGCTCCTTGTTTCTTCGACTGCCTTGAGAACACCCAAAACCATTTCCATGTTAGCCACGCTGAAGCTGCCGACAGCGTAACCGTCTTTTCGGGCGTTTTCAAGCAACGGCTTCATATTAACAAGAGGCATTTTTTCTCTCCTCCCTCAAATAATAGATTACCGAGCAAACAGCACTCGTGAGTGGCAGGGTTAAAAGCATTCCCATGCTGCCTGCCAGAGCCTGCAAAATTTCCGCAACTATCAGTTCACGGTTAACAACCTGCTCTATGCTTGAGTTATATGCAACAAGCAACAAAACACTCGTTAACGAGCTGCCGATATAAGCCAAAACAAGAGTGTTTGCCATTGTTCCCATCATATCCCTGCCAATTGTAAAGCCGGATTTCATCAACTCTTTCGGGCGGATGTCGGGAGATTTCATGCGCAGTTCATAGAGCGATGAGGAAATAGACATCGAAACATCCATAACCGCACCCACAGCGCCGACAATTATCATTGCAAAAATAATTGCTTTTAGATTAATCGGATTATCCGGATAAAGCTGAAGCAGATATATTGATTCTTCTTCAAGCAGACCCGTCATATTCAAAAATCTATCCGTTATAACCGTGATTAAGCCAGCGCACATAACGCCGCTTATGCAGCCAATGCCGGCGCACAAAGCCTTAACATTGAAGCCGCTTATAATACACAAAGTCGTTGCCGTGATAAATATACAAACAAGTATTGACCAAAAATAAATATTATGTCCGTTAAGGATAGCGGGAATCAGCACAACAAAGACGGAAAGGCATGTAAAACCAAGCGAAACAACAGTTTTTAATCCCTGCATTTTAGAAAATACAATAACTAAAATGCAAAAGATGATTAACAGCCAAATCAACGGAGTTATGCGTATAAAATCGCCGAAATAAAAGAACTGCTCACCGTTCTCGGTGTAGCTGTCAATAAGAATCTTATCGCCCTGCTCAACCTGACGGGGACTGAACGCATAGGATTTATCAATCTCCTGCACGGCGTCAATTGTTTTGCCTCGCAAATCGGTGTTGGTGGCCTGCGCCTTGAATTTAACTGTTACAAACTCATTTTCACCGCTGATATTCTGAGTTTGAACATCCGTTACACGTATAACACGAGCTTTAATTATTTCACCGTCAAGGCTCCCTTTGAAAATTGTGCCGTCACCGACTATATATAAATATCCGAAAAGAATCAGCAGGGCGGAAACAACAACCGCAACTATTTGCCAAACAGCCTGCTTGCTTTTCATCCTCTCACCTCGAAAATAATTTCATAATATTATATCACCATTCAATGCAAATCTCAACATGTTTTTATTAAAAGATATGATAATTTAAATTTATAATTAAACTTGACCTCAAAAGCATTATTTGATATTATATATTTTATATATGTCAAATTTGAACGGAGGTCTGTTCTTTGGGACTCGGAAATAAAATCAAAGATGCGGTCGGCATTGAAGGCAACACATGGGAATATATAAGACCCATTATCGGCTATAACACGGCATGCATCACCACAGGCGGTGTTACCAACCCATTAAGCATGTATCACCAGCAGTTCCTTAACTTTGTTGAAGGAATGAGCACCGGCATGTCCGGCTTAATCAGCACAATCAGCGGCTTTATCGATGCGGTTACCGACCTTGCAATGGGATTTATCACAGACAGAACAAAGTCCCGATTCGGCAAACACAGAGTCTGGCTTATCGCAGGCTTGCCCGTGCTTTTAATCGGTTATTTCATGAAATGGTATTCCTTCGGCATTTCGGGAACGGGCAACGCAAACGCACTTTTTGTTTATTATCTCATGGCATCGCTCATCTACAGCTCGGGCTACACAATGATTAACATTCCCCACGTTGCCATGCTTCCGTCGGTTGCTCCGAAATATTTTGAGAGAACACAATACAAAATTGTTGAATATATTTTCAACATGTTCGGAATGCTTCCGTCATTCATTTTCATGAGCGTTGTTCTCGGCGGCACAAACATGGTTAACCCATCACCCGCCGACAGACCCAAATATCTGCTCTGCGGCATAATATTTGTTATCTATTTCTGTTGGGCTCCGCTTGTTACATTCTTCTCAACAAAAGAAAAGAGCTCTCTTGACCTTAAAAATCCGCCCATTGACTACAAATATTTTATTAAGGAATATATTCAGGTTTTCAAAAACAAGGCATTCAGGCAGTATTTCCTTATTAACCTTTTCTACGGATTCTCAAAAAGCTTTTACAGCTATGCGGACCAGTTCTACATCCGAAGCATAGCGGATAAATACAGCCACTTCAGCGTTCTTAACACCGTTGGCGGCGTGGCTGAAATTGTAGGCGGCCCCTTTAACTATTTCCTCACAAGATATATGGACAAGCGCACCTGCGGCTTCATTATGGCTCCGATGATGATAGTGGGTTTGCTGCTCAACGGCTTTGTGACACCAAAAACACCCGTTTTCATTCTTTACGTAGCCGCCGTTCTCTATAACTTCGGCTTCTCAGGCCCCGGCTTTGTTATCAACAACATTCAGCCCGATGTTACCGACGTTGATGAGCTTATCACCGGCAGAAGACGTGAAGGAGTTATCACAACCTTCTATTCCTTTGTCAGGAAAACCATCAACAGCTTTGTTACGGGCTTTCTCGGCTTTTTCCTTCAGTTTATCGGCTATGACACAACCAATCTTGATAAGATTGAATATGCCGCGCTAAACAGCTCAACCGAAATCGGTTTAAGACTTATCGTAAGCTGGCTTCCGGCTATTTTCGCAATCACCTCTCTCATTCTTATCTTCACATTCAAAATGAAGAAGCGCGACCACGAAATCATCCAATCTGTTATTGCTCAAAAACACGAAACGGGCACCTGCGAAATCTCAATCGGCGACAAAAAGCGTCTTGAACAGATTGCAGGCCACAAATGGGAGGATATGTGGATCGGTCAGTCAAACGTTGACAGAAAGCTTGAAGAATTATCCAATATATAATTAAAGGGGCTGAATCAATGGGTCTTGGCGCAAAAATAAAAGAAATAACAGGCTTTGAGGGCGATGTTAAACAAACTCTGCGCCCGATGGTCAACTACACCTGCGCCAACATAACCATAGGCGGCGCAGGCTATCCGCTAAACCAATTTCATCAGCAGTTTCTTGCTTATGTTGAAGGCATGAAAACAGGCGCCGCAGGCAGAATTTCCCTCATTTCAGGCCTTTGGGACGCAATAAGCGACCCGATAGTCGGCATGCTTACCGACAGAACCAAATCAAAGCTCGGCAGACACCGCCCATATAAAATTATTGCCGCCGTTCCGTTTGCAATAGTCTATCTTTTCAAATGGACTTCCTTTGGAATATCCTCGAGCGGAAACGAAAACGCAACCTGGTGGTGGTATCTTTTTGCAGCTCTGATGTATTGCACATTCATGACTCTTTTGAGCGTGCCTCACACCGCCATGCTGCCAACAATTGCACCAAGCTATTTTGAACGCACTCAGTATAAAATTGTTGAATATATGATGAACTCCGTGGGTCAAGTGCTTTCCTATGTTTTTGCGGCACTTGCGCTTAGCGGTTTCAACATCAAAACCGCTCTCACAGGGCTGCCCACCCCTTCGGAAGGTGACAGATCAAAATACATGCTGGTTGGCATTGTTCTTGCAATATGGTTCCTGTGGTCCCCGATAGTCAGCTTTTTCAAAACCAAAGAACCGTCGTCGAAAGACCAGGTAAACGAACCCCTTGATTTTAAACATCTTTTCAATGAATATAAGCTTGTTTTTGCAAGCAAGGCTTTCAGGCAGTATTTTGCAATTACCCTGTTGTTTTCAATGAGCAGATATTTCTGCAACTATGCCGACCAATATTTCATGGTCAGCGTAACCGACACATACAACATCTTTATTTCAATGAATATAATTGCGGGCACGGCCGAATTCATGGGTTCGCCGCTCAACTATCTCATTTCACGCTACAAAGGCAAAACTGCATGCGGCAAACTTCTCGGGCCTCTCATGGTTTTCGGCATTGCAATTAACGGCATTCTTAATTATGACACACCGCAAACCATCAAATACATTGTAATTGTTGTTTCATCAATTTGCTACAACTTCGGCTTTTCCGGACCCGGCTTTGTTGCTGACATTATTCAGCCGGATATAACCGATGTTGATGAACTGATAACAGGAAGACGCAGAGAGGGCGTTATTGCCACGTTCAACACTTTCTGCAAAAAAACAGTCAGCAGCTTAATGGGCTATGCCGTCGGCACTTCGCTGGAATGGTTCGGCTATGACCCTGCAATCAAAGCTCCCCACCTTCAATCAAGGCGCACAAACTTCGGATTAAGGCTTAACTATTCAATAATTCCTGCTGTTCTTGCTCTGCTGTGCATCATTTCGGTTTACAGATACACCATGACACAGCACGATCATGAGGTTATTAAACGAATTATAGAAGAAAAACACGAATCGGGGCAATGCAACATTTCAGACAATGACAGGCGGCGAATAGAGAAAATTGCCGGCCATAAATGGGAAGAAATGTGGATAGGCCAAAGCCCCGTTAACAGAAATCTGGAAGAAATCGCAAACATTTAAGGAGAATATAACATTGGCAGTTTCAAAAGAAAAAATCAGAAATTTTTGCATTATCGCTCACATTGACCATGGCAAATCCACCCTTGCAGACAGACTGCTTGAAACAACCAAGTCCGTTGCTCAGCGTGAAATGACAGCTCAGCTTTTGGATAAAATGGATTTGGAACGAGAAAGAGGCATAACAATCAAGGCGCATGCCGTTAAGCTTAACTATATTGCTCAGGATGGCGAAGAATACGCACTCAATCTTATTGACACTCCGGGTCATGTGGACTTCAACTATGAGGTTTCACGCTCTCTTGCTGCCTGCGAAGGCGCCATTCTGATAGTTGATGCTTCTCAGGGTGTTGAAGCGCAAACGCTTGCAAACACTTATCTTGCGCTTGACCATGACCTTGAAATTGTTCCCGTTATCAACAAAATCGACCTTCCATCCGCCGACCCTGACAGAGTCGCCTCCGAAGTTGAGGATGTTATCGGCCTTGACTGCTCGGAAGCTCCCAGAGTTTCGGCTAAAACAGGGGTTAACATTGAGCAGGTTCTGGAGCGCATTGTTACTGATATTCCCGCCCCCGAAGCTAACGATGATTTGCCCCTCCGCGCCCTTATTTTTGACTCGGTATATGACAGCTATAAAGGTGTTATAGTTTATGTCAGAGTCAAGGAGGGCAAAATCAAGCCCGGCGACACAATGAGAATGATGGCAACAGGCGCTGAATTTACCGTTGTTGAAACGGGATATATGAGGGCAACAATACCCGAACCCTGCAAAGAACTGACCGCAGGCGAGGTTGGATATATCACCGCTTCAATCAAAACAGTCGGCGATGCGAGAGTCGGTGACACGGTAACAACAGTTGAAAACCCTGCCGCAGAGCCTCTTCCCGGCTATCGCAAGGTTAACCCAATGGTGTTCTGCGGTGTCTACCCTGCAGACGGCGCAGACTATGAAAATCTTCGTGATGCGCTTGAAAAGCTTCAGCTTAACGATGCAGCGCTGACCTTTGAGCCCGAAACCTCCGGTGCTCTCGGCTTCGGCTTCCGCTGCGGTTTCCTTGGTCTGCTTCACCTTGAAATTATTCAAGAACGCCTTGAAAGAGAATATGACCTCGACCTTGTTACAACCATACCGAGCGTTGTTTATAAAATCAATCTCACCGACGGTTCAATGGTCGAAATCGATAACCCCACTCACTATCCCGACCCTGCAACAATCGCCTCCTGCGAAGAGCCGTTTACCGATGCTCACATCTATGCCCCCGCAGAATATGTGGGCACTATCATGGACCTTTGTCAGGACAGACGCGGTGTTTTCAAAAATATGGATTATATCACTCCGGACAGAGTTGATATTCATTATGAGCTGCCTCTTAACGAAATTATTTATGACTTTTTTGATTCACTTAAGTCAAGAACAAGAGGCTATGCTTCATTTGACTACGAAATCCGCGACTATCGCAAGTCAAACCTTGTTAAGCTTGATGTTCTTCTTAACGGCGATATCGTTGACGCACTTTCATTTATTATTCACTCTGACAAGGCGTATTCAAAGGCCAGAAAAATCGCCGAAAAACTTAAGGACAACATCCCCCGCCAGATGTTTGAAATTCCCATTCAAATCGGCATAGGCGGCAAAATTATTGCACGTGAAACCGTTAAGGCAATGCGCAAGGATGTTCTTGCCAAGTGCTACGGCGGCGATATTACCAGAAAGAAAAAGCTGCTTGAAAAGCAGAAGGAAGGTAAAAAGAGAATGCGTCACTTCGGCACGGTTGAAGTCCCGCAGGAAGCATTCATGGCTGTTCTCAAGCTTGACGACAACGATTAATTCAAATGGCGGCAAATTGCCGCCATTTTTTACAGGTGATTATATGAAACCTATCGGTTTATATTTACATATCCCCTTTTGCAACGGCAAATGCCCTTACTGTGATTTTTATTCGGTTATGCCGAACCTCAAAACAGTTAATGCCTATGTTGATGCACTGTGCAGAGGAATAGATGACACCGGCAGAGTTTATAACACTGTTTATTTCGGCGGAGGCACTCCCTCCCTTATAGGTTCGGATAATATCGCAAAAATCATGTCGCATATAAAACGAACCGATGGCTGCGAGGTAACTCTCGAATGCAATCCGTCAGATACGGGCGCAGTAAATTCCGATTTCAGTTTTAATGCGATTGCCGAAAGCGGAGTTAACCGCATATCAATGGGGCTTCAAAGTGCAAACGATGACGAAAGAAAGACTCTCGGCCGACGTGGCAGCTGCGATGACGTTTCACGCGCAATTTATCGTGCTCACAAAGCAGGAATTGATAACATATCGCTTGATTTAATGCTTGGAATTCCGAATCAAACCAAAGAATCTCTGAAAAAATCCATTGAATTCTGTGAACGTTCAGGGGCAAAGCATATAAGCGCTTATATGCTGAAAATTGAAGAAGGAACTCCGTTTTATCAAAAGAAAGAAACTCTCATACTGCCTGATGATGACGAAACCTGCGATTTATATTTATTTGCGGTTGATGAGTTGAAAAAAATCGGCTTTGCGCAATATGAAATATCGAATTTTTCATTGAACGGCTTTGAAAGCAAGCATAATTTGAAATACTGGAGATGCGAAGAATATCTCGGCATCGGCGCTTCGGCGCATTCGTTTGTTGGCGGCAAACGTTTTTATTACGAACGCAGCATTGATAAATTCACAGCAGGCAATCCTGCAATTGATGACGGCAACGGCGGAAATGAGGAAGAATATATCATGCTGGCATTGCGTCTTTCGGAAGGGTTGATTTTTGAGAAATTCAAAGAAAGATTTGGTCACTCCTTGCAGGAAAGCACTGTAGTAAAAGCCAAAGAATTGCAAAAACACGGGCTTGTTCAAGTTACGGATAGAGGAATTTTTCTTACTGTAAACGGCTTTCTTGTTTCAAACTCGGTTATAAATTACATTATTTAACAAATTTTTATTGAAACATCAATAACAATTATGCTATTATAAAGAAAAAGGAGGTAATGCTATGAAAAAAGCATTGAGCATTATTATTGCAACAATTATTCTTGTTATGTCATTTTTCTCGGTTAATGCATTCGCAGCCGACACCACAAAAACAGAAGCTCTTCTTGACAAGCTTAACGATTCAAAAGAGGTTGCCGTGTCACTCAAAGCAGGCGATATTCCCCTTTTCGGCAGCAATTCCGATGCTTCCGATACAATATATATCAAAGATGATATGGCCGCTTACGAGTATAACGCAGGCTTCATCAACGTAAGAGTTGTGCTTGACGGTGATGAAATTATTGCATTTCTTCCCATATTCCCCTATATTCACGTTAAGCTTGAAAGCTCCGCTCTCGGCTCAGTTGACATTTGGGGGCTGATTGAAGAAGCAACAAAAGTCACCAAGGGCGTGCTCGCTTATGTTGATACATACGAAGAGGAAGTTGACGGCGTTAAATACACCGTTGAAGAATTCAACGACAGAGCTCAGGTCACAAGTAAATTCTATTACAAAGACGATGCTCTCAAAATTCTCAAGGTTGAGGACAAGCAAACAAATTCCGTTCAGAACACATATTTTGAAAATATCAGCTTTGATGTGGATGATTCAATATTCAAGCTTCCTGCAATTTCATTTGATTTAACTCCCATTCTTAAGGGCCTTTTTGTGGCAATTCTCGGTTCCGCATTCGCTGCATAAATTAAAATTCAACGGCAGAGAGTTTTAAAAACTCTCTGCCGCTTTTTTATACCGTTTTCATTCTTAATTTAAGGTTATCGCTTATCATTGCGATGAACTCGCTGTTGGTCGGCTTACCTCTTTCGTTTTGGATTGTATATCCGAAATAAGAGCTAAGAACATCAACATCACCTCTGTCCCATGCAACCTCAATTGCATGCCTGATAGCTCTTTCAACTCTTGACGGAGTTGTTTTGAACACTTTGGCAACTGTCGGATAAAGAATTTTTGTAACTGAGCTTATCATTTCACTATTATTAACAGAAAGAATAATCGCTTCTCTTAAGTATTGATATCCTCTGATATGAGCGGGCACACCGATTTGGTGCATGATTTGGGAAACAACAACTTCCAAATCCTTTACGCCGCTTTGATTTGCGCATGTGTTATGGATACTCGAAAACTGAATTATTCTTTCGGCAAGCATTTCGGTATTATAAGGTTTAAGGAAATAATAGTCTGCTCCGGCTCTTAACACTTCGCTTTCAAAGCGTTGATTATCTGCGCTGGAAAGAACCATGACAAGCGGCCTCTTTTCAAGCTTCATTGAATCAAGCTCTCGAAGCACTCCGAGCGCATCCATTCTCGGCATAAAACCGTCCATCAAAAGAACATCGGGTCTTTCGCCTGAGACAAACTTTTCGATTATCTGTGAACCGTCTTTAATAACGGTTTTAACTTCAAAGCCGTTCGAACGCAAAATTCCCGCAAGCTCGTGTGAAGTCTCGCTTCCGTCCTCAGTTATCATTGCTTCCAACATTTTTCTCATGGTTATACCTCCGTGTGATTTAGTACATCGAGATGTTACCATATTTTGGTAAAATTGTCAATAATTCCCAATTGAATATTACAAAAAAGAATTCGCATTTTGTGACATTCTCTAACCTATAATCTTGCTTTTCAAAGCCTATTCGATTATATATCAGCGATAGTCTTATTTTTTTCGCGGATATAATTTTAAAACAATTTTCTCAATTATAAAATATAATCGTCAATTTCCAGAAAACACAAAAAAATAAAAAATTGAATTTCAGAAAATATTTTACGGCTTATTTATCCTCAGTTTAAATTCGTTTTGTCGGCGCAAATTATTAGTGCTTCGCAAGTGCGAAGCGAAATTAAACACGGAGGTGAATAATGAAGCGTTTATTTAAAACTCTGAGTATTGTGTTATTGATTTTTTCTGTTGGTATTTTCTCTGCAGTTATTTACGGCACAAAATACTTTCCGAATGAAATTAATATCATCGAAGGTGAGAATCCCGATTTCGGCGTTGTTTTTTCGGTTGAGGATAATTTTGCTTTAGCGGCGGGTACAGTATCATCTTCGCAACACAAAACGCAAATAACTGCCCTGAAGGTTATTCCCGTTAAAGATATCACCATCAATGTAACAAAACGAAGATATGTCGGAATTGGCGGCGAGGTTTTCGGAATTAAGCTTTATACCAAAGGTATAATTGTTGTAAGCATAGATTCGGTAACAACCCCAAACGGCTCAAAGGACCCCGCAATCGTTGCAGGATTGAAATGCGGAGATATTATAACCCATATCAACAGTCAATCGGCTTTAAGCTCTCAGCAATTGACAGATGCAATTGAGCAATCGCAAGGAAAAGAGCTTATATTAAAAATTGACAGAAACGGTCAACAGCTTGAATTAAAGCTGAAACCCGAAAAATCCGTAAACGGCGGATACAAAGCAGGAATATGGGTCAGAGACAGCTCGGCGGGCATCGGAACAATAACTTTTTATGATGACAGTGCAAAACTTTTTGCCGGCCTTGGCCATGCTGTTTGCGATGTGGACACAGGAAAAATAATGCCGATGAATAACGGTGAAGCAGTCAGAGCAAGAGTTAACGGCTTCTATAAAAGCAGCGCAGGCAATCCCGGCGAGCTTTGCGGAGTGTTTTCAGATATAGCCTTGGGCAGCCTTCGTGTTAACTGCGAAACAGGTGTTTACGGCGAGCTTTTTCGTCCATCAGGCGCAAAACCTCTGCCCGTAGCTTTGGAAAGTGAGGTTAAACTCGGCGCGGCACAAATAATCACAACCATTGATGAAAGCGGACCTCAATATTATGATATCGAGATAACAAAGCTTTATCCCACTTCGGACCTTTCTTCCAGAAATATGATAATAAAAGTGACCGACCCCGAACTGATTGAAAAAACAGGAGGTATTGTGCAGGGGATGAGCGGAAGCCCCATTGTGCAAAACTCAATGCTCGTGGGCGCAGTAACCCATGTGTTTGTTAACGACCCCACTCAGGGCTACGGCATTTTTGCAAGCCGTATGTTAGCCACGCAGGATTCCCTTTATAACGCTGCGTAAAGCAAAAAGCGCAGGTTTGCCCCAAAAGGCAGACCTGCGCAATTCTACATAACAAAAGCTATTGACATATACCCCCATAGGGTATATAATAAAACTGAAATGAGGTGGAATTATGCAAGATAATTGCTGCTGCCATAAAACAAAAGAACGCACAGAAGAAGAATACAAAAGCCTTATCCACAGGCTAAACCGCATTGAGGGCCAGATTCGCGGAATAAAAAGAATGATTGAAGAAAACGCATACTGCACCGATGTTCTTATTCAGTCCTCCGCCGTCACCGCCGCAATGAATGCTTTCAATAAAGAGCTGCTTGCAAACCACATAAAAACCTGCGTTGCCAATGATATCCGCGCAGGCAAGAACGAAACTATTGACGAGCTTGTTGCAACCCTGCAAAAGCTGATGAAATGAGGTAATGATGAAACAGTTCAATGTCACGGGAATGAGCTGCGCCGCATGCAGCGCAAGAGTAGAGAAAGCGGTTTCAGGCGTTGCGGGAGTCACCTCCTGCTCCGTGAGCCTTTTAACTAATTCAATGGGGGTTGACGGCACTGCTTCTGACAGCGAAATCATTGCAGCTGTTGAAAACGCAGGATACGGCGCATCGGTCAAAGGCGTGCAAAACAAAGCTCAACCCGATAATGGGGAAGAAATATTAAAGGATAAAGAAACTCCCGCATTAAAAAAGCGATTACTTGCTTCACTCGGATTCCTTATTATATTAATGTATTTTTCAATGGGATGCATGATGTGGGGCTGGCCCGCGCCTGCCGCACTTGCAGAAAACCATATTGCAATGGGGCTGCTGCAGCTTCTTCTTGCCGCCATTGTTATGATAATCAACCATAAATTTTTTGTTAACGGAGTCAAAGGTCTTGTTAATAAATCTCCTAATATGGACACTCTGGTTGCGCTCGGCTCCGGAGCCTCGTTTGCTTGGAGCGTATATGCGCTTTTCAAAATGACAGCTGCGCAGGTTGCCGGCAATCATGCTGCCGTTGCGGAATATATGCATGAATTCTATTTTGAATCCGCAGCAATGATTCTGACATTAATTACAGTGGGCAAAATGCTTGAAGCCCGTTCAAAGGGAAAAACAACCGATGCGCTGAAAAGCCTGATGAAGCTTGCCCCGAAAACCGCAACCGTAATCATCGACGGTAAGGAAGCGCAGATTCCCGTTTCACAGGTTCAAAATGGAAACATATTTGTGGTAAAGGCCGGTGAAAGCGTACCTGTTGACGGAATTATCATTGAAGGAACAGCCGCAATAGATGAATCTGCGCTGACAGGTGAAAGCCTTCCGGTTGACAAGGCAAAAAATGACATCGTATCCGCCGCAACAATAAACCAATCGGGCTATATAAAATGCGAAGCAACAAGAGTTGGTGAAGACACAACCCTTTCCCAAATAATAAAAATGGTCAGCGATGCAGCGGCAACAAAGGCTCCCATTGCAAAAATTGCAGACAAGGTTTCGGGCATTTTTGTGCCCGCAGTCATAACAATTGCTGCCATAGCCACGGTAATCTGGCTTATTGCAGGCGAAAGCTTCGGCTTTGCACTTGCAAGAGGAATTTCTGTTCTGGTCATCAGTTGCCCATGCGCACTCGGGCTTGCAACTCCCGTTGCCATTATGGTTGGCAGCGGTATGGGCGCCAAAAACGGAATACTTTTTAAAACAGCCGTTTCGCTTGAAGAAGCAGGCAGAATCAACATTGTTGCGCTTGACAAAACAGGCACCATTACCGAGGGAAAACCAAAGGTTACCGATATTGTTCCAGAAAATATAACCGAAGAAGAGCTTATGCAGCTTGCTTATTCTCTTGAAATTAAAAGTGAGCATCCGTTAGCAAAAGCAATTGTTGAAAAAGCTGCAGAAGAGGGAATATCCTTATCGGAGACTACGGATTTTAAAAATCTTCCCGGAAACGGTCTTGAAGCAAAAATCAACGGTACCGTTGTAAACGGCGGAAGCTTAAAATATATTTCAAAAATATCGGTTGTTTCCGATACGCTGAGCAAAAAAGCCTTGCAGCTTGCAGAAAGCGGCAAAACACCGATGCTGTTTGCCAAAGACGGAAAAGCAGTCGGAATAATTGCGGTTGCCGATGTCATAAAAGAGGACAGTCCGCAAGCGATCAAAGAGCTGCAAAACATGGGCATCCGTGTTGTTATGTTGACCGGTGATAATGAAAAAACAGCAAAGGCTATCGGCAAAATCGCAGGCGTTGACGAGGTTATTGCGGGAGTTCTGCCCGACGGCAAAGAAAGCGTTATCCGTTCTCTCAAAAAGCAGGGCAAGGTTGCAATGGTCGGCGACGGAATCAACGACGCTCCTGCGCTCACGTCAGCAGACATCGGAATTGCCATTGGCGCAGGCACGGATGTTGCAATTGATGCTGCAGATATCGTTTTGATGAAAAGCCGTTTAACCGATGTTGCAGCCGCAATCCGCTTAAGCCGTGCAACGCTCAGAAACATTCATCAAAACCTTTTCTGGGCATTCTTCTATAACGTAATCGGCATTCCGCTTGCAGCGGGCGCATTTATTCCGATTCTCGGTTGGAAACTGAATCCTATGTTCGGCGCTGCGGCAATGAGTCTTTCCAGCTTTTGCGTTGTATCAAACGCTCTCAGACTTAATTTCACAAAAATTCACTCAGCAAAACATGACAAAAAAATCAAATCAAAAATAAAGGAGATTAAAAATATGGAAAAGACAATGAAAATTGAAGGCATGATGTGCGGTCACTGTGAAGCAAGAGTTAAAAAGGTTCTTGAGGCTCTTCCCGAGGTAGAAGCCGCCGCTGTGAGCCACGAAAACAACTCGGCTGTTGTTACCCTTAATGCTCCGCTCGCAAACGAGGTTCTCAAAAACGCCGTTGAAGAACAGGGATATGATGTAATCGAAATTAAATAAAGACTAAAACCGCAGGAAACAAATAATCCTGCGGTTTTTCATTGACATTCCTTGTTATGTTTTATAAAATATTTTTATAACTGCACTATAAAGGAGTTGAAATATGTTGGACAGAATCATCGCATTTTTTCTCGCAATCATACTGTTCTTTTGCAACCTTTTCGGAATTGAATATAAAGGAGTGATTTTCACGGAAACTGAAAACAGCTATTATTATCAAAACCTTTCTTACGGCTGCCATGAAAGGCAAAAGCTTGACCTTTATATTCCCAAAGAAAACGATGGCGAAATTGGTTTGATTCTTATGATTCACGGCGGTGCATGGATTGGCGGCGATAAATCCGCTATTCCGACAGCATAAAGATGTGGGCAGACAAAGGTTATGCCGCAGCTTCAATCAATTACCGATATCTTGCTTATGATGTTTCATTCGACGATATTCTTGATGACATGGAAAATGCTCTTCACGCAATAAAGAAAGTTGGAAAAGCAAAAGGTATCAATATTAACAAAATGCTTCTCTCAGGTCATTCCGCAGGCGGTCACCTGGCAATGCTTTATCCCTATGCAAGAGGAAAATCCTCCCCCATCGAGCCTGTTGCAATTGCGAACTACTGCGGCCCCACTGACTTGCTCGATCCGAATTTTCACAATGAAAATGCAACGGATGCTTTGAAAGAGCTTTACAGGCAGATTGCTTCGCTGGTTTACGGTCAAGAACTTGCGTTGGATAATGCTTACCTTGCAAACGAATTGCTCAAAAAAGCTTCACCGCTGTATTATGTAGACAGAAATACAATTCCAACAATTATCAATCACGGTATGAAGGATGACACCGTCCCCTATTCAAATGCTCTTTCACTTGAAGCCAAGTTTGTTGAAATGGATATTACACACATAATGAACCCATATCCCAACTCCGGTCACGGACTAAACAATGACCCCGAAGCGCAGACAAAAGCGGATCAATACTTTGCTCAGTATGTTGAAACATATCTAAATTAAAAGATATAGAGGCTGCCACATTAATGTGGCAGCCTCTTCATTTATTTTATGCATGCACAATCGGATTGCTTTTCCGCCGCTCTTATGGCTGCGTTATATAAATCTTCTCTGCAGGTTTTAATTATTTCATCAAACGTTTTTTCTGTTTGACAAGAAAAATAAAGTTCAGACACTCCTGCTTTTTTTATTTCTCCCGCACCTTCTCCCCTGCTGCCGCAGATTGCAATCACCTTTTTATTCTGTTTCGCTGCTCTCTTGGCTACCCCGGAAATAACCTTGCCGTTGGCGCTTTGAAAATCCAGTCTGCCTTCACCTGTTATTATCAGGTCAGCTTCGCCAGCTTTTTTATCAAAGTCCGCAGCATCAAGAAAAATATCAATCCCCTTTTTAAGCTGCGCATTGAGAAACGCAACTGCGCCCGCACCCATTCCGCCTGCGGCACCCGCACCTTTAATTTGAGAAACATCTGTATTCAAATCGTTTTTGATTGCTTCGGCAACGTGACGAAGCCCGTTGTCAAGACGTTTTACCATTTCTCTGTCTGCTCCTTTCTGCGGTGCAAAAACATACGCCGCTCCGTTCTCACCGAACAGCAAATTTTCAACATCGCAGGCAGCAACAGCAGGCACGGTTATCTGCCTTTCAGGCTTTAATATTCTGCAAATGCTTTTCATTGTTTCGCCTGTAGGAACAAACTTGTTTCCGTTTGCATCAAGAAACCTCCAGCCAAGAGCCGATGCCATACCCAAACCGCAGTCATTGGTTGCGCTGCCGCCAAGACCGAGCATAATGCGTTTTGCTCCGTTTGAAACGGCATGATTTATAAGCTCCCCAACTCCGAAGGTTGTTGCCTTTTCGGGGTTTTTGATTTCACCTGCAAGCAGCAAGCCTGCACATACCGCCATTTCAATAACGGCCGTTTTATCGGGAAGCATCAGATATTCGGCGGTCATTTTTTTGCCAAAAACTCCGCTGACTTCGGTTTCAACCGTTTCGCCGCCGATAAATGCCCCCAAACAGGCGCAAAGCCCCTCGCCGCCATCGGCAGCAGGGAGCTTTGTTATTTCTGCATTTTTAATTGTATCTTTAAATGCCTGCCCGAT
The DNA here is from genome assembly GCA_045589815.1 of Acutalibacteraceae bacterium. Classification (GTDB taxonomy): domain Bacteria; phylum Bacillota; class Clostridia; order Oscillospirales; family Acutalibacteraceae; genus CAG-177. Next base: position 20,406 of record JAZNPT010000033.1, read on the forward strand.
AATATCGCAGACCTCTTTTGCGGAAAGAGTGCCTTTGAAGCTGTCAGGCGCAATAAGAATATGCATATTATTCAGCAGAAGCCTTTCTGATATATCTCTTGAAAAATGCAACACCCGGAGCAACCGCTTCAACAGGGATTCTTTCGTTTGTGCCATGGGTGCAGCGAAGAAGAGCAACGCTTACTTTATATGGCGCATAACGGTATATGTTTTCACAGATGGGTTCATAGTAGCAAGCATCTGTGCCGCCCATAACAAGATAGGGGGCAACAATGCTGTCTTTATTCTCCTGCATGCAGAGCTCTTTAATAATTTTGAATGCTCTGGAATCTGTGGGCGAAAACCTTGATGCTTCCTTAGCTTTAAGCACCTTAACCTCAATATCTTTATTCTTGCAAACCTTGCGGATATGAGCCTCAACATCCTTAACGGTTGTGCCGGGCATCTGTCTGAAGTTAACGGTAATGCTTGATTTCTGAGGAAGAACATTTGCAGCGGGGCTGCCCTGAGCCATTGTAACAGCGGTTGTTGTTCTGACAAGGCAAGCGGTGAAGGGAATCTTTGTCATACCAAACTTAAGAATGGGATGCAGAAAATTGAGGTTGCACATAAGAAGCCTTGCGGGATATGTGCAGCTTCTGCCGATGTTGGAGAAAAGCTCCTTAACAAAGGGAAGAAGCTCAGCCTTGAACTGATTGTTCTCAAGGTCCTTAATAACATTTGCAAGCTCACCGAGACCCGAATGAACGGGAGGCTGCGAGGAATGGCCGCCCTTGGCATTAACGGTGATTTCAAAATCGGTGTAACCCTTTTCTGCAATACCTACGCCGATAATCTCTTTGTTGTTGAGAATTCCCTTGATGTTAACGGGAATAATTGCGCCGCCTTCGTCAAGAACAGAGTCAAGATGAATTCCTCTTTCCTTAAGAGTGCGCATAATGTTCTTCGCACCGCCATCTTCAGAGGCAACGACCTCTTCGTCCTGGCCGAAAAGAAGATAAACATCTCTCTCAGGCTGAAATCCTTCTTCAAGAAGAGTTTCAACAGCATCCATAACAGCGATAAGATGGTTCTTCATATCAAGTGCGCCTCTGCCCCAGATGAATTCGCCGTCATTATGGCCGCTGAACGGTGCATAAGTCCAATCCTGCTCTGTTCCCTCAGAAATGGGAACAACATCCTGATGGGCAAGAAGAGCGATGGGCTCAAGGTCATCTCTTGTGCCCTTCCAATGATAAATCAAGCTTGCTTCCTGAATAACCTCTTTTTTAAGGTTTTTGTGGATAAGAGGAAATGCCTCCTCAAGGAATGCATGGAACTTATCAAACTGTGAAAAATCAATATTAGCCTTATCGGGGTAACTGATTGTGGGGATTGAAATAGCCTTTGAAAGATGCTCCTGGCATCTTTTTGCATCAACTTTTTCTTCAGTCGGGGTGCCGTAATCTTCTTTCTTGGGAACATAAAGAGCTGCTTTGATTGCCGTTGCGCCGATTGCAACGCCTGCTGCACCGAGAACTATACCTGGAACTATGGACATTTTCATTCTTCCTTTCCGAAAGATATTTTTACTGTTTTAGTATAAATCATTATCGCAAAAATTTCAACCTAAACAGGAATAATTTTGCTGTCACATAAAAAACTTGCGGCTGACCCATGCCTTAAGGCGCCTGCTGTTTTCAAGAAACACAAAGAAAACCATCAGGGAAACGCAGCATGCAGTAATAACAAGTGAAATAACTATCTGCAATTTGCCGTTATAAAACATATTCATGCAGATTTCAATAACAAAAGACATAACATTTATCGCCGCAAGCACGGCAATAACAATAAGCGATTTGCTGCGTGGCTTTTTGAGCCAAAAAATGAACAGGTTGCATATTGCCCACAGAGCAATAACAACAGGAAGCACAATAGAATTAAACCAGCCGTTATCGTCACCGTAAATTCTGAACATATTAAGATACACAAGCAGCGCAACAGCATCAATTCCGAGCGAAATGACGGGAATCTGTTTTTTCCAAAGAAAAGGAAACAAAAACCAAATCCACGCAACGCAGAAGCCTCCGACTATATATTTGACAACTCCGCTCTCGAAAACCAGAATATTTAATATTATCAAAACAAGGTTCGGAATCAGCATAACAAGCGAAAGAATAAAAACCCAGTATTTTTTATTTAATGACTTCGGAATGATAATATTTTCGGGATAAACCGATTTATCTCCGGTTTCATTTTTTTCGCGCGGATTTATAACCGGAGTGTCGCAAAGAGGGCATTCGGGGCACCCTTTTTCAAGTTCAACGCCGCAGTTAACACAGTATGACATCAAGCCTCGCCTCCCTTTATCAAATGTCTGTTGCTCTCAACCTTAACAGGTATTCCAAGTTTTATCAGAGTTGTAAAGAATTCTTTCTGTATCTTTGTGCTTTTATAAATATTTGAAATACTGAAAGCAAGCGTACCGTTATAGGAAAGTGCACCGCATCTTGCACCGTTAATCATTGCCGGCCCCATAACAAGAACAAGCTTTTCGATATATTGCTCCATTTCTTTAGGGGCTTTCAACACCCCTACGTTTGAAACAAGGCAGCTTGTTGCTTTTTCGCCCGCAACCTTATAGACCATGCTGACTCCGAAATCCTTAAGAACGGACGGCAAGATACGCATCACAGGGTTTCTTTCAATCCCAAGATTGCCGTGCATCATCGCCTGAAGCTCCTTTTCGTTATTAATATAACGAAGATAAAGAGAAAGCTGCCTTATGATTTCCGGCAATGTATATTCGCCCATTTTCGGGTCAATCTGGAAAGAATAACAAAGCATAAAATTACGCAGGGTTTCGCTTTTGAAGAAAGGCCTGACATTAACGGGTATCTGAACACCAACATATTTTTCCTTATTTTTCTTCTCTTGCTTTTGAAGATTATACATAACCCAAAGCAAAACTGCCGCAAGATATTCGGTAACGGTTACCCCGTGTTCCGCCGCTTTCTCCTTGACAACCGAAACAGGCATATAACCTGACGTTACGTTGACAAAATGCTTTGGAAGCCTCTCACCCTTGAAATGGTAGGTGAATTTTTGAAGTCTTTTTGCTTTGGCTGAGGAATTGCAATTTTTAGAATAAGAATCCTCCAATTCCTCTTGTTTTGGTTTTTCATTTATATCATAAACTGCTTCCCCGTTCGGAATATCCTTTCCTGTCAGGCGAAGATAAACCGCAACAAGAGTCATAAAAAATCTTGAAGCGCCGAAGCCGTCTGTTATTGAATGATAAAACTCAACAGAAACACGGTTTTCATAATAATATACCTTAAAAAGATACCCATTGTTTTCCTTCCATTTAAAACGCTGGCACGGATTGGCGATATCCGGCATAACCGGAGGTGCGCCGTAAGGATTCTTTTCAAGATAATGCCAAAAAAATCCCGCTCGCATTCTGACATCAAAGCTCGGAAAACGCGGCATTATCATTTTGAGCGCTTCTTCAAGCAAATCGGGGTCTATTTTTTCCGTAAGCGTTGCAGAAAGCCTGAAAACATTAGACCACGAGGAGGAGTTCTGGCCCGGAAAAACCTTAGCTGCATTATCAAGCTTATACCAAGGCCCCTGACGCAAGGGTATTTTTTTCTTCATGTGTTACACCTCAAAAAAAGCTGAGTTGTGTTGATTTAGGCAAAGATTCAAATGCTCCGCCTTCTTCAAGAGCGGCAATGATTGTTTTTGAAGCTCCCGAACGCATCTGGAAATCTTCAATCGAAAGGAAGTCACCGCCGCCGTCATTTCGAGCAGCTTCAAGTCCTTCGGCAGCACGTCCGCCGCAGCCCGCAATTGCTGAAAACGGCAAACGTATTTTTCCGTCTTCAATAACATAACGGTTAGCAGTCGATTTATAAATATCAATGGGAAGAATCTCAATTCCTCTTGCCATCATTTCGTTAATTACCTGGAGCGAAGTGAAGGTTCCCTCTTCCTTTGCAGTTGCCTGCTTCACCTTCATTTTTGCACTGATTTCGTCCATCTTTTCTCTTACCGCTGCTCTCCCTTTCAGAACAGTTACGGTATCAATATCTTCGCCTCGAACAGTCATATAAGTTGCATAATATTCAATCGGGCGGTAAAGCTTATACCACGCAAGACGCATTGCAGCACTAACGTAAGCCGCAGCATGTGCCTTGGGGAACATATATTTGATTTTCATGCAGGAATCGAGATACCACTGCGGAACACCGTGATCAATCATGGCCTGCTTATGTTCATCGGTCAAAAGTGAGGTTGCTTTACCTTTTCTTACGATTTCCATAATTTTGAATGCCATGCCCTTTTCAACACCCTTGTTGATAAGGTAAACCATGATGTTATCACGCGTTCCGATAACTTCTGAAATTGTGCAGGTTCCGTTTTTAATCAGATCCTGTGCATTGCCGATCCAAACGTCGGTGCCGTGGGAAAGACCCGAAATCTGGAGCATGTCCGAAAAATTCTTGGGCTGTGATTCCATAAGCATCTGGCGAACAAACGGAGTTCCGAGTTCAGGCAGCGAAAGAGTTCCCGTTTCGCAGTCAATATCCTCTGCGGTAACACCGAGCGGCTCGGGAGAGGTTAAAAGCTCATAAAGCTTGGGGTCACAAATATCAATCTGCATAACGTTCGTTCCCGTCATATCCTCAAGGTGCTTATAGAGGGTGGGAACATCGTGACCGAGGTTATCAAGCTTAAGAATCGTGTCGTGGAGCGAGTGGAAATCAAAGTGGGTGGTTCTGTGGATTGAATCCGCATCGTCAGCAGGATGCTGAATGGGAGTGAAATCCTCCGCATCCATATCGGCAGGCACAACAACCATTCCGCCGGGATGCTGGCCTGTTGTTCTCTTAACACCCACACATCCCTGAACGAGGCGATCCTCCTCTGCTCTTGAAAGAACAACACCTTTCTCTTCCGCCCATTTTTTAACAAATCCGAAAGCGGTTTTGTCGGCAAGAGTGCCTATTGTTCCCGCTTTGAAAACATGGGTTTTGCCGAAAAGTTCTTCTGTATATCTGTGGGCATAGAACTGATATTCACCCGAGAAGTTAAGGTCGATATCTGGCTGCTTATCGCCATAGAAGCCAAGGAAAGTTTCAAACGGGATATCGTGGCCGTCACGGTGCATGGGTTTGCCGCATACGGGGCAATCCTTAGGCGGCATATCATAGCCCGAGCCGTATTCGCCCTTGTAGAAAAATTCGCTGTGCTTGCAATCTTCGCATATATAGTGCGGCACAAGAGGATTAACCTCTGAAATTCCTGCCGCAAAAGCAACAAAAGAAGAGCCTACCGAACCTCTGGAGCCAACATAATATCCGTGTTCCATGGAGTTCCAAACAAGCTTTTGAGCGATGATATAAAGCACGCCGAAACCGTTTTTGATAATTGAATCAAGCTCTTTTTCAAGCCTTTCGCCGATATACTCGGGAAGAGGAGAACCGTAATAGGCTTCCATTCTTTCGTAACAGATTTTTCTGAGCTCATCATCCGCTCCTTCGATTTTGGGCGGATATGTGCCGTCCGGGATAGGCTTGATTTCTTCACACATATCAGCAATAAGGTTGGGGTTTTTAACAACAACCTCATAAGCGGTGTCTTCACCGAGATAAGCAAATTCCTCAAGCATATTCTGAGTTGTTCTCAGATAAAGCGGAGCCTGTTCGGCAGCATCCTTGAAGCCCTGACCCGCCATAAGAATTTCTCTGAATATCTTGTCGCTTTCCTCCATAAAGTGGACGTCACCTGTTGCAACAACGGGGATGTTAAGTTCGTCCGCAAGGTGAATAATCCGTCTGTTGATTTCGTTAAGCTCCTCTTCGGAATCCACCATGCCTTCACGGAGCATGAAAGCGTTGTTGCCGTTTGGCTGAATCTCAAGATAATCATAAATGCTTGCCATTTGGAGCAAATCTTCTTTAGGTCTGCCCATAAATATTGCCTGATAAAGCTGGCCCGCTTCGCATGCGCTGCCGACAATAAGACCCTCCCTGTGAGCCAAAAGCTCACTCTTGGGAATTCTGGGATGGCGGTAGTAATATTCGAGATTTGATTTTGAAATAAGCTGATAAAGATGCTTGAGGCCGACTTTATTCTTAGCGAGAAGAATAATGTGATAGGTTGGCAGTCTTTTAAGGTTGAGAGGGATTTTTTCGTTGATATCTGAAACTTTCTCAACACCCTTTGCCTTGCAAAGTTCAACAAGCTTTTCAAAAATGCCTGCAAGCGCACCTGCATCCTCATCCGCTCTGTGATGGTCAAAATCGGGCAGCTTGAAATACTTTGAAAGAGAATCCAGCTTATAGTTTTTGATACCTTCAACAAGGCTCTGAGCCAAAACAAGGGTATCAATATGTGAATAATTATATTCTATCCCGTTTCGCCTGCAAGTATGTTTTATAACGTTTGTATCAAAGGTTGCATTATGGGCAACCAAAACACCGTCGCCGCAGAACTCAAAGAATTTGCGGACTGCATCGCCCTCCTTGGGCGCACCTGCAACCATGCGGTTATCAATGCCCGTAAGCTGCGTTATCTTTGCAGGGATGGGGCATTCGGGGTTAACAAAGGTCTGGAATCTGCCTCTTTCAACGCCGTCAACATATTTAACAGCACCGATTTCCGTAAGACGCACTTTATCAGTCCTCAGCCCTGTTGTTTCAACGTCAAAAATGATAAATGTGCCGTCTATAGGCATGTCCGAATCGCCTGTCATAATCTTTACGGAATCATCAACAAAATATCCTTCCATTCCGTAAATAACCTTAATGCCGTTTTTCTTTGCCGCCGCGGCAGCTTCGGGGAATGCCTGAACAACGCCATGGTCGGTTATCGCCACAGCCTTGTGCCCCCATTTTGCAGCCCTTGCAACAAGCTTTGATGCACTTGTCATGCCGTCCATGGCGGACATATTGGTGTGAAGATGAAGCTCAACTCGCTTCTCTTCAGCGGTATCCTTCTCGTCCAGCTCTTCAATGAGCATAACCGAGTTTGCCTTTATGCAATAGGTTTTGATATAGTCGTCATATTCAACGTGACCGCGCAGCATAACCACTTTGCCGTCTGAAATACCTGCAACCAGCTGCTCACAGTTTTGAACCGCCTCAAATATTTTAACCGTATAGGAATTGGTTTTATCAGTAATATTGAAATTAATGATTTTTCTTTTTCCGTCACGTGTTTCGCGGACATCAAGCGAAAACACCCTGCCCCATACGGTAACATTTCCGTCCTCAATCGAAATCCCGTTAAGAGGCACAGGCTTTGACTTGATTTTATTGCCGTAGATTACCTTTGCGTTGGTAAGGGAAATCGGCAAATCCTCGTATTCCTTCTCAGGCTTTTTGGGCTTCTTTGCCTCACCTGCAACAGGAACCTCTATTTTTATTGTTTGCGCCTGCATCTGAACATATTCAGGGGAATCGAGCTTTGCGCTGCTCTCCCCTGTTATTTCAACAGCAGTATGAACACCGAAACACTCGTTAATATATTTAACAAGAAATTCTTTTGCTCCTGCATCGCAAAGAATATCAGCACCGTTATAGACGGATATTTTGATTTTGCCGTCACTAAAGCTGAATTTTGCGTTTTCAAGAAATCCGTTTGCTGCGGCAATGTTTTCTTTCATCGCTCTTATGAGTTGAGGAACACATTTATCCGAAAATGCACTCGCAGGATAAAAAGCCTTTATCACAACTTTATTTATGCCGAGCGCATTCTTGATTTCATTCTGAGCGTTAATGATATAATTATCCTCAACATATCGGTCGAATCTTGCAGATATGCTGAGCTTCATTGTATCTTCGTCAAGCATTATATGCTCAACAAGACCGCCGGAAAACATCTCCCGCAGCCCCGCATTAATATGTTCACCTATAAAATTTAAAATACTGTTTTCCTGCATTTTATCTCACCGAAATAAAGGGCAGAATTGCTCTGCCCTTATTTTTATATCTTATCTATTTCTTCCAAAAGTCTGTCAACAGCTTCATTTTCGCTGACCTTGCAGACTATTTCGCCTTTTTTGAATATAAGTGCACAGCCGTCACCGCCTGCAATGCCGATATCCGCTTCGCGGGCTTCGCCCGGGCCGTTAACGGCGCAGCCCATAACCGCCACCTTTATGTTTTTCTTGCATCCGGAAAGTCTGGACTCAACCTCATTTGCAAGAGAAATCAAATCAATTTTTGTTCTGCCGCAGGTGGGGCATGAAACAATGTCAACACAGTCGGTTTTAAGACCGATTGCTTTGAGAATTCCGTTTGCCGCCGAAACCTCCTTAACCGGGTCATCAGTCATGGAAACTCTGATTGTGTCTCCAATACCGTCAAGCAAAAGAGAACCTATTCCGATTGAGGATTTTATCAGTGCCATGTTGTGGGTGCCTGCTTCGGTAACACCAAGATGCAAAGGATAGTCGCATCTTTCGGCAACGAGTCTGTAAGCTTTAGCCATAATATTTACATTTGAGGATTTAATTGAAATTACGATATCCTCAAAGTCACATTGTTCAAGCAGCAATGCGTGGTTCATTGCACTTTCTGCAAGAGCTTCGGCGCACGATGAACCGTATTTTGCAAGCAATTCTTTTTCAAGCGACCCCGAATTGACGCCTATTCTGATGGGAACCCGCTTTGCTTTGCAAGCTGACGCAACAGCTCTTACCCTATCCATAGAGCCGATGTTGCCGGGATTAATTCTGATTTTATCAACTCCTGCATCAAGGCTCGCAAGCGCAAGACGGTAATCAAAATGTATATCTGCAACAACGGGAACACTAAGGTTTTCTTTAAGCTTTTCTATGAGCTTTACCGCAGCCATATCAGGCACGGCAGCCCTGATAATTTCACAGCCGGCTTTTTCAAGCTCAACTGCTTGTTTCACGCTGCCTTCGATATCGGATGCGGGGCGATTGAGCATTGACTGAACCGTTATCGGTGAATTGCCGCCGATATAAATATTGCCGACTTTGATTTGTCTGCTTTTTCGTCTTTCCATAAAATCAGCCTCCTCTTACCAGCCTCATTATATCGCTGAACGAAATAACAACCATAAGCCCGAGCAAAAGCACAAGGCCGACCGCATGAACCCATCCTTCATATTTTCTCGGAACAGGCTTTCTGAATATCAGCTCGATAAACATAAAGAAAAGTCTGCCGCCGTCAAGCGCAGGAAGCGGAAGAAGATTGAAAAGGCCGATGTTTATCGCTATCATCGCCATAAGAGTTAAAAGATAGGTGTAATCGGTCTCCTGCGTTGCAGTCTGTGCCGCATCGGCAATAAAAGAAACCGTGCCTATAGGGCCGGAAAGGTCGCTCAGGCCGTATTGACCCGTCACCAAATCCAGCAGACTTATCCAAACTATTCTTGCAATTGAAATTGACTCCAGAGCTGCATTCTTTGCAACATTCAAGAAAGTCGGCTCAACGCCTCGGATAATGAAATCATAAACAATTGTCAGCGTTCCGTTGTTGTCATAGGTCTGAAATTTGACTGCATCAAGCGCAATCTCTTGGCCTTCTCTTTCAACAACAAAATCAATAATGCCGTCCTTATCCCTTGACATGAGAAAACCGAGGTCATATTCGGAATAAACATTCTTGCCGTTGATTTCTTTTATTTTATCCTTTGCCTGCAGGCCGTATTGGCTGCTGACAGAGTTTTCTTCAAAAGAATGAATTTCGGGCAAGCCGATAAGATTCGTCTGAGAAAGCATAATAGCAACGATTATAACTCCCATAATCAGGTTAACCGTGCCGCCCGCAGCAGTAATTATAAAGCGCTGCCAAACAGGCTTCTTATTAAATGCACGCTCATTGTCGCTTTCTTCGTCCTCGCCCTCCATGCTGACAAATCCGCCAATCGGGAAAAGACGCAAGGCATATTTTGTTTCTCCTTTTTTAAATTTAAAAAGAGTTGGTCCCATGCCCATGGCAAATTCGTTGACCTGCACTTTAAAAAGCTTTGCAAATGTAAAATGCCCGAGCTCGTGAAAAAATATAATTAAGCCAAAGAAAAGGATTGCCAAAAGAATGGGCCAAACCTTTCCCCAAACCGCAGCTGCGGTTATAAGCGGAATAATTCTCATATAAATAACCTTTCTGTTGCTTCGCGAGCAGCTTTATCGGCTCCGAAAACCTGTTCAAGGGTATAATTTGAAACGTTCTCAACGCATTCAAAAGCTGCTTCAACCGCCCTCGGAATATCAAGGAATCCGATTTTTCCTGCTCTGAAAAGCTCATTCGCCTTTTCGTTAGCCGCATTAACAGCCGCAGGGTAAAGGCCCCCGGCTTCAAATGCCCTTCTGCATAAGTTTATGCAAGAAAATGTTTCGTAATCAGGTTTTTCAAAAGTAAGCGTTGCCGCCTGCGCCAAATCAAGCTGCTTGACAGGGCTTTCAAACCTGTCAGGATATGTGAGCGCATACTGAATGGGTATTCTCATGTCGGGAACACCAAGCTGAGCAATAACTGAATTGTCAACATACTCCACAAGCGAATGAACGATGCTCTGCCTGTGAACCAAAATATCAATGTTAGCCGCCTCAATGCCGAAAAGCCATGCCGCTTCGATAAGCTCAAGACCCTTGTTCATCATTGTAGCGGAGTCGATAGTTATTTTTGCACCCATACTCCAATTAGGATGCTTAAGAGCCTGCTCAAGAGTAACCTTTGAAAGTTCCTCACGGCTTTTGCCGAAAAACGGACCGCCTGATGCTGTCAGAATAAGTCTTTTTATCTGTTTCTTACTTTGACAGCCTTGCAGGGACTGAAAAATAGCAGAGTGCTCGCTGTCAACCGGAAGAATTGACACTCCCTTTTCAGCCGCAGCGTCAAGCACAAGCTTTCCGCCGGCAACAAGAGTTTCTTTGTTGGCAAGCGCAATGTTGCTGCCTGTTTCAATAGCTGCAAGCGTGGGAGCAAGACCGGCTATGCCGACAATGCTGTTAAGCACGGTATCTGCGCCGCAACGTGCGCATTCCTCAACACCTTTTGAACCTGAAAGCACCTTTGTTGAAGTATCGGAAACTTTTATTTTCAAATCAGCTGCAGCTTTTTCATCCGCAACAGCCGCAAAACTCGGATTGAATTTTCTTATCTGATCCTCAATTATATCCGTTCTTGAGTTTGCCGTTAAGGCAATAACTTCAAAGCCCATAAGCTGAGCAACCTCAAGCGCCTGAACCCCAATTGAACCTGTTGAACCGAGAACGGCAAGAGTTTTTGTCATTAATAATCAATCCTTTAATTATTATCTGCCCGCAATTGCCAAGGCAATTTCAATAATCACATAGAGAGAAGGCATGGTCACAAGGAAGCTGTCAATTCTGTCAAGAACGCCGCCGTGGCCCGGGAACAAATTTCCGAAATCCTTTTCTCCGAAATTTCTTTTAATAACCGATGCGGAAAGATCGCCGCACATGCCGAGAACTGCCAAAATTATTGCGCTGGGAAGAACCATCCAGAATTTAACCGTTTCCAGATAGAAAAAGAAATGGTCGCAAATAAAATAAGTGACTACGCAAAAAAGAGTTGTTCCGAAAACACCGCCTATTGCTCCCTCAACCGACTTCTTGGGGCTGATTCTCGGAGCAAGCTTATGTTTACCAAACCTGCTGCCGACAAAATATGCCCATGTGTCGCTCATCCATGCGCAATACATTGCACAAAGAATAAGGAAAACGCAATGTGAACGTTGGAAAAGCTCGGGATAATCAACGCACAAATTCCTGACCTTGAAAAAGGTTCCCAAGGAACCGGGAATTGCAAGCGATGCAAACAAAGCCAGCGCAACATGTTCAAACTTTGTTGTGTCATAATGCTTAAGCATAATAATAAGCAACAAAAGCACATAAACAACTATTATTACCGACAAAGGAATCGGAAGATACTGCTGAACATTAAAATCAACGAAAGCAGGACCAACCGCAGCCGCAATCATTGAAACTGCCGTTAAAACTTTATTTTTGCACTTTGAAACACGCATCATTTCATAAGCTGCAATAGCTGCAATAACTCCCATGGGAATGCTCATAACGCCAAGATATCCGAGACCGGTAAACACAAGCAGCATTATTACTATGAGCGCACATATAACACCTGTTATTATTCTTATTTTCATAATTCTTCACTCTCGATTATAAATTGGATTTTAAATAATTGTTTTTTCAACCGCCTCCTTTAAATATTAAATTCCGCCGAAGCGTCTGTTTCTTTTGTTATAATCTATAATTGCCTTATCCAAATCATCGGTTGTGAAATCAGGCCAAAGTATATCGGAAAACCAAAATTCCGAATAAGCAGCCTGCCAGATAAGGAAATTGGAAAGACGGTATTCGCCGCTTGGTCTGATAATCAAATCAGGATCGGGCAGACCCGCAGTGTAAAGATTGCCGTCTATATCATTCAACGTAATATCGTCCGCTTTAAGCTCACCTGCTTCAACCTTTTTGGCAACGGTTTTCACAGCATGGAGCAATTCATCCCTCCCGCCGTAATTGACAGCAAGATTAATAATAATAGAGTTTTTATCGGCTGAAGATTTTTCCAGCTGGTCTATCATTGCTATAATATCTTTCGGGAGTGCGGTTCTGTCGCCGATATATCGAATACGCATTCCCTTGGCTATGTTTTCTTCTTCTCTTTCACGCGCCTCAAAAAGATAATCTCTGAAAAGATTCATTATTGCGGAAATTTCATCCGCAGGGCGCTTCCAATTCTCGGTTGAAAAAGCATAAAAGGTCATGCACTCTATTCCAAGTTCTGCAGCATAATCGCAAATCGTTCTGAAAACATTTGCACCTGCTCTATGGCCCTCACTTCTGTTCATGCCTCTCAGCTTTGCCCATCTGCCGTTACCGTCCATAATAACGCCGATATGCCTTGGCAAAGAAATTTTTTCAAGCATTTCCTTTGTCATTCTCAACCGCTCCTTAATGCATTCAGGCGGCGAGGGATATCCCCCGCCGCAGGCTGAACACTTTGTTTATCAGATTTCCATGATATCCTTTTCTTTTGCTTCGGCTGCCTTATCAATCTCCTTGATATACTTATCTGTGATATCCTGAATCTTCTTTTCGGCATTCCTAAGATCATCTTCCGTAATTTCAGAAGCCTTTTCCATCTTCTTCACTTTATCAATGCAGTCACGTCTGGTTGAACGAATCGAAACTCTTGAATCTTCAGCCATTTTCTTGACATCCTTGCAAAGGTCTTTACGGCGTTCCTCTGTAATCTGGGGGAAAACAAGACGGATTATTCTGCCGTCATTCTGAGGATTGATGCCGATATCCGAAGCCTGAATAGCCTTTTCAATTGTGTGAAGAGTTGAGGTATCCCAAGGCTGAATTGTGAGAATTCTTGCTTCTGCAACCGAAACAGCTGCCATCTGGTTGATGGGAGTCGGTGTTCCGTAATAATCAACTCTGATTTTATCAAGAACGGAAGCACTTGCTCTGCCTGCTCTCATTGATGAAAACTCGGCATTAAGCGCATTTAGTGTTTTACCCATTTTTTCTTCTGCCATTGCGAAAACTGTTTGCATAGGTTTAACCCTCCTTAACTATTGTTCCGATATTTTCGCCGAGAATCGCTTTAACTATATTTTCGGGGTTTTCAAGGTTGAAAACAAGAATCGGAATATTATTGTCACGGCAAAGTGAAGCTGCCGTTGAATCCATTACCTTAAGATCCTTTTCAAGAACCTCGCTGTGAGTTACAACATCATATTTAACAGCATCATCAAACTTGTTGGGGTCTTTATCGTAAACACCGTCAACGTTTGTTGCTTTAAAAATTATGTCTGCCTTTATCTCTGCTGCTCTGAGTGCGGCACAGGTGTCGGTTGAGAAGAACGGATTACCCGTTCCGCTGCCAAAGATAACAACTCTGCCCTTTTCGAGATGGCGGACCGCCTTGTTTCTGATATATGTTTCAGCTATCTGATGCATTTCAATTGCACTTTGAACTCTGACGGGAACTCCAAGCTGCTCAAGAGCATCGGCAAGTGCCAAAGAATTCATAACAGTTGCAAGCATTCCTATGTGGTCGGCACGGGTTCTGTCCATGCTTCCGCCGGAACGGCCGCGCCAGAAGTTGCCGCCGCCAACAACAAGCCCAACTTCAACACCAAGGTCAGTAACCTTTTTAACTGCAGAACAAATCGAAGTAATTGTGTCAAAATCAAATCCGTGCCCTTTTCCGCCCGCAAGAACCTCACCGCTGAGTTTAAGCAAAATGCGCTTATAAACAGGTTTCATGCAAAAACACCTCTACATTTTATATAAAGTTATTATTATAGTTATTATATATTTTACTTTATTTGTTACCAAGTGTAAAGCATTATTTCAAATTTTTGTGTAAATTTTTATACGTTAAACTGATTATTTCCGAATATAACAACAAACCGCTTTTAAAATAGACAAAAAAACTTGCTTATAATTATATTTTAATATATAATAAGATAATGATAGCCTTATAACCACGAGGAGAAAACAATGAAAAATCTTATTTTAAGAAACACTCCCCAAATTGCGGATATGTTTGAGTTGCGAACAATCGACTGTGTTGACGGCAAAAACACCTATGATGTTTTTTGCGAAAACGAAAAAATTGTTATTTGCGGTGACTGCAAAATCAGCCAGGCAATGGGCTACTATGCATATCTCAAAAAATTCTGCGGCGTTAACCTTTCGCATTGCGGCAACACAGAAATTCATGTTGAATCCGCCCCTCTTTTTGAAGGAAATATCACAAAAATAATTCCGCAGAAAAGACGTGCGTTCATGAATTACTGCACTCTCGGTTATTCATTTGCCTTTTGGAAATGGGACCGATGGGAAAAGGAAATAGATTTCATGGCAATGAACGGCATTAATATGCCGCTTTCGGTTGTCGGCAGCGAAGCTGTTTGGTATTACACAATGCGTGACTTCACCTACAGCGAAACAGGTGCGCTGTCCTTCATTTCCGGCCCCGGCTTCTGGCCATGGCAGCTTATGACCAACATAACCGGATACTTCAGCCTTACCGATGTTAAATATATCGAAAGCCGCCTTGAGCTTGGCAAAAAAATAATTGACCGTGAGGTTGAGCTTGGCATGACCCCCATTCAGCAGGGCTTTGCAGGAACAGTTCCGTCCACAATAAGCAAGCTGTTCAACAAGGTTAGGCTGCGTTTGGTCCCCTCTTGGTGCAACTTCCCTGTCACATATCAGCTTGACCCGACAGACCCCGTTTTTAAAAAGTTCGGAACAGCCTTGCTTGAAAAACAACGTCAGTTGTTCGGTGCATATCATTACTATGCATGTGACCCGTTCCACGAAAATGCTCCGTCAATAAAAACAAGAGATTATCTTTGGAAGGTCGGCAGAGCGATTGACACAATGTATAAGGAATTCGATAAGGATTCTGTTTGGGTTATGCAAAGCTGGTCCCTCAGGGAACAAATAGTTAAATCGGTTCCCAAAGAACGACTTCTTATTCTTGACATTGACGGCACTAAATACAAAGAGTATGATAATTTCTGGGGCTATGAATTTATTTTGGGCAACATTCATAACTTTGGTGACAGAAACACCCTTCACGGCAGCATAAAAGCACTTGCCGAAAATCAATATGCCTCACTTGAATGCGATAACTGCATCGGCACCGGCCTTTTTATGGAGGGTATATTCCAAAATCCGCTCTATTATGACCTTGCTTTCCAAATGCTGACTGAGGGCAGTTCAATCGACCTTGACAACTGGCTTCGCGATTATGCATACCGCCGTTACGGCAGCAAAGAAAAATGCCTCGTTGACGCAATTTTCTTGATGCGCGACAGCTGCTACAGCGACAAATGCACCGGCAGAGAGACAGGCTCCGTTATTTGCGCCAGACCTGCAACGGAGCTTCGCCACACGGCTCCAAACGATTTCAGAGAGCTGCGTTATGATAACAAAACCCTTTATCGAGCTGCCGAACTTTTGTTAAGCTCTGAAAACGCAACAAAAGACGGATTTGCTTTTGATGCATGCGACCTTGTGCGTCAGGTTCTCAGCAACTATGTTTCCAATCTTTATGACAAGGCGATGTACGGTTTTTATAACAAAGATGTTAACATTTTTGAACGTTCATCCAATGCGTTTTTAAAAATCTGCGATGAGATTGACGATTTGCTCCAAACGAGGCCCGAGTTGACATTGCACGAACATCTCAGAGAAGCCCGAGAGCTCGCTTTTACTGAAAAAGACCAGCAAAACTTTGAGTTGAACCTTCTCACTCAGATAACTCTCTGGGGACCTATCGCAAACACGGTCAATTATGACTATGCGTGGAAGGAATGGGGCGGACTTATCAAAACATATTATGCCAAACGCTGGCAAAGCTTTTTTGAAAGGCTCGCCTATGAGTTCCCCAAACGTAAAAAGTTCTCAACAACAACACGCAAACAGTACTGCGAACGAAATATTTACAGAGGCAATCAATTCTATAAAAACTATGCGGAGTTTGAAAGAAAATGGCTTTCAACTGCTAATCCGGATGAACCCAGTGATGAAAACACCGTTGAACTTGCCAGAAAGCTTCTGCAAAAATACAAACGTGCAATTCTTGAAGATTAAAATAACAGGCAGCAATCCTTTTCGGATTTGCTGCCTGTTTTCTTGCATTTTATATGTTTAAAGGCCCTCGGTTTTCACCGAGGGCCCTCTTTTATATTGTTTTGCTTATGCTTTTACACCGTTAATCTGGTCGATATCACAAGCACCAACAGCGTAATCCTTAACAATCATGCTGTCCATAGCATTGATTCGGTTATCCTTCTTGACATTGGCTGCTTTCACCTTGTAAGCGCGATAATCATCTTCGCCTTCGATACTCCATGATGTAACATTAACTGTTTCGTCAAGGATAATCGATGCGTCGGCTGCGTTTGCATTACCGTCGCCGTTTATATCGCCGTAAACAATGATATAGAAGGTTTCAACGCATTCGCCGGAAACGTTATCAATTACTCTGACAATAGCGCCTGTACCAACCTGTCTGTAGGTGATACCGTCAGCAGTTGTAACACGCTCAACTTCAATGTGACCGTCACCCTGAACGGTGATGAAATCTGAAAGGAGAGTTGCCTCTCTCATTCTTGTTTCAAGGCCATAGATGAACCAATTCTCGGGTGAAGCGGGCTTGGGATAGATGTCGGATGTTACTGTGTATCCGCTGTTGTAAGACTCGATAACGCCGTCTCTTTCAACCATTGTTGTGCTGCCTTCAACGGGGATGAGCTTAACAGGGATTCTCTTATAAACTGCATAGAGGTTATAGTCACCGGCAGGCATATTGATTACCTGATCTGTGGTAATAATATTAACTGCTCCGATGGGAAGACCTTCATCTTCAGTCCAACCAACAAATTCATAGTATCCTTCGAATTCGGGAGCCTTCGGGAATGTAATCTGTTTGCCGTACTCTAATGAAGTTGATGCATAAGACTTAGCAACAGCGGGAGCTGAGCCGCCTTCAGCTGCAACATATTCATAGAATGTGAGCTTATAGGAAGCGATTTTCCAAACTGCTACAAAGCTTTCGCCGTCCTTATCCATTGTGCCGTAGTTGCCGTCAGTTATAGCATTTTCGGGGTCTGAAGCAGGAGCCCAACCTACGAAATCATAACCATCCTTGGCAGGCTTGTTCTCAGGAGCGGTGATAGGCTCTTCGAAATCTGTGGGAACAGTTACGCTTGTTACGTTGTCGCCGTTTTCATCATAAATGGGATTGCCTTCAGCATCAACGAAATGTCCGTCACCTGCATCGAAGGTTGCTCCAAATGAGTTCTTTTCCCATGTAGCATAGACTGTAACATCCTTATCGGGCATCAATGCGGGAATTGTTGCTTCGGTGTTATCCTCATAAACCCAGCCGTCAAATACATAGCCGTCCTTAGTGGGAGCGGTTACGGGAGCAACAGCAGCGTTGTAGAGATATTCATCCTGTGCAACTACTGCAGACTTTTCTGTGTCATAGTAAGCAACAAAATTATGCTTGTTTCTTGCTATATAAGCATAAAGCTTAAGTGTTTCGCCTGCAACGATTGTGCCTGTAAGCTTGCTGTCGTCAAGAGTGAAGCCTGTGGGAGCTGTGTAACCAACAGTTACGGTTTTACCAACCTCACCGTCAGTAAGAGTTGTTGTTGAAGTGGGCGTTGAGGGATAGTTGCCTTCAACATCCATTTCATAAACCTCGAAAACATAAGGAACGCCGTCGATTGAGTTCCACTTAGCAAAGAACTTGAGATCCTTGTCGGGCATTGTCTTATATTCTGTGTTCTGTACGTCATCTGCATCAAACCAACCGCCGAAGGTGTAGCCTGTCTTGGTGGGCATTGCGGGAGCAGGAACTTCAGAACCGAATGCAACATCTGTAAAGGCCTCGGCAATAACCTCTGTGGTTGTGCCGTCGCCGTTATCAATTACATCCTTAACATAGATTACTGTGAACTTCTTGGGAGTCCAGTCTGCATAGATTGTTGTGTCTTCAGCAGGCATATTTTCGGGGATAGAAACGGGCTTGCCGTCCTTATCAACCCAACCTGCGAAATCATAACCATCTCTGCTGGGCTGAGCAACTGCATCAACAGGAGCTTCATAAGGATAATCCTTAACGATATCCTTTGTTGCATCGTCAGGGTCAACTACGATTGTGAGAGTGTTAATCTCACGCTCATAATAAACCTTAAGAACTGTGGAACCGTCAGGCTCAACAACAGCTTCAAGAACCGACTTTTCTGTATCAACTGTGAAGTTTTCAACTTCTTCAGGTATTACAGATGCTGTGGATTCTGTGAGAGCAACATTTGTGTCATCAATGTTGTCGGGAGTTTCGGGATAGGTCTTTTCAACAGTCATGTAGTAGTACTCAATTGTGTACTTAACATTTGCGGGGTTCCAAACTGCTGTGAAATCCTTGCCTTCTTCGTCCATTTTGTCTGCAGGATTGCCGTTTTCGTCAACCCAGCCGCCGAACTCATAGCCTTCCTTCTCAGGATCGTTGGGAAGTTCAATGGGTTCATCAAATACGGTGGGAACTTTATCAGTTGTTACCTTGTCGCCATTTTCGTCAACAACGGGATCGCCGTTGTCGTCAACGAAGTAACCGCCGTTTGCATCGAAGTTTGCATCGTATGTGTCAGGAGTCCATGTTGCCTTGAGAGTTATATCCTCTGCGGGCATTCTCTCGGGAACATCGGCAGCCTGGCCTTTTTCGTCTACCCAACCATCAAAGATATGGCCTTCCTTATCAGGATTCTCGGGGGCAGTAACTTCAGTATAATAATTCTGAGTGATGGGGCCAATCTCTGTGCCGCCGTCGGTATCAAAAGTAATTGTATACTGATTAATAGTCCACTGAGCTTCATAAACCGCATCAGCAACTGCTGTGGGAACAACAACGGGCTTCCAGCCTGCAAATGTGTAACCTGTTCTTTCAGGATCTGTGGGAGGAGCTACCGTTGCACCGTGACGGTAAGAACCGTCAATATACTTGGAGCCGTCTTCAAACTTACCGCCGCAAGCATCAAAGTCAATGTCATAAGAAACTCTTGCGTAATAAATCTTGAGAACGGTTGAACCGTCTGCTGCGATTTCTGCGCTGAGAACAGACTTTGTTTTATCAACTTCCATACCAACCGAAGCGTTGGGAGTTACCTCTGCCGTTGTTCCGGTTGTGCCTGTCTTTGTTACGGGAGTGGGATCGGGAGTTTCGCTGTACTCACCCTTTGTATCCATTGTGTAGGTTTCAATGGTGTAGGGAGTATTGGTTGCAGGCTCCCATTTTGCGGTGTAGGTGGTATCCTCGCCGGGCATTGCACCGGGAACGGGATCCCAACCGCCGAATACGTAACCCTGCTTCTTGGGAGCTTCAGGAACTTTGATATCCTCATTATAAACTGTGGTTACAGTCTTGGGAGTTGAATCGGTAACAGGATTGTTGTTTTCATCAACAACAACATCACCGTTTTCATCCTTAACTTCCCATGCACCGCCGTTAGGATCGAAGGTTGCAACGTAAGACTGAATTTCAAATGTTGCAATAAATTCAACATCTTCAGCAGGCATTGTCATGCCGGCTGTGTAATTAGTCCAGCCTGTGAACTTGTAGCCTTCCTTAACGGGATCGGCAGGAACGTCAACTTCGTCTTCAAACTCTACGGGGAATTCCTCGTAAACTTCATCATCAACGATATATGTTGCGTTGAATGTTGCTTTTTCCCATGCTGCATAGAAGATCTTGTTTTCTTCATCCATAACGCCGACTTCGGGGTTCCAACCAACAAAGTTGTAGCCCTTAAGTACGGGTTCTTCCGCAGGAGCTGCTATCGGGGAATCGAAGGTTGCGGTAACAGTCTTGGTTGTTGAATCATCACTCCAAGCGCCGCCGTTTGCATCAAATGTTGCCTCATAGGTGTTTGCAGTAAGCTTGTAATAAAGCTTTACTGCCTCTGTGGGCATTGTTGCACCGTCAGCAAGCTTGGTTGTGAGAGCGATGTCTGTCCAAGGTGTTGTGAGTGAATAACCTTCGGGAACAGTATACTGCTGTGCATTAGGTGTTGCAGGGATAACCTCGCCGTATTCAGCAGTTGTGGTTGCTATAAGCTTAAAGCCTTCTTCGCCGAGAAGATAGTAATAAACATTATAGTTGTAGTTTTCATAAACTGCATAGTAGGTTGTATCAACATCGGGATAAACCTCGGGAAGACCCTTGGGAATATTTGAGGTTGTTACATCAGTCCAACCGCGGAAATAGCTGCCTACCTTTTTAGGTTCTTCGGGAGCTACGAAAGGCTGACCGCTTGTTACGGTTTCAACGATATCAGCTTCGCCGTTGTTAAGAACAAATGTGATTTCAACCTGCTCCTGCCATACAGCTGTGAGCTCCATATCTTCATAGGGCATTGTTGCGGGAATCTCCGCTGAATTTCCTTCTTCATCAATCCAGCCCATGAAGGCATAGCCATCTCTCTCAGGCTCTTCGGGAGCAACGGTAGTATCGCCAACATAGCCTTCGATAAGATAAGTATCTGTGCCGTTTTCTGCAAATGTGCCGCCTGCTGCGTTGAGCTTGATGGAGCTTTCAATAGTTACGGGGTTGCTGGTTACACCTGCGTTAACCTCCCACTGATACATGGGAACAACGTCAACTGCTTTACCGCCGTCTGTGCTGAGAGGAACGTTAATGTGAGCATAATAACCGTCATCAGGATTCTGGATTGTTGCGGGAACGATGAAGAAATCGCCTTCACCTGTTGCTGTTGAAAGAACCTGAAGTTCAAATTCAACGAGCCAATCCTCTGCAGTGTCGCCTTCAAGCTTTGCACCGCCCTGATTGGTTGCATACTTATACTGAATTGCAAATGCAGTATGAGTGCTTACAAAATCATTCGAAATATAGTTGTTATTAACAAGCTTTTCAACGATTTCGTTGTTGGTATTGGTTGCCTTTGCGAAGGTGCCTTCAATACCGAGATCCTTTGCTGATGTTCCGACCAAATCGTTAACAGTAAGATCAAGTGAAACGTCATTAGCATAGGTATCTGTGAAGAAATCATTGTCATAGAACACGATTATATCACCGGTGTTGGTGAAATATGTTGTGTCAACATAAAGTCTTGCTTTAACTACTTCGCCGCGCTTAACCTTATCGGTCTTTTCATATTCCCCTGTTTCGGGATTGAGGCGGTGAATTTCTGTTCTGAAAGTAAGGGTTTCGCCACTGTCTATGGATTCCCAAACTGCAACATAAACTGTTTCAGCTGTTGGGAAAACCGTTACTTCGTCAACAACGGTATCTGTGCCTTCAATCTGCCAGCCGCTGAAAATAGCATTCTCTTTCTTGGGAGACTGAATTTCAAGAGCTGAACCGGATTCGCCTTCCATATGCTTGGTGTTTTTATAATCCGAGAAAGCGCCGCCGTTTGCATTAAATGTTACGGATACGGGATTAACATAAAGAGAAACAGGCTGGCTGTCAAAGCTGAGAGTTACATCCCAGTTAGCCATGTCAACAACGTCCTCATTATAGGAATCATAAGTACCCTTGGGAATGTTAATATAACCTGTGCTGAAATCGGAGGTGCTTGAGGTTTTTTCAACCGCAAGGAAATCACCTGTGCCCGAAGCATCAGCCTTAACTTTAAGAGTGAATTCGCAGAACCATTTGTTAACATTAAACTTCTGGTTCATAACCTTGGGGCCGAACGAATAGCTGACGCTGAGAGCATCATAATCTTTGGCAAATTCGGTGCCATCATCTGTATCTGAAACGATCTCACTCAATCTGCCGTTATTCAACATGTAATTTTCAAGGTTTACTGCCGATATTGAACCGGGAGCATAAAAATTACCGGTTGCCAGATAAGGATCTGAAGAATAGTAGGGGTTGATAGTTAAGGTTTCCTTGCTTGTTCCGTATGTATCATCAAAGAATGATGTGTCATAGAAAAACAGCAAGTCGCCGGAACTTGTGTAATAATCAGTACCCAAGAAAACACGGGCTTTAACGGTTTCACCCTGTTTTACCTTTTCGGTTTCAACCCATTCGCCGTTAACTTCTCTGAATATCTTGGTGGATATAGTTAATGTTGAGCCATCAAAATCGTCAACATTCAAAGCATATACCGACATCGAAAGACTGCCAAGAATCATCAGAACCGACAAAGCAACAGCAACTAACCTTTTAAGTTTTGTCATGAGAGAATTCCTCCTTGTCTTTTCCCCAACTTAGAAAAGGTGGGATTCCAGAGCGGCTGTGCTAATTCCGCTCTGCGCGAAATGGAACTTATCCTCATCGAGCGGGGGAAGCCCTGCCTCCCCCGCCGGGAATTATACAGGTTAGATAAGGAAATGGTTAGCGTTCAACGTTTCCTGTTGTTTGGTCAATCGAAACAACGCCGACTGTGTAGTTCTTGATGCTGGTAAGGTCATTACCGTCAACATCGCCGTCCTTGTCAAGGTCTGCTGCTATAACTTTATAGTAAGCATAGTCTGCGCTGCCTGCCTTGGACCATGTGGTTACCCAGAAGATCTCATCGTCAACAGCGGAAACATCAGCTGCGTTAACAGAGGAGTCACCGTTAACATCACCGTATATTACAACGTGATATGTTTCAAGAAGCTCGCCTGTTACGTTATCATAAAGCTTAACAACAGCGCCTGTTCCGTAGAAGCCTGTCTTGCCGTTTGCGGGCTCAACAGTAAAGTGACCGTCACCTTCAACAGCAAGGAACTTGTTGAAGTAATCTGCCTCTTTGATTCTTTCTTCAAGGCCCGTGATTACCTTATTTGTTCTGTCAATTTTAGCTGTTGAGTTTTCATCCTTGGGAACAAGAACAACATCAACTCTCTTGAAGTCGGGATAGATGCTTATATCTTCTTCGCGCATTGTTTCGGGAACATTAAGCCAGCCTTCGAAGGTGTGATATTCCTTGGTGGGATTGGTTGCGGGAAGTGTGATTGTGTCACCGTATTCAACATACTTAACATCGAATACTTCGCCGTCAACAACATCATCATAGAATGTTACCTTATAAACAGCTGCTTCAAACTCTGCAACGATGATAAGGTTTTCAGCAGGCATTGTTTCGGGAACCTTGGGATTCCAGCCCTTGAACTTCAAGCCTGTTTCATCGGGTGTTGCAGGAGTTGCAACCTTCTCGCCGTAGGTATAGCTGATGGGAGCCTCTGTTTTGCCGTTGATTACATAAGTGATTGTGTAAACAGCGGGAGCCCATGTTGCTTCAAATACAAGATTTTCAGCAGGCATTACCTTGGGAACTTCGGGAGTCCACTTATCAAATACCTTACCCTCTTCTGTTGAAGTGGGATCAGCGGGAACGGGGATAGCTGCGCCGTAGAGAACTTCAACGGGAGCATTATCACCGAATGTTACTGTGTAGAGATTTCTTGCATAGTAAACGGTGAGTTCTGTTGTGCCGTTAGCAGCAATTGTATCTTTGATATTGCTGTTTGCAGTGTCTACAGTAAAGCCTGTGCGGCTATAATCAGGAATAATTGATACTTCTGTTCCTGTTGTTCCGAAGAGCTCGGTTGTAGTGCTTACATAAGTGCCGTCAACATCCATTACATAAACTGTAATCTTGTACGGAGTGTCTGTGTCAGCAGTCCATTTTGCTACGTAAACCGTGTTCTTTGCGGGCATTGTTGCGGGCATGCGTTCGTTTGTATCCTTATCGAACCAGCCAACAAATGTCATGCCGTCCTGCTCGTCAAGTTTAGGAGCAGTAATATCGGAACCAAATGCTGTGTCTGTGGGTCCGCTCAAGGTGTTACCATTGTCATCCTGGAACTCAAGAGTATAGGTCTTGGGTGTAAGGATTGCAACAAAGTTGTTGCCGCTTGCGCCTACAGTACCAAAATCGGTTACCTTATTTACACCGTCAATTGACCAGCCGCCGAATGAATAGCCTTCTGCAATCCAGCCTTCACCGGGAACGCCGGGATCGGTGATAGGTGTGCCGTAAGGTGCCTTGCCGGAGCTGAATACTCTATCGCCAACCTTGAATACAACATCATATTCATTGGTAGCAATCTTTGCTGTAAGAGTAAGAGCGCCTGTTACTTCGATTGCTGCGCCTGCATCATAAACATTGCCGTTGCCTGCATCCCAGCCCTGGAAGGTCTGACCTTCGCCAACTGTGGGAGCTGCGGGAGCGTTGTATGTGCCGCCGTAGTAAACTTCTGCAACTTTAGCACCGCCAACTGTTACGTCATACTTATAACGTGCATAGTAAACCTTAATTACGTCTGTATCATCAGCTGTAACTGTTGTCTTGAGACCTTCTGTGCTCTTCTCTTCATCAAGATAGAAGCCTGTCTCGGGTGCTGCTGTGTATGTTACTTCCTGACCGGTTGTGCCGGTTGTATCGGGAACGATTTCAGCTGCGCCGTAGCCGCCGTTAACATCCATTGTGTAGATTTCAACGGTGTATGCTGTGTTGGTGTTTGCTGTGTTAACAGCTGTAAGTGTGATGTCGCCTGTTACGGGAACATCTGCACCGATTGCATAGGTCTTACCGTCGCTGCCGGTCCACTCCTTAAGAGTGTAACCTGCTTCTGTGGTTGTTGAGGTTGTGGGAGCCTTGATTGTTGCTTCGTGGTAAACCTTTTCTGCCTGTGCAACGCCGTCGATTGTTACTGTGTACTTGTTACGTGCATAGTAAACCTTGATTACGTCTGTTTCATCGGCTGTGATTGTTGTCTTGAGATCTTCTGTGCTCTTCTCTTCATCAAGATAGAAGCCTGTCTCGGGTGCTGCTGTGTATGTTACTTCCTGACCGGTTGTGCCGGTTGTGTCGGGAACAATTTCAGCTGCGCCGTAATCGCCGTTAACATCCATTGTGTAGATTTCAACGGTGTATGCTGTGTCTGTCTTGGGAACTATGTTGGGCTTAATCTCTGTGGGATTGCCGTCTTCCTTTACTGTATAAGGAACCTCAACGGGATTCTTGTTTTCGTCAATCCAGGGATTGGTTTCATCCTGCTCATAACCGTCGGGAATTTCAACGTCGGGAGCGGGAATTTCTTGACCAATATAGTAGTCGCCTGTCTCGCCGTTAATGGTAATCTGAGTTGTTGCACGCTTGAAGTAAAGTTCAAGTGTTGCACCGCTTTCTGTTACGGTTGCAGACTTAACGTTGATATCAGTTTCATCGGGTGAGAAGTAAGATGCCTGAGGATACTGGCTGTGGTCTGCTGTTACGATTGTGCCAATGGTAGCAACCTTGTCAGTAGTATCAATTGATGAAGGTTCATCTTTATACTTACCGTCTGTGCCCATGAGATAAATCTCAACTGCGTAACCAACCTTGCCGTTTTCAGTATATACAGCATAGAAGGTCTTGCCTTCAGCATTCATGACAACCTTATCGTCGTCAAGAGCAACTGTGCCGCCTTCAACATCAGTCCAGCCCTGGAAGGTATAACCGACAAGTTCGGGAACTTCTGTAAATGTAATTACAGTGTTATACTCAACGTCTTCAACTGTCTTGACTGTTTCGCCGCCCTTAAATGCACCGGCGAGATTGCCGTTAACTGCATTGAAGGTTGCTGTGTATTTGCCGAGAGTCCAGTTGGGGCCAACAACGGTATGAGCATAGATTTCGTCTTCTGCATAGAATTCAGAATTCCAGCTGTCAAAATTATATCCGTCCTTTTCAGGAGCAGCAAAGTTTGCAACAACTACTTCATCGGTTTCTGTGAATACGTGACCGAATTTGTAAGTGAACTTCTTGTGCTCTTCGCCTGCGGGCTGCCAAGCATCTGCATCCCAATCGGTATAATAAATAACGTCAACTGTGCAGTCGGGATAGAACTCAAGATTGTCTGTTAAATCATAGGAGAAGGTTTCTTCTTCGATTTCGCCGTCTTCACCGAGCTTCCAGCCGTTGAAATCAAACTCTGTGGACTCAATAGCGGGAGCATCAGCCTCTGTTACCTTCTTAACATCCCTGCCGTAAAGAGTAAGAGCTGCATCGCCCCACTCATCATAGAATACTGCAGTATATTCATTCATTGTTGCAACTGCCTTTAGATTTCTTGCAGGCATTGTTGTGGGAATGTCAGTAAGCTCAGCATCGCCTTCAAGCTCCCAGCCTACGAACTGATAGCCCATAACTTCTTCTGCTGTGGGAGCATAAGCTGTTACTGCTGCGCCGTAGCTGTAGGTTTCGGTCTTGAATGCCTTATCTGCAGCCAAATCTTCTGCAGTGAGATAATAGGTCAATGAGTATTCGTTAGCTGCCCATGTACCGGTGATAGCAACATCGCCTGCACCAACGGTTACTGTGTTAGCTGTTTCGTTATAAACAGCGCCTGTGCCTTCAACAGCCCAGGTGATTGAATATCCGTTAGGAGCTGTGGGAAGAGTAATTACCTCGTTGATGTTAGCTGTTTCTGCTGCGGGATGATTCTGTCCTTCGGGAGCGCCAACATAGCTGTAGGTAACATTGTAATCAATAGGTGTTTCAACAGCTGTGTAAGTTACAGCGGCTGTGCCGACTGTTTCCTTATCACCGGGCTGAAGAACCTTATCCCCTGCTTTCCAGCCGCCAAAGCTATAGCCTGCTGAAACAGCGGGAGCTGCGGGAGCTGCATATTCAGCGCCGAAGTAGAGATTTTCAGCTTCGTTATCGCCGAACTTAATAGCATAGGATTCTCTTGCAATATAGATATCAAGAACGTTATTTGCGCTGTCTGCATCGATAGTCATGCTTGTTGATGTTGTTTTTTCTTCATCAAGCTTGAAGCCTTCGCCGATAGCAGTTGTGTCATAGGCAACTGTGTCGCCGACATTCTTAGTTCCTGTTGCGGGAACAGCAGGATCATTGTATTCGCCGTCAGTACCCATTGTATAAACGTTGATTGTGTAATCAGCAGTAGGTGCTACTGATTCTTTAAAGAGAGCTGTAAGAGCTATTCCGTCATAACCAACAGTAAAATCTGCAAGGTTTTCGGAAGTTGTTGTTCCGTCTGTCCAACCTGCAAACTCATAGCCTGCGTTTGCGCTGACTGTAGGAGCTGCAAAATTTTTGATTGCAGTAACTGAATCGCCGATATAAGCGTTTTCATAAGATGTTGTGCCGCTGATTGAACCGTTTGCACCTGCGCTGAACGTTACTTTGTTTTGAAGTGAAATATCGCCTGATTCGGGATATTCAAGAGTCCAACCGATTGCAACGTTTCTTGCATTCTTAAGACCCTGGTTAAAGCTTGCGCCTTCGCCCTTGGGCTGAACATTGAATGCAGTTACTGTTTCTGACAAATCGGGAGATCTGAGTGATGCTTCATGAATGAACATGTTAGCAGTTCCTTCTGCATCATCAGTAATTGTAAATTCAAATTCGCAAAGCCAATCGCTATATGTGGGTTTGAAAGCAGTTAAACCTGACTTTATCTGAATGTAAACCCAGCCCCAGTTATTGGCATTGTATTCATCGAGAGGAAGATAGGGGTCATACTGTCCGCCGCCGTCATCTGTTATGGTGGCTGCAGGACCTTCGGTACCTTCAAGACCATAGTTTACAATACCATCGAGTTCGTGGTCTGTAACATAGGTACCGTCCTTGGTATTTAACATGATGGCATAAACACTTTCATTAATCTTTGGGTGATTATCAGTGTTTAATTCCATGAAATCTTTAGGATAGAACCAAATTGCTTCCGAAGCACCTACATAATAGTCTGCCTCAATGAAAACTCTGGCTCTAACCGTGTCGCCTCTGGCGAACTTGGTTGTCTCTTTCCATTCGCCGTCGATTTCTCTGTAATACTTTGTTGTGGTTTTAATGTTGTATGCTGTTGCTGCAACAGCGATAAGAGAAAGGCTGCTGAAAACCATTAACAAGGCAACACAGAGAGAAATCAGTCGTTTTGCTAATTTCATGCGGTTTTTTCCTCCTTATTATAAGATTATAAGCTGCATTTTTAACAAAAACTAAAAGCATTAACTGCTTCGGGGAAATTTCTTCCCCCGAAGCTGTTTTAGTATGTTTTTAAGCTAAACCTGTGATCTGATCAATCGTTCCGTAATCACTGGTTATTGTTGCTAACAAGCTGTTATCTACCGCATCGATAGATCCGCTTGTATCAAGGTCTGCAGCCTTAACCATATATTCGACTCTCTTGGTCTTGTCTCTGCCGTGTGACCAAGTTCTGGTGCCGGTGGTTTCACTTTCCATCATACTTGCATCGATAACATCGTAATATGCGTCGCCGTCAAGATCGCCGAAGATAACAATATAGAACTGTTCAGCAACAAAGTCGTCAGACTTATCTGCTGTTCCGTTGCTGTCATAAAGCGTGACCAGAGTACCTGTGCCAAGCTTTGCTGCTTCTTCCATTCCTTCGCGGCGTTCAATTACGATATAACCGTCACCCAGGATAGCAAGGTAGGAGGTCATAAGATTTGTTTCCGTGGGAAGAGCACGTTTGTTGGTGAAACCGTAAATAAACCACTTGTTGTAAGAAGCGGGAGTTTCATAACGGTCTGTTGTTACTCCATAACCGTCATTATATGATTCAATCTCGCCGTCTCTTTCGATCATAGTCTTGGAGCCTTCCTTAGGAACAAGCTTAACCAAAACTCTTGTGTAAACTGCATAATATGCCTTGTTTTCTGCAGGCATCAGTATTGAATCTGTGTTTTCAATAATTTCGCCGTTTTCTGTTTCTGACCAACCAACGAAGGTGAAATATTCATCACTGATGTTGGTGGGGTCTTCAATGAACTCGATTGTTTTTCCGAATTCAACAGTCTTGGTATCAAGAACAACGGGAACATCTGACTTATAGGGTGATTCTGCAAGTGCTTCATAACCGTAGAAGGTTACTGAGAAGCTATTCTGTGAGAATACCGCATAATAAACAAGGTTTTCTGCAGGCATATGCTTGGGAAGTGCAACTGTTTCTGTTGAATCAGGTGCTGTTGCCCAGCCTACGAAATTCCAGCCTTCCTTATAAGGATCAGCGGGAACATCAAGCTCATCGCCGATTGCAAGCTTATAGGTTTCGTGAACGTTATCTGCATCATACATATAAGTTACGCTATAAGCATCCGCTTCAGCAACCCATACTGCGGTGAAGGTCATGCCTTCTTCGTCCATGGTTCCTACAAGAGGATCCCAACCTGCGAATACATAGCCTTCTCTCTCGGGATCTGCAGGAGCGTTAATTGCGCCTTCAAACAGAGCGTCAACAGATACTGTTGTGTCGCCGTTATCCCATGCGCCGCCGTTTGCATCGAAGATTGCCTGATATGTATTGGCATCCATTGAAGCATAAAGCTTCATGCTTGCGGTTCCGACTGTTGCACCGGCAGCAAGCTCTGTTTCCATAGCTTCGTCGGTGTACCAACCGCTGAAGGTGTAGCCTGTGGGAGCTACGCTGCAAGCAAGGTCAGTCTTAATTGTTGCGCCGAATTCATAGGAAACTGCATCTGCAAGCTTACCGTCGATATAGTAGTAAACAACATAGGTTGATTTCTCAAATACAGCGGTGAAGCTCAGGTCATTTGCAGGCATTGTTGCGGGAACCTTTGCATTCCAGCCTGCGAATCTGTAGCCTTCCTTATCGGCAACGGGAGGAGCGGTGATTGCTGAACCGTATTTAAGAGTTTCGGTGGTTTCGTTGCCATCGATAATCCATGTTACGGTGAAGCTGAGTACGCTCCAGTTGGGCTTGATTTCGGTGGGATTATCCTCATCAACAGTCAGCGGGAATTTAACGGGATCGCCGTTTTCATCAATCCATCCGTTCTGTTCATAGCCTTCATCAGCTGCGGGCTTCTCAGGCTCGGGAATCTCTTCACCGTAGTAATACTTGTTCTTTTCGTCATTAATTTTGATTTCATAACTGTCACGGTCATAGTAAACGCTGAGAACAAGTGAATTGTCACCTGCTACTTCGCCCTTAATAACGCTCTTTTCAGCATTGAAGGTGAAGCCTGTAAGGGTTTCGTAAGCATAGGTTACTTCTGTGCCGGCTTTATCAGTGAATTCCTTGGTTTCAACAAGCTTGTAGGTCTTGCCGTCTGTTTCCATCTGATGAATTTCAACATGATAAAGAATGCCGTCATTTGCTGTCCATGTTGCCTTTGCAGTTACATTGTAAGCAGGCATTGTTGTGGGCTCTGCAACGGAGGTGCTGTCAGCATCCTTAGTCCATGCCCAACCTGCGAAGGTGTAGCCCTGCTTTGTGGGTTCTTCAGGCATATTAATTTCTTTGCCGAAATCATAGTTATCAATGCCTGTGGTCTTACCGTCAACTTCCCATGTTACTGTGTAGTTTTTGGGAGTCCACTGAGCAGTGATAATCATGTTTTCTGCGGGCATTGTTGTGGGAACGGTCTTATCCCAATCTCTGAAGGTGTAGCCTTCCCACTCGGGATTTGCGGGAGGTGTTACGGTTGTGCCGTAACGCTGAGTGATAGCTTCTGTTTTGGAGTCACCTGTATTTTCGAAAGTGATTGTTACCATCTTTCTGTCAAGGTAAACCTTAAGAACAAGTGAACCGTCTGCTGCTACAAAACCGCTTGTTACGCTGTTTGCGCCAAGCTCGAAGCCGGTTTCAACAACTGCATATTCATCTGCGTTAACAGGTGAATCGGTTGTGCCCTTAAGCTCTTTGGTTTCGGTTGTGTAGCTGCCGTCAAGCTCCATTGTGTGGATTTCAACTGTATACTTTGTATCAGTTGCGGCATTCCATGTTGCTGTGAAGGTGAGAGGTCCGTCAGGCATTGTCATGCCGTCTTTGTAGCCTGCCCAATCAGACAATACATAACCGGTCTTTGTGGGTGCGGGAGCAACGATTTCTGTGCCGTATTCTACGCCTTCATAGGTATCATAGGTTTCACCGTCGATTACCCATTCAACGTCGTACTTGTTTGTATTCCACTTTGCAACGATTGTTACATCGTATTCAGGCATTACCTGAGGAACGTCAATATCGTTTCCGTCAGCATCAACCCACTTGTCGAAGGTGTAGCCTTCCTTGGTGGGAACTGCGGGAGCAGCAACTGTTGCGCCGTAGCGATACTCTGTTGATGTTTCGCTTTCGTCAACCTTAACTGTGAAGGTTGAGAGAACTCTGTCGATATAAACCTTAAGTACGAGTGAGCTGTCTGCAAGGATTTCGCCTTCAAGCTTACTCTTCTCTGTGTTAAGAACAAAGCCTGCGCCATAATCAGCATATTCTGCTTTTGCTGTGTCGCCTGTTGTGCCTGTCTTAACCTCGGAGTTCATATCATACTCGCCGTCTGCTCTCATAAC
>JAZNPT010000034.1:0-7528 GCA_045589815.1 Acutalibacteraceae bacterium
GTTTCTCTCGGATTATCGGGATTTGATTTTACTTTTTCTCGGAGTTCGGAAATAATTTCATCTTCTTTTTTCAGAAGAAAGAACATCCATATTCTCTGCATGCAGGCGAGCTGATAATTTTCGGGGTCATCATTCGGGTCATCGCTGACCGCTTTGTCATACCACTCAATCGCAATGTCTCTGCAATAATTCATCATATACATATGAATCCAGGCGTAGAGCCACTTATCCTCAGTTGACAGCTCACCGTTTTTCATAAGCTTTTCGTATTCGATACGGCAACGCATAAAGTCCTCGGGGTCACGGGATTTCTCATAAACAGAAGCGAGACGCTGTGCGTAGTTATCGTAAGCAACGGTGCTCTTTTTGTAGAAATCATCAACAGTTACTTCATAGAGCCTTGCAAGTTCGGGCAAAGTCAGAACGTCGGGCAAAGTTGTTCCGCATTCCCAACGTGAAACAGTCTGAGAATTAACATTCAGTTTTTCTGCAACTTGTTCCTGAGTCAAGCCTTTTGCAAGACGGAATTTTTTGAGATTGTCGCTGAAAATATTGTTCATCATTTTCACCTTTTTCAATTTTTTCTCGAAGCTTCTGTTGTGATTATATCACGCAAAAATCAATTTGATAAGGTCTTATTTTGTGAACAGACTCTCAATTTCTGTGTAGTCGGACGAGCAGTTCCACGCAGCGTAGGTTGTGGTTTTGCCGATGATAAGTTATACTGTAACCATAAAGGAGAAACGGCTATGGATAATTATATTACAGGTGCAACCATCAAACGCTTGCGTGAAGCAAAAGGCATTACGCAGACTCAGCTTGCCGAGCAGATAGGTGTAAGCGATAAGGCTGTGTCAAAGTGGGAAACCGCAAAGGGTCTGCCCGATATTACGCTGATTGAACCGCTTGCAAAGGCACTCGGCGTGTCGGTTATGGAGCTTATGTCGGGCGATACGGTTATCAATAAAAATATTTCGTCAAATATCCTGCGTTCAAAGTTTTACGTCTGCCCCGTATGCGGTAATGTAATCCGCACAACGGGTGACACGGTTATAAGCTGCTGCGGAATCACTCTGCCGCCGCTTGAGGCTGAAGATGTTGACGAAGCACACGGTGTAACCGTTGAAAAGGTTGAAGACGAGCATTTCATAACAGTTAACCACGAAATGACAAAAACTCATTTTATTTCGTTTATCGCTTATCTTACGTCTGACAGAGTGCAGTTTGTCAAGTTTTATCCCGAAGGCAACGCAGAAACACGCCTTCAACTCCGTGGCAGAGGATATTTGTATGTCTACTGCAACAAGCACGGACTTATGAAAAAGAGGATATAATGCAAAAGCCGTACGAGCGTAAAAACTCGGACGGCTTGATTTTTTAACAGCACGCCTTAAGCAATCCTACTGCACCGGCGATTAGTGCAACGGGTAAGAGAAGAACAAATCCGCCGACGAAAATTGCGAGCAGGATAAATGCAGGTACAGCGATTGCGAGCAATATGGTTGCAACGATTTTTGCTGCGCCCCACGTTATCTTGAATGCCAATCCGATGGCTTTGAAGAAAAGCCAGATTGCGAGAATCGAAAATATTATTTCAATCAAAAAAATCACTCCTTATGTTATTATATGTGTCAGGCGGCATTCTGAGTTTCTTTCCATATTTTATATGATTCCAGGTCATTCTTTATTGTGTCGAGAACGATTTTGAAAACCATCGCATCATCGGCAACACCCAGAACGGGGAAGGTATCAACAATAAAATCTACGGGACTCAGAATATAAATGAGTGCGACTGTAACCGTCACAAGGGAAGAATATGGAATATTTTTGTAAATTCCGTTAATGGAATCAATCAGCATATCGCATACCGACGGCACATCCACAAACCACTTTTTCAGAAACGATACATTGCCTAATTTCTTGGTGAATGTCAGAGCTTTTGTTGCCAGATTGCGGACCGATTCGTTGTTTTTCAGTATCTTTTCGGCTTTTCTTTTCAGAAATGCAAACATCATTTTAATTGAAAAGCTCTCGGTTTTGAGAGTTACGGGTGCATCTGTATTCTGAAATCCAACCTCGATAATATTATCGTTTTTTACGGCAATAGCATTATTTACGGAATTTGTCATCGCTTTCCGCCTCCTTTTTCGTGTTTGTTATCTCTACCCCGATAGTTTGTGCATAATCGGGATTTTTTGTAAGTTTATCTGTCAGCCTGATAGCTAATATTTTCTGCCTCGGACTCATATGCATCACTCCTTTGTGTTTTCCTTGACTATATGATAGCTCAACAAATCGCAAAACTGAATTACACTTTGTGCGGAAAATACATCCTGTTTTTTCACAATAAATGCAAAAAACGGTGCCCGATTTGATATCGGACACCGTGATTTCTTATTCGCCTTTGATTTGATTGTATTTTTCTATGTTGATTTTCTTGTCTGCAAGCATCTGCTCAACCCATAACTGCAGGGTTTCAACTGTGATTGAAATGCGTTCAAGCTCTTTCTGAATGAAAACAAAATCTTTGATTTCATCGTCGTCAATCATACCGTCGGCTGTGATTTCGATAAGTCTTTCCTGACTCTTTTTCATTGAATTGAGAGATGAGAGCATTTCGAGAACAATCTGTGCAAGGTCTTTGACCTTGACTTCGGGAACATATTTTTCGCCGATTGGGCATTCCTTTGAGCAGTAATGGTTGCAGAGAGTCGGCTCACCGTAGATTTCGGCAAGAAGCATTACCTCATCGGGAGTTATAGGAAATTTGCCGTTTTCAATTCTTTCAAGTCGCTCAGGCTGTATGGGATTATCCATAAGCGATGCCTTGTCACAAACATCATCCCTTGTCAAATCGTGCTTTTTTCGGGTTTCTTTGTAGATTGTATCTGCCATATTAATTCACCTTCATATAATATCGATCTTCTGAAAATATCAGACGGCTTTCAGCTTTTACGGTTTTATGTAGTCTGGGAACTCGAGGACGTGTGTTGTTCTGTCGAAAAGTCTGAAATCCAGACCGTTATCCCACACAAGGCAGGGAATACCGAATTTGTTTGAGGTGGTGATAAAATATTCTGCTCTTTCGGCAAGATTTTCGAGGTTGACTCTGTCCGTCCAGCCGAATTCGCCAAGCACAACACCGTAGCCTTTTTTAATTATAATTCTGTATATATCTCTGAGGATTTTATACATTTCATATTTTTCACGCAATGTGAGCCTGTTTTCGCAGTCGAGGAATTCGCTTCTGTGCGCCGTTCCGTAGTAGCAATGTATTGAAACAAGAACGTGGGGGTCATCAGGCAGTCTGAGTGCGGAAACGGGTTTAGTTTCACAGCGTGCCGCATAGGTTGTGATTGAAACAAAACGGCTTTCGTTTTTGCCTCCACTTTGTCGTATGGCTTTGAGTGCCGCAAAGTTGAGGTTGTTGACAACCTCATAGTGCTCGGGTATACCGCTCCATTCGGTATCGCATCCAACCACTCTCGGCTCGTTCATCGTTTCGAAGATGAGGTGTTCATCATAGTCTTTGAAATACTCGCTCACCTGCGACCAGATGGC
Source organism: Acutalibacteraceae bacterium (assembly GCA_045589815.1). Classification (GTDB taxonomy): domain Bacteria; phylum Bacillota; class Clostridia; order Oscillospirales; family Acutalibacteraceae; genus CAG-177. Next base: position 3,562 of record JAZNPT010000034.1, read on the forward strand.
GGTAATAACCGCTGTTGCGCTTTCTTCGTGCGCTTTGTCGGTAATAAGCCAGAATGTGTCATCGTGATGAATGTTTATTATGGCGTACATTTCACACTCGAGCACCCAGTCAACAATCTGCTTTACACGGGCAAGCCACTCTTCGTCAATCACATAATTCTCATCGAGGTGTTGCGCCCATGTTATCGGGATTCTCACCGTGCCGAAGCCCACCTCTTTTACGGCTTCTATCATTTCTTTGGTTGTATATGGATTGCCCCAGTAGATTTCGCTTTCAAGACCCATTTTTTCGGCTGAACCCATTTCGCAGGCTTCAAGAGTGTTGCCGAGATTCCAGCCGTTGCCTAAGTTTTTTGCAAATTCAACGGATTCTGTCTGCGGTGATTCAGGGAAAAATATGGTGCCGACGATATTCGAAAAACAACCGCTGAAAAAAGTTACGACAGCGGTAATGAATGCAACAACTGATTTTATCATAATATCTCTCCGCATAGTTTGTTTACAAGATACATCTTATCAAAAGGCAAATTGAAAATCAAGCGAATGAAGAATTATAACTATTGACTTACGGTTAACTGACAAATAAAAATAACGGCAGGAACAGCCTGCCGCCTTAAGATATCACAGTTTGAAATGTTTTCAATCATTTTCAAATTCTGTTTCGTGCGATTTGAAGAAATCATAATATTTTCGCACATTTTCGAGGTCTGTCCATTTTTCGGTTGTTACGGGTTTTTTATCCAGATTATAAACCAGTGCATTTTTCAGACTCAGAAATACAGGCGAATGTGTTGAAATTATAAACTGGCAGTTATAAAACCGTGCGGAATCCTCGATATATTTTGCAAGATCAAGCTGAAACTTTATTGACAGGCTGTTTTCAGGCTCATCAAGAAGGTAAAGAGCATCTCTGTCGATATGTTCCGTAAAGTAGCGCAATGCTGTTTCGCCGTTTGAAAACATATCAATATTTCTTGCAAGGCGCTCGTTGATAAACTTTGATTGAGTGTTATTTTTAAGATAAGCCGACTTTGCTTCTTTCCATCTGTCATAATCATCAAGCCCGTGAAGATGGCGGTATTCTTCGTCCAATCCTGCACGGTGTCGCATAGTGGCATAACCCTTTATCAGCTGTTCACGGTGGTCATCGATATCCTGATTGAGATATCGCATATTCATAACGTAGTCGAATACGTCATCGCTTGATAAAAACTGACTGTTTTCGGGCACAATTCCGTATGCTTGGCAACATTCAAGATATCTGCCGAAAAATGCACTGTTGCTGAATTCGGAATGTCTGATTACATTCAGTTTTTCGCCGATTATATTGAGTAAAGTTGTTTTTCCCGAACCGTTTGAGCCGTAAAAACATGTTATATCGCTGAGCTCAATCCATTCAAGTCCTTTCTGCGGAAAAATCTTCAGAGGATATACTCCGTTGAAGCAAGTCCTGCGTTCGTTTTGAATTATAGCGAGTTCGTCACCGTCTGATGCTAATCTGAACTTCCGTAAATGTGTCATAATATTGTTCCATCCTTAACAATTTTTAAATACTTCTTTCCAGAACACACTGATTGATAAAGCGATTAAAGCAAGTACCCACATTTTCAACACCTCTTAAAATCCGATTTTGGCTTTGGTTTTCGGTTTGTTGTTGCCCGATTCTTTTTCCTTGACGGGCGGAGTATCTTTGTCGCCTTCAACCTCATCGGGCGAAAGCACAAGTGCGATAACGCTTGAATGAGTGATAAACATTGTCTGAGCATAGGCATAATCATCAATTTTGTCGTAGAGTCTGCCTGCGCTGACCGTACCCGCATAAACGGTGCTTGTGCTGTTGGCGACATAGCCGATTGTGTCGATAGCGGGAAGCTCTGCACGGATTGCTTCTTCGTCATAATCGTTATCATCTTCTTTGACGATTCTGAAAATCTTGCCGACCTTGAACGGTTTCATACCGAAATAATTCTTGACTCCTGTTATCGTGATAAAAACATTTTCCATAACCTTTTTCCTCTCTTTTTTAAAAAATCCGAACTTCACTTTGGCAATTAACGCATCCTATGTCTATATAATATAATTTTCAATGTCCCCAAAAACGGACTTTAACATGATTTGCCCCCTCGTTAATTGTAAAACTAAACGCAAGTTTTTCTTGATATTTTGCCTTGTAAACTTGCATCGTATAGTGTCAATAAACGTTTCTTTATACTCATCAAATTACCCCGAAAATTCACTTTTTGTTCGCATTTTGTGCGCTCAAAAGAATTTTGGGCATAAAAAGCACTCGTCAAAAATCTGACGAGTGCTATGTATCTGATTAGAAGTCCAAAATCCGACCGATTCAAAACCCGAAATCAGACCGATTGAAATCCAAAAATCTGACCGATTGGACTTGCATAATCTGACCGAATGGGTTATACTATATGACAAGAGGTGATTATCCGTGAACAGGAATGAATATAAACCACGCATTATTGATAAGAAAATTAAAGAATATTTATCGGTTTTCGGCGCTGTATGTGTTGAAGGTCCTAAATGGTGCGGAAAGACATGGACTTCGTCATATCACAGCAAAAGTGAAATTATGATTGGTGACCCCGACGGAAACTTTCAGAACAGACGCCTCGCGGAAATGTCGCCTTCTCTTGTTCTTGAAGGTGAAACACCCAGACTTATTGATGAATGGCAGGAGGTTCCTCCGCTTTGGGATGCAGTTCGTCATAAGGTTGATCAGAAAAGTGAAAAAGGTCAGTTTATTCTTACCGGTTCAGCGACTCCTAATCACAAAGGTATTATGCATAGTGGTGCCGGACGTATTGCAAGACTCAGAATGAGACCTATGTCCTTGTATGAATCAGGCAATTCTTCGGGTAAAATATCACTCGAAGATTTATGTGAAGGAAAACTTACACCTGCAATGACAGGCGAAGTTGACCTTCGTAAAATCACTGAATTCATTTACAGAGGCGGATGGCCCGGAAATGCAGATATACCCATTGATAAAGCAGGACTTTTACCAAATGAATATCTCAAAGCAGTAATAGATGATGATGTATATCGTATTGACGGAATCAAACGAGATGTTTCAAAAATGAACTTATTATTGAAATCTCTTGCAAGAAATGAAAGCACAACTGTAACCAATAAAACATTAAAAGCAGATGTTAAAGCAATCGATGATGAAGATATAGACTCCGACACAATTTCAGTTTATCTTGATGTTTTCACAAGGCTGTTCCTTCTTGATAATCAGCCACCGTTTGCTTCAAACATCCGCTCATCGGTACGTCTTAAGCAATCCGAAAAAAGACATTTTGCGGACCCGTCTCTTGCTTGCGCTTTGCTTAAAGCAACCCCTGACAGACTTATAAATGATCTGGAAACTCTCGGATTTTTATTTGAGGCTCTTTGCGAAAGAGATTTGCGCATTTATGCAGATTCCTTTGATGCAAAGCTTTATCATTATCAGGATTATAATAATAGGGAAATTGATGCGGTAATTGAGCTCTCCGACGGAAGATGGAGTGCCTTTGAAATAAAACTTGGTGCAAATCAGATTGACAAAGCGGCTGAAGGTCTTCTCAATCTTAAAAAATCAATCGAAGAAGAAGGCGGTATTGCACCTTCTGTTTTGTGTGTAATCTGCGGTTTATCAAATGCAGCTTATATCCGTGATGACGGTGTTTTTGTTGTCCCGATTACCGCACTTAAAGATTAAATATATTTGATTTCAGGGAACAAATTGTACTTGTTTACAGTAGATTTGTTCCCTGAATTTTTATTGCGGACCTAATAAATTAACCAACAATGTTAACGCCGTTTTTAAGTCAGGACCTCCGGCTAAGCCGGAGGCTTGATTAAGCCCTATAAGGGCATTATACGGACGAAACCCCTTAAGGGGCGCTGAAAGGTTTGCCGACCGCATTCCTTTTTCAGCTACCCCTCAATGGGTTAATTTTATGCT
>JAZNPT010000035.1:0-12930 GCA_045589815.1 Acutalibacteraceae bacterium
TCACAACAGTCCACCGGACTGTTGCTCTGTACCGCTCGTCCTTCGAATCCCTTCTTAACTTCTGCAAACAAAAAAGAACAGACACCACAAGGGTATCTGTTCCTTTTTCATGGCGGAGAGCAAGGGATTCGAACCCTCGAACAGGTTATAGCCCGTTACACGATTTCCAATCGTGCTCCTTCGACCAGCTCGGACAACTCTCCGTATCTGCAAATCAAATGCTTATATATTATATATGACACTTGCAAAAAAATCAAGTCTTTTTTTAATTTTATTACAATTTTTTCTGCAAAAATTGTTAATGAAAAGCCGCCGGAAAAATTAATTTCTCCGGCGGTATATTACTCACCAAACCACACTAATTTTAAGACCGTCAACAGTATATGTAACATCCTTGCGATAATGATTGTCTATTGCTTCGCAAAAAGCCTTAAGCATCTCTTCATCTCGCATAATAATTGAGAATTTCATTGTCAGACTTGAAGGAATATACATCCTGTCACTCATGTTGAATCCGTTAATCCACCAATGAAACTGCGGTTCCTGATTAACCAGCAAATCCTCTCCATGATAGACCTGCATGGACATTTCCATAAGCTGATCATCGGTTGCGCAATTATAGAAAGTTCCGAATTTATCAGGGGTTCTGTTATAGAGACCAACTTCGCCGCCGTTGGTGATGAGATAATTTCCCTTCCACGCCTGAATCATCCACTCAAGGCCGTCATATTCAAATTTGAACCTGCGCGTTTCATAGTTCCAAAGGAGAGGCATAGAATTGGCTGCAAGATCATAGAAAAGACAGAATCCGAAATTTCTCATCCAACAATCAATAGTTGCATAAACCATCATTTCTGCAAGATTGAAATTAAATCCTATTCCAACAAGACCTGCGCCTTTTTTGTCAGAACATTCACCGGTCACAGTATTAATAAATATACGAGGTCTGTATATTTCGGTGCCACCGTCTTTAAATGTGAGGCGGAGGTAAACTGCATAAACATCAGGATTATCCGCAGTTTGTTCGGACAAAACCTCACACTTTTCAATAACACTGAAATAAGCACCAAGAAAATAATACACGTTTGCCATTGTATTGTCGCCTTGCCGACGGCATTCATCACGCTTATCATACATTTGGTTTCTAAACTCAACGGTATCAATTTCAAAAACGTTATCTGTTATTTCTGCCAAATCATTGATATCCGGAAAATTTTTAAGAATTGAAACAATATCAAGTCCGCAATTTAAATAAACATGATTACATGCTTCTGTTACAAACTCATCAACCGTGACATCAATACGCTCAGGCGAAAAGAGCCACTGACCGGTAAAAAAGCTGAAAATACTGCCAAACACCTTATAGATATTCATAAACTGTTCAGTAGTAAAAACCGGAACGCCTTCATCCCAAAGTTTTTGCTTATATTCATCAAGACTCATGAATATCGATCGCGAACTTTGAACATCAGAACTGACTGCAAAAGTTGATAAACTAAATGATAATCCGATAACCAAAGCCATCGCCAACGCAATTATTTTCTTTGCTGCTTTCATTAATTAACCCCCATTATGCTGTTGCTGTACGCTATATTACCACAAAATATGGTATTTTTCAATGGACATATTACACAAATTATCCGATAATTCAAAAAAATCCGCCAAAACAATAACATGTTTCGGCGGACAAAAGCCTTATATTTGGTTAACAGGGCCAATTGATATAATCGGAGCGTAGATATAAATAGTGCAAATACTGTCACCTACATCTGCAGAACACGAAAACTGAATTATACAAGTTATTAGAACCGGTTTTTCTTTATTTTTCAGTCTTGGGCTTATAAGGAAGTTCGGTTTCCGTTGCAACATGTGAAAAGAAGAATTCGCATCTCTCTTCGCTGTTTATAATAGTAACAGGCTTAATCTGATTAAGAACTCTGCCCTTGGCACGAAGCATTTCCCTGTAATCCCAATATGTTTTAGGTTTAAGGAAAAGAACCTCAGGTCTGTTAATCATGCCCCAGCGGCGATATTTAAAGTACTTCTCATTAAAATCCTTAAATTTTTCATCAAGAATATCAATATACTGCTGTCTTTCTTCTTCAGATACAGGCTTAACTGCCTCAGCAAGCATGCAATAACGGGGAGGATTTGTTGAATAATCGGCATACATACTGTGGCCGACAAACTCGTTGCCCATAGCTTCCGCTGTTTGTTTGGCAGCAAAGTCAACCATCTGTGTTGTTGTTTTTTCATTGGCAATATTCATGCCGAGGTTACGTCTGTAAAGGAATTCAATTTTGGGAGTGTTGTTATGCATGCCGGTAACTTCAACAACATCTTCCATGCGGTATCTGTAAAGACCTGAGAAGTTTGAAACAACAAGCTCATACTTTTTGCCAACCTCAAGCTGGTTGATAAGAAGCGGAGTTGCACTTTCATCGCCGCCCTCATCCTCATCATCAATAGGAAGGAACTCAAAGAATAAGCAATGAGGAAGAAGAACGCCGTCATGAACATCAAGTTCTGTTGCCATTGCAAAGAAACCTTCGGCAGCGGCAAAGCCCATGTTATGAATGGGAATATCGTCACCGATTGATTTGCGAAGCTTTTCAACATAAACCTTGAGGTTTGAACCAACCATGCCGTAAGCCCAAGTAAGTTTAGGCCAGATTCTGGGAGCAATGGGCGTGTCAAATCCTTTTTCAAATTCTTTGCGAAGCTCTGCTGCTCTCTGAGGATTGGGTTTAAACTTCTTTTTATATTCATTGTAAAGCTCGGGAGTTATCTTTACATTAGGATTAATGATACCTTTTTCGATATCATCACAAAGCATTTCCCAATTCTCTTCAAGATAGTCAAACATTGTTGTGACAAGAGTTATAACAAGCGAGCCGATATAGCTGACCTTGCTGTTTTCAAGAGCAAAGCGAAGCTGAAGATATGAAGTGTCAATCAGCTCTTCATGCTCAGGATAAAGCAGAGAAGTGGGTGAAGTACAGAAGAAACGAGTGATGGGTTTAAGGTATGTAAGGGGAACCTGACCCGCACCGTTGCAGGCTTTGCCGTCTTCAAGAGGGTGACCTGTCAGAATAAGCACAAGCGGACCCATCTGAGAAGGCATTTTAATCCCCTTAACCTTTTTCAAATAGTGAGCTGCTGTTGCAACTGTGCAGGAAAAACCGATGCACTGCATATTCCAAAGGTCTTTAATGCCTTTGGGAAGAATCTTGGGTTTGCCGACACTGCCCGATGAGGAACAATATCTGATATTGGGGCCGCTGAACATAAGATTCTTTTCCTTGTTGTGAATCATACGTTCAACATAAGGTTCGTAATCCTCATAAGTTGAAAGAGGCACCATTCTCTGATAATCAGCAATGGTTTTGATATCCTTAAAATTATACTTTTTTCCGATTTCACAGTTTTTGTTTCTGTTAACAATCTTTTTGAGGGTGCTTTCCTGAGCTTTCATAGGGTCTTTGGTGAAATGCTCAATCTCCAAAAGAGAAACATCGCCAAGCAAAACACCAAAATCTGAGAAAGAAGCCATATTATCACATCCTATCATTATTTATAACAAATATAATGGTATTATATCAATTATCGACTGTAAAATCAAGCACCAAGAGCATTTTTATAATCCTAAAAACCATATACAATATGTTAAATTTGTCTAAAAGACTGAGACCCATGCCACTTTGTATGCGGCATGGGTGCTAACTTAAATTGATGTTTATTTTATTAATGAAAACGGGATATATCCGTAGCTTTTGCTGCCGTCAGGAAAAATCAGTTCGGCATAATAACCTTCAAAGCATGAAAGATACACCATTCTGCAGGCATCTTCATATTCTTTAATCTCAGATGAAATTTTTATTGATTTTGCTGTTTCGGGTAAATAAATATCACCTTGAGCAGAATCAGGGCTGCACCAAACGCCGTTTAAAAGCATGGATGCGTTTGTGTATGAATACGCCTCACCTTTTGAATTTTCATCAATTTCCCAAACACGGATTTCTACAGGGCTTGAAGCATCCTTTAAATATCCGTCAAACGAATGAGACTTAAGAAAAGCAACCGTATTTTGCATGTTTTCATAAACAGGAACACAAATTCTTATTCCGTCACCAACACTGAACTCTTCACATATTTCGCTTATTTTTTGCGGTTTCTTTGAAACAATTGAGTTAAGAGCACTTTCGTGTTGAACATATTGAACTTCATCATCATTGCTGCCTAGTGTGGTTACCATTATGTCTCCAAACAAAATATAGCCCAACAAATTTTTATCACTTCTGTAGCTCGGAACGAGAGTTCCTGCGGCAATATCCATCTTGATAGCCTTGCATAATTCATCCTGCAAATCAAAATCCGATTTAAATTCGGGAAGCAATACTGCTGAAGAAAGATTGGGTGAAGCAATACTAACGCTGCTGTTTCGAAGTTTTGATGAAAAAGTCGGACTTAATTTGCTTAAAACGACTTCCTTGTATCTTTCTGTTTCCGTAAGAGACGCCAATGCGCTCATGATTTCATCGGTGGCAAGTGAATAAACGCGCTCCATGGTTTTTCCGTTTTTTAATGTGTAAGCAATAGCAATTTTAGTTGGGATTACTCTTTTGCCGAATTCGGCATTGATGCCGCTTTTATCCGATGTAAGCTTATCGCACTCGAGAAGCTTGCGGTGTATTTCTAAAATCTTATCAATATCTTCGTCAGATGAAAAACCGCTGACAACTAAATTGGTATCATGCTTATTAAGCATTGCATAGTTTGGCGTTTCTGCTTGAGTATATGCCATAACTCCATAGTATCCGGATTCATGCGAATACAAAAGACTGTCTCCTGTTCCGGTTGATATTGCCACACTCTCGATTTCTGATTTTTGAGGAATACGCGAAGAATACCCAAAAAATCCTGTTACAAATACAACAAAACAAATCAGGTATGCACCGAAAATAACAGCCAATCTCCAAAAATTCTTAATTATTTTCTTGAAGCTGCGAACAGTTATTATTTCTGCAAGAAAATATATTGATGTAAATATAACAAATGAGGCAACAATCCCGTAACCGATATTGGTGCGATCCAGATAGCTGATTTCGCCAAGAATAATTAAAACCGCAAATGAAGCGCAAGCAAAAACCGTAAAGCTCTTTGTCACATAATCGGCACCTATGAAGCCTGCCGATTCACATTTGCGTGCTTTATATGTTAATGCAGTCACAGCAATTAAAACAATCATAATTGCAACCCAAACTAATATTCCGGAAAAATCGGGTGTTCTGAATTCAAAATCAACCTGTGGTGAATGTCTCCTTAAAAGAGAATAATATCTTATTTCACTTGATGAAAATGCAAGAATAATTCTTGAAAAATCATATAACGGTAATTTCGGTAAAAAATGGACGTTAACAGTCTCAGTTCCAACGATAAGTGTATTCCCCCATGACCAGTCGGGATTTGCAATTTCGGAACCGTAAACAAGCTGTGCAAAAAGGAATTCGATCAAAGCGTTTATACAAAGAGGTAAAAGAATAATTGCAGTGCTGTAAAGTGCACTTTCAATTAAAGTCCCGTTTCGGCAACAAACTGCGGTAGTTACCGTGTAGCAAAAAAGCATGGAGATAATCAGCATGCTTGATATATAAGCTGCCGAAAGCCACAGTTCCTTGCTGTTTCCAAAGGCAACAGTATTTACAACGGCACTTAACAAAATCGGCAGAACTACGGAAGCACTTAACATGAAAGCACCGGCAAGATATTTAGCCAAAAACATATCAGTTCTTTTCATACCGAAACTGTAATACACATTAACCGATTTTTTTGACATCATATATTTAAATATAATTAATGATGTTAAAACCGGAACGGCTATGGCGATTACTGACATAAACTCTTCCGGAAGCAACATGCCGTTAAAAAGGATAAAACGAGTGTTTATGAAATATTCTTTGAATGTTGCAACGGTTTCTCCGATGGCAACCAGATCATTATATCGCCTTATTTCTGCGCCGATTCCGAAAACAAGAGTTGACAGAAGCATTATAATTCCAAAACAAGCAGGTATATAGAAATTCTTGCGAACCGTTCTGAAAAAAGTAAAACGAAACGGATTAAACGAAGATTTCTTTAAAGTCATAGTCAGAGCCCTCCATTTCCTCGAGGAATATTTCTTCAAGCGTCAACGGATAACGTTCAATGAAAACAGGATTAAGTGCTTTGAGTTTTTCTTCACTTTCATCGATATTTCCGTACATTGTAAGGGTAACAATTTTTCCCTCGGATTTAAATTTGCCATAATTCAGATGTTCAAAATCTCTCTCTGTTTTAACTTCGGGGAAAACAATTTTAAATTTACTTCTGCTTGCACTTATTTCATCAACGCAGCAATCCAAAACAATCTTTTTTCCGTTTATCAGAGCAACATGATCGCAAATTTCAGTTAGTTCATGAAGATTATGTGAAGAAACAATAATGCTGCAATCTCTGTCTGCCGAATATTCAATAAGCATTTTATTCATCAAATTTCGTTTTGCAGGGTCAAGGCCGTCGAAACTCTCATCAAGCAAAAGAATTTGCGGATTCGTTGACAACCCCAAAATCATTTCCGCTTGACGCTGCATACCCTTTGAAAAAGAATTAAGCTTAGCGTTCTTATCCAAATTAAAAACACCACAGAGCTTATTAAGAAGTTCAAAGTTAAAATCAGGATAATATCCGCAATAAAATTTAGACATTTTCTTTATTGTTGAATACGGTTCAAAATAAATATCATCGGGAACAAAGAATATTTTTTGCTTTATTTTTGCCGAATCATAAGAATTCACACCATTTATCAGAACCTCTCCTCTGTCAGCTTTATAAATACCCGCAATTGTTTTAAGCAAAGTTGTTTTACCCGCACCGTTATAACCTACCAAACCATAAACAGAAGATTTGCTAACCTTAAACGACAAATCTTCAATAGCCGTAAAATCACCAAATTTTTTGGTTACGCCGTTAACGTCAATCACAGTTACTACTCCTTATAAACAGATTTTAACAAATCAATCAATTCTTCAATCGGAATTCCGATTGACTTTGCCGTTTTGGCAGAATCAGATAGCTCGCGCTTGGTTTTTTGAAACAATTTCTCATCCTTCAACGCACCGTCGCTGACAAAACAACCGGTCCCCGGAACAGAATATATTACGCCGTTCAATTCCAACTCCGCAAAAGCCTTTTTGACCGTGTTAACATTGGTTGATGTTTCAACAGCAACATTTCTGATTGAAGGAAGCTTAGAATGGGGCGGATACGCTCCGACTCTGATAAGGGTTATTATCTGCGTTTTTATCTGTTCATAAACAGGTATTCTGCTTTGCTTATCAATTACTATCATCAGCATTCCTCCTTTCAACTGTGCTATATGTGATATCACACCTATACTATACATAAAACATTTCATCATGTCAATAGAAAACGAAAAAATTTTTCAAATAGCTTTGATATAGAAATAATTCTATATTTTTGCAAAATATTGTTGTGTTTTTGGTCAATATATGATATATTTAGTATAATAATTAAGCATGGAGGATAGATGAACTATGGAAAATAAAGATTTATTTCAAAGAACACAAAACGGTTATAACTGCGAGCAAGTTGAGCAATACATAACCGTTCTTAAAACTGAATATAAAAAGGTTTTTGAATATGCAAAAGCAACTGAAGCAAACAACGAAAAGCTGAAAAAGATTTGCCGTTCTCTTTCCGATGAAAATAAAGCTCTCAAAGCCGGCGGTACGGCTGCTACTGCTGCCGTTGACCCTGCTGTAATGGAAAGCATTCAGCGCATTATAAAGCTTGCTGATGATTTGGCCAAAGAAAACGATACCATTCGCACTCTGATATCTAAATAACCCTTCATCATTTTTTGAAAGGCAGTATTAACTCTATGGAACAGTTTAAACTTAAAAGCATTGATGAGCTTGACCTTGAATTCATATCTGCATCACGCGGTCAAAATGCTCAGTCCGATACCAATGAACATAAAAGCTTGATTCCTGAAATCAGCAAAAACGAACCTGTAAGCAAAGCTGACGAAACTATAGGTTCACATTATTTTCAAAAACCCGCTCAGCCCCTTGGTGAAGATCCCGTTTATTCGCCGAAAACAAACGAAGCGCCAAAAAAAGCACGTCCTCTGGTTCCTATCGGTCAAAGCCCCTCCCCCTACGTTCCTGTTGGCACTGCGGCAACCGATGAAAAGGAATCACTTGACTTTTCTGATGATAAATATGGCGAAGCACATATTGATAATCAAAAAAGATCAAGCGGTAAAGTTGCCTTTGCAGGAAAAATAATTTCAATTATTCTCCTTGCATCAACAGTTGTTGTATTTATACTCGGATGCTTTGTTACAATCTTCCTTGATAACAACGGCTCCAATATCGGCGGTGTATGCTTCAACACAATGAGCCAGGATATTGAAGAACTCGGAGTTCCTCAAAATTCCCTCATCATTTCTAAAATCGTTGAAAATGACGAATATGCCCCGGGTGATTTGATTTCAGTCCCCTCTTCAACAGAAAACCGCTGCGACATACAATCAATAAATTATGTTAATGTTTTTTCAAATGATGCTCAAATCACAACAACCGCTATGGCTGACGGAATTGGATATTCAAGCTCCGTAATGGCTTCAGAGTGTTATGGTATAGTTAATTTCTACATTCCCGTTCTTGGCGGTCTGCTTAATTTTGCAATGGATAATGCAATTCTTGTTTGCATTCTTTTTGTTCTTCTTGCTGCTTTATGGTGCTTGCTTCTTGTTTGGATTGAGAAGGTTTCAAAGCCTTCTACTATTCAAGAAAACACCAAAGGAAAAAAGAAATAACAAATAATGGGCTGTCTCTTAACTGAGACAGCCCACTTTTACTTTCATCGTTAAATTTCAACAGAAACAATATCTTCATTTTGTTCTGCGATAAGCATAATTTCATCCATAGATGTTGTTCGAGCTTTTTTGATTGTTATATCAAGAGTAACGGTTGAATCCGGATTTCTTGACATCTTGCATTTTTCAATCAAAATCTTTTTTTCCTTAAGCATACCGCGGAAATTCTTGACAGCATCAACATTATCATTAACAATAACCGTAAATTCATTAACAGTATTTTCAAGGCGTGAAAAGAATTTATGGAATACAAACTGAAACACAACCATAAGTAACGTTGCACCGATAGCAATTGTATACATTCCTGCACCAACAGCAAGACCAACACTTGCTGTGGCCCAAATTCCCGCTGCAGTTGTTAAGCCTTTAATAGATACATCTTTAACAAAAATAACTCCTGCGCCGAGGAAACCAACGCCTGTTATAACATTTGAAGCGATTCTCGAAGCATCAGCTCTCAAACCTTCAAACTCAAGCAAATCAAAAAATCCATATTTTGAAACAACCATTGCAAGAGCAGCACCGAGAGCAACAATCATGTGAGTTCGGATGCCGGCATCTTTCTGACGTCGGCTGCGCTCAAAACCGATAAGAACGCCGCAAATTGCAGCAATAATCAATCTGATAAGAAAAAAACCGCTTTCCGAAAAGTCAGCGATAACTGCATCTAAAAGTTTTTCCATTTTTCTCCCCCTGTTATATTTGATATTTATGGTCTAATATTTTAGCATTTTAAATAAATTTTGTCAACACTTTTACTTGCTTTCATATTATTTGGTACATTTTTTAACAGGGATAGAAACAAAAACATCTCCAGACTCTGCCAAAGCAAAAGAAATCTTTAAGAGAAAGAAGCATGAAAAAAGCTCCTTATGATGATGCAAACTTTGAAAAGAATAAAATGATTGTTAGTTGTTTGATTAAACGAGTTGAGGTCAGCATAGGGTATAAGTTGAGTTTGACATTGACTTTGAACAGTTTATGGTGGGAATAGATAAGGTGGCGTAAGAAATATTAATGGCAGAGAGTAAAAATCTCTCTGCTAAATTTTCCTTAATTGTAATCAAGTTGAAATATGCTTATAAAAATTCAATTATTCAGTTATTCTCTTTTATTGCTACAACTGTTATAATACACATGAACTTAAAGAACGGAGGGTAAATAATGGACATCAAAAAAGTTGGCGAACAGATTGCTGTTTTAAGAAAAGCAAAAGGTCTCACGCAAAGCGAATTAGGTGAAAGAATAGGTGTATCTTTTCAGGCTGTGAGCAAATGGGAGCGAGGAGAAACATTACCCGATGTTACTTTGTTGCCTGATTTAGCAAAGATTTTTGAAACAACTGTTGATTTCATTTTGCTCGGGAATGAAAAGGTTATAGAATATAAAGGAAAATTTACTGTCACAGACATGAAAAAAGGTTTGAACTGTTTCAAAAATGCCGGTGAATATTTGGGTGCAGAAAATATTATTTATCGTGCGGCAATCAAGGGTATCAACACTGACTTAAACACAGATATTGAAGAAGCCTTTACCAACGACTATGTATATGAGGCTTTTTTAGCAGAGGCAATAATTCAAAATTTAATTTCAGGATTGTATGTTGATATTAGTGATATAAAAAATAATTTCAAACACGAGCACTTTAAAAATATTGTTGTTGATTACTGTAACAGATGCGGAATTAAGTAACGAAAAACTCCGAGGTATCAAATCCTCGGAGTTGCTTTTATTGTTTGAAAGTGGGCAAAAAAATATTACTTAGTGTCCGATGGTGGAGATGAGGGGGATCGAACCCCTTACCTCTTGAATGCCATTCAAGCGCTCTCCCAATACACGTAAAAACGCACCCTATAAATTATCACATTACAATGAATACTCTTTTGCAAGCAAATTGGGAATTAGAGTCCTTTTAGATAAACTGAATTCTTTAATTGCTTGTTTGATTGGAGATGCATTACAATTAAATATGTCGGTAGTATAATCTGCAGTTATTTTACAAACATCTTGAAATACATCATCATCGACCAAAGTTTTTGCTACAGTAGGGTTTACAAAAATATTTTCAGAATTACTGAACAAAATATAATTGATAGTGGAAAGTTGATCGTCTAAGGACAATTTCTGAAGTTGTTTGTAAAACTTTCTGTATCGTTTATCTCCGTTTTTAATAAAAGCCAATACAACACTTGTTTCTTTCAATGGTAACGCCATTACATGAATACATGAAGTTTTACTGTTTATATCTGTTTTGTATAAATCGTTGATTAAATTATCTTCTAAATCTCCAACTAATGTAATTGCCGCTTGAGCTGCATACGGAATAACATAATCCAAATGTTTGAAGAAACACAAATAATAGGAATTATCGTTTTTTTCTAATGATTTTTTAGCATATATGTATTCTTTTGAATAAAAATCTAAATCAATCTCACCCCAGAATAATTTCTCCTCTGCTACCGATGAATTATATTGTGTTTTTAAAATTCTATAAAGTTCATTTTCATTTACTCTTTTCCAAATCAACTGCAAATAGTTCTTCAATGCAATTTGAGATAAAATAGCATCAGAAGGTAAACTGTTGTAACCATCTGGATTCTCATAATCCTGAAAAATTTTACTGTCACAATCATTACATATTATTTGAAAGGTACCTGTGTTTTTTATACCTCTACTTTCTTTAGAGGGATTAAGCGATTTGTCTAAAAACGAAAATATTTTCCCGTTTTCTGCAACTCTTTCTAATGCAAATATCGGAATGGAATGAGAATTACAAAAACTACTACAAATTTTTTCACAGTAATGACATCTATCTCTTTTTGTGTTTTTTGCTGCTTGTGAAGAAAGACGAGAAAACATTTTGCTTAATCTAATTTCCTCATCTTTGGATATTGGTTTCGATGCAAGTCTTATAAAATCAAAATCATTATTTTCCATTTTTTTCTCCTGAAATTATTTATACTTAAATTATACTGTTCAACAAGATTTTTTCAACTCATAATTCACACATTCGACAAACCTTCAATTATTATTTAAAATGAAGCTACCAATTAACAGGAGGTTTTATTTATGAAATCATCATTTGAACAAAGCGGCGTCACATACAGAACGGTTGGAGATTACAGAATACCGAACATCACATTACCTGCCGAAGCAAACAAACCACTCGGTGTATGGGGACTGAAACGCAAAGATTATCTTATAAATCATAAACGAGTTCAGTTCAACATTATGCTTATGAATGGCACATTGTGGACTCATCTTGCAGAGGTTGATGAACAGGCATATGATATGTTTTCTCGGCTGGTAGAAAAGATGAAGGTCAATGAGGACATAACGGAACAACTGAAAGCAGACAACCAAATGGAATGGGTTGCCCGTATGAACAATATAGAAGCGAGGGCAAGGGAGATTGTTAATCACGAATTGATTTTTACAGCATAATTATTTCTAAAAACACAATTCAGGTGCAACGGAATTCGATTCCTGCTGTACCTGATTTTCTTTTTTTGCTTCTGTTTTTTCTGTGGGGTGTCAGGGGTGAAAACCCCTTAATTGCGGATTTGTACGTTCAAATCCATTGCTCGCTAAGACAAATGCCACAAATTGTTTAATGTTCATCTCTTTTACTGATTAACAACAATTAACCCATCTCAATTTATATATGTTGAAATTTATGATATCGGTATGATATAATTATTATGTAAGAGATTGGATTTGTCTGTGAGATTTTAAGGAGGTTTTATTATGGATGAAAACAAGAAACAAACTAATGCTAACAGAATAATCGTTATAATTCTTGCCGTTTTTCTTGTGTTAGGTGCTATCAAAATCGGAGCACTTACAGATGATGTAAAAAAGCTCAAAAGTCAAAACTCCAATCTTGATTCAGAAATTCAAATGTTAAGAAATGAAATTAATTCTATCTACAATAATGTTGACAAACAGTTAAAAGAAGAAGCAAGTCTTATATCGGGAGTTGACTTTTC
>JAZNPT010000036.1:0-148719 GCA_045589815.1 Acutalibacteraceae bacterium
CTAATTCGGGAACTTTATTCCGCTTAAATCTCTGATTTCCTTCATTGCTTCGCTTGTCTGCAAAGCTCTTTCGCAAACCGTGAGGTAATACGGATCATCGGGATTTTTGATAAATTTCTCAAACGCCATAGCTTCATAGCCCATGAGCCTTTCTTTTTCAACATCACCGATGATTTCAGCTTCGTTGCCCTTGTTGTCAATCAGCTTCATGTTTGTGAGCTTTGAGATTGATTCAATAACGATTGTGCCCTCATCGCCGAAAATCTGCGAGCCGAGTCTGTCCTGACCTAGCTTTGAGTATGTAAAGGTAATCAGCTTGTCAGGATAGAGCAGGCCTGCCGTTCCGCTACCGTCTGCACCGCTTTCCATAAAGTGGGCGCAGGCGGTTATTTTTTGGGGCATGCCGAAAAGGTCAATGGCGGGATAAACGCAGTAAATACCCAAATCCATCAGGCAGCCTGTGGCAAGAGCAGGGTTGAATATATTCGGCAGTTCGCCCGCAACATATGCGGGATATTTCGATGAAAGCTGCGAAAAATCAAAATGAACGCTTGTTATTTTTCCTATTTCGGTAATTGCGGATTTAAGCAGTTCTCTTGCAGGGTTGAACATATACATTATCGCTTCAATATAAATAAGACCTTTTTCTTTTGCGAGTTCTTGCAGTTCCTCAAGTTCTTCAGGTTCAACAGTTATCGGTTTTTCGCAGATAACATGCTTGCCGTTTTCGAGCATAAGCTTGGACTGCTCATAGTGCAAACGGTTAGGGCTTGCAACATAAACTGCGTCAAAGCTGCCGAGAGCAAATTCGCTTATGTCGGTATATACTTCTGCGATGCTGTTTTCTTTTGCAAATTTTTGACCGTTTTCTTGAGTTCTTGAATATACGGCAACAAACTCTGCGTTGCAGAGCATTCTTGCGCCGTCAATAAAGGATTTTGCAATCCAGCCGGTTCCTATAACACCGTAGCGCATATTAAAGCTCCTTTGCCATGACTGTTCCGCCCTTGAGAACGCAGATAGAGTCAAATCCGTTCTTTTTATAGAAATTTATGCCCCGCTTATTACTTGTGCCGACTATTAGCATGATGGATTTAACTCCGTGAGTCTTTTTCATGTGTTCTGTCAGCGTTGAAATCATGCGAGAGCCGTTGCCGTTGCCTCTGAAAGGCTCGTTAATGTCAATGTGAAGATGTGCGGGATATTTTAACGAAAAAATCGCATGGCCGAGAATTTCGCCGATAGCATCCATATAGTTTCTCATTCCGGTTTTCTTGACTTTTTTGAGATACGGCCTCATGTTTTTTATGTATGTTTTGAAATCCCTTGCTCCGAAAACATAGCCCTGGGCAGTGTCGGTTTCTTCGTCAACAAGGATAAAAACATTTTCAGGTTCCTGTTCAAGATAATAGTCACAGAAGGTGAAAAGAATGAAATCACGCATGTTTGGGTCGGTAGCAGCCGATTCAGGGGCCGTGTTGATGCAAACCTGACGGACATCTTCAAAATATTTAGGTTCATATTTTTTGATTGTGACCATATTGCCCTCCGTTATTTAATCTCAACAATGAATGTTTTTTCGCCGCTGAAATCAGACTGCACACCGTTGTATTCAAAGGTTGATTTGATTTTGGGGTCGGCAAAAACTTTAACGCTTGCTTTCTGACCGATTTTTTCGTATTCAACGGATATTACGCCGTTTTGGGTGGTGATGTGACCCTTTGCCTTGTTCATACCCTCAACAAAGCAGGGAGAAATAACAATTTTTTCATATCCTGCGCTGTCAGCCGGCTGACGAATGCCGAGAAGATAAGTGAACAGGTATTTTGTGACGGAACCGAACATCGGGTGGTTGCGTGAATCTGCGCCGTTCCAATTTTCCCAAATGGTTGTTGCGCCGTTTCTTGCCATGTAGGCAAAAGAAACTTCCTTGTCGCTCGAAAGCAGGTCAAAGGCAAGCTGGGCTTCACCGTTTTCGAAAAGATAGCGGGGGAGAGCCTCGGTGGCAATAATGCCTGTGTCAAACATGCCGAGCTTTCTGTATTTTTCGCACATTACGTTTTTAACGTTTTCGTTGCCAAGGCCGATTTGAAGAGCAAGGCAGGATGCGCCCTGAATATCGCCGCAGTATGTTCCCTGCTGCGGGCTGTAATATGCAACATAAAGAGCCCTCTTAACCTTTTCAATACGCTCGGGCAAGTGAGCAGCTTCGGCTTGTCTGCCAAGAATTTCGGCAGCCTCCAATGCCTGCTGCATGAATTTCACATAAAGGCAGGTGTTAACATAAGTTTCGGGAATTCTGATTTTATCGGGTGTGCACCAGTCGCCAAGGCACCAACCGTTTTCTTCCTCACGGTAAACAAGTCCGTTTTCGCTTCTGCTTTCAAGATAATCAAAGAAATGCAGCATTTTTGGGAAGAATTCGTCAAGAAGCGCCTTGTCACCGTATGCTTTGTAGAATCTGTAGGGCACTTCAACTATTGCACCGCCCCATCCGGCCGGACCGCCGCCGCCACCCATTGCAGGGGCAGTATGAAGAACATGACCTGTTTTTTTGCATTGGCAGTCCGCAATGTCATAAAGCCACTTGCGATAAAATTCGCGGCTGTCAAGCAGCATCATGCCTGCTTCGCAGCAAAGCTGACCGTCACCCGTATAGCCAAGACGCTCTCTGTGGGGGCAGTCTGACGGAACACCGCAGTGCATATTGCAAAGCTGCGTTCTGATATATGCCTCATAAAGCCAATTGAGGTTTTCGTTATCGCTTTCAAAAGATGAGGTGACGGGGCAGTCGGAGTGAACAACATCAACTCTGATCGGTTCAACGTCGCCCTCAACCCTGAAATAGCGGAAGCCGTGCCAGCAGAACATCGGAATATATTCTCGGTCCGTGCCGTCGGTAATAAATGTATCTGTCTGATAGTTTTCAACAAACTTAATGCCGTAATACGGCCTTTCGTCATAGATTTCTTCCGCATAGCTGACGGTTATTTTTTTGCCTTTTTCAGCGCATTTAAAAACTGCGTAGCCAACAGTATTTTCGCTGACCTCATAAAGCTTTGTTTTACCCTCGTCTTTTATAAGCCTCGGTTCAAGAGAACGAATCACCTTGTCGGCGGGTGAAAACTGAATATAAAAATCGCTTTCAGGGGCAGGGATAACCGTGCTTTCGGCAAAATCGTTGCCGCAATAACCGTTGCAGTCGAATCCCGTAGGATACTGAGAGTAATCATGAAGCTCACCGTTGTAGAGATTGTTGTCGAGAACATGACCTTTGCGAGAGAGCGTTGTTTCATCGGAAAGAATGTTTCCGCTTTCTTTTTCTATTACGTAGCAAAGCTTGGGATTGCCAAAGTCAACCTTGCCCTCGGCATCACGTTTGTTCTGGTTATAATATCCGTTTCCGAGCATAACGGCAATGGTGTTTTCACCGTCAAGAAGATAATCGGAAATGTCATATTTCATTGCGTAAATTCTGAATGAGAGGTCATCAACAAGCGGATATTCAAACCAATCAAGCTTGCGGTAATTGTAGTTTGTTGCGTTGGGAACAAGCAAATCATCGCTGACCTTTTTGCCGTTGATATAAAGGTGGAAGAATCCCAGGCCGCAAATTGTGATTTCTGCCTTTTCGCCTTTTTTTGCTTTAAAGGATTTCCTGAAAAGAGGCGCATCACTGCCGGTGCATTCAATCCATTTTGCACCTTTAAAGAGTTCGTTGCTTGTCATAAAATTAAACCTCCGTTTCGTTGAGTTCGGCCAATCTTGAATTACAGGATTCCCAGTCGTCCATCAGAACAAGCTGTTTTTCGGTGGTTTCCTCTAATTTGTTGGTCAGTTCAATTATTTTTT
The DNA here is from genome assembly GCA_045589815.1 of Acutalibacteraceae bacterium. Lineage (GTDB taxonomy): Bacteria > Bacillota > Clostridia > Oscillospirales > Acutalibacteraceae > CAG-177. The sequence goes on from JAZNPT010000036.1 coordinate 3,853, forward strand.
CATAGTTTGCAGATGTTTCGGGGGATGAAAGCACTCCGTTGAGCTCGGCGATTTCCGAATCCAAAAGGTCTATTTCAGCCTCCAAACGCTTAATCTTACCTTTTAGTCTGTTGATTTCGCTTTCGCGCTCCTTGCGCAGTTTATAAAGGTTAACCTTAACCTCGGTTTTCTCGGGCTTTTCCTTTGCTTGAGCAAGAGCAACCTCGGCGTAGTCATTATAGTCGCCGTCAAATCTGTCAAAGCCGTTTTCCGTCATGCGATAGATTTTTGTTGAGAGCTTATTAATAAAGTATCTGTCATGCGAAACGCAGATAATAGTGCCGTCAAAATCCTCAAGTGCGGCTTCAAGCACCTCTCTCGAAGGAATATCAAGGTGGTTTGTCGGCTCGTCCAAAAGCAAAACATTAGCACCCGAGAGCATGAGTTTTAAAAGGCAAAGCTTTGCCTTTTCGCCGCCGCTAAGGTTATCAACGTTTTTGAAAACATCGTCGCCTCTGAACAGAAAGAGTGCCAGATAGCTGCGCACGGTGGTTTCCGTGAAAGAACGGTGTTCGTCCCAAATTTCGTCAATAACTGTTTTGCTCCCTTGAAGGCTTTCAAGGCTCTGGTCGAAATATCCGACTTTAACATTTGCCCCAAACAGGAAGCTGCCGGAATCGGCGGATTGCTGGCGGGTGAGAATACGCAAAAATGTTGTTTTGCCGCAGCCGTTTGTGCCGAGCATAAAAATGCGGTCATTTTTGAAAACCTGCATATCCGCATTTGCAAAAAGCCGTTTTGCTCCAAAGGCTTTGGAAAGGCCGCTCACATTTAAAACATCGTTGCCCGTTTCGCATGCAGGGGTGAATTTCATTCGCATTTTTGAAAGGGGAGGGTCAGGCACAACCAGCTCCGCTTTTTTTCTCTCAAGCATTTTTCGCTTGCTTTCAGCGGTTATGAAGTTGCGCTCCCTCGCAAATGAACGCTGTTGTTCAATGATTCCCTCAATGCGCTTGATTTCTTCAATTTGATTTTCATACTGCCGCCTTTCGCTTTCAAGGCGTTCTTCTTTTAATTTTAAATATTCGGAATAATTACCCTTGCTGTAATGGCACTTGCCGTGAGAAAGCTCAACTGTTTTGTTGGTTACCCTGTCAAGAAAATAACGGTCATGGGAAATAACAATAACCGTTCCTTTGAAGGTTGAAAGAAAACCTTCAAGCCATTCCGTTCCGGCAATGTCAAGGTGGTTTGTCGGTTCGTCAAGAAGAAGCACGTCAGAGCCGCTCAGAAGCAGCTTGCACATGCTCAGCTTTGAACGCTGGCCTCCGCTGAGCTTGTCGCAGGTGAGGGTGAAATCATTTTCCGTGAATCCGAGGCCGAGAAGAGCGGCACGGGTGCGGCTTCTATAGGTTAGACCCTCCTGCTCCTGGAATTGCTCGTGAAGCAGAGTTTGCCGCTCTATCAGTTCATCTCTGCTGCCGATTTGGGCATCGATTGAAACGGCAATTTCTTCAAGCTCACGCTCAATTTCCATAAGAGGCTCAAAGATACTCAGAGCTTCATCATATACAGTGCGCACGGAGCCGTGGCAGGCATGCTGCTCCAGATAGCCTATTTTGGTTGTTTTCGAAACAAACGCACCGCCTTCTGTTGGTTCAACCTCGCCGCGTATAACCTTAAAAAGCGTGGTTTTGCCTGTTCCGTTTGCGCCGATGAGACCGACAAAGTCACCGGAGTTGACGTCAAACGAAACATTTTCAAACAGCACCTTGCCGCCGAAATCAACTTTTAAGTTTTGTATGCTAACAATCGCCATTTTTAATCCTTAAATTCTTGTTTCAATTATTTCAAGCTTTCCGCAAAGCTTATATTCGCCTGCGTTTGCAGGGATAAAGATGCTGTCGCCCTTTTTAAGCTCAAGAGTTTCTCCGCAGCATTCGAGAGAGCCTTCGCCGTCCATTATAAGCAATGAAACGAAGGAATCTTCGTTGGCATTTTCGCTGAATTCGCCTGTTATATCAAGTTTCCAGACTTTGAAAAGCGGGCAGTCTGCAAGAAGCTTGCGTTCATCTGTGCTGAGATTATTGCCCTGACAAAAGTCAGGCTGAGAATATTTTTCGAGCTTCGTAACGGCGGCACCGTCCTCAACGTGCAATTCTCTCGGCTTGCCGTCGTTTCCGACTCTGTTATAGTCGTAAATACGGTAGGTGGTGTTGGAGCTTTCCTGCACCTCGGCAAGTAAAATGCCTTTACAGATAGCGTGCAAAGTTCCTGATTCAATAAAGAAGAAGTCACCCTTTTTAACGGGCACTTTGCTCACATAATCGGTCAGAGTGTTGTTTTCAATGGCTGCCTTGAACTGCTCGGGAGTGATTTTATCCTCAAAGCCCAGAATAAGATGGGCATCCTCTTCGCAGTCGATGATATACCAGCACTCGGTTTTGCTTTGGCCTTTGCCTGTTTTTTCGCAGTATTCCTTGGTGGGATGCACCTGAACGGAAAGATTATCCATGGCATCAATGAATTTGATGAGAATTGGAAAATCGGAAAAATTCCCTGCGTTTTTTCCGCACAGAGAAGGATTATTTTTAACAACATCCGCAAAGGACATTCCGGCAAATTCGCCGTTTTCAACCGTGCTTGCGCCCGCTTCGTGGCATGAGAGCATCCAGCCCTCGGCAGCATTCTTTTTATCGGTTTTTACGCCGTATTCTTCAATCAGTTTTTTGCCGCCCCAGATGGTTTCGGAAACATAGGGGAGCAGCTTTATGGGATATAATTTCATAAATTAACCTCCAAAATGGAATTATCTGTATTATTCTATCATATTTGTCCAACAATTTCTATAGAATATTTACGGGAGGACGAAAAATATGGAAAAATATTTTAAATCGGCAAAGATTTTTTATTATGAAAAGATAAGAAAGCCAATACCGCCCGCAAGCGACAGCCTTATTTCACAAATCAGAGAAACATCTCAGCGCCTCAAGAGCGCATACAGCAGGTTTGAAAATGAGAGCAATGAGGATTTGTTGGATTCCATTATCTATGAAATTCAGTCGCTTAAGGCACTTTACCGCTATTTGCTCAAGCAAGCAAAGGAAACCGGATTGGAATGCGCGGAAATCTCTGTTTTCGGCAGGGAGGTTATTTGATGAATTTTGTATTTGTTGCGGCGGCGGTGATATGCGCCGTGTGCGTTTTGTGGTGGATGATAAAGAGCGAGCGAGGAGGAATCAGTTTTATTCTTTCCGCCCTTCAGGGACTCGCTGCCATGTTTGCGGTTAACCTTGTGGGTATGGTGACGGGAGTCACCCTTGCCGTCAACTGGTACAGCATGGCGGCATTTGCTCTGCTTGGCCTGCCCGGAGTTATCGGCGCTTTAATGCTGAATTTTATAATGGCAATGTGATAATACATAAAGTTAAGCCGACGGATTCATTCCGTCGGCTTAATATTATTCCGTTATCTTAAAATTATATTTACCGCCATGGCGAATGGTTTGAATTTTGCTGTTTCCTGCAACAAGGATAATGTTTGCTTCTGCGCCGTCTGGGATTTCAACCTCAATCTCGAATGAACCGTCTGTTTTTTTCTTCCACTCACAGGCAACTGCTCCGAGCGGCGATTTGACCGTTGCTTTTGCATATTCAAGACCGCAGTCAAGAGCAGGTTTTAAGCTGAAAGTGCGATAGCCGTTGCGAACATCACAAATGCCTGCAATGTGAGTGTAAAGAGCCTCGTCATAGGTTCCGAGAAAATAGTGGTTCATGGAACGGGTTGCTGTTTCCCAGCTTTCCCATGCCGAATCGGCTCCGTTTTCAACCCAGAAGCCCCAACTCGGGTATGTTGTCTGTGTCAGCACTTTGTAAGCAATGTCTGAATAGCCGTTATCAAACAAAACGGGCAGCACAAACCTTGTGCCGGTGCAGCCTGTATCAAAATGATATCCGCGGTTTATTATGTCGTTTGCAAGATTTTCGGCAACGGCTTTTTTGTGTTCTTCGGGAACAAGACCGAACGCAAGAGGCAGCAGGTTTGAGGTTTGCCTGTATTTTGTGCGAAGCCCTTTTTGAGCCCAAAAGGTTGTTTCATATATTTTCAAATCCGGTTTATAAAATTTTTCGTTGAAGGCAGAATAAATTTTATCTGCGGCGTTTTTATATTCAGGAATATCCTCGTTTTCTCCGAGCTTTTCGGCAATGCGAATCATCGTTTTGAGCATTCCGTAAATGAATGCGGTTGCACAGATTTCAGCCCCCTCGGATGAATTTGGGTCAATTTCCATGTTTTCTTCACCCATGGGTGACAGCCAGTCGGCAAGACCTCTGACACCCCATACCCAGTTTTGAGCCTCAAGCTCTTTGATATCATTCATCGCAAAGGCTTTTAAATCGGGATAAAGGCTGCGGGTGTAGTAATCCATGCCGCAATAATCCATAAGAGCCTCTGCGGCAAAAACAAAAATTGTGTTCCAGACAGGGGAATTCTCCGTGCTCCAATCTGCAGAGGGAACCATAACGGGAACGCTGCCGTATTCTCGGAAGCAATCAGCCATGGTGTCAACAAAGCTTGCCATGTATGAGCTCATATCGAAATTATACATCATTGCTGTCAGAGCGCAGTTGGCATCGCCCAGCCAACCGTTCTTCTCCCAAACGGGAGTATCGGTGGGCTTGCCCTGAAAATTGTTGAGCATTGTGCGGCGCATTATTGCATGAAGATTGTTGATAAGTTCGTTTGAACAGGAAAATTCGGAAATAACCTCAACATCGTTTGCGATGCGGTAAAGGGTTATATCGTCTGAGGTGAGCTTATCGCAATTGTCGATTTGAATATAGCGAAAGCCCTTGTAGCTGAATTTCGGTTCGAATTCATAAACATTGCCGTTACTTATAAATATATCGTGCTGAATATATGAATCCGGCCACCATTTGCCGTCATGCCCCTCAAATTTGCCGATTTTTTGAACATAACCGTCAGCGGTCAGCTTTTCGCCGTATGTGACGGCGATTTCGGTGCCTTTCGGAGCATTGATTCTGATTTTTGCCCAGCCTGTCATCATTTCGGGAGCGGTAACAATATAGCTGCCGTTTTCGGCGCACATTATTTCTTTGGGTTTGAACTCGGAAATTCGTCTTATCGGCGGCATGCTCTGAAGTTTCAGCCTGCCTTTGGGGGCGTCAACAGCTTTGGCGGCTGCCCATTCAAATTCGGTTCGCCTTGCATCATAGGTTTCGCCAAGATAAATGCTGTTGGCAACAGTGGGGCCGTCAAGAGTGACCTGCCATGAAGAGTCGGTTGAAATGGTTTCTTCCGTTGAGTCCGCATATTTGATTTGCAAATCGGCAATAAGCCTCGGAGATGCTCTCCATGACGCCTTGTGCCAATCCCAAACATCTGTTGTTTCGTTAAAAAAGCTGTTGCCCAGCTCAACGGTGATTTCATTTTCACCCGAATAAAGTAAGTCGGTGATGTCAAAAACCCTGTAAAGCACGGTTTGACTGTATTGAGTATGTGCCGGGTTCAAAACGCTGTCATCAGGTAAAATACCGTTGATTTTCAGTTCAAAAAGGCCGAGACCGCAAATGTATATTTCTGCCTGTTCAATGCATCTTGAAACGTTAAACTTTTTTCTGAAAATCGGAGCGGTTCGGTTTTCAACAGCCATATCGGCGCCTATCCAGCAGCCGTACCATTTATGTTCGCTCATATTAACCTCATTATTTGTAATTTTTGATATAGTATTTATAAAAAGCTACTGCATTTGCAACCGCTTTAACCGAGATGTTCTCGTTTTCGTTATGAACGCTGTCAAACTGCTGAGTATTCATTTCAATCGGAGCAAATCTCAGGGCGCATTTGCATATTTCTGTCAGATGCCTTGCGTCTGTTCCTGCGGGCAGAAGATACGGCGCTGAAGCAACATGAGGAAAAATCTCGGCAACGCATTGGCGAGTGTATGCATAGCCCTTATGTGACATATCGGCAGGAATGTAGCTTTCGTTACCTTTGCCGTCACGAATCTCTATTCCGTGTTTTTCTGCGATTTTTTTGATTTTTTTTAGTTCTTCTTTAAAATCGTTTTCATCAATAAATCGGAAAGAAACGGTTGTTGTGCATTCTTTAAATGAACCGGATATTTCGGTGAAAGCACGTGTTGTGCCCGTCATTGTGGCTGCCTGAGGATTGATTTTGGGAGCGATTGTTTTTATCAGGCCGCCAAAGCACCAAAGATTCGATATGACAAGGCGGAAAGCAAACGGTGTGTAAGGGCTTAACTCCTCAAACATGGATTTAACAACAGGATAAAGCTTTGTTTTAAAAACTTTTTTTGAATTCAGTTCATTGATAAATCCGACCATGCGCATAATTGGAGTTTTGTTGTTTATTGTGAAAGCCTTGGTTGCGCCGCCTTGCTTGGCGGTGCAAATCAAATTATGTCTGCCCTTTTCGTGAACGGCAATCATAGCACATTTGCACTTAACAACATCAAGCGGCGGGTCAATTATTCCTCCGCCTTCGTCAAGAACTGTTTCGAATTCAATGCCCTGTTTTTTGAAATATTCTACCGCAAGGGGAATGCCGTCGCCAAAAATTTCTTCGTTATGAGATGAGCCTATGTAAAGATTGCATTCGGGAACAAAGCCCTCGTTCAAAAGCTCCTCAAGAGCCATAAATTCGGCAAAAAGAGATGTTTTTGTGTCAACCGTTCCTCTTCCCCAGATTGCGCCGTCATGGATTTCTCCGCAAAACTCGGGGTGCTTCCATTCTCCGTTTGCAGCAACAACATCGTGGTGCGACATCAGCATTATGTTGCGGGTCTTATCTTTGCCTTCAATTTTATATATCCAGCAGTCATCGCCGAAAATCATTCTTTCGGCTTTTTGGTGAACGGTCGGGAAAAGCTTTTCAACGGTTTGACGCAGCTTGGCAAACTCCGTGTCATCATAACTGTCCCTGACAGAAACGGTTTTGCATCTTATCATTTCACCGAGCTTTTCGGCATATTCCGTTTGCTGCTGTTCGGTGAAGTGCTTTTTTTCTTTACCGAGAGTTTTGGCTTTTGCCTTGGATTTGACTGCATTGAATGCAAGCACGCAAACAAAGGCAAAAATAAAAGCAATAACAATTAAAATAATTTTCATTTTTATAAAATTCCTTTATTAATACATTGTTTTTGAAAGATAAAAGCAAACCCAAAGTGCAACAACGAATGCCGATTCGGCAGGAATGGCAAGCTTTGTGTAGGGGCATTTCCAGCCTTTGTCGACGCAAAGAAAAATTGTTCTTGTGACAAGAACGGTTGTTGCAAAGAATAAACCTCCGACAAGCGAGTAAACAGGCGTTTCGAGAGCGAGAGTAAGATAAAGCAAAAATGCGCCCAAAGCAAATGAAATCCCGCCATAATAAACACGGATTTCTGTTTTGCCTGCATTATCAACAGGCTTAACGGCGAATTTTTCGGCGTTTTTGACGGGGCTTGAGATAAATACTATTGCCATGCCGAAAAAATAAGCAACAAGTCCGATTACGGCAATGCCTGCGGGGATATTCGAGAAAAAGATTTCTTTCATTGTGAACACCTTCCTTTAAGTGTTTATATTCAAATGATATCATGAAAGCAAACGGATTTCAAGCACAACGATTATTGATGACAAGTAGAATGTTTCGCCCTGCGGTTGAATTGCTTTCAAAAACTCGGTTATTGTTTTTCTCGGGGTTTTCGGATATTATAAAGTCAAGCTGATCAGTAATTTTTGTTTTGGAGTGAAAAACAAGATGAACATAGGTGAAAATATAAGAAGGTTAAGACGCGAAAAAGAATTGACGCAGGAAACTTTGGCTGAGTTTTTGGGCGTAACATTCCAAAGCGTGAGCAAATGGGAGCGAGGCGAAAGTTATCCCGATATAACCTTGCTGCCGGCGATAGCATCTTTTTTTAATGTCAGCCTTGATGAACTTTTGGGAATCGACAAAGCCGAAAAAGAAAACAAAATTCAGCAGTATATTGATGAATATAATGATATGCGCCTTAAAAATTCGCCTTACGCTTATGAAATGATAAGCAAAGCCGTTAAGGAGTTTCCGGGCGATTTCCGTTTGCTTGTGCGCTATCTGGAAATGCTTCTTATGACAAAAGCGGATTTGCACAGTGACTGCGAGCAAATTCTTGAAGAGGTTGAAAAAATATACGGTAATATCATTCGCTACTGCACCAATGATTTAATCAGAATGTGGGCAAAAAGGCTTGTTTGCATGTATTATAATAGCCTCAGTCACAGAACAAAAAAAGAAAAATATACCGACAAAATGCTTGAAATGGCAAAAGAAATGCCTAAGATGCTTGACAGCAGAGAATATATAGCAACCGTTATCAATCTTCCCGATGATGAGCATTATGCCGCTTGCCGTGAGGCTTTAGATAACGAAATGCTGCTTTTGATAAGCACGGTAAATAATCAGATTCATTATAAAAAGCATTTCTCTTTGGATTATGAAATTGAAGCCAAGGAAAGGCTTATCAAAATGCTTGATATTTTTTATGATGACGGAAACTACGGCTCATGCTACCGTTCAATGATTTATATATTCGGCGATTTGGGACGCACTTATTTTGAAAAGGGTGATGAAGCAAATGCCTTAAAATATTTCGAAAAATGTGCGCACGAAGCCCAAAAACACGACAATTTACCATCTGAAAACGAACATCATTCATTGTTTATGGAGGGGGCAGTTTACAAGAAAACAAAGTACGGCAAAACAATGTGTGAAAGAATGAAACGCAATATGCTGAATAATTATCAGCTCTCCGAAGAATTTAAAGCTAGCGAGGAGTTCAAAAGGATAATTGAGATTCTTGAATAAAAAACAAAAATCCTGTCTGAAAAGACAGGATTTTTTTCTGGCTGGGACGGCTGGATTTGAACCAGCGAGTGCGGGAGTCAAAGTCCCGTGCCTTACCGCTTGGCGACGCCCCAATATTATTTTTTGAAGTTTCTGTTGCCATATTAAAATACGCAAAGCGAAAAGCTTTGCGTAATGATGACTTAAATGGGGTGGCTGATGGGATTCGAACCCACGACCTCCAGGGCCACAACCTGGCACTCTAACCAACTGAGCTACAGCCACCATTTAGAAACTGCGGCTTAAAGCCGCAGTTTTTGGCGCGCTTGAAGGGACTCGAACCCCTGACCCACTGCTTAGAAGGCAGTTGCTCTATCCAGCTGAGCTACAAGCGCATAAAATGGAGCGGGTGATGGGAATCGAACCCACACAACCAGCTTGGAAGGCTGGGATTCTACCATTGAACTACACCCGCACAATTCGGAACGACAGCTATTTTAACATAAGCATTTTGAAATGTCAATATAAAAAATGAAAAATTATAAAAAAGAGCAATACTTTCTTGCCGATGTATTGTTTGACTGAGCTTTTGCCGTTTCTGTTTTGCTGTAATTTGTTGGTGATTTTGTGTATTAAACAGCAGTTTGATTATTTTTTTAACAGGAGATTGTGCAAAAATTTACAATATGTTAACCGTTTTTGTTTGAAGATAATATAGAATAGAATAGAATAATATTGTGGAGGTTCGGATTTGCTCGGTTATGTTAAGGCTTTCAAGCCCGAAATGAGAATAAAGGACTTTGAGCTTTACAGGGGCATTTACTGCTCTCTTTGCCGTGCGCTCGGCAGAAACTATTCTCCGATAGCTCAGCTGTTTCTAAGCTATGATTTTGCTTTTGCGGCCGTTTTAAGGCTTGCTGCATCGGATAGCGGATGCTCGTTTTCAAAGAAAAGATGTCCCTATAATCCTGCAAAAAAATGTATGATTTGCTCGGGTAAAAAAGAACTTGACCTTTGCGCTCATGCAGTTATAATAACCGTCTATTACAAAGCTGTTGATAATTTACATGACGGCGGTCTGAAATCAAAGCTTGTTGCAGCGCTGATTTATCCGATTATTTTGTTAATGCATAAGAAAGCGGCGAGGCTTGCACCTGAAATTGAAAAAACTATCTGCGAATCAATGAAAAAGCAGGCAGAAACGGAGAAAAAAATGCATGTTTGCCTTGATGAGGCGGCTCATGCAAGCGCTGACGCCCTTGGCAGAGTTTTTTCCATCGGATTTGACGGCGAAAGAAAGAACTCGCTTTATACTCTCGGATACATGGTCGGAAGGTATGTATATATTCTTGATGCCGCCGATGACCTTGAGGAAGATTTGAAAAACGGCAGTTTTAATCCGTTCCGTGAAGAATACGGAGAAATAAATTCCGAAGCTGCCCAAAGAGATTTTGCAATAAAGGTTAGAGGTATGCTGAATCTAACCCAGAGCAGCGCACTTGATGCGCTTGATTCTCTTGAAAAAAAGAGATTTGAAGATATTCTTGAAAACATTGTTCTGGACGGATTGACTTTCAGCGGCGAAAAAGTCCTGAACAAATATTTAACCGACAACAAAAATGAAAACACTTACTTCGTAAATTGAGGTGTTGTTATGAGAAATCCTTATGAAATTCTTGGCCTTCCTCAGAGTGCGGGAATGGAGCAGGTCAACGCTGCCTACAGGGAACTGTTTCGCAGATATCAGGAAAGCGGCAATCAAAAAATGATTGATGAAATTAATGCGGCTTATGATTCAATAGTCATGGGCGGCTCATCCGCAGGCTATTCGTCACAGGCTCCGTCTGATTATTCGGATATCAGAGCAAAGATAAATTCGGGCAGGCTTGATGATGCTCAGACCCTGCTTGACGGAATCCCCGAACACTGTCGCGACGCTCAATGGTATTATCTTAAAGGCACGGTTCAGCAAAAACGCGGCTGGCTTGAGGAAGCGGCAAAGAATTTTGCAACTGCGAGCAACCTTGACCCTTCAAACAATACCTATAAGATGGCATATAACAAAGTTAACAATGCCCGTTCCGGCGGATACAGAACCGAGCGCAAAAAAGAAAATTCCGGTTGCTCCGGCTGCGATATGTGCACGGGCTTGCTGTGCGCCGACTGCTGCTGCGAATGTTTTGGCGGCGACCTTATTCCGTGTTGTTGAGAGGTTGAAGAATGAAACAAAGTTCAAAATGCGCAATCGGCGGAATAGTTGCTGCGGTGTCGCTTGTGCTGATGATTTCGGTTGCAATAATACCGTTTTTGACCTATGCTTTGCCTGCTGTTGCGGGGCTGTTTATAGTTTTTGTTGTTATTGAAATAGATAAAAAATGGGCCTTCGGCGTTTATTGCACGGTTGCGATTCTCGGCATGCTGCTTGTGCCCGACAAAGAAGTTGCCGTTATGTATCTTGCGTTTTTCGGGTATTATCCGATATTGAAATCGGTAATCGAAGCTAAAACGAATGTTGCTCTGAGCTGGGTTTTAAAAGTTTTAACCTTTGCTTCAACTATAGCGGCTTCTTATTACTTAATGATAAAGCTTATGGGTGTCACGATTGATGAAACCGAGGAATTCGGAATGATGGCATATCCGATTTTGCTTGGAATGGGAACGGTTGCTTTTGTGATGTATGACATTGCGCTGACCAAAATGATAACGCTTTATCTCATGAAATGGCAAAAACATTTTAAAAGATACTTTAAATAATATTGCCTTTTTTAAAAAGTTGTTTTATAATGGTAACCGTTGGAGAATGTCCGACGGTTACTTTTTATTTTTTTTGAGGTAAGATTTATGAAAGAGTTTGTTAATATCGGCATTGTAGGCGTCAGCGGCAGAGGCTCAGGTATGCTCAGAGAGCTGCTTAAATGTGACGGTGTAAGAGTTCCTGCTGTTTGCGATAAATATGAGGACAGAGCGCAGCGCGGCGCAGAAATAGTTAAAGAGGAAGTCGGTACTGATGCCAATGTGTATCTTGACTATAAGGAAATGTTTGAAAAAGAGAATCTTGATGCGGTTTATATCGCAACAACATGGATTACTCATTCCCGAATTGCGATTGATGCAATGAAGGCGGGCATTCATGTTGCAACCGAGGTTGGCGGAGCAGCAAGCATTGAGGAATGCTGGCAGCTTGTGCGCACAAGTGAAGAAACAGGCAAATTCTGCATGCTTCTTGAAAATTGCTGCTATGACAGAAATGAAATGGCTCTTTTCAACATGGTTAAAAAGGGCGTTTTCGGCGAGATAATTCACATGGCGGGCGGATATCAGCACGATTTGCGTGACGAAATCAGCCTTGGCAGAGAAAACAGACACGGCAGACTGTTTAATTTCCAGCTTCGCAACGGCGAACTTTATCCTACCCACCAGCTTGGCCCCATCACGAAGGTTCTCGGAATCAACAGAGGCAACAGATTTGTTTCGCTCGTTTCAATGGCAAGCAAATCCAGAGGCCTTAACGAATGGATTAAAAAGAATAAAGGCGAGGATTATGACCTTGCAAACTATGATTTCAATGAAGGCGATGTCGTAACAACAATGCTCAAATGCGCCAACGGCGAAACCGTTGTTCTGACTCACGATTGCTCGCTCCCCAGAAACTATTCAAGAGCTTACCGTGTTCAGGGCACAAAGGGTATTTATATGGAGGACGGCGATTCAATCTATCTTGAAGGTCGCACCGAGCATGAAGAGGGCGACTGGATGCACCACAGCGAAAGTTTTGATAAATACCTTGAAGAATATGAGCATCCGCTTTGGAAAAAATATCAGATAGACGGTGTTCACGCAGGCCACGGCGGCATGGACTACCTTGTTCTCAGCGCTTTTGCAGAGAGCGTAAGGCTTGATGCAAAGCCTCCCATTGATGTTTATGACACAGCTGTTATGATGGCTGTTACCTGCCTTTCAGAGCAGTCGATAGCTTTGGGAAGCGCTCCCGTTGCGTTCCCTGATTTCACAAACGGAATGTGGATAGACAGAGAAGAACCCAGAAGAGGCATGTTCTGCCTTGATGAGGTTTGCGAAGAGTTTTTTGAAGAAAATAAAGGGGAATAAGAAATGAAATATTATATCGGTGTTGACGGCGGCGGAACAAAAACCGCTTTTGCCCTTTTTGACGAAAACAAAAAAATGCTCGCTTCCGTAACAGGTCCCGGCAGCAACCATGAAAACCTTGACACCGCATTTGACGGCGCAAGCGATATTATCATGGAGGGCTTAAAGGCTCTTTGCGAAAAAGCAGGGGTTGAGCTTTCAAATGTCAGCTTCACTCTTATGGGTCTTGCAGGCATCGACCACCCTTATCAGTATGATATCATGTGCGGAATGCTTCGAGACAAGGGCCTTGAAAATTTTGAAGTTTTCAATGATGGTTTTATTGTTGTTAAAGCCGGCGCAACAGGCAAAAGCGCAATCGGCTACAACTGCGGAACCGGCGTTTGCTGCAACGGTATTGACCTTGACGGCAAAATGCTTCAGCTTGCCGGCCTCGGTGATTTCTCGGGCGATATCTCCGGCGGCGGAAATATTGTTATTGAAGCATTCAGGCTTGTTTATAACGAGCTTTTCCTCGGCCTTGAAAAAACACTCATCACCGAAATGGTTATGAATAAATACGGATTCAAGGACAGGGGCGAGGTTCTCGGCCTTATTGAAAAGATTGAGGGCGAAAACGGCGGCGATTATATTAAGGATATGGTCGGATTCTTCTTTGAAGCTGCAAAGAACGGCGACAAGCCTGCTGCAGAATACTGCGAAAGAATGGCAACAAGAGGCGCTCAGCTTATTTCTGCTCTTGCAAATCAGCTCAACTTCGGCGACGGCGAGGTTGAGGTTGTTCTTTCCGGTTCAATCAACGTTAAGCTTGATAATAAGCTTTATCTTGATATGCTTCTTGAAAAAGCGGAAAAGATGAGCGGCAAAAAGCTCAAGTTCATAAAACTTGATGCTCTGCCCGTAACAGGCTGCATAAATTGGATTATGCAGGAATATGTCAAATGAGATTTCAGACAAACAAAGGAGATAGATTATAATGAAAGAAATTAATGTAGCGGTAATCGGTTCGGGCAGCACATATTGCCCTGAGCTTGTTGACGGTTTTCTTAAGGCTAAGGACAGCCTTAAACTCAAGAAAATTTCGTTCATGGATATCGACGAGAGAAAGAGAACAATCGTCGGCGACCTTTGCGTAAGAATGCTCAAGAATGTAGGCGATGACTGCGAGGTTGTTTTCACAGATGACCTTGACACCGCATTGCAGGGCGCGGATTTTGTTGTAACACAGATTCGTGTCGGCAAGCTTCCCTGCCGCCATCTTGATGAAAGCATTCCCAAGAAATATAACCTCATCGGTCAGGAAACAACCGGCATCGGCGGTTTCTTCAAGGCTCAGAGAACAATCCCCGTTATCAAGAATATCTGTGACAGAATTGAAGCTATCTGCCCCGATGCATGGCTTATCAACTTCACAAATCCCTCGGGCATCATCACCGAGTTTATTCTCAACCACACAAACGTCAAGAATATCGGTCTTTGCAATGTTCCCATTGATATGCTTGATGATGTTAAGGAAATCACGGGCGAAGACAGCGAAATTACATATGTAGGTCTTAACCACCTCAGCTGGATTACATCCGTTAAGAAGAACGGTGAAGAGCTTCTTCCCGGCCTTATCGAAAGCGGCTTCTCACCCAAGGTTATGGCAAACATCAAGGACGACGGCTTCTCGATTGACTGCCTTAAGACTGTTCAGGGTCTTCCTTCATCATATCTCCAGTATTACTACTGCCGTGAAGCAAAGCTTGCTCACCAGAGAGAAGACGATAAGACAAGAGCCCAGGTTTGCATGGAAATCGAAGAACAGCTTCTTGAAATGTATCAGAACGAAGAAATCGTTACAAAGCCTGCACTTCTTGACAAGAGAGGCGGTCACAAGTATTCGCTTGCAGCAGTTTCGCTCATCGATTCAATCGCAAATGACAAGAAGGATGTTCACGTTGTTAATATCAAGAATAACGGCACTCTGCCCTTCATGGCAGACGATGATATTGTTGAGATTGCAGCTGTTATCGGTGCAGACGGCGCAACACCCGTTCCCGTAACGGAGAAAATCAATGACCATATTGTTGGCCTTATGAGAGTTGTTAAGACTTATGAAAAATACGCAGTTAAGGCCGCAATCACAGGCGATGACGATTATGCCATCAAAGGTTTGCTGGTTCATCCTCTTGTTGGCGACTATGAAAAGACTGTTAAGTGCTTCAACGAGCTTAAAGAGGCTCATAAGGAATTCCTTCCCCAGTATTTTAATAAATAATATTAAAAGCGGTCTGATTATTCAGACCGCTTTTTTGAATGCGTAGGGGCGATTCATGAATCGCCCGCAACAAAAAGGCAGCCGATTGGCTGCCTTTTATAGCTTAAAATATTCTTATTGGGAAAAGAAAGCCGAAAAAAGTATCGAGTAATTTGTATATAGCAGAACGAAGAGGAGGAATGACAAAATAATCATATTCAACCGAAACGGATTCGTCATTTATATAGAGGGTTTCGGTTTGGTTGCCAAAGCTGACAACGGCAAGATGAACACCGCCGAAAATGTGTTCTTCACCTGCATAGTAACCGCTTTCCGTGCGGATTATTGCTTCGGTTTTTTCTGTACCGTCTTTGTACTTGAGTTTAAGTACAATGCCGTCGGGAAAAGCAGGAGAGCCATAGCCGAAAACCACTTTGTTCTTAAAAGGAAGATAAACGATTTCTGCATCTGCAACGTCATTTGACGGCTCTGAAGGAGTGGGCTGTTGTGCGTATACTGCCGTGAATAAATTGCAGATTAAAATGATTGATAAAATTCCGGATAAAAGCTTTTTCATAAATACCGTTCCTTTCGTAAATAATTCAAAGAATAAATTCTATAATAAAATTATGCCATAAATCCTGCCAAATGTCAAGAGGCAGAATTTATGGCATTTATAATTTTTGCAGAGGTGATTTCTTTGAAATACGAAAGAATAAGAAATTTACGGGAAGATAATGATTGGACTCAGCAACAGATTGCCGATATGCTTTTTATCAATCGCCGAACCTATGCTGCATACGAAAACGGCATAAATTCAATGACACCCGAAACTCTTTGCAAGATTGCAGATATATACGGCACAAGTGTAGATTATCTTTTGGGCAGAACTGATTTTGCTGAGCCGTATCCGAAAAAGAGATGATTCAATCTGTAAAAAATATTTATATTGTACTTTTATAAAAGATATGTTATTATAAAAATGTAAAAAATTAAGGAGGATGATTCCAATGGCAAGATTTACTCTCCCCAGAGATCTTTACCACGGTAAGGGTTCTCTTGAGGTACTCAAAACAATTAAAGGTAAAAAGGCTATCGTTTGCGTAGGCGGCGGCTCAATGAAGAAGTTCGGCTTCCTCGATAAGATTGTAGCTTATCTTGAAGAAGCAGGTCTCGAAGTTAAGCTCTTCGAGGGCATCGAACCCGACCCCTCAGTTGATACGGTTATGAAGGGCGCAGCTGTTATGGCTGAGTTTGAGCCCGACTGGATTGTTGCTGTAGGCGGCGGTTCACCCATCGACGCAGCAAAGGCAATGTGGATTAAGTATGAATATCCCGAAATCACATTTGAGCAGATGTGCGTAGTATTCGGCATTCCCGAGCTTCGCAAGAAGGCTCGCTTCATTGCTATCCCCTCAACATCGGGCACAGCAACCGAAGTTACCGCTTTTTCAGTTATCACCGACTATGAAAAGGGTATCAAATATCCTCTTGCAGACTTTGAAATCACTCCCGATATCGCTATCGTTGATTCAGAGCTTGCAGAAACCATGCCCAAGAAGCTCGTTGCTCACACAGGTATGGATGCTATGACTCACGCTGTTGAAGCTTATGTTTCAACTGCTAACTGTGATTACACAGATCCTCTTGCTCTCCATGCAATCGAAATGATTCAGGAAAACCTTGTTGATTCATATAACGGCGACAACGGCTGCCGTGAAAAGATGCACAATGCTCAGTGCCTTGCAGGCATGGCATTCTCAAATGCTCTTCTCGGAATTGTTCACTCGATGGCTCATAAGACAGGCGCAGCTTTTGCTGACTACGGCAACGGCGCTCACATTATCCACGGCGCAGCAAACGCAATGTATCTTCCCAAGGTTATCGAGTTCAACGCAAAGGTTGAATCAGCTGCAAAGCGCTATGCAAAGATTGCAGACAGAATGAACCTCGGCGGCGAAACAGTTGAAGAGAAGGTTCAGCTTCTTATCGCATATCTCCGCGGTATGAACGATAAGCTCAACATTCCCCAGTGCATCAAGAACTATGGAGCAGACAGCTATCCCACAGAGCAGGGCTTCGTTCCCGAAGAAGTATTCCTTGAGAGACTTCCCGAAATCGCAAAGAATGCTATCGGAGATGCTTGCACAGGCTCCAATCCCCGTCAGCCCAGCCAGGAAGAGATGGAAAAGCTCTTCAAGTGCTGCTACTATGACCTTAAGGTTGATTTCTGATTAAACAAAATTGCGGTGCATATCGAAAACGGTATGCACCGTTTTTTATGAGATGTTGACATAAAGAAAAAATAGTGCTATCATAATAAAAACAACAGATTTTATTCAGGGAAAGTGCGGTGCAAATCCGTCGCAACAGCCATTACCGTTAAAGTCGGAACACCTGATTTGCAGAATAGTTATAAACACCTTCGGGCAGCGGAGGGTGGCGTAACAGAAAAGAGTTATCTTTATGCCTCTCCGTTTTGGGAGAGGCATTTTTATTTTTTGAAAAGGAAGTGATTGAATGAACGGCGCTTTTGCACGCTGCCATCCGGCGGTTAATTTTGTGTTTTTTATTTTGGCAGCAGTGCTTGCAATGATGTTCAGTCACCCTGTTTTTCTCGGCATTTCTCTCGTTGCTTCGCTTGCTTATGCAATCAGGCTAAAAGGAAAAAGCGCTGTTAAAACATTCTTTTTCGGCCTTTTGCCGCTGCTTTTGTTTGTTACGGCGATGAATTCCCTTGTTGCTCATTACGGTGTTACGGTGCTTCACACATTTAAAAGCGGCAACAATCTCACGCTTGAAGCTATTGTTTACGGCGCAGTAACAGGCGCTCTTGTTGTTATTATGATTCTGTGGTTTATGTGCTATAACGAGGTGGTAACTGAGGACAAGTTCATGCATATCTTTGGCAAAAAGCTGCCGCATCTTGCGCTTTTGCTTCTGATGGTTTTGCGCTTTGTGCCTCTTTATGCCGAGCAGTTGAAAAATGCTTCGCAGGCGAGAATGGCGGCAGGTTCGGCTTCGGAAAAAGGAAAACTCGGTAAAATCAAAAATGCCGTACAGGCGTCATCCGGGGTTGTTACATGGGCGCTTGAACACAGCCTTGAAACAGCAGATTCAATGAAAGCAAGGGGCTACGGGCTAAAGGGGAGAACAAGCTATTCAAGATTCGTTTGGTCTCCTTCAGATATCATACTTATTGTTCTTATGATTGCTGCAGCTGCGGAAACGGTTTTGCTGTGCAAGCTTTCGGGCGCGGCAGATGCGGCTTATAACCCGATAATTCAAATAAGCGGGGCATCGCCGATGACGGTTGCTTCTGCGGCGGTTTATGCTTTGTTTTGTTTTACACCGATAATTTATGATGCATGGGAGGCGATTCGATGGAACAGATTATATGCAGAGATTTAAGCTTTTCATATCCTCTCGGCGAGCGCAATGTGCTTGACAGCATAAGCTTTTCGGTTAAAAAGGGCGAATTTATCGTTCTTTGCGGCACAAGCGGCTGCGGAAAAACAACTCTTTTGCGTCATTTTAAAAGTGCCGTAACGCCGGCAGGAAAACGCAGCGGAGAGATTCTGTTTGACGGTAAGCCCGTTGATTCGCTTTCGGAGCGTGACGCTGCATCAAAAATCGGATTCGTCATGCAAAATCCGGAAAGTCAGATTGTTACGGATAAGGTGTGGCATGAGCTGGCATTCGGCCTTGAAAATCTTGGCATGGATTCCTCGGCAATAAGGCTGAAAACCGCTGAAATGGCCACTTATTTCGGCATTCGTGATTGGTTTGATAAAAAAACAAGTGAGCTTTCGGGCGGACAGAAGCAGATATTGAATCTTGCTTCAGTTATGGTTATGGGTCCAGAGCTTGTTTTGTTTGACGAACCGACATCTCAGCTTGACCCTGTTGCCGCAAGCAACTTTATTGCAACAGTTTCAAAAATAAACAAGGAATTCGGTGTTACGGTGATTATGACTGAGCATCGCCTTGAAGAAGCTTTTAGTTTTGCCGACAGAGTGTTAATAATGAAAAACGGCAAAATAGCGGTTGACTGTTCCCCAAGAGCGTTAAGCTCAGAAACAGCATCAACGGATAGCTTTATCAATCTTTCCATGCCTGCAAGTGTCAGAATTCATGCGGCGCTCGGCGGCCGAGGCCAAACTCCTCTGACAGTTAAGGAGGGAGCAGCCTGGCTTTCTTCTTTTTTGGAGAATCCTCCTTATACCGTGATTGAGCCTGAAATATTTGAGAAAAAAGGCAATGCGATTGAAATAAAAAATGTGTTTTTCAGATATGACAGACATGGCAAAAATATACTCGATAATTTTAGCCTTAACATTCCGAAAGAAAGCATATTTGCCGTTATGGGCGGCAACGGCGAGGGTAAATCAACCTTGCTGAAAGTTATATCGGGACTGTTGAAACCGCTATCGGGTAAAATTAAAAAGTCGTCATCCGAAATGGCTTTGCTTCCTCAAAATGTTCAAACATTATTTACCAAAAAAACCGTTCGGGAAGAGCTTGAAGAAATGAGCTGCAACGAAGAAGAAATTTCGGAGGTTGTTAAACAAACGGGTATTGAAAAGCTGCTTGACCGCCATCCGTATGATATAAGCGGCGGAGAACAGCAGAGAGCGGCACTCGCAAAAATTTTGCTCGGAAAGCCGGATATAATTTTGCTTGACGAGCCCACAAAAGGAATGGACTGCGAATTCAAGCTTGAATTCGCCGAAATCTTAAAAAAACTTAAGGAGAGCGGCAAAACAGTTATTTTGGTTTCGCATGATATTGAGTTCTGTGCGGGCTCAGCTGATTTCTGCGCCATGATGTTTGATTCTGCGGTAGCTTGTGTGAAGGACAGCAACAGCTTTTTCTCCGGCAATTATTTTTACACAACCTCTGCCAACAGAATATCAAGGCATGTTTTTGAAAACTGTGTGACTGATAAGGATGTGATATCTCTGTGCAAAAAGAATATTCAAAAATGAATAAAAAAGCGGCGGCGATATCTCTGATTATTACCGTGGCGTTGATTGCCGCAGCATGCCTGTTTCGGAATTTTTTGAGCGGAAAACAGTATTATTATCCTATGGCGGTGCTGATAATCGGGGCAGCAATAATACCTTTTATGCTTTCGTTCGAAAAAAGGAAGCCGTCTGCACGCGAGCTTGTTTTTATTGCTTGTATGTCCGCTCTTGCAGTTGCTTCAAGAGCAGCTTTCTATGCAATTCCAACGGTTAAACCGATGTGCGCAATTGTTATTATAACGGCAGTTTGTTTTGGCGCACAGACGGGTTTCGTTTGCGGCGTTATTTCAATGTTTGCATCCAATTTTATCTTCGGCCAGGGTATGTGGACACCGTTTCAGATGCTCGGTATGGGAGCTGTCGGCTTGTTGGCAGGGCTTATACTGTATAATAAGAAAGCTAAAGAAAATCGTTTCATTCTTGCAGTGACGGGCGGCTTGCTCTGCTTTGCCGTTTACGGACTGATTGTTGATATGGGCTCCGTTTTGATGATGTCAACGGAGTTTTCGTTAAAACAGATTCTTGCAATTTATTCATCAGGAATTGGCTTTAATCTGTCCCAAGGAATAACAACGGCTGTTATTCTTTTGGTTGCGGGCAATGCCTTCACCGAAAAGCTGGACAGAATCAAAATAAAATACGGAATGTAAGAAAGGAAAATCACAATGAAAAAGCGTTTGTTAATTTCAGTAATGGCAATCATTCTCTCGGCGGTATTTGTTTTCTGCGGCTGCACAAATAATGCGGGCACCGAAACAACATCCACAACTACGGAGGTTGTGAGCGTAAATCCCGGGGATGACGGCTACGAAAAGAGCTTTACTTTTGAAGTTGTTGACAAGGACGGAAACAAAAAACAAACAGAAATCATGACCAATCGCAAATACGTCGGTGATGTTCTTCAGGAGCTTGAGCTTATTAAAGGCGAGCAGGGTGACTACGGAATTTACATCAAAGAGGTTAACGGTATAGTTGCCGATTATGATATTGACGGCACATACTGGGCGTTTTATGTTGACGGCGCAATGTCAATGACCGGTGCCGACCAGGTTGAAATTGTTGACGGCGCCACCTATTCTTTCAGAGTTGAAAAAGGCTAAAAATAAACCGTGCACAGTTTGTTGCTGTGTACGGTTTGCTTTTTAAAGGAAAGGCTTCATCTGTTCTTCAAGCTTTGCTTCAAGGCTGCTGATGCGGTTGGCAAGGTTCATAACCTCATGCGATGCAGCAGGGTACTGATTCATATATTTATGAATTGATTTTATTCCCATGCTGCAGCCGTCTGTTATCAGGCTTGCTGCCTGTGAGGCACTTGGCTTGAATGCCATTTCCGCATTGGTTTTGATTTTTGACATTCCCTTAGCCATGAGATTGGGCTCCTTGCCTTCACAATTCATTTTGTGAAGGGTGTTATCAATATCCTTCTCAAGGTCCTTGTGCTCGGTCTTGCTTTCTTTGAGCACCTGCATCATTTCACCTTCGTTAAGATAAGGCAAAACATCGTCGATTGATGCAACTGCCATTCTTATTCCGGCGCTGCATTCACGCAGTAAATATAAAGTGTCTTTGTTGTTGTCCAAAATTATCTCCTCCCGTTTTAGTATGACCAAATCAGAGAGAGATTTTATTGACAATTTTTTAATATTGATTTATTATTTTTAAAGGAGGGATTGAAATGATTTTTGCAAACCATGCTCACGTTTTTCCGAAAGAAATCAGGCCTGAAGGCTGCGTTGAAAAGCTTATGGGTTTTCTCGATGAGTGCGGGATAGATAAAGCGGTTGCTTTTGCTCCGTTTTCGGACAGATTCCATGAGGGTGGCTTTGAAGGCAGCCCAAACACATGGCTTGCAGGGCAAATCAAGGGCAACGACAGGCTCGTGGGTTTCGGAACAGTTGATTTTACACAAAATCTGCGAGATGAGGTTGACAGAATAGCTGACCTTGGTTTTAAAGGCATAAAGCTTCACCCGCCTTATCAGGAGTTTGTTATTGACGGCGAGGATGCGTTCAAGGTTTATGAAAGAGCGCAGGAGCTGGGTCTTTTTATTTCGTTCCACTCGGGCATGCATTGGCACAGGCTCAGGGATAACCGTGTTTTGCTTTTTGATGAGGTCGCATGGAATTTTCCGAAGCTCAAGTTCAGCATGGAACATATCGGCGGATATCATTTCTTTAAAGAGGCTTTGGCTGTAATGTGCAACAACTCCAGAGGTGAAGAAGACCACGTTTTTGCAGGTTGGACGAGCGTAAGCAATCGCAAGGGCAAGGGCGACGAATGGGCGCTGACAGATGAAGAGCTTGAAATCGTTATTGCTCAGACGGGTGAGGACAGAAGCATTTTCGGCTTGGATTTTCCGTATTCAAAGCCTGAACATATAAAATCCGATATAGCTCGCATAAACAGCCTTGACATCAGCAAGGAATGCAAGGAAAAAATTCTTGGCAAAACATTGGAAAAGGTGCTTAAATAAAGCAGAAACGGCTCCGAAAAAATCGGAGCCGTTTTTTATTTGGCAGTGTTCATCGAGTTCCTGTAAACCACAAATCGGCAATAGAGATATTCCGTAACAAGATTCACGAGCATTGTTCCTGCCTCAATAAGATATTCGTTGATTCCCAAAGCGGTCAGCTCATGAGTCCACCATGTGGAAAGGGGAGCGAAAACGCAATAGAAAAGAGCAACCTTAAGCATGGCAACAGGCACATTTGCCGCTGATTTAAAGGTGAATTTTCTGTTGAAAGTGAAATTCCACAGAACGGAAAGCGCCAGAGAAATTATGTAGCTCAGGGTGTTATTAAGGCCTGCAACCTCAAACAGCAGAGTGAAGGAAACAATCTGAATTATTCCCGCAGAAGCAGAGAAAAGCGCAAATTTGATAACCTGAATTATGTTTTGCTTTTTTGTCATTTTTTGTTCGCTCATTTTGCCTGTTCCTTTCTTTCTTTAATTACAAGGTTTGCAACGCGGCATGCTCTGCTGTAAGCCTCTGAAATGAAGCTTTCAACGGACATGGCGGCATATTTATCGTTTTCATGCCTGCCGGGCTTGCTTTTTGTTGTTAACTCAAAGGAAAGCGGACCGTCAAATCCGCATTTAACAAGTCTTTCGGCAACCGAGTTCCAGTCGGTTATTCCGTCAAACGGGAGCAAGTGCAAATCGTCGATATATGTTATTTTTCCGTCAAAACTGCGGATGCCGAGATTGTCGTTTATGTGGGTTACAGCGAGGTTATCACCATAGAGTGCGGTTAAGTCCTTACCGTAGTTATAGCAAAGCTCATGGCCCGTGTCCCAGCAAAAGCCGACACTCGGAATGCCCTTTAGGTTTTTCATAAGGGCGGCAAGATATTCTTCACCTTCGGTGTTTTCAAGAGCGAGCTTAACACCAAGCTCGTTTGCTCTGACAGCAAGTGCCCCGTAGCGTTCAATGCCGATTTGGGTGGGAGTGTTGTCGCTGTCAAAGCCGATGAATGTGTGTGCAACCATTGCGGGGATTTCAAGATGTGAGCAGGTTTCAAGGCAGTCAAGAAGCTCTGAAAGAGCAATGTCGCCAAGCTCTCCGTCAGCCCACATGTCGTCTGATTTGTTGAACGGAGCATGGAGATATGAAATTATCATATTTTCTTCTTCGCCTATGGCGGCAAGCTTAGCGGCGTCAGCATTCCTGTCGCTCAAGTCAATTGCAAAGCCTTCAAATCCTGTGGTTTTGAAAAGCTTGATTTGTTCTTCGTAAGCGATGCCGTATGCCGAGCTAAGCGCAAGACAAAGTTTTTGCTTATACATTTTAATCACCGATTTAATGTTAAATCAAAATGTTCATGTTGTCAAGCTGATTGACGGATGATTTTTATTGTGTTAAAATAAAGAAGCTGATTTTTGAAAACAAAAAACAAAGACTTTGTTATTTCCTGCGGCACTATGTTGGAAAAAATGATTATAAAGGATAGGTTTTATGGGTATTATAGTTGGTGTTGGCGGCGGCAGAACGGACGATAACGAGATTCTGCCGATATTTGAGCATATTGTTTCACTTTCCGGGAAGAAAAATCCCGCAGTTCTGTTTGTTCCTACGGCAGGCTTTGATGATATTAACGGAGATGAGCACATTTTCAGAATGTTTATCGGCCTTGGCTGCAGCGTTTCGGCGCTTATGCTGACTGATAAATCTCTCACAAGAGAGGAAATTGAGGATAGCATTCTTTCTGCCGATATTGTGTATGCAGGCGGAGGTAATCTTAAGTTTCTTATGGACACTTGGAAAGAAACAGGCGCAGATGAGATATTCAAAAAAGCCTATGAAAAGGGCGTTATTCTTTCGGGAGTAAGTTCAGGGTCGATGTGCTGGTTTTCGCGTGGATTTGATGACTGCGGTGAAAATCATGAGTTTATGTTTGTGGACTGCCTCGGTTTGCTGAATTACTGCAATTGCCCTCATTTTGAGAGTGATTATTGGCAGGTTTTTACTCAGGCGGTTAAGCAGCAGGAACTCTCGGGGATAGCTGTTGATGACGGTGCGGCGCTTGTTTATAACGACGGCAGATTTTATAAAATTCACGGCAATGACGGTGGCGAGGTTTATTTCTTTGACAGCGAAAAAAGCTTCCTTAAAACCGTTTTTGAACCACGATAATAACTATATATAATGTATATTAATATATATAATATAAGTATTTAACAAAGGCAAAATGTAATCCGTTTTAACGGTTGCTTTTTGCCTTTGTTGCCTGTCTGTCATAGAATGAAGAGAGGCAGCATATACTTAAGTGAATTAACCTGAGAAATATGGGCAATAATAGCTATACAGGCATTATATTCCTGTGAATTGCAGCGTAATATGATGCCTGTATTTTTATAATTTAGAAAAATGTAACCATTTTTTACGCTTTTGTAACCATTTGTAACTTTTTCTGTTTCTCACAAAAAAATTCCCTTTTTTTGACAAAAATTGACTTTATCTGCGAAGCCTTTTGTTCTTATTTAAGAAAAAAAGGAAAAGCGGTTGTGCAAAATAAACAAAAAAGAGTTTGAAAAAAATTTGACAAATCGAAAATTTGTCAATATAATGTCACCCGTTGCACAAAAGGAAATCGCGGTCTAACCCCCAAATGGGCTTCACCAAAAAACTACTAATGCGCAAATAAGGAGATTTTTATGATTACAAATTCATTATCCGTTAACGGAGAAAGCCGTAAAAAGAGCTTCAGGGTTCTGACTGCTGTTATTACAGTTTTGTTCGTTTTCTCGGTAACAGTTACCGCCTTCGCAAGTTCGAATGCAGTTTCAAAGGTTACCGTCACCGACGGAGAAAAATCAGTAAGCATATCCACAAAAGAAACAGACCCCCGCAAAATCGTTAATCTTGCCGGTTTCACCCTTGATGCAAACGATGAACTTGATACTGACGGCTACAATGCAGAAGAGGGCGGAACAATTGTTATTGAAAAGGCCAAGGTTGTCAGAGTTGAAGACAGCGGCATAGTTTCCTATTTTGTAGGCTACGGAGAGACTCTCGGCAACATGCTCAGCAAAGAGGGTTTTGTTTTCGGCAGTGACGATGAAATCGGAGAAAACCCCGCCAAAAATATTTTTGACGGCATGAGAGTGTTTATTAAAAGAGCTTTCAGCGTCAGCATCGATTTTGACGGCGATTCAAAAAAGGTTTTTCTTGCAAACGGAACCGTTGAAGATGCGCTCAAGAAGGCAAATATAAGCGTTGACAGTGACGATGTTGTTTCACCGTCACTTGACACAAAGCTTGACGGATTCACCAAGATTAGGATTTTCAGAGTTAAATACGATACCAAAATTGAAAACCAGCCAATTGCTTTCGAAACAAAAACAATTCCCAGCGCCGATATGTATGTTGATGAGGAAGAAATTGTTACTAAAGGCGTAAACGGCGAAAAACGTGTTTTTTACACAGAGAAATATGTTGACGGCATTCTTGAAGAAACAGTTTTCTCAAAAGAAACAGTTCTTAAAGAGCCTGTAACGGAAGTTAAAAAGGTTGGAACAAAGCAGAGGGAAACACTTTCTGCATTCAAGAATAACGGAACACCGATTTCTGACCTGAAAGTTCCTTCTGACGTTAAGCTTGACAAAAACGGTATACCTGTTGATTATGCATATTGCGTAACAGGCAAGGCAACCGCATATACGGGCGATCCTGCAACAGCTTCAGGCAGAAAGCCGATGCCCGGTCACATAGCTGTTGACCCCAGAGAGTTCCCCTACGGAACAGAACTTTATGTTGTTTCTGCAGACGGAAGCTATGTTTACGGCTACTGTGTTGCAGCCGATACAGGCGGATTTGTTGAAATGGGCAATACTGATATTGACCTTTATATGGATAACAAGCAGATGTGCACCGATTGGGGTAACAGAGGCGTAAAGATTTATGTTCTCAACTAAAAATATGATTTTTTCATGATTAAAGCGAAAACGTGGCTCGCAACAACCGCGTTTTCGCTTGGTTTTTCAACAAAATGACGAAATTAGATGAAATTTTTTGTTGAAAATGATAACAATAATATCGTAAAACAAATAAACAATATGAGTTTTGCACATTGACTTTTTAGCCTTTCGTAATTAAACTATTAAGCATGAGAGAACTTGTGCTAAGTGTCTTTTGAGATGGAGCGAAGAAGAGCAACAACCTTTCGTATGTTGCCTTCTTCACGAAACCTCATTTTGCAGGCAAAAACTCTCAATGAGCTTTGTGAAAGCAAAAATTCAATTTTGTCTATCGTCAATTTAAACAAAACAAAAATTTTTGGCAGCATCGGCTTTGGCCGAGAAGCCGAATTATTTTTAAAATGAGCAAAACTGCGTTCAAAATGTTGACGAAGCAAAGTTTTATGATATAATATATATATTGCATTAAGAAGAAATTTTCAGCGTGGGAGATATAGAGTATGTACGTTAAAGATGTAACAGTCCAGAATCAGGTTGGCCTTCATGCACGTCCTGCAACTTTCTTTATTCAGAAGGCAAATGAGTTTAAGTCATCAATTTGGGTTGAGAAAGAGGAACGCAGAGTTAACGCAAAGAGCCTTCTTGGTGTTCTTTCACTTGGCATCATGGGCGGCACAAATATCCGTATTATCGCAGGCGGCCCCGATGAGGAGACTGCAGTTGACGAGCTTGTTAAGCTTGTTGAATCCGGTTTTGCAGAGTAATCCAAAAAGACAGACCGAAAAGCATTTTAGCTTTTCGGTCTTTTTTTATATTATTATATCGCATCTTTCGGCAATGTTAAATTCGGAAAAATAGCGGTTTTCTAAAGGAATCCATTTGCTTTTGAAAACTTCGAGTGCTTCCTTTCCGTTGCGTTCAAGAATCCTTTCAAGCTGTGTTTTGCTGTCGATTTTCAAAAATATCTTTAAGTCATAAATATCCGGTATTTCAGGATGCATGGAGTAGGAGCCTTCTATTATAATCGGTTTTTGAGTTGATACTGTATGTTTGTCTGCAAATCTTCCCAGCTTGCAGCTGAAAACATTGTATTCAAAGCTTTTGCTGCTTTTCAGACGGTCCGCCACCTCATTGTTAAACCTTTCATAATGTATGTTGCCGCCGGCTTGGGCAAGCCTTTGAGCGGTTCGCATTTTCGGCGGCAGAAAGAAATCGTCCATGTGGATTATCTGCATATCAAAACGCTCTGCAAGCTCTGTGGCAAGGGTTGTTTTGCCCGAAGCACAGCAGCCGTCGATTGCAATAACGGCGTTTGGCTTTGCGGAAAGTATTTCTTCGATTTTGTTTATTGCTTTTTTCATAACTCACCGTAAAAAAGCCCCGACAATCGTCAGGGCTTTTGTTGATTTATTTTGTTTCCTGTGTGCCTGCCTGGTCGTTGAATTCCTTGACTTCGGCTGCAATTGCCTGACGTCTTTCACGGAGTTCCATATACATTCTGTCTCTCTTCTCACCGCTGAGGTCATAGAAGAACTTGGGAATGATGCTGAGCATACCTGTAACAACGGGAAGGAATGTGCACATCCAGAAAAGAGCGTGACGAGCTTTGGGTGTCTGGTTGCCGTGTGTTGCGTTAACATTATAACCGAACCAACCGAGCAAAAGAGGCTGGAATGTGTTCTTAACGGTGTTAACAATCTTGCTGACGATGTCCTTGGCAACGCCTGTCATGCCCTCTGAACGGAAGCCGTTCTTCCACTCACCGTAGTCGATGGCTTCGTTACGCATTTCGTTGGGGATAACGCTTCTGATACCCCAGAAGAACATCCAGATGGTTTCACGAAGCATAAATGCAGGAATCATGACTGCAATATTTTCATAACCCTTCTTGCCCTTGAAGTTGAGCAGCTCACCGGCAGCAAATACGCCGAGCATAAGAACACTGTCAACGTGCGAGCTTGCAATCCACAAAGCCTTTGTTGAGAACTTGGAACGTGCCCAGGGAACGTACGAATAAGAAATGGGTGAAACAACCGCACCGGGAATACCAACGATTGTTGACATTGATGCAAGGTTGAGAACTTCGATGTAGTAAAGGTTTGTGCCAAGACCAACGCTGAATGAACCGAGGATTTCCGAAAGAGTGATAAGAAGCAGCGGCTTGTTGGTAAGAACTGATTTGATGCCGCTTGTGATTGCGGGACGGTCAACCGTCTGCATAACTCTTTCTTTTGCAACAAAGGCATAAATAAGAGCAAAGAGACCTGATACAAGGGCGGTAACAACGCCGCCGATAACAAACATCGAGTTGTAGCCGAGCTCATATGCATGAAGATCTGTAATCATAAGCTCTTTGTTTGAGCTGCTGTTGATATACACGTCAATAAGCAAGCCCATCAAAATTTCGGGAGCTTTTTCAACAAAGCCCGAAAGCAGGTTCGCCGCGGAGATAAGACGGGTTCTGTCGACAATGTTGGGAGTGATGGTCGCCGTCATACCCGTTCGGACAATCGTAATGAGCGAGCTGGCAAGGTTGCTGAATATCTGCAGGAAAAGATACGGTATAAACCTTGACATTGCGGTACCGACGCCCTGTGTGCCGAAGATAAGCGGAAGGCTCCAGTAGATAAGCGAAATAAATACGCCGGGGATTGCGTAAACAACAAGCCAGGGCTTGAATTTGCCCCAACGTGTTCTTGTTCTGTCAACGATAGCGGCAAGGAAAAGGTCGTTGATAATATCCCATACGCCGATAATACCGTTGGTGAGCGACTGAAGCTTAAGGTCGATTTTGAGGATGTTTGTTCTGAAAACATCGTCATATTTACCGATGTTAAAGCTTTGTGCGATATCATCGAGTATGTATGCGAAGGTTTCTTTTGAACCGACGTAGCGTCTGTCCTTGGGGACGGCAGACGGAGCCTTTTCTTCAAGAACCTTGGCGGTTGACTCAGATGCCATGAAATCTCTCCTTATAAATATAATATTCAAGTTATTTTAACATACTGTTAATGCTTTTTCAATACTGCAATATTTTTTTATGAATTCTATACAGTAAAAGGCATCTTTTTTTGTTGATAAAGACAACAAAAAGGAGCGGACTTCAAAGAGTCCGCCCCTAATATTGTTTGTTTGGGTATTAAACTTTAAAATTAACAGATTTGTCGCCCTTTTCGTCGGTTCCGAATTCGTAATCTTTGCCGGGAAGAATTGCGTTGAGAATGATGCCGACAAGTGCGCCGACTGCAAGGCCGGAAAGGCTGATTGTGACTGAGCCGATGGGAATCTGAATTGCGCCTGCATAGTTAACACCGATTGAAAGAACAAGAATGATAGCAGCAATGATAACGTTTCTTGTGTTTTCAAAGTTAACCTTGTTTTCAACAACGTTGCGAACACCGACTGCTGAAATCATGCCGTAAAGAACAAGCGATGCGCCGCCGATTGTTGCTGTGGGCATAAGGCTGACAAGAGCAGCGAATTTGGGAGAGAAGGAAACGAGAACTGCAAGATAAGCGGCAATTCTGACAACCCTGGGGTCATATACTTTGGAAAGAGAAAGCACGCCTGTGTTTTCGCCGTAAGTTGTGTTTGCGGGTGCACCGAAGAGAGAAGCAAGTACGGTTGCGAGGCCGTCACCGAGAAGAGTTCTGTGAAGGCCGGGCTCTGCAATATAGTTCTTTTTGCAGGTGGAGCTTATGGCTGAAATATCGCCGATGTGCTCAACCATTGTTGCAAGGGCGATGGGCATAATAGTGATAACAGCGCTTACAAGCAGGTTTTTATCGAAATCACCTGCAAACAGCCCGAAAACCGTGTCCTTCATCTGGAAGGGGAGGCCAATCCAGTCAGCGGCTTTGAAAGCTTCAAGCTTAGCGGGGTCGAGAGTTTCCATTACACCTGTGAAATGAAGAATAACTGCAACGAGTGAAGAACCGAGAACACCGAGCATGATAGGAATGATCTTAATCATGCCCTTGCCCCAGATATTGCAGCCGATGATGATAACGATTGCAATAACCGCAACAAGCCAGTTTGCCTGGCAGTTAGAGATTGCACTTGAGGAAAGGGTGAGGCCGATTGCTATGATGATGGGGCCCGTTACGATGGGCGGGAAGAATTTCATAACCTTCTTTGCGCCGAAAGCTTTGATGAGTGCGGAAAGAACAAGGTAAAGAAGGCCTGCGCATGCAACGCCGAAGCATGCATAGGGAAGAAGGCTGTAGTCATTAATTGCGTTGCCTGCTTCGTCAGCACCGATAGTGGTGATTGCGGCATATCCGCCGATGAAAGCAAAGGATGAACCGAGGAAGGCGGGAACCTTACCTTTGGTGAGAAGGTGGAAAAGAAGAGTGCCGAGACCTGCGAAAAGCAATGTTGAAGAAACGCTCAGACCTGTGAGTGCGGGAACAAGCACTGTTGCGCCAAACATTGCAAACATGTGCTGAACGCCGAGAAGCCCCATCTTAGGATATCCGAGCTGCTTTGCATCATAGATGCCTTCGCCGAGATCAATTTTTTTCTTTGACATTTTTTTACCTCCAATAATTTTATTTTCAAGAAAACTCTATCATATTATGAACGGTTTGTAAAGACTTTTTTCGGGTCCGTACTCACTGTTTCTATCATTATTGACACATAATTGCATTGCCGATATAATGAAATCGGAGGAAGGAAAAATGAGTGTTATATTGAATTATTTTGCAGCTATGTCCGGCTATATGCTTGTTGCAATTTTGATTTATGCCGTGGCAAGAAAAGTGCAATTGAAAAAACATAAAGAAAAGCCGGATTTGCTCAGAGAAATATGCACAGCGGTTCTGATTGCATTGGCTGTGGGGATTCTGTCGCAGACCGTGTTTCCGCAAATTGACTGCGGTATTACCGATAAAGGGTTTTATATGGATTTTAAATTTCTTCCGGGTGTGATTTTCGGCTATGACTGCGGCGATTTCTTTTTTGATGTTATGCCCAATGCCGAACGAAGCATTAATCTTGTTCCGTTTAAAACAATATCGGGATTTTTCGGGGCCAATGAAGGCCCGTTCTCTGACCGTGACTGGAACATAAGCCGTGCAGTCAATTTGCTTGGTAATATAATTCTTTTTGTTCCGCTTGGCTTTCTGCTGCCGATTTCATTCAAAAAAACGGAACGTTTTGTAAATATGTTTCTTGTCGGCAGCGGATATGTTTTGTTTATTGAAATTACGCAATATTTTATTTTTAGGGTTTCGGATATTGACGATTATATATTAAATATGCTTGGAATAATTCTCGGATTTTATGCTTATAAGATTTTGAAAAAGATGATTTCTGTTTCAAAAAGCAAAAAGCTGTCTGCAGGCTGATTTGCCGCAGACAGCTTTTTGCTATTTTTTTGTAACTTCATAGAGAATAAGCTCTGATGAAAGGGATGAGGGAATAAACGCTTTTATTCCGTTGGACTTAAGCTCATATCCGCTCGCAATGAAGCTTGCACCGCTGTTATCAAGCGTGATTTTGTATGTCAGCCCCTCGTTGATTCCGCGAGGAATAATCCTGAAATTATCATTGTTTGAGCAGGACATCGTGAATGCGGCGATTGCGCCTTTTTCACAGTCGGGTGAAGAAATTTCAAGCGCTGAAAATCCGTTTTCAAGTGCTTTGGCAGTTTCGGGCGTGTGATGGTATGTTTTTGCTTCGGGCAGGAATTTTCTGATAAAGCTTTTATAGACATCCACGCTGTGCTTAATAAATTTCATTTGAGCGGAATTGATTTGAGCCGCTGCAGGCGAAACAACATTGAGTGTCATGTGGCTAAGCATTGCGTTTCTGATATGCAGGTCGAGTGAGCCGAATTCGTGGCAACCCATTCCTGCAAAGAGTCTGTCAACTCTTTCAGGGGGGAGTGCCATGGTCATGCCGTTTGTTACGGCAACCGAACGCGGAGCCTTTTGCCAGTCAGAAACCCAGGTGTGATTGAAATATTTCATCATTCCGAGATCGGTGCGTGCACCGCCGCCTGCACAGTTTTCAAATATAACGTCGGGAAAACGGCGTTTGAGCCTTCGGTACATGTTGTAAACTGCTTGTATATGGCGGATTGAAGTGCATTCTCCGTTTCTGACGGTGAAATAATCTCTGAACGAAACATTGTGGTCAACACGGAGTAAATCGAGGCTATATTCTGAAATGATGCGTGCAAGCTCATTTTCAGCCCATTCCGCAGCTTCGGGAATGCTCATATTGATTAGATTGCCGCTCTGTTTTCCGAAGATGTTCTTTGAACGCCATTCAGGATGCTTTTTAAATACTTCGCTTTTGTTTCCGAGGGCTTCGATATCCACCCAGAGCCCGAACTTCATGCCCTTTGAATGGCAATAATCGCTGATTTCTTCCATTCCGTTGGGGTAACGCTCGGGGTTGGGAATATTCCCTCCGTTATATTCTCCCCAATGAGTTTCTTCAGACGGGGGACATTCCCAGCCTGCATCAACAATAAAAACTTCCGCACCCATTTCGGCGAATTGATCGATAAATGCTTTGGAGGTTTCAACCGACATGCTGTGCTCTGCACCCATTCCTGCGCCAACAAGGCATTGTGTGGGGTCGGTTTCGGGGGAACATAAAACGGTTTTTCTGATATGGGAGTGCATTTCGTTAACTGCATCGTCAAGACCGCCCGAAATGACGCCTATGTGGATGTCAGGGGTGGTAAATGTTTCTCCGGGCATTAAAACAATCATGGGGGAGTGTGAAGTGATTTCCGCTTTGAAGGCAAGCGAGCTGAAGTTCTTTTCTGCAGTTGCATTGAAATCAACAGTAAATCTGCATCCGCCGCTCCATCCTATCTGAGCAAAGTACATTCTGCCCGTAACATTGTTTCGGATAAAAAACAAGGGATGGCCGAATCTGTCGCGCCCGAATCGGTAGTTTGTGCAATGAACGCCGGGCGTGATATCGTGCCAGGCAAATTCGCCCTCTCTGCCCCAGGTGTCGTTATCAAAATATCCTGCGGAATAAAATTTGCTTATATCATTTTTGGCGGTCAGCTGCGCTTTTTCCATTGTTTCAAGCCCGCCTGATATAAGAGAAAGTCTGCTGATATTCATAGGCTTATCGGAAAGATTCTCAATCTCGATATATCTCATAAACATTTGCGAGCCGTCAAGAATAGTGTGAATGCTGAGCTTTACAGGCTTGATTTCGCTTTCAAGAGTCAATATTGCTTCGGCCTTTTCTTCAATCTGAAGAGCTTGAAAATCAACGAATTTAAGGCTGTAGTCAATGCTTTGCCCATCAATTTCAATGTTAAATGCAGAGGGCTCATGAAAATCCAAAGGCTTGAGCCTTGTCGGAAAATTTGTGAGAACATTGAGAGGATATCCTGCCGAATTCCAGCCGGAAGAAATAAGAACACCGTCAACCAGAGTTTCTTCATAGACAGCAAGACCGCTGCGATAGCAAAAAAAAGGGTTTTCTCCTTGTTGATAGTAAACATTAAAGAAATCTGTCATTTTTATAGCACCTTCCGCAATCAGGATAATTTCATTCTAAATTCCTGTGCGCTTTTTGTCAATAAAAAAATCCTCTCCTGCAAACTGACAGGAGAGGATTGAGGAATTACCAATTATACATTTGCTCGGGGTTCTTGAAGATATCTTCAAGTTTGTTAATGAACGGAACAAGGTCGCCAAAGTCACATGCTCTGTGGTCAAAAACAAGGTCGATGGGCATTTCGTTGCCGACAACGATTATGTCATTGCCGTTTTCGTCCTGTTTAACAACGGGCTTTTTGTTGACTGCGCCGATGCATGCAACAAAAACCTGGGGAGGAATGATGGAAAGCAGAGCAACTCTGCCGGGGATGCCTCTTGTGACCGAACCGATGTTTGAAACGGTAACGGTTCCTTGCTCAATGTCATATTTTGTGAGCCTGTCTTTTTCGGGGATGGCATAATATTCCTTCTTTGCCTTGCCCGAAAGAGTCTTAACTCTGTGCTTGCCTGTTTTTGAGCCGATAAGACGGTTAAGGACGTTGATTATTCTGCCCTTTTTGAGTTTTTTGAGTGTGTCATGCATTGAAACGGAGAACATAACCTCGTTGAGGTCTGTGTTGCCGATTCTTCTGCCCACATCTGCTATGTATTCAGTAAGTTCAACAAGATTTTTGTTGCCGATGTCATGGAGGTTGAGGGTCATCATTTCACCGTTTGGAAGAATCCAGGTCATTGAAACGTGGATTTCATCAAATTCGGTGATTTTGCCTCTGACAAGCCTGCGGTTGAAATCAATGTGAGCATTGAGGCACGGAGCGGCTTTAAATGCTTCTGAAAGAGCCTTGAGCATGATTGTGTTAACTGTGATTTTAACAGGGAATTTGCCTGATTCATTGAGTTCCTTAACAACCTCTAAAAACTTTGAAACCTCGGGCTCATAGATATATGAGATATGGGGTATGGTTTCCCAGCTTTCGGAGGTCATGTTGGCAACGATTTTACGCTGAATGCCAAAATGTGTTTCCTTTGTTACTTTCATTGTCTTTGTCCTCCTTGAAATTTGACTTATTCGCCTACATATTATCATAAGAGAGAGCTCTTATTATTCTTGAATAGAAAATTAAGAAAAATTAACAATATCTGCTTGATTTATATATATCTACTTCCCAAATAATAAAAAATATGTTAAAATAACAAATATGCGAAATTTTGATTATGATTGATGAGGAACAGTAATTATGAAAAAGCTGTTGGTATATCTGAAGGGCAGCCGCATGCAATGTGTTCTTGCTCCGCTTTTTAAAATGTTTGAGGCCATACTTGAACTTTTTGTTCCGCTTGTTGTGGCGGCAATAATTGATGATGGAATTCTGAATGCGGATAAGGCTTATATAATAAAAATGTGTGCCGTTCTTGTTTTGCTCGGCGCTGTGGGTCTTGCTTTCTCAATAACTGCGCAGTATTTTGCTGCGCAGGCTTCAACTGCTTTTGTTAAAAGACTTAAGCATGCTCTTTTTGCCCATATCGGAAGGCTATCCTACCAAAATCTGGATTCGGTCGGCACATCAACGCTGATAACCCGAATGACGGGGGATATGGACAGCGTACAGAGCGGCATTAATCTCACGCTTCGCCTGCTTTTGCGCTCACCTTTTGTTGTTATCGGCGCAATGATAATGGCTTTTACTGTGGACAGCAGGTCGGCATTGACCTTTGTTGTTATTATCCCTGCACTTTCTGTTGTGGTTTTCGGAATTATGCTTTTCTGCATTCCGCTTTATAAAAAGGTGCGCTGTGCGCTTGATAAAGTTCTTTGCACAACAAGGGAGAGCCTTGTCGGAGCAAGAGTTATCAGAGCTTTTTGTAAGGAAGAGGAGCAGGTTGAGGAGTTCAAGAAAAACAACGATGCGTTGACCGTGATTCAGGAATATACAGGAAGAATTTCGGCTCTTATGAACCCCGTAACCTGTGTTATAATAAATCTCGGCATAGCTTTTTTGATTTATATCGGAGCTGTTCGTGTTGATGCGGGGTTAATCACTCAGGGTGCGGTTGTTGCACTCTATAACTATATGTCGCAGATTCTTGTTGAACTTGTCAAATTTGCCAATCTTATTATCAGTATCACCAAATCAGTTGCGTGCGCCGGAAGAATAAGTGCAGTTCTTGATATTGAAACAGAGGACGGCCAAAAAGGAAATGCAAAAGCAGATGATAACAGTGAAAACATTGTTGAATTCAAAAATGTTTCCTTTGCATATCAAGGTTCAGGCGAAAATTCGCTTGAAAACGTGAGCTTTTCTGTCAAAAGAGGCGAAACCGTCGGCATAATCGGTTCAACTGGTTCGGGCAAAACAACGCTTGTCAATCTTATTCCCGCTTTTTACAGGGTAAGCGCAGGGCAGGTGCTTGTCGGCGGAGGGAATGTTAATGATATTCCTCTTGAAGAGCTTCGCAAAAGGATTGCCGTTGTTCCGCAGAAGTCGGTGCTTTTTAAAGGAACGGTAAGAAGCAACATGCTTTGGGGCAACCCGGAGGCAAACGATGAGGATATTATGAAAGCACTTGAAATTGCTCAGGCGGCGGATTTTGTGGCTGAAAAGCAAGGGCTTGACACTCCCGTTGAACAGGGCGGACGTAATTTCTCCGGAGGTCAAAGGCAAAGGCTTTCTGTTGCCCGTGCTTTGATGAAAAAAACGGATATCCTTATTCTTGATGACAGTTCAAGTGCACTTGACTATGCAACGGATGCTGCAATGCGCAAAGGAATTGCAGCTAATCAAGGGGACACGGCTGTGTTTATTGTTTCGCAGCGCACCTCATCAATAATGCATGCGGATAAAATTGTGGTTCTTGATGACGGCATTGCAGCTGTCGGAACTCATGAGGAACTCCTTAAGAATAATGCTGTTTACAGGGAGATTCATCTCTCGCAGTTTGATGGGGAGGAGAGCGCATGAAAACGAAAATAAATAAAGGAACGTTGAAAAAGGTTCTTTTTTATGTTGGCAGATATAAGCTTCATCTGTTCTTTTCAATCGTTCTTGCTGCGGCAAGCGTTGCAGCAAGCCTTTATATCCCCGTGCTTGCCGGCAATGCGATAGACACCGTAGCCGGTGCGGGCAAAGTTGATTTTGCTGCGCTGATGCCGTATCTCTGTAAAATAGGCATTCTTGCCTTTGCAACTGCAGCGGCACAGTGGATTATGAATACTCTGAACAACAGGATTACATTCCGTGTTGTTCGTGACATCAGAAATGCCGCCATGGAGAAGATTCAGATATTGCCGTTGAGCTATATTGACTCCAAGCCTGCAGGCGAAACCGTCAGCAGGGTTATTTCCGACGCAGACCAGTTTGCAGACGGCTTGCTCATGGGCTTTACTCAGCTTTTCACGGGAGTTATTACCATTCTCGGAACGCTCGGATTTATGCTGTCCATAAACTATAAAATAGCTCTCGTCGTTGTTGTGCTTACGCCGCTTTCGCTTTTTGTTGCAAGGTTTATTGCAAAGCGAACCTTTTCAATGTTCAAGCTGCAATCGCAAACAAGGGGCGAGCAGACCGCTTTTGTTGAAGAAACCGTCGGTAACGGAAAAATTGTTTCCGCTTTTTCGAGAGAAGAAAAAACTCTTGAAGAGTTTGATGAAATTAACGAGCGCTATGAAAAATGCTCATGCAAGGCGATATTCTTTTCTTCGCTTACCAATCCTTCAACACGCTTTGTTAACAGCGTTGTTTATGCAGGGGTAGGTCTTACGGGTGCGCTTGCTGCGGTCAACGGAGCAATAACCGTTGGCGGACTTTCGTGCTTCTTGAGCTATGCAAATCAGTATACAAAGCCGTTCAATGAAATTTCGGGCGTTGTTGCCGAGCTTCAAAATGCCCTTGCCTGCGCCGAAAGACTTTTTGATTTGGTTGAACAGCAGCCTCAGACACCCGATTCTGAAGATGCTTTTGAGTTTTCGCAGGTCAAAGGTGAGGTTGCTCTTGAAGATGTTGCTTTCTCATATTCGAAAGACAGGGAACTTATAAAGAATCTGAATCTTTCTGTTGAAAGCGGCAACAGAGTTGCAATAGTCGGCCCGACCGGCTGCGGCAAAACAACTCTTGTTAACCTGCTGATGCGTTTTTATGATGTTGACGGCGGAAAAATAAGCGTTGACGGTGTTAATATCAATTCGGCAACAAGAAAGAGTCTGCGCCGCAGCTACGGCATGGTTTTGCAGGATACATGGCTGAAAGAAGGCACGGTAAAAGAAAACATTGCAATGGGCAAACCCGATGCAAGCGATGAAGAAATTATCGCCGCCGCAAAGGCATCACATGCCCACAGCTTTATAAAGCGTCTGCCAAATGGTTATGATACGGTTATTTCCGATGAGGCTTCGGGGCTTTCGCAGGGACAGAAGCAGCTTTTGTGCATTGCAAGGGTTATGCTTTGCCTGCCGCCGATGCTGATTTTGGATGAAGCCACATCTTCAATTGATACCAGAACGGAAATCAGAATTCAAAAGGCCTTTTCAACCATGATGCAGGGCAGAACAAGCTTCATTGTTGCTCACAGGCTTTCAACAATCAAAAATGCGGATGTTATTCTTGTTATGAAGGACGGAAAAATCATTGAACAGGGCAGTCATGATGAGCTTATGAAAAAGCAAGGCTTCTACTGTGAACTTTATAACAGCAGAACGGATGCGACTGCATAGAAAATTATGGTTGACAAAACCGCTTTAATATGCTAATGTAATAGCACGATAATAAAATAAAGGAGCAAAAAACAATGAAAAAGATTTTTGCATTGATTCTCGCAGGCCTTATGCTGTTCTCATTTGCAGCATGCGGCGGCAACACAGACGGCGAAACAACAACAGCTGCACCTGATGCAGCCACTTCGGCAGACAGCGACCTTGCTTACATAAAGGATAAGGGCACTCTCGTTGTTGGTATCACAAACTACGCACCCATGGATTATCCCGATGAAAACGGCGAATGGACCGGCTTTGATGCTGAATTTGCCCGCCTTGCAGGTGAAAAACTCGGCGTTGCAGTTGAATTCATCGAAATCGACTGGGATAACAAATTCCTTGAGCTTAAGGGCAAAACAATCGACTGCGTTTGGAACGGCATGACCATCACAACAGAGGCTCTTGCAAACGCAACCGTTTCCAATCCCTATGTTAAGAATGCACAGGTTGTTGTTATGGCAGCTGATAAGCTTGTTGATTACGCAACAGTTGAAAGCCTTGCAGACCTCACATTTGCAGCAGAAGCAGGCTCCGCAGGCGAAAAGGCAATTGCTGATAACGGCCTTGAATGCACAGCAGTTCTTACTCAGGCTGATGCTCTTCAGGAAGTTAAGAGCGGCGCAGCAGATGCATGCGTTATCGATATCACAATGGCAAACGCCATGACAGGCGAAGGCACAAGCTACGCAGACCTCGGCTATAGCCTTGAACTCACAACAGAGGAATACGGCATTGCTTGCCGTCAGGGTTCAGACCTTGCTGCAGCTCTCAACGATATTATGGCTGAGCTTAAGGCAGACGGCAGTCTCCAGAGTCTTGCTGAGAAATACGAACTCACACTTGCTTAAAAATCAATTTTAGGCTTTTTGGCAGAGGGCGATGAACCCTCTGCCTTTTCGTGACTAATGAAAGGTAACGGTAATTTATGTTTTGGGAAGTAACGTTAAGCTTGCTTGAGGGTTTCGGCAAAACGGTTGAAGTTTTTGCCTTGACTCTGCTCGGTGCTTTGCCGCTCGGGCTTTTGATATGCTTTGGTTCGATGAGCAAATTTGCTCCGCTTAAATGGCTGATGAAAACCTTTGTCTGGATTATCAGAGGAACTCCTCTTATGCTCCAGCTTATTGTTGTTTTTTATGGCCCGGGTCTTATTGCGGCATGGGCGCAGGATATTCCGAACCCCAATTTTTTTATAGAGTGGATTGCAACATGGAAAGTTTTTGACCGTTTTGTTGCTGTTATGATCGCTTTCATAATCAACTATGCCTGCTATTTTTCCGAAATTTACAGGGGCGGCATAGAATCCATTCCCAAGGGTCAGTATGAAGCCTGCCAGGTTCTCGGCATGAGCAAAAGTCAGACCTTTTTCCGCGTTATTCTCATGCAGGTTGTAAAGCACATCATTCCCCCCATGAGCAACGAAATCATAACTCTTGTTAAGGACACATCGCTTGCCAGAATAATTGCTGTTTATGAAATTATCTGGAGTGCTCAGTCCTTTATCAAGTCAGACGGACTAATCTGGCCTCTTTTCTACACGGCGGCATTCTATCTGATTTTCAACGGATTGCTCACCGTGGTTTTCGGAAAAATTGAAAAGAAGCTTGACTATTATCATAATTGACGGGAGTGAGAAATATGGCAATACTTGAAGTTAAAAATCTGAATAAAAGCTTCGGGAACAACCATGTTCTCAAAGGAATCGATTTCAGCCTTGAAGAAGGCAAGGTTCTTTCGATAATCGGTTCTTCCGGCAGCGGCAAAACAACGCTTCTGCGCTGCATAACCTCTCTCGAATCTGCCGAAGAAGGCAAAATAACCGTTAACGGCAACGTTGTTTTTGATTCTGAAAACGAGCATAAACTGACTAAGGAAGAAATTAAGAAAAACCGCCTTGCGGTCGGTCTTGTTTTTCAATCATTCAATCTTTTTCCGCAATATACTGTTTTGAAAAACGTTACTCTTGCCTGTGAGCTGCAGGCGAAGAAGCGCTCCGACTGGCGCAGCAACAAAAAGCAGATTCTTGACGAAATTGATAAGAATGCAAAGGAAATTCTTGCAAAGGTCGGTCTTTCCGAAAAGCTTGATTCATATCCGTGCCAGCTTTCTGGCGGTCAGCAGCAGCGAGTTTCAATCGCAAGGGCGCTTGCAATGAAGCCGGATATTCTTTTCTTTGATGAGCCGACCTCTGCGCTTGATCCGGAACTTACCGGCGAAATTCTCAAGGTTATAAAGAGCCTTGCCGCTGAGAAAATGACCATGGTTATCGTTACGCACGAAATGGCATTTGCCCGCGATGTTTCAGACTATGTTATTTTTATGGACGGCGGCGTTATTGTTGAACAGGGCGATTCCGAGGATGTTATCAACAATCCTCAGCAGGAAAGAACAAAGCTTTTCCTCAGCCGTTTTCAGGATAATTAAATATCAAAATAAGCCTTGATTTGCTGTTGCATTTCAAGGCTTTTCATATTATAATCAAAATATATTTCTGTGACGAGGTATTTTTATGAAACTGATGATTGCTTCGGATATCCACGGCTCCGAATATTATTGCAGAAAGCTCATTGAAGCATATAAAAACGAAAAGGCGGACAGGCTTCTTTTGCTTGGCGATATTCTCTATCACGGCCCGAGAAATGATTTGCCTGAGGGTTATGCTCCGAAGCAGGTTATTAAGCTTCTTAACTGCATGAAAGAAAAAATCCTTTGTGTGCGCGGCAACTGTGACACCGAGGTTGACCAGATGGTGCTGGATTTTCCGATTCTTGCGGACTATGCGGTTATTCCTGCAAAAAACAGGCTGATTTATGTGACACACGGCCATAAATATAACGAAAACAATCTGCCGCCGTTTGCACACGGAGATATACTTCTTCACGGCCACACTCATGTCCCGAAATGCACGGAGCATGAAAAGTATGTTTATATTAACCCCGGTTCGGTTTCAATTCCCAAAGAGGACAGTTGGCACGGATACATGATTTTTGAAAACGAAAAATTCGTTTGGAAAGATTTTGAAGGCAACGTTAAAATGGAATATAAAATTTGAGGAGGAATACTATGCAGCTTGCTGAAACAAGAAGCCTGACCGCAGGAGTTAAAACACTGCTTGTTTTTGTGACCGCAATAATGAGCGGCTTTATGTGGAGAGTCAGAGGCGATCACGGCTACGGTTCGATGTGGGGCATGTTTGCCGTTGGGGTGATGCTCACACTTGTTATTTTTGCATTTTTCGGCAACCGCAGAAAAATGAGCTATGAGGCAATTCCTGTTGCCGTTATTCTTCTCGGAATAACAAACGGTGGCTGGGGAACTCTTAACAGCCAGATGGGCGGATATCTCGGAAGCTCGGTCCCGTTTGCCGGCGAAGAGGTGGACAGAATTATTTCAATCAGTCCTTTTTCGGGGCTATGGGTCATGCTTCTTCTCGGATTTGGCTGGATGCCGCTTTTTGCAATGTTTATCGGCTCGCTTTTCTCAAAAAAGAGTTATAAAATCAAAGATTACATATTACTTATTGCTGTATTCTATGCTGTTGTATATGCTTTTCAGTTTTTTGCGGCTCACTACATTCTGCCGTTCATTCACGGAGAAGCGGTTGAGGCCTTTAAGCTTGGTCTTGCCGACAAGGGAATTGAAATGTCACCGATGATAGCATATATCAAGAATCTCGGTTCAGAGGCATGGTTCAAAAAGATTCCCTTCGGCAGAAACTACTACGCAAGCATAAGAGTTATTTCATATTCCGCTGCTGCTCTTGCGGTTTCACTTGCCGCACTTGTTGCTAAACGAGATAAAGTAACATTTTTTCTTTCAACAGGAATCAATCTTGTTTCTGCAATTTCCATAACAATTGCAGATGTTTTTCTTATTATTGATTCGGATGCAGGCTTCCTCGGTAAGGTTACTCCTCCCGAGTTTCTTAAGAACGGCTCATGGTCTCTTTGGGAATATTTCACGGGATTTTTTATCGGTCTCGGAATAATGTTGATTCTTGTTTGCCTTCCCAAAAGCATTTCAGAAGGGGAAGGGCGTTTTGAATATGAAGAACCGTTCAAGAAAAGAGACGCTCATGTTGCATACAGTACGGTTCTTACCTTGTTTTTCACCTTTGTGCTTACAGTTGCAAGACCCGTCGGTATGCGTGTGGCGGATGTTCTGATTCAAAAAGGTTTGTTTTCTGATGAAGATATAGTTTCTTATGTAGTGATGGCAGTTATCTGCGTTATCGGCCTTGCTGTTTCGCTATCAATCGTTCGCAAGAACATGATTTCAAGAAAGCTTAATGTTCCGCTGCCCATGAGAACTGAGGAGTTCTGCATGAAGGCTGCGCCTGTA
This sequence comes from Acutalibacteraceae bacterium, assembly GCA_045589815.1. GTDB lineage: Bacteria > Bacillota > Clostridia > Oscillospirales > Acutalibacteraceae > CAG-177. Next base: position 47,034 of record JAZNPT010000036.1, read on the forward strand.
TATTTCCTCGTGACTTCATTGGTTTATTTTGTTATTGACACGGACGGAAGCTTTGCCCATGCTTTTTCTGTAATGAAAAATCCCTCACCATTTTCAGAAATGGCAAGGGATGCAAGCATTATCCTCTTGGGCGTTATGATGATAAGCTTTGTTCTGTTTTACGTTTTGTACCGTTTGGCATCAAAACGCGCTGTTAAGAAAAAATAATTTTGCGAAGGTCGTCGGTGCTGCCTGCAATGTAGGTTGCACCGGCATCTTTAAGTTCTTCTGCGCTGCCGTAGCCGAAGGTTACACCTGCGCTGTGAACTTCTGCGATTTTTGCGCCGTTAATGTCAAAATGGCGGTCTCCCACCATGAGAACACGGCTTTTTTCAATTCCGAATTCGTCAACAGCATTGGTTATGAGGACTGATTTATCCTCGGGCGCATCATCGCTGTTTGGGGCGCAAATGCAGTCAATAAGCTCATTCCATTTCAGAAAAGCAAGTATTTTTCTGAGAAATTTTTCGGGCTTTGAACTTGCTATTGCAACCTTGATGCCGCTTTTTTTGAGGTCGCGAAGAAGCTCTTCAATGCCGGGATAAACCTCGAAATGATAGATGCCTCTTTTGCCGTAAACCTCGCGGTATCTTTTGACAGCGGCTTTGCACTGCTCGTCGGACATTCCGAGCTCTCTTTTAAAGGAGTCGAAAATGGGCGGTCCGATGAATGTGCGAAGTCGTTTTTCGCTGATAGGCTTGAAGCCCATCGCGGCGATTGCTATTCTTATCGAATTGAAAATACCAACGCCCGTATCGGCAAGGGTACCGTCAAAATCGAACAGAACGGCGTCATAGTTTTGGGCCATCTGTATCTCTCCATTCCTCAAAAATGGTTTTGTATTTTCATTATAGCATAAAAAATAGGGGTGTTCAATGATTATTTTCATTTACAATTGCGCACGGTTGTGTTATAATACAATATTATCGGATTTTAACCCTGAAAGGACTGTAAAACATGGATTATAAATTTTCATCGGGAGTTTCTTCTCTGAAACCGTCGGTTATCCGAGAAATTCTTAAAAGCTCCGGCAACACAATTCCTCTTGCAGCGGGCAATCCCGCTCCCGATGCTTTCCCTGTTAACGATATAAAAGAAATTGTTAACGATATACTTGAAAACGAACCGATTCTTGCTTTGCAATACGGCATAACCGAGGGCTATGCTCCGCTTGTTGAAGAGTTAACAAAGCTTGCCAAAAACCGCTACGGTGTCGGCACGGATAACGATTCGCTCATTATCACAAGCGGCGCTCAGCAGGTAATGAGCCTTATGTGCCAGTGCTTTATCAACAGCGGAGATTGCGTGATTTGCGAGGAGCCTTCCTTTATCGGCGCTCTCAATTGTTTCAGAAGCTACGGTGCAAGGCTTTCCGGAGTTCCTGTTGACAGCGACGGAATCAATATTGAGTCTCTTGAAGAAAAACTTAAAACAGAAGAAAATGTTAAGTTTATTTATACAATCCCCAATTTCCAAAACCCTGCAGGCATCACAATGTCGCTTGAAAAGAGAAAGGCTGTTTATGAGCTTGCGAAAAAATACGGCGTTTTGGTGCTTGAGGATAATCCTTACGGTGACTTGAGAGTTTCGGGCGAACCCGTGTGCGCAATCAAGAGCTTTGACGAGGATGGACTTGTAATTTATTCGGGTTCTTTTTCAAAGATTGTTGCGCCCGGCATAAGAGTTGGTTTTGTTCTTGCACCGAAGGCTGTTACCGCAAAGCTGACGGTTGCCAAGCAGACTCAGGATGTTCACACACCGCTTCTTTCGCAGCTTATTGTTTATAAGTGGCTCACGGAATATGATTTTGAAGCTCATATTAACAAGATTGTTGAAATCTACAGACGCAAGCTCAACTTGCTTTGCGACTGCATCGACAAAGAGCTTGGCGAATTTCTTACATATCACAGACCCGAAGGCGGTCTGTTTGTTTGGGCAAAGCTTAATGACGGCATTGATATGCTTGATTTTGTTAAAAAGGCGAGTGCGGCAGGGGCATCGGTTGTTCCCGGCAACGCAATGATGGTTGACGGCGATGCGGAATGCAGCTATATTCGCCTGAACTTTTCAACACCCTCTGACGAGGGAATTGTTAAGGGTGTTAAAATTCTTGGAGAAGTTGCCCGCTCACTTTGATAAAGAAAGGTAATTAAATTATGGAAAACACAGCTCCCGAGCGCAAGCCTATAGTGCTCAGTATGATACAGCCCACATCGATTCCCACTTTGGGAAATTATTTGGGTGCATTAAAGAATTGGAAGGCAATGAGTGAAGATTATAACTGCCTTTATGCGGTTGCTGATCTTCATGCTCTGACCGTTCACCCCGAACCTGCAAAGCTTCGCCAGCAGATTCTCGAAATGTATGCAATAATGCTTGCAGTCGGCCTTGATCCTGAAAAAAATATTGTTTTTATTCAGAGTCAGGTTGCCGCCCATGCAGAGCTTGCATGGATTCTTGATTGCTATACACAGTTCGGCGAAGCATCAAGAATGACACAGTTCAAAGAGAAATCTCAGAAGCATGCGGATAATGTCAATGTTGGTCTTTTTGCGTATCCCGTGCTCATGGCGGCAGATATTCTGCTTTATCAGGCAAACTTTGTTCCCATCGGCGCCGACCAAAAGCAGCATCTTGAAATTGCAAGAGATATCGCAACAAGATTCAACACTCTTCGCGGTAACACATTCACCTTGCCCGAACCCTTTATAGGTAAGGTTGGAGCAAGGGTTATGAGCCTTCAGGATCCGAAACAAAAAATGTCCAAGAGTGACCCGAACCCCAAGGCTTCAATTTCACTTCTTGATGAACCCAATGTTATCCTGAAAAAGTTCAAATCAGCTGTTACCGACAGCGAGGCGTGCGTTCGCTATGCCGACGGCAAGGACGGAATTAACAATCTTATGTCAATTTATTCCTGCTGCACAGGCCTTGACTATGCGGCTATTGAGAAGGAGTTTGAGGGTAAGGGCTACGGCGACTTTAAGGTTAAGGTTGCCGAGGCTGTTATTGAAGAACTTCGCCCTGTTCAGGATGAATACAAACGCCTTATTGCCGATAAGCAGTATCTTTTGGATACCGCCAATGCCGGCGCAGAGAAAGCTGCACGCATAGCTAACAGAACTTTGACAAAAGCCAAGAAAAAAGTTGGTCTTTTGCTCGGTTAAAGCTCAAAAAAATCGATATTTTTGTTAATTACGCCAAATTTGCATAAATATTCAAAATACGCTTGATTTTTTGAATATTCGATGTATAATTAATGCATAAACTTCAAAAGAACGGAGAAATCATCATGAAAGAAATCAAAAAAGTTGTTCTTGCCTATTCAGGCGGACTTGATACATCAATTATCATTCCTTGGCTTAAGGAGAATTATAACAACTGTGAGGTTATCGCTGTTTCCGGTGACGTAGGCCAGGGAACAGAGCTTGACGGTCTTGAGGAAAAGGCTATCAAAACAGGCGCTTCAAAGCTCTATATTGAAAACCTTCAGGACGAATTTGTAAGCGATTATATTTTCCCCACTCTTAAAGCAGGCGCTGTTTACGAGAAAGAATATCTTCTCGGCACTTCCTTCGCACGTCCCATCATCGCCAAGAGAATTGTTGAAATTGCTAAGGCTGAAGGCGCTGATGCTATTTGCCACGGCTGCACAGGCAAGGGCAATGACCAGGTCAGATTTGAGCTCACAATCAAGGCTTTCGCTCCCGAAATGGAAATCATTGCTCCCTGGAGAATCTGGGATATCAAATCAAGAGAAGAAGAAATTGAATACGCAGAGGCACACAATATTCCTCTCAAAATAAACAGAGAAACCAACTATTCAAAGGATAAGAACCTCTGGCATCTTTCTCACGAGGGTCTTGACCTTGAAGATCCCGCAAATGAGCCGCAGTATAATAAACCCGGCTTCCTTGAAATGGGTGTTTCACCTGAGATGGCTCCCGATGAACCCACATACATCACCATTCACTTTGAAAAGGGTGTCCCCACCGCTGTTAACGGCAAGGAAATGGGCGGCGTTGAGCTTATTAAGTATCTTAACGAAGTTGGCGGCAAGAACGGCATCGGTCTTAACGACATCGTTGAGAACAGACTTGTTGGCATGAAGTCCAGAGGCGTTTATGAAAATCCCGCCGGCTCAATCCTCTTCAAGGCTCATGATATTCTTGAAACTCTTTGCCTTGACAGAGATACAATGCACTATAAGGAAATCATTGCTCATAAGTATGCAGAGCTTGTTTACTTCGGCCAGTGGTTTACTCCTCTTCGCGAATCCCTTGCAGCTTTTGTTGACAAGACTCAGGAAACAGTTACAGGCGATGTTAAACTCAAGCTTTACAAGGGCAACATCATCAACGCCGGCGTAACTTCACCCTACACACTCTACAGCGAAGATTTCGCAACCTTTGATGCAGATGAGGTTTATGACCAGAAGGATTCTGCAGGCTTCATCAATCTCTTTGGCCTTCCCATCAAGGTTAAGGCTATCCTTGAAGCAGAACGTAACAAATAATTAACCGTCGCACAATTGCGAATACAGCAAAAATTAAAAACAGAGCCGCCATTTTGACGGCTCTTTTTCCCGTATAAGGAGGCAGTAATATGAAGCTTTGGGCAGGACGCTTTTCAAAGGAAGCAGATAAAAAAACCAATGATTTCAATTCATCAATAGCAACAGATTCAAGAATGTATACTCAGGATATCGAGGGCAGCATTGCTCATGTTACAATGCTTTCCGCAAAGGGGATAATTCCTTTGGAGGACGGTGCGGTGATTGCAACTGCTCTTACCGAAATCAAGGAAGAAATTGCAGCCGGCAAGCTTTTGATTGACCCGAATGCAGAAGATATCCATACTTTTATTGAACAGACTTTAACCGAGCGTATCGGCGATGCAGGCAAAAGGCTGCACACAGGCAGAAGCAGGAATGATCAGGTTGCCCTTGACGTGAGGCTTTATCTTCGTGATGAATGTGCGGAAGTGCTTGAACTTATAAATCAGCTTATTGATGCACTTGAAGCCAAGGGAGAAGAATATTCGGATGCTATCATGCCCGGCTACACTCATCTTCAAAGAGCGCAGCCGATAACCTTCAAAGCCCATCTTCTTGCATATATTGAAATGCTTAAGCGTGACCTCGGCAGAGTTGAGGATGCAAGAAACAGAATGAATATTTCGCCTCTCGGCAGCGGCGCATTGGCAGGCACAACATATCCCATTGACCGCGCTATGACCGCTTCGCTCCTCGGTTTTGACGGCTTTACCAAAAGCACTCTTGACGGCGTTGCAGACAGAGATTTCTGCATTGAGCTTGCAAGCGCACTTTCAATCTGCATGGTGCATCTTTCAAGGCTTTGCGAAGAGATTATTCTTTGGTGCTCATGGGAATTCAAGTTTGTTGAGCTTGATGATGCATTTTCAACAGGTTCAAGCATCATGCCTCAAAAGAAAAATCCTGATATTGCAGAGCTTGTCAGAGGCAAGAGCGGCAGAGTTTTCGGCGATTTGATGACTTTGCTTACCGTTATGAAGGGTTTGCCTCTTGCTTATAATAAGGATATGCAGGAGGATAAGGATGCAATTTTTGATGCATTCGATACTGTTAAAATTTGCCTTGTGACCCTCGTGCCCATGATTGAAACCATGAAGGCAATCCCTGAAAACATGCGAAAGGCGGCTGCAGGCGGATTTATCAATGCCACCGACTGCGCAGACTATCTTGTTTCAAAGGGACTGCCCTTTAGGGATGCATACAAGGCGACGGGCGAGCTGGTTGCCCTTTGCATAAAAGAAAACAAAACGCTTGAAACCCTTTCGCTTGATGAATACAAGAGCGTATGCGACTTGTTTGATGGCGGCGTTTATGATGCAATAAAACTTGAAAACTGCGTAAGACGCAGAGGAATGTAAAAAATAAGCCCGACGGATTAACCGTCGGGCTTTGCTTTTTCAATTAATCTTCGTCAACATAATCGAAGAACACGATTTTAACGGTATCTCTGGGGAAGTTGAAGCGGCGGCTTTCAACAGTTTCGCCTTCCTTAACGTCCTTGAGCTTTGTGAGAAGGTAGCTGTTTCTGACTACGTTTCCGTCTTTATCATAAGCTGTGTAGCCGATTTTCATATCGTCCGATCTTGAACCGATTCCGTCAATTCTGACATCTGCATAGCCGTTTGCAAAGGTTGAAAATCCGTCATCTGTGAGTTCGATGTCGGTTATTGTTGCAACCGAGTTACCGTAAACATAATAGCTTGCAAGAACAACTTCAACGTCATTAACTGTTTCAACATACTGAACGGGAGTTGTTGTTTCGCTCGAGGGATCAGCATTAACAGGGGGAGCAACAGTTTCGCCGTAGGGGTTAACATAAGAATAGGCGGCAACGCTTGTTGTTGCGGGTTCATCGGGGATGTTGGAGCAACCGACAAAGCAAAGAGCAACGAAGATTACTGCCAGAAATATGCTGATGGTTGATTTCATTAAATCAAATCCTTTCTTTGTGGATGTTTATATAATATCATATATTTTTTGATTTTTCAACCGTATTCATGATTTGCGCAACCGTTTGTGCGATTTTTTCGGCCGTCTCGGGGCCAAGAGAGTTGGTTTCCTCATAATGGCGGCGGCCATGAACGTCGTGTCCGTTTTCGAAATACGGTGTTTCAGAATGAAGAATAAAATCGTTCGGGGGGAGAACATATCCCAGCTCATCATTGGCAAGGCCGATTATCATAACGTCATCGCCAATGATTTCACGCAGCGGAGTCGGATTTATTTCGCCGCCGCAGCCTGTGGCTGATTCATCGGCGCCCAGATAGCCTCCGTATACAAGCTCAGGGAAAATTTCACAAGGGAGCATCAGGATTTTCAGAGAATCAATTTCAAGATAACTGATTTCCGATTTCATGGCGAAGCCCGATTTATCCGGCATGCGGTATTCGTTGACATCAAGGATGCCGACTTTAGCTGCGAGAAGAAGAATGGTGTTTTCTGCTTTAAAATATACTTCCTGGCGGATGTATCCGATTTTTGGCTTAAGAAGAGATTCATCCTTTATCGAAAGAGCGTAATCTGCCAGCTTTTCGCCGATGCTTTTTGTGGACTGCGAAAAGTCGCTTCCGTTATCTCGTATTTCACGCTCGTTGGGGATATCCATGCTTATCATGCCACCGATAGCACCGACGCAATAAAGTGTATCAGCTCCGGTTTTTTCTTTGATTTTCTCTCTAAGATAGCACGGAAAATCAGCGCTGACAAGCTCGTTACAGCCTTGAAGCGATTCCGAATGGGAAGCAAAATTGATAATGTACACTTCGTTTGCACCGTCCTCGGGAACAAAACGAAGGCGGGTAAGGGTTTTTGAATAGACAATCGGGGTGCGGATGTCCTCCTGCATATCAGGCACTTCAATTTTGCCAAGATATAGCTTTCCGTTTTTTCTTTTGGCATAGGCCTGCTTAACAGCTTTGACCGTTTGCGAAAAGACAAGCTCCATATATTTCGGGTTCTTTCCGCTCAAAGGCAGGGGACCCCAGATGCCCATTGTGTCAATTCCGGCATGGTTGTGAGTGCTGACTATGTTGATGCTGCGGCATCCCGTAAGCTTTGCAAATTCGCCGAGACGGGCACGAAGCTTGTTGACATCCTTGTTGAGCATTCCGACATTGTCGATTGAAACAAGAACAATTCCGCCGCGGCCGGAAAGGTCGTCAATCCAGACTGCATGAGTGTGCGGTGCATCAAGAACACCTTTTGCGGGTTTATTTTCGCCGTAGCCTGCAATATAATATTTCTTTCTGCTGATATCGTCGGGAAGAATGCTCGCCTTGGCAAAGCCGAGTGAAAACAATTCGCCTTTTGCGCCTGGCGGGCAGTTAAATTCTGCTTGCTTAAGCGGATGTGCTTCTTTGCTTTTTGTTACATTTTTTGACTGCGCAGTAAAAACAAAATTAATAGCCTTGTATGCGGCTTCGAGTGGCTTCATTTTTATTCGCTCCAATCAAATTTTGTCAGTTTGCCCTTAAGAAGCAGTTCGGGAAAATTCCATTGACGCAGAACCTCATAGGCACCCACCGCAACGGAATTGGAAAGATTAAGGCTTCTTGCAGAGCTGTTGTTTATCATCGGCAGGCGAACGCAGTTTTCGGGATTCTTAAAAAGAAGCTCTTCCGGCAAGCCTGCTGTTTCTTTACCGAAAACAAGATAGCAGTTATCGGGATATTCAATTTGAGAGTATATTTTTGTTGCTTTTGTTGAAAAATAAAAAAATGCTCCGTCTTTATTCTTTTCGAAAAAATCATCAAGATTTTTATAGTATGTTATATCGAGCAGATGCCAATAATCAAGCCCTGCTCTTTTGAGCTTTGCATCGTCAACTCGAAATCCCATCGGCTCAACAAGATGAAGTTTTGCTCCGGTTGCGGCGCAGGTGCGGGCAATGTTGCCTGTGTTTTGCGGAATCTGCGGCTCAACAAGAACGATATTTAAAACTGACATTATATAACTTCCTTAAAAAATATTAACAATGATTTTATCCGCTGCCAAGGACAAAATATTAACGAATAATTTTGATTGGAGGGATAATTTTGTTTGCATCATCAAAAAGCATGGATATGGTTAAGAGCATCGGCATCGGACTCGCCGTCGGAACGGCTGCTGCGGTTGCAGGCTCTAAAATGATGACCAAAAGCGGCAGAAAGGCCTGCCGCAAAACCGCTGAAAAATGCATGAAAAACATGGAAACAGTTATTGATGCAATGATGAGATAATTCAGCTGTTAAAGCTGCTCATTGCGCGGTCAATATCGCCCTGAACCATTAGCTCGGCGGCATCGCAGGCTTTTTCGGCAGCCTCTTTGAGAGCATCAAGCTCCGGTTTTTTGAATGAAGAAAGCACCCAGTCAGCCAAATCATAGTCAGGATGCGGTTTTTCGCCCACGCCAAGTTTGATTCTCGGGAATTTATCGGAGTTGAGCAGATAAATTATGCTTTTGATTCCGTTATGGCCGCCGTCGCTGCCCTTGCGCCTTATGCGAAGTTTGCCGCAGGGAAGAGATATATCATCAAAAACAACAATGATTTTTTCGGGCGGTATTTTATAAAAAGAAGCAGCTTGCTTAACGGCTTCGCCGCTGTTGTTCATGAATGTTTGCGGTTTCATAAGCAAGCATCTGTGACCGCCAAGCTCAATGCAGGCGGTCACGGATTTAAACTGTATTTTACTTATTTTTTCGCCGTTCTTATCCGCCAGAAGGTCTGCAAACAAAAATCCGGCATTGTGGCGGGTAAGCTCGTATTTTTTGCCCGGGTTGCCAAGACCGACAATCAGGAATTCCGGAGGGCCGGCAGGCACTTTTCGCTTTGAAAAAAAACTCATTTCTCTGTTCCTTCCGATGCTGAGATAACGGCAGTTTTTGTTTCTTCAACGCTTTCTGTGCCGTCATCGTACTCAACAGGTGTTTTTGTGTAAACAACGCTGATTTCCATTGAGTCAACAATTGCTTTAACCTCGTCTGTTGAAAGCTCGCCGTCTGAGCAAAGAATGCTGAGAACCGTCGGTGCATTTCCGCCGGGAGCAATGCCGATTTCGCCTGTGGATTTTGTTGAAATATAAACGCCGTCCTTGCCATTGTTCTTAACTTCATAGCCGTAAATTGTCAAATCGTTTTCGCCGATGTTTTTAACGGTTACGGTTTGCTGATATGAAAGCCATTCTTCAGGTGCGGCATAGAATTCGGCGGCAACTTCATCACCCATTTCAAATTCGTTTGCCAGAGCTTTCTGATATCTGTCGGGGTTTCTGATAAGAGCTTCAAGATAGCTCATGCTTTCGCTGAAATCGTTTTTTGTTATTGAAAGCTCGGCTGTGTTTTCGGGTCCGTTATTGAAAAATGCAAAATAAGCACCAACGGCTGCTGCGGCAACAACCGCTACGGCAACTATGCAGATAATAATTTTTTTCATGTCTGAAATCCTCCGTTTGTTGATTTAAGTGAATGTTTTACGTTTAAAAGCATTATGACAGATTTTTGTTAAAAAAACAATAGTTACATGTTAAAAATATAATAATTTACATATAGTTAATTAAAGCCACAGTTCCGAAAAACTGTGGCTGTTTGATTATTCTGTTATCTCTTTGAATTCATAAATTCCGTTTTCGTAAGAGCAAATATATTTTTTGCCTGCTGTCAGTTTGCCTTCAAGCATTTCTTCGGAGAGCTTATCCTCAATTTGCTGCTGAATAGCTCTTCTGAGAGGTCTTGCACCGTAGATAGGGTCAAAACCTGCTTTTCCGATTTCCTCAACCGTGTTTTCGGAGAATTCAAGCTCAAAATCAAGCTCTTTAACACGTTTGGAAAGAGCGGCAAGCATTCTTTTGGCAATTTCGTTAATATTCTCCTTGCTGAGCTGATGAAAAACAATTATATCGTCAACCCTGTTGATGAATTCAGGCTTAAAAACTCTTTTCAATTCGCCCATAACGGCTTCGCGGATTTTCTTTTCACTCATTGTTTCCGAGCTGTCCGGAGCAAAACCGAGCGTGCCTGCGCCGCTTTGAGCAATTTGTTTTGCGCCTACATTGGATGTCATGATTATAATGCAGTTTTTGAAATCCACGCGTCTGCCCTGCGAATCGGTGAGAATTCCGTCCTCAAGAATCTGAAGAAGCATATTGAATACGTCGGGATGGGCTTTTTCTATTTCGTCAAACAGAATAACCGAATACGGTCTGCGGCGCACTTTTTCGGTGAGCTGGCCGCCTTCGTCATAGCCGACATATCCGGGAGGGGAGCCGACAAGCCTTGAAACCGTGTGTTTTTCCATATATTCAGACATATCGAGCCTTATCATTGCATTTTCGTCGCCGAACATTGAGGCGGCAAGAGTTTTGCAAAGCTCGGTTTTGCCGACACCCGTCGGGCCGAGGAAAATGAATGAGCCCGTGGGGCGCTTCGGGTCTTTAAGCCCCGCCCTGCCGCGACGAATCGCTCTTGCAACTGCGCTGACGGCTTCATTCTGACCGACTATCCTTTTGTGAAGTTCTTCTTCCATTCTGAGAAGGCGCTGGCTTTCTTCCTGCGTGAGCTGAACAACGGGGATTCCCGTCCACTGTGAAACAATGGCGGCAATTTCCTGTTCGCCCACTTCTCCTGTTGAGCGATTGCTCTTTTCTCGCCAAAGCTGGCGTTCGTTTTCCAAATCTTTTGCGATTTTATTCTTTTCGTCACGAATGGCTGCGGCATGCTCAAAGTCCTGCGAATTAACAGCAGACTGCATTTCTTCGCCGAGTGATTTGAGCTTATCTTCAAGAGCTTTCAAGTCCGGCGGAGCGGTGAAGGCCTTGAGACGGACTCTTGATGCTGCTTCGTCAACAAGGTCAATCGCCTTGTCCGGCAGATATCTGTCGCCGATGTAGCGTGATGACATTTTAACGGCTGCCAAAATTGCGTTATCCGTGATTTTTACTTTGTGATGCGCCTCGTATTTGTCTCGCAGGCCGCGGAGAATTTCGATTGCTTCTTCTTCGCTCGGTTCACCGACCGTTACAGGCTGGAATCTTCTCTCCAAAGCGGAATCTTTTTCGATATGCTTTCTGTATTCTTCAAGCGTTGTTGCGCCGATAACCTGAAGCTCACCTCTTGCAAGCGACGGCTTAAGGATGTTTGCGGCATCAACTGCGCCTTCCGCCGACCCGGCGCCGATAAGGGTATGCACCTCGTCGATAAACAGAATTATGTCGCCTGCTTTTTTGACTTCTTCAATGGCATTGCGTATTCTTTCTTCAAAGTCACCTCTGTATTTTGTGCCTGCAACCATGCCGGTCAAGTCAAGGGTGATTATTCTTTTATTGCGAAGAAGCTCAGGCACTTCACCCGTTGCAATTTTAAGGGCAAGGCCTTCCGCAATGGCCGTTTTGCCCACACCGGGTTCGCCGATTAAGCAAGGGTTGTTTTTTGTTCTTCTGCTGAGAATCTGTATAACTCTTTCAATCTCCTTGTGTCTGCCGATAACCGGGTCGATTCTTCCTTGTGTTGCAAGAACGGTTAAATCTCTGCCGAATTGGCTCAGAGTGGGAGTGTCCGATTTCTCTTTTGCTTCACCCTTTGATGAGTGAGATGAAGAATTGCTGTTTCCGAGTGCACTTGTCAAATCGTTAAGCAAATCCTGCGGAGAAACGCCGAGACGGCTGAGAATTTCGGTTGCAGCTCCCGTGCCTTCACGGATTATCCCCATAAGAATGTGTTCTGTTCCGATGTAGGAATGACCCATTCCGCGGCCTTGCAATATTGCCGTATCAATTATATTTTTGGCTCTGGGTGTGAAATCGTTGGGCGAAAGCACGGTTGGGGAACCGATGCCCATGCTGCTTTTGATGATTGATTCAACCTCGCTGTAGCTGACTTTCTTTGCGGAAAGAGCGGTATACGCCATTCCGCCGCTTTCGGATAAAAGACCGAGCAGAATATGCTCGCTGCCCACAAATGTGTGTCCAAGGTTTTCTGCTGATGTTATTGCGCTGTTGAGCGCATCGTTGGCTTTCTGAGTAAAGCCTGTAAATCTGTACATATTTTCATCCCCCTATAAGCTTCGCGTGTTATCGTTAATTCAATGCCTCGCGAACTGCAGCAGCTCTGACGGCATCCCTTGCTGCGGGATTTACCGCATCGCTGTTTGCGGCGCTGATTGTTGCGGGCTGCATGTTGACTATCAGCTCATTGATTTTTTCAATCGGAGTGTCAATAAGACCCTTTGCTGCACCGAGTCTTACAACGGAGATAAGCTCCATAAATTCATCGGTGCTGAGAAGTCTTGCGTTTTTAAGAACACCGAGAGCACGGAAAATTTTATCCTCTTCCGAAGGCTTTTTGATTATTTCTGCAGCTGCCGCTCTTTCCTGCGCAACCAGCTGAAGAACAATTGATTTGAGGTTTGCAATGGCTGTTTCTTCGGTTATTCCCAAAGTGATTTGGTTGCTTATCTGATACATGTCGCCTCTGGGCTGCGAACCCTCACCGTTTGCACCCCTTATGGTTAAGCCGAGCTTTGAAACCGTGTTTGCAAGGCGGGTCATCTGGCCGCAACGAGTGAGCGCAGGCAAGTGGAGCATAACGGATGCACGCATCGCCGTGCCGAGATTGGTGGGGCATTGGGTGAGATAGCCGATTCTTTCATCAAACGCATATTTAACCTTGCCGTCAATCATGCTGTCGAGCTTATCGGCAATATCATAAGCTTCTTCAAGAGCAAGGCCGGATTTCATAACCTGCAGGCGTATGTGATCCTCTTCGCAAAGCATGATGCTCACACTTTCATCGGCGGAGAGAACAAGCGCACTGCCGTCTTTTTTGGAGGCGAATTCGGGGCTTATCAAATGACGCTCTGCAAGAGAAACGGCCTGAATTCTTGACAGATCTTTCATTTCAATGTAGCTGAAATCTTTTCTGTCATTTTCAAAAAGGATGCTTTTTAAAAGGCCGTTAACCCTGTTTTTGCCTGCAACATCAAGCTTTGCCGGGAACGGAAATTCATCAAGGTTTCTTGCAAGGCGAATTCGAGTGCTGATAACAACGTCGCCCTGGTCGCCTTTTTCAAAATACCATTTATTCATTTAACTTCGCCTCCTTCAAGAGCCTTTATTTCATCTCTTATTTTTGCTGCGCTTTCAAAATCCTGTTTGGCAACAGCTTCGTTCATTTGTGTTTTGAGTTTTTCGATTTTTTCTTCCGTTGTTTCTGTTTTCGGCTCAGCGACAGGTGTTGCGCTGACCTTTCCGCTGTGCTTTATTTTGCCGTGAATTCTCTGGATTGACGGCAGGAGTTTATCGTAAAATGTTCTGTAGCAGTCCGCACAGCCTACTCTGCCGTCTCGAACGATTTCATCAAATGATGTTCCGCATTTTGCGCATCTCTGAGTTTTACCCGAGGATATTGCGGGCATCATATCACCCAGAAAGCCGCCGAAAAGCTCTGAAAGATTCAGCCCGAAGCCGGAAAACATATCCGAATAACCGAGATGCGATGCGCAGTCCGAGCAAAGATGGCTTTCGGCCATGTCGCCGTTAATAATCTGTTTGATGTGTGTGGTTGCTTCATTTTTTCCGCAGTTCTGACATAACATAATCAATCATCCTTTCCTGAGTCTATTGTAATAAGCATTTGTTTGAAAATGGAGGCCCTTACTCTGTCCCTTAACGGGGCAGGAAGAGTTCTCAGCGAATTATCTCCTGTCGCCGCAAGCAGCAGCTTTGCGCATTGAGTATCGATTGCGCCGCTGTGGTGCAAATTCATAACATTGGCTCGGCATGTAGCAAAATCAATTGCTTCGCCAACATAATTTACCGTGTGCATTATAAGAGAGGGTCTGTCAAGTTTAACTTTAGTTATTTTGATGTATCCGCCGCCGCCTCGTCTGCTTTCAACAATGTATCCCTGCTCGGGAGTAAAGCGGGAGGATATAACATAATTTATCTGGCTTGGAACGCAGCCGAGTGTCTGCGCAAGTTCGTTTCTCTGAATTTCGGTTGTTCCGTCGCTTTCAAGCATTTCCATAAGCATTCTTGCAATTTGGTTACTCAAACTCATAATATCATCTCTTTTCATGATGCTTGTTTAACTTTGACTTTGACTTTCTTTGACCTTGGCTTTATTATAGTCAGAGAAGGTCAAAAGGTCAAAGGCCAAAAAAGGTCAAATTTGAGAAAGAATGCATCAAAATCTTGAAATATCTTCAAATATCTTTCGATTTCTTGTTTTTTCTCAATTTTTTGAGTTTCTGTTTATGACGAAAGGTCAAAAATATTATAGGAGATTTTTATAATTATTATGCTGACTCGAGTTGATTTTATCTGCGGTTTATGATATTATTCCAAAGGCTTAGGGGGTGTGATGATGAAAAGGTCAAAAGTTGCGGCAGGTGTTTTATTTTCGCTTTTCGGAGGAATATTCTGGGGCTTTTCAGGTTCCTGCGGGCAATATCTTTTCACATATCACAACGTTGATTCAAAATGGATTGTTCCGATAAGGATGTTGGCAACGGGAATAATCCTTCTTGCCATGAGTCTTGTAAAAAACAGGCAAAGGATTTTCGCTGTTTGGCAGGGCAAAAGCAATTTTGGGCGAATGGCGGCCTTTACACTGTTCGGTCTGATAATGTGTCAGTATTCATATTTCACGGCCATTGAGTTTTCTGATGCGGGCACGGCAACTGTTTTGCAGTATCTTTCGCCTGTTATGATTCTTGTTTATATGTGTATCAAGGGGCGCAAAATGCCGACCGTTTCGGAAGTTATTTCCATAATTCTTGCCGTTGGCGGAACTTTCATTATTGCAACCGGCGGAAAAGTCAGCAGCCTTGCGGTGTCGCCACAGGCGCTTTTCTGGGGCATTATATCCGGCGTTTTTCTTGCGTGCTATTCACTCATTCCGACACCGCTTCTGAAAGATTTTGACACACCCACGGTGCTCGGCTGGGGCATGCTTTTGGGCGGTGCCGTGATGATGCCCGTTTTCAAACCTTGGGATATTATGCCACGGATTTCACTTTCGCTGATTGGCGCAATGGCAGGTATTATTATTCTGGGAACGGTTGTTGCATACACTTTCTATCTTGAGGGGATTCACCTTATCGGCGCAACAAAGGCAAGCATAATTTCAAGCATCGAGCCTGTTTCGGCAACGGTTATATCTGCATTGTGGCTCGGCACGGAGTTTTCTTTCACAGATATAATCGGATTTATAATGATAATATCAACAATTCTTATTATTTCTGCAAAACGTGAAAAGCTAAAGACATAAGAGCAGGCAACACCTGCTCTTTACTTTTTTTCTGTGCGATGATATAATATACAATAATTATTTATCGGAGTTTTTGCTATGAACGGATTCAGAAAGGAATATCTCGGCTCAGGTGTGACTGCCTTTGTTTCGGATGCTCATTCATTCGGAACGGATGCGGTTTTGCTTGCCGATTTTGCTTCACCGTCCAAAAGGGCGATGTGCTGCGACTTGGGCTCGGGCTGCGGAATAATCCCTCTTCTTTGGTGCAAAAAACAAACAGGAAAAATAACCGCTGTTGAGATTCAGCCTCTCGGAGTTGAACAGATTAATGCGGCGATAGAATTCAATGCACTTGAAGAAAGACTTACGGCGGTTAATGCGGATTTGAAAAACCTGAAAGGAGTTGTTCCGTTCGGCTGTTTTGATGTTGTCACAATGAACCCGCCCTATAAAGCGAGCGGTGCGGGAATCGAGAGCAGAAGCGGAGCGGATAAAATCGCAAGGCACGAAACCATGTGTTCGCTCAGCGATATTTGTTTGGCTGCCAAAAAGCTCCTCAATTTCGGCGGCAGGCTTTGTATGTGCATCCGCCCTGAAAGGCTTGCGGAGCTTATTTGTGAAATGCATACGGCGGATATTGAACCGAAAAGACTTAAGCTTGTTTCAAAGTGCCCAGGTAAGGCTCCGTGGCTTGCGCTTGTTGAGGGCCGCAGGGGAGGCAGAGCGGGCATAACTGTTGAACCGGAGCTTTTTGTTCATAACGAAAACGGCGGATACTCCGACGAAATGAAGAAAGTTTACGGCGATTATCTTTTGGAAAACAGAGGTGATGAAGCATGAGCGGAATATTATATGTTGTCGGCACTCCGATAGGCAATCTCGGCGATATTTCACCCAGGGCGCTGGAAACTCTTGAAAAATGCGATTTTATCGCTGCGGAGGATACGAGAGTAACGCTTAAGCTTCTCAACCATTTCGGAATAAAGAAGCCGATGGTCAGCTATTTTGAACATAACCGCTTTGAGAGAGGGCCGATTATTGCGGAAAGGCTGATTTCGGGCGAAAGCTGCGCAATCGTAACTGATGCAGGCATGCCGGCCATATCAGACCCGGGAGAGGATTTGGTTAAACTTTGCCATGAAAAAGGCATAAAAGTTGAGTCCGTGCCGGGGCCTTGTGCGTTTGCAACGGCTCTTGCGATTTCGGGCATGCCGTCAAAGCGTTTTACTTTTGAGGGATTTTTGCCTGCAGAAAAATCAGCAAGGCGTGAACATATTTCATGGCTTGTCGGCGAAACGAGAACAATGATTTTTTATGAGGCGCCGCACAAGCTCTCGCAAACTCTTACAGACCTTTATTCTGCTTTGGGCGATAGGGATATTGCGATAGTCAGGGAGCTCACAAAAATACATGAACAGGTAATCAAAACAACTCTTTGCGCCGCCGCAGAAAAATATTCAGCAGAGGCTTTAAAGGGCGAAATAGTTTTGATTGTGAAAGGCGCTGACCCTGTAGCTGATGAGAAAATGACCCTTGAGCAGGCCGTTGAATATGCAAAAGAGCTTGCCGAAAACGGCGAGAGCAAAACGCAGGCTGCGAAGCTTGCCGCAAAAGAGAGCGGATTTAAAAAAGGCGATATATACAAATTATTGATAGAGGAGTAAAAACATGGTTCAGTATTTTCTTGAAAGACCTTATCTTATATTGCTCATGGTTGCTTTGATTGCTCTTACTGTTTTTGTTTTTATAAAAGCAGGGCAGGCAAGCGCAAGAAGAACCAGAGAAAATGAAAATTTGATAAAAAAACTTAAGGAAGAAAACGAGCTTCGCAATGAATTTGCGATTTTGACCGAATCACTCGCGGAAAAGTCAGAACCTGCAAGGCTTTTCAGGGGAGTTGCATTCAATCTTCAAAAGCGCATTTCCGATGCTGAGGATATGAATGCGGCATTTGAAAATCTTACGCAGGAGCAAAGGAAAATCTACGGTTTATCATTTGTTGTTGAAGACGGCGGCGAAGCTCTCAGCAGTTTTTTCAGAGCTAACGGACATCCTCTTACCGATGCTGCACTTGACGGAATGAAGAAGATTCTTAAAGGCAGAGCTTTTGAGATTTTTGAAGCGGAGTATAATTCTTTTGACCCGGATAATGAAGAAGCTTCCGTGATTCCCGAAGAGATAAAGTTGCTCGATGAAGAATTTGCAAAAACAGTTTCTCCCGGCGATATATCTGCCAAAGCGGGAGAATATATAAAGGAAAATATTATAAAATTTATATGAATAATTTTACCTCCCGTTATCAAACTAAAACGGGAGGTATTTTTATGGAATTTGAAGGAAGCAGAACTCAGGCAAATCTTATGGCGGCTTTTGCAGGCGAATCGCAGGCAAGAAACAAATATACTTTTTATGCCGCAAAGGCAAAGCAGGACGGCTATGAACAGATAGCGGATATTTTTATGAAAACCGCCGACAATGAAAAAGAACATGCCGAAATATGGTTTAAGCAGCTGCATGGCGATTCGGTGCCTGAAACTGCAGAAAATCTGCTTGATGCGGCGGCAGGTGAAAACTACGAGTGGACAGAAATGTATAAAGAATTTGAACGTGTTGCCGCCGAAGAAGGTTTCACGCAGATTGCAGCTCTTTTTAAAATGGTTGGTGCAATTGAAAAGGAACATGAGGCTCGTTTTAAAGCTTTGAGTGAAAATCTTGAAAAGGGTATTGTTTTTTCGAGAAGCGGCGAAACAGTTTGGCTTTGCAGAAACTGCGGCCATCTGCATGTTGGCAAAGAAGCTCCTGCAGTTTGCCCCGTTTGCACTCATCCGAGAGCATACTTTGAAATCAAATGCGAAAATTATTAATTTGCCCCTCGCAGGAGGGGTACATAATTATTGGTTTTTCAGCTAAAATTACAAGAAAAAAGTCTCGTGTTTATGCATTTCCACGAAATGTAAAAAAATTGTTTTTTGATGTTGAATTATTGTTTTTTTCGCCATATAATGAAGTCGAAATTCCTTATAAAAGGAGTGAATGACGTGATTCCCAAGGATTTGTTAATTAACAGACCTGCAAGTGTCGCAATCGATGAAATTGCAGAGAGGCAATTCAGGGGGAAAGAAAAACCGCTTTTTGCTGTTGTGGGAGACCTTGCAATCAACAGCGATTACGGCGAGGGCGCAGTCTATGTTGCCGAAAATCGGGTTGTTGCAATCGGTGACAGCTTTGATGAGGGCTTTTTGAGCCTCGATTTTGCCAACATAGCCGAAATTTCCGTTAAACGAATGTACGGCAATGCCGTGCTTAAGGCAAAAACCACGGGCGGTTCAACGGTCGATTTGATGCGCTTTACTTTTGCAACCGCCGATATCTGCGATGCAGTTGCGGATTTTGTGACAAAGGTTAATGAGGGCGAAAGCGTTGAGGACAGGCTTGCGGCTGTTGAGGTAACGTTTAAAAATCTGCGCTCATTTTGCCCGAAATGCGGCAGAAAGCTTCCGTCACCCAATGCAGAGTGCCTTAACTGCAAGGGCAAAAAGAAAATTGCCGCAACGATGCTCAAATACATAAAGCCATATATGGGCAAGCTGATTTTCTGCATTATCCTTTCAATTATAACAACGGCGGCTGCGCTTGTTCCGCCTTATGTCACTAGCATGATGGTGGATAATGTTATTCCCAACCGCGACAAGCGTATGCTTGTTTTTGTTATCCTGTTTTTGCTTGCTGTTTATTTTTTGCAGTATGCAATCGGTGCATTGCGTTCATATATCCTTCGTGTTGCGGGCGACGGCATTATTGCCGACCTCAAAAAAGAAATTTATGCGAAGGCGCAGTATCTTCCCATGAAATTCTATGACAAAACCTCAACCGGTTCTGTTATCAACAGGGTTAATTCGGACACAACCGTTCTGCAGCAGTTTATGCTCAGAATCACTCAGGAAGCCGTTGTTCAGCTTTTTATGATGATAGGCATTGTTGTTATCATGCTCGGCATGAACTGGAGGCTTACTCTGCTGTCGCTCATCCCCGTTCCGGTTGTTGTTCTTTGCAGCCGCTTTTTCGGCAGAAAAATCGGCCCGCTCTATCGCCGTATTTGGCGAAGAGGCGTTGCAATTTCCAGCATACTTTCGGACAGCATTCCCGCAATCAGAATTGTCAAGTCCTTTTCAAGTGAAGAAAAAGCAATCAAAAAATTCTCGCATCATGTTGATGATTGGCTTTATGAAGACAAGAAGGTTGCGCGCATTGCTGCCATTTTCCCTGCCGCAATAACATTTTTGATAACCTGCGGTTCGGTCATCATCTGGTTCGTGGGCGGCAATATGGTTATTGACACGCCCGAAAGTCTTTCACTCGGTGTTCTTGTTTCGTTTATTTCATACACAAGCATGTTTTACACTCCCGTTAACTTTTTCGCAAACCTGAGCGACTCTTATCAGAATGCGCTTGCTTCAACCGAAAAAGTTATGGATATTATCAGCGCCGAGCCTGAGCATGATTTCGGAAAAGGCTCTGAGCTTGGAGTCATGAAAGGCAAAATCGAGTTCAGAAACGTTAATTTTTCATTTGACCGTTCCAAAAAAGTTCTTAACGACGTTAACTTTGTTATCAATCCCGGCGACGTTGTGGGTATCGTCGGCACAACGGGCTCAGGCAAATCAACGCTCATAAATCTGCTTATGCGTTTTTATGATGATTATGAGGGCGAAATCCTTGTTGATGATGTTAACATAAAAGATATCGATATGTCATATTACCGCTCGCAGATAGGCTATGTTCAGCAGGAACCGATGATGTTCCGCGACACTATTTTTAATAACATTGCTTATTCTTTGCCGGGCGCTCATCCGGAGCAGGTTCTCAATGCTGCAGATATCGCAAACGCTCACGGCTTTATTTCACGTTTGCCCGATGCTTATGACACGATGCTCGGCGAAAGAGGCGTCGGCCTTTCCGGCGGTGAAAAGCAGAGGCTTTCAATTGCAAGAGCCGTTCTTAAAAATCCCGGAGTTCTTATTTTTGACGAAGCAACTTCCGCAGTTGACTCCGAAACCGAAAAGCTGATTCAGGATGCGATTAACCGCCTTATCCGAGGCAGAACAACGCTTATGATTGCACACCGTCTTTCCACGCTTCGAAAAGCCAACAAAATAATCGTTGTTGATAAGGGCAATATCATTGAGTTCGGTTCTCCCGAGGAGCTTATGGCTCTTAAAGGTAAATATTACAAGCTCATTCAGATTCAGTCGATGAGCGAGCAGGTGGCCGCAGAAAAGGCGGCGGAAAATTTTGAGTAAGGAGGGCTTTTGATGGCAAGGAATTTTATTGACGGCAATGAAATACGCATAACCGTGAAGGACAGAATATTCTGCGATGTTGAATTTTTTACCGGAGAAAAGCTCTGCAATCTTGAGCCGCGCCGCCTGTTCCCCGTCAGCGGTCTTTCCGAATACATAACCTTTCTTGACGAGAACGGCGAAGAAAGGTTCATAATCAGAAGGCTTGATAATATGGAACAGTCGCAGAAAGAGCTTCTTCTCGGCTGCCTTGAGGAATATTACAGAATACCCAAAATAACAAGGCTTATCAGCCGAAGTGAAAAACATAAAATCTGGCTTTGGAATGTTGAAACCGACAGGGGAGTTTATACTTTCGAAATCATCAATCATATTCAGTCAATGAAGATGTTTTATGACAGACGTATTCTTATCAAAGACGGTAATGATAACCGCTATGAAATCCCCGATATTTATGCGCTTGACAAACGCAGCCAGAAGTTGATTTTACCCGATATGTAATGAAAGGAAGATAACATGAAACTTATTCTTGCAATTGTAAATAACGATGACAGCGCGGTTGTTTCCGCAACACTCACAAAAGAGAATTACAGCGTAACAAAACTTTCCACAACCGGCGGCTTCCTTATGATAGGCAACACAACCCTGCTTATCGGCGCTGAGGATGATAAGGTTGCCCGTGCGAAGGAGATTATTCATGAATATTCACAAACAAGAAGCAAGGTTGCAATGACTACAGGCTCGCTCGGCAGGGGACTTCAAAACAACAGCCTTGAGGAAGAAGTTACCGTTGGCGGTGCAACGGTATTTGTTCTTGATGTTGAAAGCATGGATAAATATTGATTCGGCTGCGACAGCGTATAATAAAAACAGGAGATAATAAAATGAAAAAAATAATAAGCATATTGCTTTCGTTAATGCTTCTGTTTTCGTTTTGTATTATTGCAAATGCGCAGGAAAAGAAGCTTAAATTCGGCTCCGACGGCGAGTTCACGATTCTTCAGATAAGTGACCCACAGGATGACCACTATCCCGCTTATGATATGGTCAACATGATAAAGCTTGCAATTGAGCAGTCAAATCCCGATTTGATTGTTTTCACGGGCGATATTGTTGAGGACAGCCGTATAGGTGATGTCGGCATTGATGGCGAAAGCCTGCGTGAGGGTGTTGAGGTTGACAGCTATGAGCAGACCCTTGCAAATGTTACCGCAACCTGTGCCGCAGTTTTTGCCGAGGCAGAGAAAAAGGGAATTCCCTTTGCCGTATGTCAGGGCAATAACGACTACAAATGCGGAATTACCAATGAAGATTGGCTTGCAATATATAATAGCTACGAAAACAGCATGACCGTTGATGAAAGCAATGACAGCGACGGCAGAATAGATTTTAATCTTGAAATCAAATCAAGCGACGGAAAAGAAACTGTATTTAATGTTTGGATGGCGGATACTGCAACAAATTCTGTTACGGATGAGCAGATTGAGTGGTATAAATCCGAGAGCGCCAAACTTAAGGCGGCAAACGGCGGAGAGCCTGTTCCTTCTGTTCTCTTTCAGCATATTCCGACCGATGATATAGGCAATCTTTTCGAAGAATGCAATTTCTGGGATGAGGGTGCAAGCATAGGCGATGACGGCAAGTGCTACCGCCTTAATCAGGAAATTGCGAGCGGATATCATGCAGGCGCAGTTATTCCCGGTTCAACAAGCGAACAGTTCAAGGCATGGAAGGAATGCGGCGATGTTCTCGGCGCTTATTTCGGCCATTGGCACACAGAGGGATATACAGGCGTTTGGGACGGCATTGAGCTTGGCTTCACCTATGGCTGCGAGTTTGCAAAGCCCGGCCCCTACGGCGTAAGAGTTTTCACTCTCCATGAGGATGATATAAAGAATTTCGATAATGTGCTTTATACTTATGAAGGCAGCGTTAAAACAAATAATGCACGCCTTGAGCTTCAGGTTGATGAACCTTACACCGAGTATGATAATGTTATTGAAGAATTTTTCGGTGCAATCAGAAATGTGTTTATGCTTTTGAAAACGGAAATAATGAGCTTGTTTGCGTAATTTTGTTGACATTAATTGAAATTTTGATATAATATATAAGGTTAGTTTAAAATTATTTCAGGAGTGATAAAAATGGCATTAGTAACAACCAAGAAAATGTTTGAGGATGCATACAAGGGCGGCTACGCTGTTGGCGCATTCAACGTAAACAACATGGAAATCATTCAGGGCATCGTTGAAGCAGGCAAAGCTCTCAATGCTCCTCTTATTCTTCAGGTTTCCAAGGGCGCAAGAGCTTATGCAAACCACACCTATCTTGTTAAGCTCGTTGAAGCAGCTGTTGAAACAACAGGCCTTCCCATCGCTCTTCACCTTGACCACGGCCCCGACTTTGAAACCTGCAAGGCTTGCATTGACGGCGGCTTCACATCAGTTATGATTGACGGTTCACACCTTGCTTACGAAGAGAACGTTGCTCTCACAAAGAAAGTTGTTGATTACGCACACGCTCACGGCGTTGTTGTTGAAGGCGAGCTTGGCCAGCTTGCAGGCATCGAGGATGACGTTAATGTTTCCGCTGAAGATGCTTCCTACACAAACCCTGCTGAGGTTATCGATTTCGTAACAAGAACAGGCGTTGACTCACTTGCTATCGCTATCGGCACAAGCCACGGCGCATTCAAGTTCAAGCCCGGCCAGGATCCCAAAATCCGCATCGATATCCTTGAAGAAATCGAGAAGAAGCTTCCCGGCTTCCCCATCGTTCTTCACGGTGCATCATCAGTTATCCCCGAGTTTGTTGATCAGATTAACGAATTCGGCGGCAAGATGGAAAATGCTATCGGTATCCCCGAAAGCGAGCTTCGCAAGGCTGCTGAACATGCAGTTTGCAAAATTAACATTGACTCCGACCTTCGTCTTGCAATGACTGCCGCTATCAGAAAGTATATGGCTGAGAATCCCGGCCACTTTGACCCCAGACAGTATCTTGCTCCTGCCCGCACAGCTATCCAGGGCATGGTTGAACACAAGATTAAGAACGTTCTCGGCTGCGACAACAAAGCATAATTAAAGTATCAGCGCCCCGAAAGATTTATTCTTTCGGGGCGCTTTTTTTGCATTATTTCTTTTTGATTCTTGCCCAATATTCCTTGGCAGCCTGCTCGGTTTTGTTATCGCCGAATTCATAGTATTTTTTGTGCTTAATGGCATCGGGAAGATATTGCTGGTCAACCCAATGGCCGGGGAAATCGTGGGCATACTTATAAAATTGACCCTTGTTCGGATTGTCCTCACCGTCATAATGCATGTTTTGCAGTTGACGGGGAACGGGGCCTGTTCTGCCCGCCGCAACATCGGCCATGGCCGAATTAATTGCACCGTAAGCTGTGTTTGATTTTGGACAGGTTGCAACAAGAACAACCGCATCGGCAAGGGGGATTCTTGCTTCGGGCAGGCCGAGCATCATTGCCGAATCAACCGCTGCTTTAACAATCGGAATGATTTGCGGATATGCAAGCCCCACGTCCTCGCAGGCGCATACCAAAAGCCGCCTGCATGCCGATGGTAAATCGCCTGCCTCAAGAAGCCTTGCAAGATAGTGAACGGCAGCATCGGGGTCAGAGCCGCGCATGGACTTCTGATAAGCAGAGATGATGTCATAATGCTCGTCGCCGTCTTTATCGTAGCGCATGGCACTTTTTTGCGTGAGTGACCTTGCGTTTTCAAGGGTTATCAGCTTTTTGCCGTTGTCTGAATTTGCAGAAAGCACGCAAAGCTCAACGCTGTTAATTGCTTTGCGCACATCGCCTGCACTTGCGGTTGCGATGTGAGAATAAACGCCGTCCTCAACGGAATATTCTTCGCTTCTGTCTGCCGCCATAAAACCAAATGCGCGCCTGACAGCTTTTTCGGCTTCCGACGGAGTGACACTTTTGAATTCAAAAACGGTGGAACGGCTGAGAATTGCGCTGTAAACATAAAAATACGGATTTTCGGTGGTTGAAGCTATAAGAGTTATTGCGCCGTTTTCGATATATTCAAGCAAAGTTTGCTGCTGCTTTTTGTTGAAATACTGAATTTCGTCAAGATAGAGCAAAATTCCGTTGGGTGCAAGAAAGGTGTCAAGCTTTGCAACAACCTCTTTGATGTCCGAAGTGCCGGCGGTTGTGCCGTTAAGCTTTACCAAATGGCGGTCGGTTGTTTTTGCAATGATGCTTGCAAGCGTTGTTTTGCCAACTCCGGGAGGGCCGTAGAAAACCATATTAGGCAGCTCGCCCGATTCGATAATATTTCTCAGGGGCTTGCCTTTTCCCAACAGATGAGGCTGGCCGATTATATCTTCAATTTTCTTGGGGCGGAGTCTGTCCGCAAGAGGTGCCGACATATTAAATCCTTGCCTTTCATATACAAGATGTAATAATTATATCAAATGGATGTCTTTTATTCAAGTACCAATCACCCATGCAAAAAATCCTGCAAGGCGCATAAATATGCAGGAATTTTGAAAGATGCTTCGTTGTATGTTGCAAAACACAGGCTGTTTGATGCCTGTTTTTAGGTTTTTTTAACAAAATTATGAAAGCGAGAATATTTTTTGTTGCATTTTTGCGATTTTAGGTATAGAATGTTATGCAAGCAGAAAAATCTGCGTTAATTTGTTTATAGAAGGCTGTCTTGTTTGCGGCAGTTTTTAAGAAGGAGTGTTTCTTTTGAATTATGTTGAGAGAGTCATCGCTGAGGTGGCAAAGAAGAATGCTAACGAACCCGAATTTGTTCAAACCGTAACCGAAGTTTTTGAGTCGATTGCTCCCGTTATTGAGCAGCATCCTGAATATGAAAAGAATGCTTTGCTTGAGAGAATGGCCGAGCCCGAAAGACAGATTTCTTTCAGAGTTACATGGGTTGACGATAACGGCAACGTTAATGTTAACAGAGGCTATAGGGTTCAGTTCAACGGAGCTATCGGCCCCTATAAGGGCGGTCTCCGCTTCCATCCCTCTGTTTATTCGGGAATCATGAAGTTCCTCGGTTTTGAGCAGACCTTCAAAAACAGCCTTAC
Organism: Acutalibacteraceae bacterium; assembly: GCA_045589815.1. Classification (GTDB taxonomy): domain Bacteria; phylum Bacillota; class Clostridia; order Oscillospirales; family Acutalibacteraceae; genus CAG-177. Next base: position 73,225 of record JAZNPT010000036.1, read on the forward strand.
AGGCCTTCCCATAGGCGGCGCAAAGGGCGGCTCCGATTTTGACCCCAGAGGCAAGAGTGATGCGGAAATTCTTCGCTTCTGCCAGGCATTCATGACTGAGCTTTACAGACACATTGGCCCCGATGTTGACGTGCCTGCAGGTGATATCGGCGTTGGCGGCAGAGAAATCGGCTACCTTTACGGCCAGTACAGACGCATTAAGGGCGCTTTTGAAAACGGTGTTCTCACAGGTAAGGGCATCCCTTACGGCGGCTCACTTATCAGACCCGAAGCAACCGGCTTTGGCGCAACATACTATGCAGTTGAAATGTTCAAGCATTTCGGCGAGGAGATAAAGGGCAAGACATTTGCAATTTCCGGCTTCGGCAATGTTGCATGGGGCGCTGTTAAAAAGATCACGGAGCTCGGCGGCAAGGTTGTAACAATCTCAGGCCCCGACGGTTATGTTTATGATGCTGACGGCATCAATACTCCCGAAAAGATTGATTTCATGCTTGAAATGCGTGCTTCCGGCCGCGACAAGGTTCAGGATTATGCCGATAAATTCGGAGCTGAATTCCATGCAGGCGAGAAGCCCTGGGGAGTTAAGGTTGATGTTGCAATGCCCTGCGCAACCCAGAACGAAATTGATATGATGCAGGCTGAGAAGCTTGTTGCAAACGGCGTTCCTTATTATATTGAGGTTGCCAACATGCCCACAACCAACGATGCTCTTGCATATCTTAAGGAAAATTGCAAGGCTGTTGCTCCCTCAAAGGCAGTTAACGCAGGCGGCGTAGCTGTTTCCGCTCTTGAAATGAGCCAGAACTCCATGAGATACAGCTGGACTGCTGAAGAAGTTGATGCCAAGCTTAAGCAGATCATGAAGAATATCCATGATAACTCCGCTGCCGCAGCTGAGCAGTACGGCCTCGGCTATGACCTTGTTGCAGGCGCAAACATCGCAGGCTTTGTTAAGGTTGCAGATGCAATGATGGCACAGGGAATTATCTGATTAAAAATTAATAACATAAAAGCGCAAGGCAGCGCCCGAGAGGGTGCTGCCTTGAACTATATGGAGGATTTTGAGCGGCAAAGACTGTTTCTTTGCCGAGAAGCTTACTTGTTGAGTATTTTGGCCCTGATTTTGCGAGTGGATTTTGCCAGCTTTTGGGCGGCATTGACTGCTTTGAAGCCGATTTTGTCAATTATCAAATCTGCTTCGCCCATAAGCTCCATGTAATCGTTGCAAAATCCTTTTTTGAACTTGAAAATGCCGTGAAGAGGGTTATCCTCGTCCGGATATCCGCCGCGGAAATCATAGTATTTGCAGCCGCTTTCCATTGCCCATTTTATCATTTCCCATTGAACAAGATAATTCGGCATAACGTTGCGGTATTCGTTGGAGCTTGCGCCGTAAACATACCAAACCTTGTCACCGCAAAGAACATTGAGTGCGCCTGCAATGGGTTTGCCTTCATAATATGCAAGATAAATTCTTGCGTTATCGCCGAAAGCATCCATTATGCGCTTGAAATATGAAACGTCTCTTATAACAAAGTTATCTCTTGTTCCCGTAACAAGCATGAGCTTATGGAAATCCTCGCAGGCTTCCGCCCCCTTAACTTCAACGGTAACGCCTTTTCTTGCGGAAAGGCGGATGTTATAGCGGGTTTTGGGGTGGAAGGTTGCCATGAGCTCATCTTCGGTTTTGCCGCTTACATCAAGGCGGAAAATATAACGGGACTGAATTGTGTCAAAGCCGGCGCTGTGTTCCTTGAATTTAAAGCCGAGGCTTTCGAGCAGGGAAATGTATTTGGCATTGGATGCAAGAGTATCCGTGTCTATTTTGAAGGTGTAAGCCTTGTTTTTTATGCCGTATTCTTTTGCGGCGGTCAAAAGCTCTTTTACTGTTTGTTCATCGTTCAAATCGCAAACGGGACCTCTGGGGGAATACATCATTTTGAACGGCGTCATCGGTATCTGACGCAGCAAAACTGCACATACACCCTTTATTTCTCCGCGTTCATTGCGGGCGATGAAGCCTGTCCACTCCCACTCTTTTTTTACCTTTCCCCATGCGGAGGATTGCTGCATGTGACCCTTTGGGTGCAAACTCAAAAATCTGTCAAATTCCTGCGCATTATCTATTTTTACAATTTCCATATCTGCTCCTTTCACAGCTTCGCAAGCTGTTTTGCCCTGTATTTTAACGCTTCTTCGGTGTTGGGCAGTTTTTCGTCCATTACCTCATCAAGCAATGTGTTCAGAATTTTGCCCATAACCGGAGACGGCTCAATTCCAAGTTCGGCAAGCATTTTGCCGTCTATGGCAAGATCCTTGATTTTAAAACATAATGTTTCGTTTTCAATTTCTTCAAGGAGTTTTTTGCCGATTTCGTTTTCTTTTAAACTGTCGGCAAGGAATTTCGGGTTTTGAGCCGAAACATCTGCCTCACGGACAGAAAAAAGCTTTTTTACAGTTTCGATTCCTAAAGAACCAATGTATTTTTTATAAGTTTTTTTGCTGATTTTATCCGGAAGAAAATCATGATATTCAACCAAATTGCAAACATCTTCGCGGAATTTATTTGAAGTTTTCAATCGCATCAATGATTCAAAAGCAATTTTTTTGCTGATTTTCCCATGCGAATAAAAATGGTCAATGCCGAACTCGTCGGTTGTTTTGCAATGTGGCTTTCCCGAATCGTGAAACAGCATTGCAAAACGAAGCTCAGGCTGCGGCGGAATGCTTCCAACGGCCGCAACGGTATGCCCCCAAACATTGTAAATATGCCTTTCATGGTTTTGAGCGCAACCGTCCATCGGCTTTAATTCGGGAAGAACAAAAAATACGGTTTCTTTGAACTCAAGGAGAATTCGTTTTGCATCTTTGCCGCAAATCAGCTTTGAGAATTCCGAGAAAATCCGTTCAACTGATATATTCTCCAAAAGATGATAGTTTTTGTGTATGCTTTCGGATGTTTCATCATCAATTCCGAATCCGAGAACAGCAGAGAATCTTAATGCACGCAGAATTCTCAAAGCATCCTCGCCGAAACGTCTGTCAGGATTTCCTACACATCTTATGATGCCGCATTTAATATCTTGCGTGCCGCCAAAGGGGTCAACGAAGCCTGCTTGAGGCGACCATGCAATTGCGTTGACGGTGAAATCACGCCTTGATAAATCGTCTTCAATGCTGTTTGTGAAATCAACCTTGTCGGGATGGCGGTTATCCGAATATCCCTGTTCTGTTCTGAATGTGGTTATTTCAAGACTCATATTGTCAATAATAACCGTTACCGTGCCGTGCTTTATGCCGGTTTCAATTGTTCTGAAACCCTTGAAAAGCTCAAGTATTTCGCTCGGCAGAGCAGAGGTTGCTATGTCCCAGTCATGAACAGGAATTCCCATGAGAATGTTACGTACTGCTCCCCCTACTATGAATGCGGAATGACCGCTGTCGCAGAGAATTTTAAGCGCACTATTGACTTGTGACGGAATTTCAATTACCATAATAATATTATTACCATAAAGGGTGAATTTTAAATGAATATACAAATTTTCGGAACAAACAAATGCTTTGACACCAAAAAAGCTCAGCGTTACTTTAAAGAACGAGGGATTAAATTTCAGTTTATCGACCTTGCTCAAAAGAATCTGAGTAAAGGTGAATATAACAGTGTTAAACAGGCTGTCGGCTCTATGGAGGCTTTGATTAACGAAAAATCAAAGGCTTATGAAAAGCATTTTATCAAGTATCTTGCGAGTAAGGAAGCGGTTGAGGAGAAGCTTCTTGAACACGGCGAGCTTTTCAAAACTCCCATTGTTCGCAACGGCAAAAAAGCAACCGTCGGTTATTGCCCCGAAATCTGGAAGGAATGGGAATAAAACAGATTAATAAGCCTCAAACTTTGAAATGGTTGCAAAGCATCTTGATTTGTTGATAACAAGCTTGAAATAACGCACTCTGATTTCTTTGAAACGGCAGATTTTTTTGTAGCCGATTGTTGTTCCTGCGGAAATTTTTTTCCACTTGCCGTTAAGCTGTGCATAAAGAGTAAATTTTTCAACCTGCTGGCCCGTTCTGATGTGTTCGCCGAGAACAATTTTGTCGATGTCGTATTCATCGCCAAGGTCAAGAATCAGCTCGGCTCCTTCGGGTTCGTCGCCGGAATGCCAGTATTCTTCGGGATTATCACTCAATGCCATTTGGCCGGTGTGCTTTTTGTCAAGATGGCGATTGTCGGTTATTATTGAACCCTCGGCAAGATTTTCGTTAAAATCAATGTCAAGCTGTGCCCCCAATGAAAGCAAGGTTTCAACATCTTTTTCGTGGAACTTGCCCTCGGCTGTCGGTGGAATATTCAAAAGGAAGTTGGCGTTTGCACCGACGGAGTTATAGTATATTTCAGTAAGTTTTGACAGCGGCTTGATGGAATAATCTTCCTCAGGATGATAGAACCATCCTTTTCTGATTGAAACATCAACCTCTGCGGGGTACCAAATCAGTTTATTGCATTTTTTGATTGCTTTCCTGCTGCCCAAATCAAGGGCAGTGGGATTTATTTTTTTGGGCGGCTTTGAAACATCCTGCTGGCTTGCCGCAGCAATGATTTCATGATTTGAGTGCCAATAGGGAACAACACTCCATTCGCTGCTTCTGCAAACGCCCGCTTCGTTGCCGCACCAGCGAACGTCGGGACCCGTGATATTTATGGTGGCATTGGGCTGAAGCTCGCGTATGAGTTTATAATAGCTTTCCCAGTCGTATTGCTGAACCTTGCCGTTAGAGCCCTCACCGCATGCGCCGTCAAACCAGACGCAGAAAATATCGCCGTAGCCTGTCAAAAGCTCACGAAGCTGATTTAAAAAGAAACGGTTATATGCTTCACCCGAGCCGTAGGTTGGTTCGTGCCTGTCCCAGGGAGAAAGATAAACTCCGAATTTCAATCCGAATTCTTTACAAGCCTTGGCGCATTCCGCAACAACATCGCCCTTGCCATCCCTCCATTTGCTTGAACGTACGCTGTGATCTGTGTAAGCCGAAGGCCAAAGGCAGAAGCCGTCATGGTGTTTGCATGTCAGGATAACTCCTTTCATGCCGGCAAGCTGGCAAACCTTTACCCATTGGCGGCAGTCAAGCTTTTCGGGATTGAAAAGCTCCGGGTCTTCGTTGCCGTTGCCCCACTCGGAATTTGTGAAAGTGTTGATGCCGAAATGTATGAAGGCATAGAACTCAAGTTCTTGCCATTTAAGCTGCCTTTCGCTTGGAACGATTGAGGCGGCATATTTAATATATTCTGGTGTTTTACTCATGTGTTACCCTTCCTTTGCCGGTTGTAGTATTTTGAAGAATGTAATCCCAGTATTCTTCCGTAACTTCGTTGTTTATTGCATAGCTGATTAGACCGATAAGAGCAGGCCTGTCGAAAACATATCGGAACATTTCGGGCGGAAGCATTCCGCGGTCTGCATAAGCGAGGAGCCTGAATTTTTCGGCTTCGTCGCATGAAAGCTCAAGCTTTTTTATTAAAATCTGCAAATCGGAATCATCGGGCGGGGAATTATTTTTGCCCTTTTCGATGTTGCTGATGTATTGAGCGGTTTTTCCCAATTCTTCGGCAAGGTCGCCCTGCGAAAGCTTTTTGTTTTCGCGGGTTTGCTTTAGCATGATGCCGAAAGGGGTGGGAATGAACATCAGGTCTCCTCCTTTCAACGAAATTTTGCAATCAGAAGACGGAGAGAAACTATTCCCAATCCGTATTTATTGCATAAATAAACAAATTTGTTTATTGAATTTCATTCAATAGAATATCATAAAAATTTTTGAGTGTCAAGGGGAGGATTTTATATTGTTATTGTTTTGATGGATATGGAATCAATACACCTTGCGTAAAGCATAGAGATAACATTCGTCGCTCCCGGAAATTCCGTTTATTAGGCTGTGGGTAGACTGCTGCCATGTGTTTCTTGTTAACCCGTGACGAGATGAGTTTTGTATCTTCCAATGCAAAAGGGGTCGATGCCATCATCGACCCCTATATTAATTTTATTTTTCCGTTATTATCGGTCTTGCAAGTATACCGATGTTGCGAAGAACGTATTCATAGCTCCATTCTTCTTCGTTGCTGCGCCATGCTCCGGGCCCGTGCCATGAGTGTTTGACATCTGTAAGATGAATCGGGCCGAAAGCGTTGTAGCGGTTGCCGAAAAGGGTAATGTCAACCTTATGTTCGCCGTCAGCAAGCCCGTTGACATCAAGCATATAGGGCGGATAAACTATCTTGCCTTTTTCTTCTCCGTCAACGGCAACGGAAATGAGGGCACCCTTGTATCTTGTTGCCTCAATGCGCAGGTCTGTGCCATGTGCTTCAAGGTGATATGTAACATTGCCGCCATAGAACGGGAGGCCCTGATTTATTATTGAGCCGAAGCCGAGTTTCTCGGGCAGGGCGGTTATTGTTTTAGCTCTGCCGACAACATTAACGCCGAAATCGCCGAGAATGTAGCACCATTCTGTGTTGGTGCGCTCACCGATGGGCAGGGTAATTTCAAGAGTGTTTTCGCCCTTTTTGATTTCTGTCAGAGGAACGGTCTTGATATCCTTGTCAACATACCAGCCGGTGATGTCGTTTGGAATTTCATTGCCGTTGAAAATGATTTTTGCGTTTTCGGCATCTTCGAGGGCAAGCTCTGCGCCGCTGTAATCAATTTCGCTGTTTATTCTGAATTTGAGAGTGACATAGTGCTCAATGGTTTCGGGAGCAAGAACCCAGGGCTGCGCAACATGGCCGCCTCGTTCATTGAAGCCGAGAGCCTCTCTGCAAACGTTATCAAGGCGAAGAATTTCTTCCTCAGGCTTGAATTCGCCGCCGTCGAGAGCAAATTCCGCCATATCAAGAAGGAGAACGTTACGCTCTGAAAGAGTGTAAGGAACAAGGGCGGGCATTGCTTTTGCATCCGCTAAGTCGGGGCTGTAGAAGGCATTGCCGATTAAATCGGACTTGCCCTCATCGAGCTTGAGCAGCAGACTGTCATAGTTATAAAGGATTTTTGAAATAACCGTACAGCCGTTTTTGTATTCGCAGGCGATTTTTGAAATTTCACCGTTGATTGTATCATAAACATAGGGAGTGTATTCACCCTTAACACTTATGCGCAGTTTGCTTTCATTGACAACATCTTTATTGTAGGGCTCGCAGCAGCGGCTGATAAAGAGCCATTTGCTTGCGCCGTCCTGACGAAGCTGATAAATGAAGCTGTCAGAAAGTCTGCCGTTGGCAAGGCGGAGGGTAACGGTTCTGTCCTCATCGAGCGCATTGAGAAGCATTGCCTTATCCAGCGGAACGATTTGTGAGTTTTCATAAAGCTTTTTGCCTCTTTCGCTTTCAATGCCGTCCTCATATTTGGGTGCGCTGCCAACGAAAATAAGCTTGCCGCCGTTTGCCTTGAATTTTTCAAGACGTTCAAGAGTTGTTGAACGGAGAGTCTCGCAATCAGGCACAATGATAACATCATATTCCATTTTGCCCACTTTGAGAGGAGCGCCTGCATCGTCGCAAAGAGAGGGAAGCAGGGATTCGCTGATGAAGTTGAAATCAATGCTGCCCTTAAGGAGCCAATCGGTGATATCAAAGAATTTTTTATCCATATTTTCGCGAATAAGAGCAGTTTTGTCATTAGGACCCCAATGCAGCCAGAAGCTTTCAACAGGGTGGATAACGCCGACCTTAACAATCGGTTTGCCGCGGGTCATTGCAGCGTTAACTCTTGCGAAGTGATCCTCGAGATAAGAAAATTCTTTCCACCAAGGTGACTGATAATGGATTGAAGCGGGGTAGTCTCTCTTGGCTTCGCCGCCCATTGCATACCATGAAAGGTGAGGAACTCTTATCGTTACGCCAAGGCATGCCTGCCAGTCGCCGTGAAGCTTATAGCCACGGAAATCATAGTCCCAGCCGGTAACACCGTAAAGCTCGGAGAGCATTCCCTCTCTGCCGTACTGATGAACTGCGGACTGAGCTTGTTTTGCGGTTGTGAATTCAAAGTTTGCGCAAAGCATGTCAATGCCGGGCAGGTCAAAGCCTCTGTATGAGCGCATTGCATCGCCCAAAGCTGCTGTCTGGCTGTGAAGAGAAGGCTCTTCCATCATGTGACCGGTGAGAGCAATGCCGTTTTCGCGGCACCAGCCGCCGCAAACATCTGCAAACGCTTCTGCAAAGCGTTCGGAAATATGGTCGTGGTAGTGATAACGGGTTACGGAAACCTTGCCGTCGGGCAATTCCCAGAAAATTTCAGGCAGGGTGGCAAGGATATCCTCGCCATACTGTGCCTTGTATGTTTCGGGGATATCATCAGTCCAGGGCATCAGGATATCATCTAAATCGGTTGAGTTATCGAGCACCTTTTTGCGGGTGAACTGCGGCTCGTCCGTGAAGATGGCGGGGACAACATTGCCGAAATGTTCGCCGATAGTTTCTTTATATCTTTCGTGTGTAACCTCAACAAAACGCTTAACAGCCTTGGGGTTGAGTGTGTCAAGATATGTCTGGTTGTTATACCAGGGTGACGGAGTGTGAATTTTAAGGTATGCATACCATTTTGTGCCTTGTGCCTCGTCGGATTCGTCTATTCTTTTATAGCTTTCGAGATATCCGTTTTCGTCGAGCATGATGTCATAGCAGGCAATAAGATAGCCTTTGCCGTCTCTGCCGCCCTCGGCTCTTGAATCAACAAATTTTGATTCGCTCTCACTGTTGTCACAGGGAACGGCAGTCATCAGCAGGCAGCGGGCACGGTATTCCTCATCCTTGGTAACAAGGCCGCCGGCTGCACCCGAGGGCCACCTGTCCTCATCGTAAAGCCAAGCGAGCATCTGCTCTTTCTCTGCCTTTTCCGCACAGCATTTTATGAGCGACATAAATTCGTCTGAAAGATAATTTGTTGACATGCCTGTACGCACATGCATGTGGAAACCGCCAAGACCCATTTCTTTGAAAACATCTATCTGGCGGCAAAGCTCCTCGGATTTAAGGTTGCTGTTCCATGCCCAAAACGGAGTTCCGCGGTATTCGCAGGTTGGTTTTTTGAAAAGCTCGTCCGTAAGAGTTGGTGCTGAATTTTTTTTGTAAAGCATAATATTCTCCTTATTCTTCGGGGTGTCTGCATATCGGTTTATCCTCGCTTGCAGTATTCCAGTTTATAAAATTATTTCGTTTAGCGTGATACCATTCCATTTCAAACATTTTGGCACTTTCGTCAACAGGCACAAAAAGCTGACCTCTGTAAAAATACGGCTCAGCGCTCATTTCAACCGTTCCGAGGTCTGTTTTGGCAAATCGGCTGCCGACCGTGAATGTTGCTCTGTGTCCGTAGGCTTCAACATAAAGGGTGTCTTTTTCTTTGACGACCCTGCCGCCGATTGACTGAATCAACACTCCGAACGGAGCGAACCATATACCGTCTTTGCTTTCGGGATAAAGCTCTCTTGCGCAAAGTTCAAGCATCCTGCCTTTGAATGCCATTTTTGTCCAGTCATAAGTCGGTGCAAGTGCGTACGGAGTGATTAAATCCTTGTTTTTGTCAATGGTTAAAACATCAAATATTCTGCCGTCGGCAAGATATGCCGTTGCGGTGAGAACATTTCCGTCTATTTCGACAAGCGTGTAGGAGCCTGTTCTGATTTCCTGCGGATAAAATGCCGCATGCCATGTTTTCGGAGCGTTTGAATGATAAATATTTCCGCCGCCGTTTCCGACTATGTAGTGCACCGTTCCTTCGGACGGTCTGTCAAAAAGCTCGTCCCCCTTGGCAGGGAAAGTTCGTGCAAACGAATGCTCATGACCTGCGAAGAGAATATCAAGCCTTCCTTCTTCAATCGGCTTTCTCAGCCAGGGATAAGCATCGTTGTTCTGTCCCTCGGGCATAACGGGATAAATCGGAAAGTGATATGCCCCGAGCTTCCAGGTTTTGTTGCTGCTTTGAAGGTCATTATATGCCCAATCTTCAACGGTTTCCGGAGCGTTGATGCCCATAACAAGAAAATGGGTGTTGCCGTAATCGAATGAATAGTTTTCGCCTGTGTAGCCGTCAGGCCCGTTTTGAGGATATGCGGGTCCGAACTGAAAATCAAAGAAATCGGCATGTTCGAGATAAAACTTGCCTGTGGGTTCGGGAAAATATGTGATGAAGCCTCGGTTATCGTGGTTGCCGGTTGTCATCATGTAGGGAATGCTTTCGATAATTCCCTTAAGCCCTTCAAACATTCCGTTCCATTGAAGCTCGTTTTGCCCGTTATCGCAGTTGTCACCTGCTGTAAATATAAATTTGCACTCGGGATGTTTTTTGAGAGCGTTTTTCAGCATGTCACCAACCATTGAATAATCCGGCAGATGGCAGGGATCTCCTTTTTGATGGTCGGTAATAATAATAAAGCTGAATTTATCAATATTTTCCTCTTCGGTTTCAAAGGAGAATTCTTCGCTGCGGTGTGTATCTGAACCAACGGTATAGCGATATTTTGTGCCGGGTTCAAGGCCGCTGATCCTTACGGAATAATAGTTGCTTATATCTATGTCGGTTTCTTTGGTTTCATAAACAGCTTTTGCTTTGAGCCATTCTTCGCTGCCTTGCCTGCAATAGAGAATATAGCCGTCTGTTATATCAATGCTTGTTCTCCATATAACAGCCATTTCTGTTTTCGGGTCACCGCAGAAAGCGAGCATTATGTGGTCCGGTGATGCGGTTGAACCGCGTTCGGGTTTATAAAACTTGCCGCTTGAATCAAACATAAAACAAAATCTCCCAATATCAGATAAACTAATTTTAATTATTTGAAATGGTTTTGTCAATAATAAACAAATACATTTTTATATATTGCGAAAAACTATTGATTTTTGCTCTTTTTTTCAGTATAATCTAATATGCGATATTAAGAATGGGGGGATTCTGTGAAAAGAATCAAGAAGGCAGCGAGCTTAATTGTCGCTGCAATAATTATTGTTTTGTCGGTGTCGGTATTCGGGGCATCGGCATCAACGGCTTATCTTACTTTTGATATAAGTAAAGGTTATGCCGTGCTGACATCGTGTATGGAAGGTGCACGGGGTGCAATAGAAATTCCTTCAAAAACCGACTCCGGGTATGATGTTGTGGAAATCGGCAACGGTGCTTTTAAGGATTGCAGCTTGATTACAAGTGTGACAGTTCCTTCAAGTGTTACCAAAGTCGGTTCAAATGCATTTGACAGCTGCTTTGCTCTTGAAACTGTTACTTTTTTTGGGTCAGAGTGCGAAATAGGAGCATCTGCTTTTATTCATTGCAGCAGTCTCAAGAGCATTAGTCTGCCGTCAAAGCTTGAAAAAATAGCAGATAAAACATTTGAGGATTGTGCTGCGCTTGAATCAATAGCAATCCCTGAAACAGTTACGTCAATCGGAACAGAGGCATTCAGTACATGCGTTTCCCTTGTTGAGATTGAAATTCCCGCAGCGGTAAATGTTATCAAAAAGAACGCTTTTGTCGGTTGCAGCAATATAACGGAATTTAATGTTGACAGTTCAAATGCAGTTTACAGCAGCAACGGCGGTGTTCTTTACGGCCCGTTTGAAAGTGAATACGATTCAACTGTTTTTAATCCGAAAACCGATAAGGCTCTTATTCAATATCCTCGCGGTTTGACGGAAAAATCTTTCACAGTGCCGTCTGATGTTATGATAATATCAAACTATGCTTTCGGCGACAATGCTTATATTGAAAAGATAGTTCTTCCTCAAGGGCTTAAGACTATTGAGGAGGATGCATTCAAAAACTGTGTGCGCCTTGCTGAAATTAATATACCCTCAAGTGTTACCCAAATCGGTATGCGTGCTTTTGAAAAATGTGCATCCCTTAAAACTGTAACAATCCCTGCAAGCGTCGAATCCTACGAAAGAGCATTTCTTTCCGCCGGTCTTGAGTCTGCCGTTATTGAAGATGGTGTTAAAGAAATAAGCCAGAGAGCTTTTGATTCATGTCTGAGTCTTGAAACCGTAACAATCCCTTCAAGCGTTGAAACAATCGAACTTGGTGCATTCTATAACTGCCCCTCACTTGAAGAGATAACCATTCCTTCAAGTGTTCAGAAAATCAATAAAACCGCATTTAACGGCTGCTCCGAGTCTTTGGTTCTGAATGTGGAAAAGGATTCAAAAGCGCATGAATTTGCAGTTGAAAACGGATTCCATTATTCTTTCGGCAAGGGAGAAATACCTGTTACAAATCTTGTAATAGATTCACTTCCCCAAAAACTTAACTATTATTACAAAGAAACACTTAACACAACAGGTCTTTCGCTGAAGGTTGAATATGCCGACGGGACAACGGAAATCGTAACAAGCGGATTTACCGTTACTCCTGAAAAACTTTCAAAAACAGGAAACACGGAAATAACCGTTACATATAAGGGCATGAGCGACACATTCTATGTTTCCGTTACTTATGCATGGTGGCAAATGTTAATCAGAATCCTGCTGCTCGGTTTCCTCTGGTATTAAAAATGCAGGAACAAAAAACGGATTATGCATAAAAATCCTTGCAATATTTTGGATAATAGTTTATAATAGGTTGGTAATGAATTCCCGAAAACTGAAACTTTCAAATTCGGGATGAAAATAGGAGGTTAACTTATGAAGAAAAAAATAGCAATTGTTCTTTCTCTTGTGCTCGTTTTTGCAATGCTTCTTTGCACTGCTTGCGGTGACACAACAGGCAACAAGGAAACAACTGCTCCTGATGCGGCAGTTGCAGGCGGCGACCTTTCATCAATCGAAATCAATGTTGGCACAGGCGGTTCAACCGGCACTTACTACGGATTCTGCAACGTTATTTCTTCTCTTCTCAAAGAAAAGACCGGCGCAAACCTGATGATTCAGTCATCCGGCGCATCCAAGGCAAATATTCTTGACATCGATGACGGCATCGTTGATATGGCTATCGTTCAGAACGACGTTATGGACTATGCTTATAACGGAACATCTCTCTTTGCAGATGTTGGCGCTATCAAGAGCTTCTCAACTCTCGGCGCAGCTTATGCAGAGGTTTGCCAGATAGTTGCAAGAGCAGATTCAGGCATCAAGACCGTTGCTGATCTTAAGGGCAAGAAGGTTTCTGTAGGCGACAGCGGCAGCGGCGTTGAGTTCAACGCTCAGCAGATTCTCGGCGCTTATGATATCGCTTTTGAAGATATCGATAAGCAGAACCTCTCCTTCCAGGCATCAGCTGATGCTCTTAAGGACGGAAAGATAGATGCTTTCTTCTGCACAGCAGGTGCACCCACAGTTGCTATCACAGACCTTTCAACAACAACAGGCATCGTTCTTGTTGAAATCGATGCAGAGCATCTTGCAAAGCTTCAGGCTGACTACGGCTTCTATGCTGAATATGTTGTTCCCGCAGGAACATACAACGGAATTGATGCTGATGCAAAGACAGTTGCTGTTAAGGCAACCTTCATCGTAAGCAACGACCTTGACGAAGAAACAGTTTATCAGCTTACAAAGGCTATTTATGAGAACAAGGATGAGTATTCACATGATAAGGCATCTGAAATGAGCCTTGAATACGCTGTTTCAAGCATTTCCGTTCCCTTCCATCCCGGTGCAGAAAGATACTTTAAAGAGGTTGGCGCTATCAGCTGATGAGTTGTAAGCGTTCGGCTAACTTCAAAAAAAGGTTAATCGCAGCAGCCGTTTTAATGATATTCATTATAGCGGCTGCTTTCGCTATAAACTGTTTCTCGGCGGAATATTTGGTTTTATATGATTCTGATACCGGGGTTAGATATATAACCGAAAAAGCAGAGGACGGCTTGATGTTTTCGGTTGAGTTTATTCATTCGGTAAATCAGACTCCCGTAAAAGATACTTATATTATTGATAACGGAGAAATCCGTGCATATTCCACAACTTATCGTTCGTTCGGTGCGGGAGTTCAAACTGCGCTTGAGGAGAATCAAAAAATGACCTATGATGACGAGGGGAATATGGTGATAACGGGTTTTGATATAACCTATGATCCTCTCAGGTATATAGTCGGCACGGTTTCTGACCATATACTCACTTTTAAAGACGAAGAAATCAGTCTTCGCAATATGTGCGGCAGAAATGCAAAGGTTGTTTTTGAAATTGTCGCAGGCTATGAAATTCTGACGAAAGGAATGTGATTAATGTCAGATGTAAACACAAAGCCCATCAGCATGCAGGCTGATGAGGAAGAAATTGATGTTGATAAACTCATGGCGGAGTTTGATAAAGAATCCAACACACGCCATTTTTCAGGTGTATTTGAAAAGATTATCAAAATTGCTATGGTTCTTTTTTCCCTCTATGTTATGTTCGACGGTTGGACCGGAACAATGGAGGAAAGGCAGAAAATGGCTTGGTTTATAGGCGTAATCGTATTTATGGCCTATATAATTTATCCCGTAAGGAAGAAAGAAAAGAAAAGGCTTAACCATGTTCCTTTCTATGATTATATTTTTGCGGTTGCAGGCGCAGGCTCGTTCTTCTATTATGCTATCAACTGCCAGGCTATTGTTGACAGAGCATCAAGAATTAATGAGCTGGATATTATAATTGCAATTATCGGCACAATACTCCTGTTTGAAGCGTGCCGCAGAGTTGTCGGCTTGCCGATTGTCTGCGTTTCTGCGGCGTTTATTGCTTATGCATTTATTGTTACTGACCGCAATCCCCTGAGAGTTATTATGTATAAGCTTTTTTATACAACAGAGGGTATTGCAGGCACACCTCTTAACGTGTGTGCATCATTTATTGTTCTGTTTATCATTTTTGCATCCTTCCTTGAGCAGTCAGGAATCGGTGCATTCTTTGTTGACCTTGCAAACTCAATTGCAGGCAAGGCAACAGGCGGCCCTGCAAAGGTTGCTGTTATCTCCAGCGCAATGGAAGGTATGTATTCAGGCTCATCTGTTGCAAACACAGTCGGCAGCGGCTCAGTTACAATTCCCACCATGAAGCGCTGCGGCTATAAGCCCGAATTCGCTGCGGCTGTTGAAGCAGCGGCATCAACGGGCGGCCAGATAATGCCTCCCATCATGGGTGCGGCGGCATTCCTTATGACTGAATACACAGGCATGCCTTATGCGCAGATAGCCATTGCTGCTATTCTTCCTGCAGTTCTTTACTTCACAGGCATATTCATGATGATTCATTTTGAAGCAAAGAAGCTTGGCCTTAAGGGACTTCCCAAGGAGTCAATCCCCAATTTCTTTAAGCTTGTTTTAACAAAAGGATATCTTCTTCTTCCGGTTGTTACTCTTGTTATTGCAATGAATTACTTCTCTCCTGCAAAGTCGGCAATCATTGCTATTCTTGCTGCTATAGGAGTGAAGCTTATTGAGGGCATTGTTAAATCTCTTGTTCATAAGAAGTTTGAGTTTGATTTTGCACTCTATATCCAATCTCTCGCAAACGGAACAAAGAACGCAATCGGTGTTGCTCTTGCTTGTGCGGTTGCAGGTTGCATTTCGGCAATGGTTCAGCAGACAGGTCTTGCAAACGTACTTTCCTCACTTGTTCAGTCTGCTTCGCAGATTCATCCGATTTTCGCTCTCGGACTCACCATGATAATGTGTATCGTTCTCGGTATGGGTGTTCCCACAACTGCAAACTATGTTATCATGGCATCAATGGTTGCTCCCATTCTTATGAGAAGCCTTAGCATACCCGTTCTTGCAGCTCACATGTTTGTTTTTTATTTCGGTATTGTTGCAGATATCACTCCTCCTGTTGCACTTGCGGCTTATGCCGGCTCGGCTATTGCTAAGTCAAATCCCATGAAGACCGGAGTGATTGCAACACGTCTTGCTATCACGGCATTCATTGTGCCTTATATCTTTGCTTTCAGCCCCGAAATGCTTATCATCGGAACTGACAAGCCCTGGTATGAAATAATTCTTCTTGTTATAACTGCTCTCTGTGGTATTTTTATTATTTCTGCAGGTATGGAAGGATACTTAATGAGGCACATGCCTTGGTGGCAAAGAATTGCAGCTATAGCAGGCGGACTTTGCATGGTTATTCCCGGACTTGTAACCGATGCGGTTGGTCTTGCAATAATCGTTCTTCTTGTGATTATTCAAAAGTTTGCCAAAAAAAGAGAACCTGATAATGCGGTAAAAGCCGCTTAAAGAAAAAGAACCGTTCTGCTTGCAGAACGGTTCTTTTGTTATATTATCTGTTCAATATTTCTTTCAGATACATTCCTGTATATGACTTTTCACAGCTTGCAACTTCCTCCGGTGTGCCTTGCGCAACGATTTCGCCGCCGCCGTTGCCGCCCTCGGGGCCAAGGTCAATAATGTGGTCGGCAACCTTGATAACATCGAGGTTGTGCTCAATAACTATAACTGTGTTGCCCGAATCAACAAACTTTTGCAAAACATCAATAAGCCTGTGAACATCGGCAGTATGAAGGCCTGTTGTGGGTTCGTCAAGAATATAGACTGTTTTTCCGGTTGAGTGTCTTGCAAGCTCTGTTGCAAGCTTAACTCTCTGCGCTTCGCCGCCGGAAAGAGTGGTTGCGGGTTGCCCGATTTTTATATATCCCAAGCCAACATCATAGAGCGTTTTGATTTTTCGGTGAATTTTAGGAATGCTTTCAAAGAAATTCATGCCTTCTTCAACCGTCATATCCAAAACATCATGTATGCTCCTGCCTTTATATTTAACCTCAAGGGTTTCGCGGTTGTATCTTTTGCCCTTGCAAACCTCACAAGGAACATATATATCACTCATGAAATGCATTTCAATTTTAACAATGCCGTCGCCCTGGCAGGCTTCGCATCTGCCGCCTTTAACGTTGAATGAGAAACGGTTTGCCTTGTAGCCCTTTTTCTTCGAATCAATGGTTGAAGCAAAGAGCTCTCGAATATCTGTGAAAACTCCCGTGTAGGTTGCAGGATTGGAGCGCGGAGTCCTGCCGATGGGGGATTGGTCAATATCAATAACTTTATCAAGAAATTCAATACCTGTTATCTTATCATGGTCACCGGCTATTTTTTTTGCGCCGTTAAGCTCCGTAACAAGATGCTTGTTGAGAATTTCGTTTATAAGCGATGATTTTCCCGAGCCGGAAACACCTGTTACGCAAATGAATTTGCCGAGCGGGAATTCAACATCAATGTTCTTGAGGTTGTTTTCCCTTGCTCCGTAAATGACAAGTGATTTGCCGTTGCCGTCTCTGCGCTTTTCCGGAACGGGAATGAATTTTTTGCCGCTGAGATATTGGCCGGTTACGGATTTTTCGCAGTTTTGAATATCTTCAACGCTGCCGCAGCAAACAATTTCACCGCCGTGAATGCCGGCGCCGGGACCAACATCAACAATATAATCTGCAGCACGCATGGTTTCTTCGTCATGCTCAACAACTATAAGAGTGTTGCCGATATCGCGCAGGTGCTGAAGCGTTTTTAACAGCTTTGAATTGTCACGTTGGTGCAGACCTATGCTTGGTTCGTCAAGGATATAAAGCACCCCCATAAGTGATGAACCAATTTGAGTTGCAAGGCGTATTCTTTGAGCCTCGCCACCTGAAAGGGTTGCTGAAGGACGGGCAAGGGTGAGATAATCAAGGCCGACACTTGAAAGAAAGTCAAGCCTGCCCCTTATTTCTTTTATAATCTGCTCGCCTATCATTTGGTCTCGTTCGCTGAGCACCAAGCTGTCAAGAAACTGAATTTCATCTCCGATTGATTTGTTTGTGAATTCGTCGATGTTAATGCCGCCAACTGTGACGCCGAGCGACTCTTTTTTGAGCCTTGCGCCACCGCATTCGGGGCATTTGACAGATGACATATAGTTTTCAATCTCGGCTCTCGAGAATTCGCTGGTGGTTTCGTTATATCTTCGCTCAAGGTTGTTGATTATGCCCTCGAAATCCGTCATATAAGTGCCGCTGCCGTATTCACTTTTTCTCTCAAGCTTGATTCTTTTGCCGCCTGTGCCGTAAAAAATAACGTCCCTCGCCTTTTTTGAAAGGTCTTTGAACGGCGTATCAAGCGAAAAATCATAAGCTTTTGCAAGCCCTTCATAATACATTTGGGCAATTGTGCCGCCGTCTGCTGTGCTCCAACCGCTTGCCTGAATCGCTCCTTCTTTTATAGAAAGCTTGGGGTTAGGAACAACAAGCTTCGGGTCAATGCGCATAAAAACGCTCAGTCCCGTGCATTTAGGGCATGCACCGAACGGATTGTTGAATGAAAACGAGCGAGGTTCAAGCTCTTCAATGCTCACTCCGTGTTCGGGGCAGGCATAATTGAGCGAATAAAGCTGCTCTTCACCGTCGATAACATCGATAAGAAGAAGCCCGTCGGTCAGTTTGGTCGCAGTTTCGATTGAATCGGCAAGGCGTGAGCGGATGCCGTCTTTAATAACAAGCCTGTCAACGATAACCTCAATGTTATGCTTGATATTTTTTTCAAGCTTTATTTCTTCCGAAAGGTCATAGGTTATGCCGTCAATGCGCACCCTTGCAAAGCCGCTTTTGCGTATGCTGTCAAGCTCTTTAACGTATTCGCCCTTTTTGCCGCGTGCAATGGGAGCCATAACCTGTATTTTTGTGCCTTCGGGCATGGCAATGACTTGTTTTGTGATGTCATCAACGGTCTGCTTGCTGATTTCTCTGCCGCATTCAGGGCAGTGAGGAATGCCTATTCTTGCGTAAAGCAGGCGCAGATAGTCATAGACCTCCGTAACCGTGCCTACGGTTGAACGGGGGTTTTTGGATGTTGTTTTCTGATCAATCGAAATTGCGGGGGAAAGGCCGTCGATGCTCTCAATGTTAGGCTTTTCCATTTGACCGAGGAACTGCCTTGCGTAAGACGAAAGGGATTCAACATATCTTCGCTGACCTTCTGCATAGATTGTGTCGAACGCAAGCGAGGATTTTCCGGAGCCTGAGAGGCCCGTGAAAACAACAAGCTTGTCGCGAGGGATTGAAATATCAACATTTTTAAGGTTGTGCTCTTTGGCGCCTCTAACTGTTAAAAATTTTGATGCCATTTATTATTTTCCTCTTCTTAATTTCTCTATTCTGTCGCGAAGATAGGCTGCATGCTCAAATTCAAGTATTTTGGCAGCTGCTTTCATCTCTGCCGTGAGCTTGATTATCATTGCTTCGCGTTCTTTTTTGCTCATCTTTGAAATCGTTTTTTCTTCATCATTCTTTGATGAGATTTCAATTATTTCATAAACATCTTTCACGATCGTCTGAGGAGTGATTCCATGTTCCTCGTTGTATTGCATCTGCTTTTGCCTGCGGCGCTCCGTTTCGGTTATTGACCGTTCCATGGAGGGTGTTACGCAGTCAGCATACATTATAACAGTACCCTTTGCGTTTCTTGCGGCTCTGCCGATTGTTTGGATAAGCGCAGTTTCGGAGCGCAGGAAGCCTTCTTTGTCTGCATCAAGTATTGCAACGAGTGAAACTTCCGGTATGTCAAGACCCTCACGCAGCAGATTGATGCCGATTAGAACATCAAACTCGCCGAGGCGTAAGCCTCGGATAATTTCCATTCGCTCAATTGTGTCAATGTCATGATGCATGTAGCGAACTTTAATATCAAGATTTTCAAGATAATCCGTCAAATCCTCCGCCATGCGCTTGGTGAGTGTTGTAACGAGCACTCTTTCACCCTTGGCAGTTCTTTCGTTGATTTCGGAAACAAGATCGTCAATCTGGCCGTCAATGGGGCGAACGGAGATTTCGGGGTCAAGAAGCCCTGTGGGTCTTATGACCTGTTCTGCAATCTGTGCGCTTTTTTGTTTTTCCAACTCTCCGGGTGTTGCGCTGACAAATATTTTTTGACCCGTTCTTTCATAGAATTCATCAAAGGTGAGAGGACGGTTATCGTATGCGGAGGGCAGGCGGAAGCCGAATTCAATAAGGCTGTCTTTTCTTGCTCTGTCGCCTCCGTACATAGCCCTGACCTGCGGCAGCGTGACGTGAGATTCGTCAACAAAAAGCAGAAAATCATCAGGAAAATAGTTAAGCAGGGTGAACGGTGCTGAGCCTTTGGGTCGGCCTGACATAATTCGGGAATAGTTTTCTATGCCTTTGCAAAAGCCTGTTTCGCGCAGCATTTCTATATCGTATTCCGTGCGCTGACGGATTCTCTGAGCCTCAAGCAGCTTACCGTTTTCTTGAAAATATTTTTCTCTTTCCAACATTTCGCCGAATATATTTGAAATGGATTTTTCCATTTTGTCGGGTGCAATAACATAGTGTGATGCAGGGTAAATTGCTACATGTGAAAGAACGCTTTTGACTTGACCTGTTAATGCGTTTATTTCGCTGATTCTGTCAATTTCATCGCCGAAAAATTCAACTCTTATTCCGTTTTCGTTTGAATAAACCGGAAAAATCTCAACAACATCGCCCCTGACGCGGAATTTGTTGCGGCTGAAATCAATATCGTTGCGTTCATATTGAATGGAAACCAGCTTTTCAATCAGTTCATCTCTGCTTTTTTCCATACCTGTTCGAAGAGAGATAACCATGCTGCGGTAGTCAATAGGGTCGCCGAGAGTGTATATGCATGAAACGCTGGCAACTATAATGACGTCTCGCCTTTCCGAAAGGGCAGATGTGGCAGAATGGCGAAGCTTGTCGATTTCATCATTAACCGCAGAATCTTTTTCAATGTAAGTATCGGTTGTGGGAATATATGCTTCGGGCTGATAATAATCATAGTAACTGACGAAATATTCAACTGCGTTTTCCGGGAAGAACTCACGGAATTCCGAGCAAAGCTGGGATGCAAGAGTTTTGTTATGGGCCAAAACAAGTGTGGGTCTGTTGAGCTTTTCGATAACGTTTGCCATCGTGAAGGTTTTGCCGGAGCCGGTAACACCGAGCAGGGTTTGCTCACTGTAGCCTTTGTTTATTCCGTCAACAAGCTGAGCGATAGCCTGCGGCTGATCACCCGTTGGTTTGTATTTGGAATGCAAAACAAATTTATCCATGTATATCCTCCAATCAACGCAAGAACAAATGTTCAGAAAAATTATATCATATAAAGTTTTAAATGTAAACATTAAAATTAAAAATATTTGTAATTATCAACAAATTTCATAAATGCACGTCGGCAATTATCTTTGTTTGTTGACAATTTATACAAATAGTGGTATTATAATCAAAATGAGTTAATAATTTCGGCATTGCATCTCGACATTGAAATGGAGTGTTTTATTTGAAAGGCATCATTTTGGCCGGCGGTTCGGGAACAAGGCTTTATCCGCTTACAATGGTAACCAGTAAGCAGCTTTTGCCCGTCTATGACAAGCCTATGATATATTATCCCCTGTCAACGCTTATGCTTGCAGGAATCAGAGATATTTTAATTATTTCAACACCAAGTGACACACCGCGCTTTGAAGAACTTCTCGGCAGCGGCAGGCAGTTTGGCCTTAATCTTTCCTATGCCGTTCAGGAAAAGCCTGAAGGCTTGGCTCAGGCTTTCATCATTGGCGAAAAATTCATCGGTGATGACGATGTTGCCATGGTTTTGGGTGATAATATTTTCTATGGCAACGGTTTGGGTCACATGCTCAGGCAGGCGGCAAAAAATAAAAACAGAGCAACGATTTTTGGCTATTATGTTGATAATCCGCAGGCTTTCGGCGTTGTTGAATTTGATGAAAACGGTATTCCTGTTTCAATCGAAGAAAAACCCGAGGTTCCGAAATCCAACTATGCTGTTACCGGCCTTTATTTTTACGATAACAGGGTTGTTGAATTCGCAAAATCTCTTAAGCCCTCCAAACGAGGTGAGCTTGAGATATCGGATATAAACCAGATGTATCTTGATAAAGGCGATTTGGATATCAAGCTCATGGGCAGAGGCTTCGCTTGGCTTGATACCGGAACGGTTGACAGCCTTATGGATGCGGCAAACTTTATTAAAACTGTAGAAAAGCTTCAGGGAATCAAGATTTCCGCTCCTGAAGAAATTGCATATAATATGAGATGGATTAGCCGCGAGGCGCTCCTCAGCTCTGCCGAAAAATACGGTAAATCCTCTTACGGTCAGCATCTTCGTTCCGTTGCGGAAGGCAGAATACTTTATACCGGCGGCAAGCCGGGCGAAAGACCGTGTTGGGGTGCAGAAGGAGATTTAAACTATGACATTGACTGAAACGGCGGTTAACGGCGTTTTTGAAATTGAGCCGAAGGTTTTCGGTGATAACCGCGGTTGGTTTTATGAAAGCTATTCAAAAGAAAAATTTGAAAAGCTTGGTATATCTGCCGAATTTGTGCAGGATAACCGCTCTTTTTCCGCTCAGAAAGGGACACTCAGGGGATTGCATTGCCAAACAAATCCCAAGGCGCAGGCAAAGCTGATAACCTGCCTTAAGGGTGCAATTCTGGATGTTGCTGTTGATATCCGCAAAGGCTCGCCGACATATATGAAATGGGTTGCGGTTGAGCTGAATGAGGATAACAAAAAAATGCTCTATATTCCGAAAGGCTGCCTTCACGGCTTTGTGACCTTGACAGAAAATGTTGAGGTTACTTATAAGGTGGATGAATTCTATTCGCCTGAAAACGACAGAAGCGTTTGCTTTTGTGACCCCACAATAGGCGTTGAATGGGGAATTGAAAATCCTGTTCTTTCCGAAAAAGATAAGAATGCGCCGCTTCTTAAGGACAGCGATGTTGATTTTAATTTTTAAAAATTTCCAATAACCAATGGAATAAAGAATTTGTTTCTGCTCATAATAACTTCGAAAAGCAATTAAGGAGTTGAAACGAATGCTTGATAAAATTTCACTGGCTCTTGTGATAATCGGTGCCCTCAACTGGGGCAGTATCGGTCTGTTTCAGTTTGACCTCGTCGCATGGATTTTCGGCGGTCAGGGAGCAATTCTCAGCAGAATTGTTTACACAGTTATTGCCCTTGCCGGCATCTGGTGCATTTCCCTGCTTTTCAGAGAATCCGATGCTATCGTAAAGGCAGAAACAGACGATATACAGTAAAAAACGAAACCGCTGACTGATAACCAGTCGGCGGTTTAATTTTTGCTGTTATTTCTTCTTCCTCAACCTTTCGCAAAGCTCTCGGTCCGGTGTTACCCACATGGTATTATAGGTATGATATATAACCTTGCCCGGCTTTGCACCCACAGGTTTTTTGAGAGCACGAACTTCCGTATAGTCGACTGCAACCTGCGATGATTCGCGTCCTCCGCTGTGATAAGCGGCGAGTATTGCGGCCTGGCGGCAGGTGAGTTCGGGAATTATATCGCCGTTGCCGATAACAACAACGTGAGAGCCGGGGATTTTCTGGGTGTGAAACCATGAATCGTCCTTTGCGGCTGTTTTAAATGTCAGCAAATCGTTTTGAACGTTATTTCTGCCAACCAGAATCGTGTATCCGTCATCAGAAACATATTCAAGCGGCGGCATGGGCTTTGATTTCTTTGATTTGTCGTTTTTGGCGCGCTTCAAATAACCCTGTTCATAGAGTTCATTCCTGATTTCGGCAAGCTCTGAGTAACCGTCCGCACGGTTAACCGAGTCAATAACTGTTTCAAGATATGCAAGCTCCTGTTCGCTTTGCTCTATCAGCTCGCCGAGCATCTGCTCGGCAGTTTTA
This sequence comes from Acutalibacteraceae bacterium, assembly GCA_045589815.1. Lineage (GTDB taxonomy): Bacteria > Bacillota > Clostridia > Oscillospirales > Acutalibacteraceae > CAG-177. The sequence goes on from JAZNPT010000036.1 coordinate 96,865, forward strand.
GACTTGCGGTATTCTTTAAAATATTTCTGAGCGTTGGCAGAAGGTGAAAGCGCGGGGTCTGCCGCTATTCTCACGAGCTTGTTGTTATCATAAAAATTTTCTAAATCATAGAAAAGTGAGCCTTTTTCAAGGCGGTACTGATTTGCAAGAATCAGCTCTGCGTTTATTCGCAGAGTGTCTTTGTCGGCGCAGGCTTCAAGTTCCGCCTGCCGGCTCTGGAGTTTTCTTGCAGCTCTTGCGGCGGCATTGTTCAGAAGCTTCAGAAGCGACTGACTGCGCTGCTTGGTGCGCTCAAAACGGTCTTTTTCGTAATAAAAATCGTCAAGAAGCTGTGAAAAGCTTTCAAAACCTCTTGCCGAAACGGTGAAACCGTATTGCATTATGTCTGTGAATGTAAAGTCAAAAGGCTTTACATTTTCTCTTATAAGCATTGTCGGAGAAGCGATGCCGCTCAAAAGAGTTTCTTTAAGTTCGTTCAGCTTTTTCAGCAGTCTTTGCTCATATATTTCATTTAATTCGGAAACGGCGATATCTCCGCCGCATGCAAAGGATGCAATTTCGCGGCTTATCAACGGAGATATGCCTTCAAGCGTTTCAAGGATTGCGCCTGAAAGACGTTTGCCATTGCAGCTTTTAATTGCGTTTATTGCGGCGTCAGTCTCTGACTCTGCCAGATTAAGTTTGCCTTGGCGAGGCGGGAATTCATATTTGAACATCGGCAAAATCTGCCTGACAGATGATTGCGTAAAGTCAACTCGCTTTACAGCGTCAACAATTATTCCGTCAGAATTAATAAGAATAATATTGCTGTGCTTTGCCATTATTTCAACGCAAATGGTGAAGGTTACGGCATCGCCGATTTCGTTTGTTCCCGAAAGGTCAATAAAAACAACTCGGTCAAGCCCAAGCTGGCGAATGTCGGTTATTACCGCACCGGTCAGATGCTTTCTGAAAAGCATGCAGAGCATGGGCGGAGTTGCCGGGTTTTCGGGAGCGTTGGCAGTTAAATGAAGCCTCGGACTGTTTGCAGAAGCCGATATAAGCAGGCGGTATGCGCCCTCTCTTGAGCGCAGATGAAACACCAGCTCGTCTTTTGATGGCTGGTGTATTTTTTCAATCCTGCTTCCGACGATATATTCCGAAAGCTCTTTTTTTAATAAGTTTAAGGTGATTCCGTCAAGGGGCATAATGATTCCTCGCTATATTTTAGGGGTGATGCATGCATCTGCCTTCAATTAAAATAATATTTAACAGGTGACTGCTGGGGTATAATTTCAACCACGCAGTTAAAGTTGTTTTTGAGTTTTTGCGCCAACGTGTCAACAACGGGATTTTCTGTTTCAAAATGTCCTGCAGTAATCAGAGTCAGGCCAAGACGTACGGCTTCAAGAAACTCATGGTGTTTTGCTTCTCCCGTTATATAAGCGTCGCATCCTGCTGCAGCAACATCAAAAATAAAATCTCCGCCTGCGCCGCCGCAAAGTGCAACTTTTTTGATACTTTTTTTGCCGACGGCAGCAGAAACTCCTGTTGAAAGTCTGTCGGCAACGAGCTTTGCCAAATCTTCTGCCGTTGTTTCGTTGATTTCGGCAATTCTTATCATTTCTGTTTCGCCGTTTTCTGCAAGAGGAGCGGATTTGCCGAAACCGAGAGCATCGGCAAGCGCATCGTTAACGCCTCCTTTTGCTATATCAAGAGAGGTGTGAGCACATATTGCGGCGATCCCGTTTCGTGCAAGCAGATATGCGGGATCGTTTGCCAAAAAGTTCTTTGCAGCCCTGAAAATAACAGGGTGGTGGCTGATTATAAGGTCAATTCCGTTTTCTGAGGCATATTTAACAGCTTCCGCAGTTATATCCAGTACGACGCCGATTTTTTTAATTTTTGCATTTGAATCGCCGACAATCAGGCCGCTGTTATCCCATTCGCATTGTTTTTCAAAAGGAGCAATTTTGTTTATATAATCGAAAATATCCTTAACCGCCGGGTTGCATTTCATTTATGATTTCCTCCATTTCGGAAGTGATTTTTTCGAGCTGTTCGGCATTTTCGGGCGAGCCGTGGAGCTTTTCTGCTTCAAGCTTCTTAAGAAGCCTGGTTCGAATATTTTCGATATAAAGCTTTGCCTCGGGTTTGTTGCATTTAGGCAGTTCGCCCATGTATATGTATGAATCAGATTTTTTGGATATAAGCCCGGTATATTCAGCGGCCATTGCGCAATACAGTTTTCCGCCGTCGGTGCAGGCATCTTCAAAAAGGATTTCAAACCCGTTTTCAACAAAAAATCTGCGGATATCCTCTGCATGAGACTGTGGCTGAACTATTATTCTTTTTGAAGAATCCTTGAGCCAATATGCTCTTGAAACCAGTTCCTCCATGAGCGTGCCACCCATGCCGCACATTATGAAATCCTGCGCTTCAAACGGTTCAATCTCGTCAAAGCCGTCAGAAAGGCGCAGGGTGATTTTTTCTTCTATTCCGTAGTGTTCAACTGTTTTTTTTGCATTATCAAGCGGACCCTTGCGGACATCGCATGCAAGAGCCTTCGGCGAAATGCCGTTTAAAACAAGATAGGCGGGGAGATAGGCGTGGTCCGTGCCGATATCGGCAACGGTGTTACCCCTACGCACCATTCTCGCCGCCATGAGCATTCTTTGCGAAAGATTAAGCATTCTGAGCAAGGAAAGCGTTGATTTTTGCGATAAGCTCGTCAGCGTTTACGCCGTGAACCATGCAAGCCTGAGCAACGGATTCGTTTCTTGCGGAGGGGCAGCCGAGGCAATGCATTCCCATTTCAAGGAAGAAGGGGGCAACGTCACGGTTGGCATCAAGAATTTCGCCGATTTTCATATCTTTTGTGATTTCAGTCATGTTAAATACATCCTTTCAATTTTAATACACAATTATTTTAACATATTTTTTTTTGAATATCAATAGTATTTGACATTCTTGCTTTTGCATTGTAAAATATATATTCAGAGAATTTACCGAAAGGAGGCGCAGCAATGAAAAACTATGATTTGATTATTGTTGGCGGTTGTTCGGCGGGTCTTGTTGCTGCAATTAACGCAAAACGCTTGAATGGCAATTTGAAAATTGCCGTTCTTGAAAAGCTGCCCAGAATCGGTAAAAAACTGTTGGCAACAGGCAACGGCAAATGCAATATTACCAACGAGACTGCGCTCAGCCATAATTATGCCGGTGCTGATTTTGCGACGTTTGCGCTCAAAAAATATAATCCGTGTGTGATAATAGAGTTTTTTGCTTCTCTCGGTTTGCTCTGCTATGCAGATTCATGCAGCAGGGTTTATCCCGAAAGCAATACAGCTTCTTCGGTTGTTGATGCTTTGCGATTTGAGCTTGAACGGCTAAAAATAGATGTTTACTGTGACACACAAGTTACAACTATAAATAAAAGTAACGGATTTTTGATTAACGGTGAATTTCGTTGCCAAAAGCTTATAATTGCGGCGGGCGGCAAGTCATCGCCTGCGCAAGGGTCGGACGGAAGCGGTTATGCGCTTGCAAAAATGCTTGGTCACAGTATAACCAAGATTTATCCTGCACTTGTTCCTTTGTGTGCATCGCCGGAAATAACAAAGCCAATGAAGGGCGTCAGAGCGAGAAATGTTGTTTTAACGCTTAAAGGTGACAAAAAAATTGCACAAACAAGCGGAGAAATACTTTTTACCGATTACGGAATCTCCGGCATAGCAGCAATGGAGCTTGCAGCACAAGCACAGAAATACATTGATGAAGTAAAGCGAAAACCCTTTACTTATATTGATTTTTTGCCGAATATGACTTTTGATGAGCTTTTTGAATATCTGAAAAACCTCAATAAAATCAAGGGTTTTTGTCAAATTGATAATCTTTTGACAGGTTTTCTTCCCAAAGTGCTCGGAATTGCAATTTGTAAAGCTTGTAAACTTTACAAAACTGATAAAACGATATCTGAATTGTCCGAGTGGGATTTACGCACTATAGCTCAAAAAATAAAGAGTTTTCCTCTTGAAATAACAGGAACAAGGGGTTTTGCCAATGCTCAGGTTACGAGCGGCGGCATAAAAAACAATGAAATTGATGAAAAAACCATGCAGTCCAAAATTTGCAAAGGCCTGTATTTTGCAGGTGAAATAGTTGATGTTGACGGCGGTTGCGGAGGTTTCAACCTCCAGTGGGCCTGGGCATCAGGAATGCTTGCGGGCGAACTTAATGAGGTATAATATATGATTAAAATCAATGAAATAAAGCTGCCTCTTAACAGCGGAGAAACCGAGATTCGTGCGGCTGCTGCAAAGGCGCTTCGCTGCAAGGAAGATAAAATTAAATCGTTGCAGATAACAAAAAAAGCAGTTGATTCAAGAAAAAAAGATAATATTTTCTTCGTCTATAATGTTGCGGTTGAGGTTGATTCGGATGAAAAAGCCGTTGTTGCGCATGCGAAGAATTCCAAGGTCGAAATCGGTATTCCGTATAAATATGAAATGCCTGAAATTCGAAGAACAAGCACTCTTCGTCCCATAATTGCAGGTTTCGGGCCTGCAGGTTTTTATGCTGCATTGATTCTTGCCAGGGCAGGTCTCAAGCCGCTTGTTATTGAACGCGGAGCAGATGTTGACACCCGCACAAAGGATGTTAACGGATTTTGGAGCACGCGAAAGCTGAACACGGAAAGCAATGTTCAGTTTGGCGAAGGCGGAGCTGGAACTTTTTCTGACGGCAAACTGACTACGGGCATCAAAGATCCGCTTTGCAGAAAAGTTGTTGAAGAACTTGTTCTTCACGGTGCACCGCCTGAAATTGCTTATTCTTCAACTCCACACATCGGCACGGACAGGCTCGGCGCAGTTGTTAAAGCGTTCAGAGAAGAGATAATTTCTTTGGGCGGTGAGGTTAGGTTCGGCTGGAAACTGACGGATTTGATTATTGCTAACGGCGTTGTACAGGGTATAACCTGTCGAAATCCCAATGGCGGTTCAGAGGATATAGAAACAGACACTCTGTTGCTCTGCATCGGCCATTCTGCAAGGGATACGGTTGAAATGCTCTATAATAAAGGTATTAATATAATGCAGAAGCCTTTTTCCGTGGGCGTCCGTATTGAGCATCCGCGCGAAATGATTGACAAGGCGCAGTATGGCTCGTTTGCAGGTCATCCTGCTTTAGGTGCGGCAAATTATAAGCTTGCCTGCCACCCTGAACACGGCAGAGGTGCCTACACTTTTTGTATGTGCCCCGGCGGTACGGTTGTTGCGGCAGCATCAGAGGAAGGACATGTTGTTGTTAACGGCATGAGCGAATATGCGCGCAACGGCGAAAACTCCAATGCAGCTCTGCTTGTCGGCATTGAGCCCGAGCATTTTGGCAGCGACCATCCCTTGGCGGGTATTGAGTTGCAAAGAAAAATTGAAAAAACCGCTTTTGAGTTTGGCGGCGGCGATTACAGAGCGCCTGCTCAGACTATCGGCGATTTTCTGAATAACACTCCTTCAAAGAAGCTTTCCTATGTTAAGCCTACCTGTGCAACAGGAGTTACTCCCGGCGATATACGTAAGATTTTGCCCGAAAAAGTGACTGACATAATGGCAAAGGCAATTGTTAAAATGGATAAGAGTCTTAACGGATTTGCCCTGCCTGATGGTGTTTTGACTGCGCCTGAAACACGCAGTTCTGCTCCTGTGCGTATTATTCGTGACGAGCTTTATCAGTCCAATATCAGGGGACTTTATCCCTGCGGAGAGGGTGCGGGTTATGCAGGCGGAATTGTTTCTGCGGCGGTTGACGGTATCCGCTGCGCCCATGCTGTTTTAATTGATGAAAGCGATGAATGGTGATTTAAGTGATAAATCTTGAAAAACTGACAGACGAGCAGCTTGCAAAGCGAATGTCAAAATATATTTCCGTGCTTCAAAGTATAGCTGTGCGAGCGGAATACTATTCGCTTGGGCAATGCGGCACAAAAGAGCTTAAAGAGCTTTCTGATGACTATAAAAATGTTCGCGATTCAATCCGTGAGGATTCCCACTATTTAAATTACGGAAGGGAGAAAAAAGGCAGCAGGCTTTTGTGGGATAAATATTTTCCGAGTGTGAGCGAAGCGGCGGCCTGGGGGCTTTATGCCAACCCTGACGGCGAATTCAGCGTCGAATATTTCCAAAGCCTTGCCGATGCCGAACAACGTTTGACTAAATATTATTCTTATGATTATTGGCGGATTATTGCTGAAGAATAGAAAAAAAGATGTCTTGTTGCAAGACATCTTTTTATTTTTTGCTTGATATTTAACAACTTGTTTACAATTAAATTATTGACAAATCCTTCCTGTTGCGTTATAGTAATAATCGTGGTTAGCACTCGTGTGTTTTGAGTGCTAAATTTAGCACTCGACGAAAGAGGTGTGGAAGATGAGCGAACTCAGCGAGAGAAAAAAGAGAATATTGGCTGCTGTTGTTGACCAATATATCAAAACCGGTGAGCCGGTGGGTTCAAAGGAACTTTTAACTCTTACAGGTATGTCGGTTTCTTCCGCAACCGTGCGCAACGAAATGAGCGAGCTTGCTGCATTGGGCTATCTTGAGCAACCGCATACTTCAGCCGGCAGAGTTCCTTCGCAAAAAGGCTACAGATATTATGTTGATAATCTTATGAAGCCACGCGAGATTGACGAGCTTAACCGCAGAATGATAGAAGCCGGCATTTCTTCCGCAGTAGGCGACCCTGAAAGGCTTATTGCTCAGGCGGGCGAGGTGCTTGCGGATTTAACAAAATGCGCTTGCGTTTCAACTGCGCCCGGCGGCGATGCAATGATAATCCGCAGAATCGAGCTTGTTCCCGTCGGCGTTCATTCGGCGATGCTTGTGTTGCTGACCTCCAACGGCATTTTGAAGAGCCGCCTTTGCAGGCTTGACTGTGAGCTGACTGCGAAAATCTGTGAGCAGTTTTACAATATTGTTCAGTCCTGCATCATCGGCAAGCCTGCCAACGATATCAGCGTTGCGGATATGCAGACGGTTGCCGCTTCAATTGATGGCGATGTGTTTGCGATGCTTCCGCTGATGGCTGCGGTTTGCGAGCTTGCAAGAAGCACCGCAAGCTCCAAAATAATGCTTGGCGGCAGTTCAAACCTGTTTTCACATAAGGGTTACGGCACGGATGCCTTGGAGCTTCTCGAATTCCTTAACAAGCGGGAACCCATAACGGCGGTAATAAACGAAAACAAAGAGCCTCTCAATGTTAAAATCGGCAAAGAAAATCTTTACCGCCAGCTTGAAAATTCAAGTCTTATTATTGCAAAGTATTCAGTCGGCGGCGATAATTCAGGCACAATCGGCCTTATCGGCCCCACAAGAATGGATTATGAAAATATAATTCCCAGCATAAAATATTTAACCGACCTTGTCGGAAGTCTTATCACTCAAGCGATTGAGGAATAGAAAGGAATCAGCAATGAAAAAAGAAAAAAACAAGCCTGAAAACACCGAGGAGGTCAACGAAACGGCGGTTGAGGAAACCAAGGAAGAGCAGCTTCAGAAAGCTCTTGATGAAAAGAGTGATCAGTTTTTAAGGCTCTATGCGGAGTATGATAATTTCCGCAAACGTTCACAGAAGGAAAAGCAGGATATTTATTCATCCTCAAGGGCGGATGTTATTAAAGACCTGCTCCCGATTCTGGATAATTTTGACAGGGCAGCCAACAATAAGGACGGAAGCCCCGAAGACTACAAAAAAGGAATTGATCTCATCTTTAATCAGTTTCTTGAGATGCTCACAAAGAACGGCGTTGAAGCCTACGGTGAGCGCGGCGATGTGTTTGACCCGAATATTCATAACGCAGTTATGACGGTTGAGGATGAAGAACTCGGCGAAAATCAGATTGCAGCTGTTTTTTCAAAAGGCTATAAACTGGGCGACAGAATAATCAGAGAAGCTGTTGTTCAGGTTGCAAATTCATAAATAAATTCTATTTATTATAGGAGGAAAATAAATTATGGCAAAGGTAATCGGTATCGACTTAGGAACAACAAACTCATGTGTAGCAGTTATTGAAGGCGGCGAACCCGTGGTTATTGCTAACGCGGAAGGCGCAAGAACCACTCCCTCTGTTGTTGCATTCGGCAAAACAGGCGAAAGAATGGTTGGCCAGGTTGCAAAAAGACAGGCTATCACAAACCCCGACAGAACTGTTGCTTCAATCAAAAGACAGATGGGTACAGACTACAAAGTTACCATCGACGATAAGAAGTATACTCCGCAGGAAATTTCCGCAATGATTCTTCAGAAGCTTAAGACGGATGCTGAAGCTTATCTCGGCGATAAGGTAACAGAGGCAGTTATTACCGTTCCCGCTTACTTCACCGATTCTCAGAGACAGGCAACAAAGGATGCAGGCAAGATTGCAGGCCTTGAAGTTAAGAGAATCATCAACGAGCCCACCGCTGCAGCTCTTGCTTACGGCATTGACAAGGAAAATGACCAGAAGGTTATGGTTTATGACCTTGGCGGCGGCACATTCGACGTTTCAATCATTGAAATGGGCGACGGCGTTCAGGAGGTTCTCGCAACCGCAGGCAACAACAAACTCGGCGGTGACGACTTTGACCAGAGAGTTATCAACTGGCTTGCAGACACCTTCAAGGCAGAGCAGGGAATTGACCTGCGCGGCGACAAAATGGCTATGCAGAGACTCAAGGAAGCTGCTGAAAAGGCAAAGATTGAGCTTTCCGGCGTAACAACATCAAACATCAGCCTTCCTTTCATTACCGCTGATGCAACAGGCCCCAAGCATCTTGAAACAACTCTCACAAGAGCAAAGTTCAACGAGCTCACAGCTGACCTTGTTGAGGCAACAATGGGTCCCGTTCGCCAGGCAATGAGCGATTCAGGTCTTAAGCCTTCAGAAATCAATAAGGTTCTCATGGTTGGCGGTTCTTCAAGAATCCCTGCCGTTCAGGAAGCAATCAAGAGATTCATGGGCACAGAGCCTTTCAAGGGCATCAACCCCGATGAATGCGTTGCAGTCGGCGCCGCTCTTCAGGCTGGTGTTCTCGGCGGCGAGGTTCAGGGACTTCTTCTCCTTGACGTTACTCCGCTTTCACTTGGCATTGAAACCATGGGCGGCATTAACACAAAGATTATTGACAGAAATACAACAATCCCTGTTAAAAAGAGCCAGATTTTCTCAACAGCAGCCGATAATCAGCCTTCGGTTGAGGTTCACGTTCTCCAGGGCGAAAGAGAATTTGCAAAGGATAACAAAACTCTCGGCGTGTTCCATCTTGACGGCATCATGCCCGCACGCAGAGGTGTTCCTCAGATTGAAGTAACATTTGATATTGATGCTAACGGCATTGTTCACGTTTCAGCAAAGGATCTCGGCACTCAGAAAGAGCAGTCGATATCAATCACTTCCTCAACAAATATGTCCAAAGAGGATATTGAAAAGGCTGTTGCAGATGCAGAACGTTTTGCTCAGGAAGATAAGCAGCGCAGAGAAGATGTTGACACTCGTAACGGAGCTGACCAGATGGTTTATCAGTGCGAAAAGCTTCTGAGCGAAGAAGGCGATAAGTTCAGCGACGATGAAAAAGCTGCTCTTAACGAAAAAATTGACGCACTCAAAGAAGCTCTTAAGGGCGAGGATATCAACCTCATCAAGTCCAAACAGGAAGAGCTTACCCAGAAGTTCTACGAGGTTTCCGAAAAGCTTTATAAGGCTGCTCAGGAAGCTGCGCAGGCTCAGCAGGGCGGTGCTGCACCCGAGGGTGACGGCTACACCGAAGCAAACTTTACGGATGCTGACGATAATCAGTAATTAAGGAGCAATTCTCTTGGCAGATAAACGAGATTATTATGAAGTCCTCGGTGTTTCCAAAGGTGCAAGCGAGGATGAAATAAAAAAAGCATACAGAAAAAAAGCAAAGGAGTATCATCCGGATCTTCATCCGGGTGATGCTGAGGCTGAAGCAAAGTTCAAAGAGGCCAACGAAGCCTATGAGGTGCTTTCCGACAGCGACAAAAAAGCCCGCTATGACCAATTCGGCCATGCAGGCGTTGACCCTAACTATGGTGCGGGCGGCGGAAATCCCTTTGGCGGCGGATTCGGCGGCGGAATGGATTTTGACCTCGGTGACCTGTTCGGTTCATTCTTTGGCGGCGGATTCGGCGGTGGCAGACAGGCTAACCCCAACGGCCCGCGCAGAGGCGAGGATGTTCAGACAAGAGTGACAATTTCATTTGAAGAGGCTGCCAAGGGTTGCAGAAGGTCGGTTGATATCAACCGTGTTGACACTTGCTCCGAATGCCACGGTTCGGGCGCTAAGGCGGGCACTTCGGCCAAAACCTGCCCCGATTGCGGCGGCAGAGGATATGTGAACGTTCAGCAGAGAACTGCTTTCGGCGTTATCTCAACGCAGAAATCCTGCCCAAAGTGTTCGGGCAAGGGTAAGGTGATTGATGACCCCTGCCAGAAGTGCCGCGGAACGGGCAGAGTTTCAAGCAGAGCTTCGGTTGAGGTCAACATACCCGCAGGTATTGATGACAGGCAGATTTTCAATGTCAGCGGTGCAGGCAATGCAGGTGTTAACGGAGGACCTAAGGGTGATCTTAAGGTTGCCGTTTTCGTCAGACCGCATTCGCATTTTGAACGTGACGGCTATAATGTATGGCTCGAGCAGCGCATCAGCTATACGCAGGCAGCCCTCGGCGATAATATACGCATTCCGACTCTTGACGGCGACGTTAAGTTTGATATTCCCGCAGGCACCCAGTCGGGAACCGTGTTCAAACTCAACGGCAAGGGCATTCAGGTTCTTAACGGCAGAGGCAGGGGCGACCAGCTTGTGCGCATAATTGTTGATGTTCCCAAGAGCCTGAGTAACAGACAAAAAGAAATTCTTATGGAGTTTGAAAAAGAACTCGGAGTTCAAAGAGGAGCGCCTGTCGGAAGCGGCAAAAAAGGCAGCTTCTTTGATAAATTCAAAAACTGATAAAAAAGCGTTGTGTCATACGGCACAGCGCTTTTTGAGGTATTATTATGAAATATGACGCAATTATTTTTGACCTTGACGGAACCTTAACCGATACTCTTGAGGACTTGAAAAACAGCGTTAACTATGCTCTCAGTGAATTCGATTTCCCAAAAAGAACGCTCGATGAAGTTCGCAGCTTTGTGGGTAACGGAGTTAAAAAACTGATTTATCTCAGCGTCCCCGAAGGCACATCCGAAGAAATAACCGAGCAATGCCTGCTTGTTTTTAAAGAGCATTATAAAAACAATTCGCTTGTAAAAACAAAGCCCTATGACGGAATTATTCCGATGCTTGAAAGCCTTAAAAAGCAAGGTGTTAAGATCGCAGTTGTAACCAATAAAATGCATGAAGCGGCGGCCGACATTGTTCGCATATTCTTTGACGGGCTTGTTGAGGTTACTGTCGGCCAGATTGACGGCGTTGCGCAAAAGCCGCAGCCTGACGGCATTTATCTTGCACTTAAAAAACTCGGTGTGCCAAAGGAAAAAGCGGTTTACGTCGGCGATTCCGAAGTGGATTGCATCACGGCAAAAAATGCAGGTGTTCCGTGCATCGGTGTAACGTGGGGCTTCCGCAGCAGGCACGTTTTAACTGAAAACGGTGCTGATTTTATAATTGATGTTCCAAATCAGATATTTGACTGTATAAAATAAGAGTCGGCTTGCCGGCTCTTTTTTTATTCAAGCGTGAACAAACGGATTGAAAATAATGAAAAACAATATTATAATTGTTATTGGGTGATTTTATGGCAGAAAACTATATTCTCGACCGTCTTTTTGAAATGCAGGATTTGAAATACCGCGATTTCCATTCGCGGCTGATGCCGAATGTTCCGAAAGAGCTGATTATAGGCGTGCGCACCCCGGATTTAAGAAAATTTGCAAAGAAGATTGCAAAAACGCCTCTTTCGGAAGCGTTTATAAAAAAACTTCCCCATCAATATTATGAAGAAAACAATCTCCATGCGTTTCTTATTGAGGAAATCAAGGATTATGATTTGTGTATGGCGGAACTGAACAGGTTCTTGCCCTATGTTGATAACTGGGCAACCTGTGACATGATGCGTCCAAAAGTGTTCAAAAAGCATCTGCCTGAATTGCTTAAACAGATTAAAGTTTGGCTCGCTTCGGGTGAAACATACACCGTTCGCTTTGGCATGGAATGCCTGATGTGTTATTTTCTCGATGAACATTTCAGCCCCGAATATCCTGAAACGGTTTCAAAAATCCGCTCCGAAGAATACTATATAAAAATGATGCAGGCATGGTATTTTGCAACGGCGCTTGCAAAGCAATATGATGCTGTCATTCCGTATATAGAAGAAAACAGACTTGATGCCGATACACATAATAAGACTGTGCAAAAAGCTGTTGAAAGCCGAAGAGTAACCGATGAGCAGAAAAAATATCTGAAAACTTTAAAAAGGTGAATATGGTTGCATTGTGTTCATTTATGTGATAAATTATTTGTTGGAGGCGAAAATGAATGAAAAGAATATTGAGTTTTATTTTGACATTCGCATTTATTTTTGAAGCTTTTTCGCTGATTTCTTATGCGTATGAGGGATATCCGGTTATGCGTGAAAAGGTTCATGTGAGAGACCCGTATGTTTTGGTGCATGACGGAAAGTACTATATGTACGGAACCTGCTTGAGCATAGGGGCGGGCTATGGTTGCTGCGTGAGTGAGGATTTGGAAAACTGGTCTGATAGGATTCAGGTTTACACTCCCGATGAAAACTCTGATATTGCTGCCGATTTCTGGGCGCCTGAATGTCATTATTATAATGGGAGTTTTTATCTTTTTGCGACCTACCGTTCACAGGCGAGCGGCAAAAGAGGAACGGCAATTTTTAAAGCAGAGTCTCCGCTTGGTCCGTTTGAGCTTTGGAGCAACGGTCACATAACGCCCAAGGAGCGTGACTGCATTGACGGCACTCTCTACATAGACAAAAACGGTCAGCCTTGGATGGTTTATGTTAACGAATGGACTTCAAACCATGATGGCATGGGCGAAATGGCTGCTGCAAAACTCAGTGAGGATTTTAAAACCTTTATCAGCGAGCCGATTGTGCTTTTTAAAGCTAATGACCATATCTGGACAGGCGGCCATTTTGTAACTGACGGACCATGCCTTTATCGCACAGAGAACGACAGACTGATTATGCTTTGGTCAAACAATGCAAAGTCCGGTGGCTATGCGGTTGGAATGGCAGCTTCCGACAATGGCGAAATTGACGGCAACTGGATTCATTATCCGCTTGCGTTTTATAAGAGAACCGAAAATTCGCTTGACGGCGGACATCCGATGCTGTTTGAAACGCTTGACGGAAGTCTTGTGATGTCGATTCATTCCCCGAACTCATATTCGGAGGAGCTTTTTGAAACTCTCAGAATTTTTGAAATTGAGGACAGGGGAAATCATATTGCAATAAAATCAGAAAATGAAATCGAACAGAAATTCATTGATTTGTTTTTTGATGCTTATTATGCAATTTTAAGATTTTGGTTCAAGCTGTTCTGATTCAAATTGATAATAAAGGAGAAAAATTATGTATTACAAAATTGAAAACGAATTTTTTACCTGTGAAATTGATGATATGGGTGCCCAGCTTCATTCTTTAAAAGCAAAGGAAACCGGAAAAGAATATATATGGCAGGGCAACCCCGATATATGGTATGGCCAGGCACCTGTTCTTTTCCCGATTATCGGGCAGGTTATTGACGATAAATTCCGTTACAACGGTGTTGAATACACAATGCCTAAGCATGGCCTTGCAAGAAAGCTGCCGTTCAATGTTAAAGAATGTTCAGGCGCAAAAGCAGTTTTCAGCCTTGAAAGTGATGAAAACACTCTCAAAAGCTATCCTTTTGAGTTTGAACTGCTTGTTGCATTTGAGCTTTGCGGAAAATCACTTGTTAACACAATGACGGTTATCAACAAAACCAAGGGTGAAATGTATTTTTCAATCGGTGCTCACCCCGGCTTTAACTGCAATATCGGCGATGTTATCGAATTTGAATTGCCTGAAACTCTTGAAACAGAGCGCATTGACAGCGATAATCTGATTATCCCCGAAAAATTCCCCGTAATTGAAAATTCACGAGAGATTGAAATAACAAAAGACATTTTTTCAAAGGATGCCCTTATTCTTTCCGGCATCAAATCAAAGAAGCTTCGCATTAAAGGCGAAAATGAGATTGAGTTCACTTTCGGCGACTGTCCTTTCCTCGGAATATGGGCAAAGCCGGGCGCACCTTATGTCTGCATTGAACCCTGGTACGGTGTTAATGACGGAAGAGAAGTGAAAAATGACATCTCTGAAAAGAGGGGAATTCAGCATCTTAACGAGGGTGAAGCTTTTGCATTCTCGTGGACTGCGGAAATAATTTGAGGTGAACGCAATTAATAGAATAATTGCAAAAGATGAATAATGCCGTCCGTTGACGTTGCAACGTCTTACATAGCCGCTGTTGAAATAATGGAATTTAAGCCTATAGAATATGAATATTGCATTGCAATGGGAACAACAGCCGAAGCTATATACTTTATTGACGGTGACGGAGTGCTCTTCAGGCAAAAAGAGTTATAGTATCGGAGCTTTATAATGGAAGAACAAGATTTGATGCGGACATCAAAAACGCGGATGATTTTGCTGAAATACTTTCTGCAATGGCGGTAACGGAAATCGGATTTTTGCGAAACTGTTTATATGATAAAAAGGTATCATGCTTTTTGCATGATACCTTTTTTGTTACATAACTTTTTCTGCAAATCTGACAGATGCCATTGCATCTGCACCGTAGCTGTCTGCGCCAATCATTTCGGCGTATTCTTCTGTCATAACAGCGCCGCCTACCATAACCTTGCAGTCCGGTACTTCTGTTCTGAGACGCTTTATCGTTTCTTCCATAGCGGGCACGGTGGTTGTCATAAGTGCGCTCAAGCCGACAAGCCTTGCGCCGCTTGCTTTAACTGCCTCAACAATTCTTTCGGGCGAAACATCTTTTCCGAGGTCAACAACCTCATATCCGTAGTTTTCAAGAAGAACTTTGACGATGTTTTTGCCGATGTCGTGTATATCGCCTTTGACGGTTGCAATAACAATTTTGCCCTTTTTGTTTTCGCCTGCGGGTATTGCGGCTTTTATTGCATCAAACGCTTCCTTTGCTGCCTGTGCGCTCATGAGAAGCTGCGGAAGATACACTTTCTTTTCTTCAAAGCCTTTGCCAACCTTGTTGAGAGCAGGGATAATCATGCTGTTGATTATTTCCATTGGAGGCATTGTTTTTATAAGTTCAGATGCGGCGGCTCCTGCCTGCTCTTTCAGTCCGTTTATAATGCAGCCTTCAAGTCCGGTTGCATTTTTTTGATCGGTCTGTGTTTGAACGGGCGCAAGAGTCTGCGCAAATTCAATATAGTCTGAGCAGTTTTTATCCTTGCCTGTTAATGCCATGAAGCAATGCCAGGCTTTCATCATTTCGGTTGAAAACGGATTAATTATTGCGCAGTCAAGCCCGTTTTGCATTGCCATAGTATAGAAAACGGCGTTAACATCTGCTCTTGACGGCAAGCCGAACGAAATGTTGGAAACACCAAGGCTGGTTTTAATGCCCATGTTATGCAGAGCTTTAACCGCATTAAGGGTAACGTTTGCGCTGTTTGAATCACTTGAAACCGCCATTGCAAGAGGGTCAACTATAATATTGTTTTCGCCTATGCCGTATTCTGCGGCGCGGGCAATTATCTTTTTTGCTATTTCAACTCGTCCCTCAGCAGTTTCGGGAATGCCGCTTTCGTCAAGTGTAACTGCAATAACAACGCCGCCGTATTTTTTGACAAGAGGGAAAACCGTCTGCATGCTTTCTTCCTTGCCGCTGACCGAATTTATAAGAGCTTTGCCGTTATAAATCCTTAAGGCCTTTTCCATTGCAATGGGGTCAACCGTGTCAATCTGCAAAGGAAGGTCAATAACCCCCTGAAGCGAACGGATAACATTAACCATCATTTCCGCTTCGTCGATTTCGGGTAATCCCACATTAACATCAAGCACGGAAACGCCTTTTTTGTTTTGGGCTATGCCTTCGTTTAAGATATAGTTTATGTCATTTTGGCGAAGAGCTTCTTTGAAACGCTTTTTGCCTGTCGGGTTTATTCTTTCGCCTATGATAATGGGCGAACTGCCGATTTCAACAGCATGCGTGTATGACGAAACAACGGACAGATTCTTCTTTTCGGGGAGTTTAAAGGGCAGATTTTTGGTTTTTTCAACGGTCTTTCTGATGTGTTCAGGTGTTGTGCCGCAGCAACCGCCGATTATTGTGGCGCCGGCCTTAACAATATCGCACATGATATCCGAAAACTCGTTTGCATCAACGTCAAAAACTGTTTTACCGTTTTCGCTTCTCGGCAAGCCTGCATTGGGATTAACAATGATGGGAACGCTTGCATATTTTGCAAATTCGGGCACGATTTCAAGCATTTGTCTTGGGCCGAGCGAACAG
Source organism: Acutalibacteraceae bacterium (assembly GCA_045589815.1). Classification (GTDB taxonomy): domain Bacteria; phylum Bacillota; class Clostridia; order Oscillospirales; family Acutalibacteraceae; genus CAG-177. Next base: position 113,399 of record JAZNPT010000036.1, read on the forward strand.
TTTATGCCGATTGCATCTGCTCCGAGCCCCTCCAGCATTGCAATCATCGCTGCGGGGTCAGCGCCGGTCATGAGCTTTTTGTTTTCATCATAAACGCAGGTGATGAAAACAGGCAAATCGCAGCTTTCTTTCGCTGCAAGCAGAGCCGCTTTGGCATCATAGCTGTCGTTCATTGTTTCAATAAACACCAGGTCGGCTCCTGCCTTTGCGCCGATTTTAACAACCTCGGAATAAATGCTGACTGCTTCTTCAAACGATAAATCGCCGAGAGGCTCAAGCATTTTGCCTGTTGAACCGATATCCAGCGCAACAAAAGCGTTATGACCTTCACAAGCTTTTTTTGCGTTGCTTATTGCGGCATTGATTATTTCTTCAAGATTATTGAATTTAAAACGGTTTGCGCCGAAGGTGCAGGAGGTGATTATTTCTGCGCCCGCTTCAAGGTATTGGCGATGCATTTCTATTATCTTTTCGGGATGTGTCAGATTCCAGTTTTCGGGGTATTCGCCTGCTTTAAGCCCCCACGACTGTAGGAGAGTTCCGGCACCGCCGTCGCAATAAGTTATTCCGTTTTTGATTTTTTCAAGAATTTTCATATTAGTCCTTCTTTTTTATCTGTAAGGGCAGTTTGTTCCGCTGCAAACCATGCAACCGGGTCCTTTACATTTGTTTTTATCATTACCGATGCCGATTATGGCTGTTACTGATTTAACCGGTGTCATCATCAAACTGTCGGTGAGGCTTAAACCGATGGTTTTGCCTGCATCAAGGAAATTAAGAATATCTTTCTGGCATTCTATCGGCAAATCGCCGTAGCCCGGGCTGAACCTTGGCCTGAGAAAATCGGTGTTTTCAAAAGATAAATTTATTTTGTCGCAAAAGGCTTCAATTGCCGCCGAACCGACACAGTCCGTAACAATTCCCTTAATAGGGGAAATAACGGCGTTGCGTTCGATTAGTCTTTGGGCGCTGAATCCCGTTGTTGCAGCAAACACATAAATCTCGCTGCAGCCGTTAAGATTTTTTTTGAGCGATTCACTTTTGACTTTCATGAAACCGAGATCGATTTCGTTGCCGATGCAAACAGGAATTTTTGAAAAGCATGCTTTGAATTCTGCATGATTGAGAAATTCTTCCGTGCATTCGTCAATGATTTTTTTATCAATATTATTTGCCGAATAATAGCCGAGATAAACGGCGACCTCCTTAAGGTCGATGCTTATCTCGGCTGCCGTTGTTTTTATTGTTTGTGTCATCCTATTATATCCTTAAGGTTATCTTGAATTTTTTGAGCAACATCCGGCTTGTTCATTGAATAAACATGAACTGCCTTGATTCCGTTGGAATAAAGGTCAACAATCTGTTCCGTGGCATAGGCAATGCCTGCTTGTTTGAGAGCTTTGAGGTCGTTGCCGAAATGGTCAACCATTCTGATGAACTTGCGGGGGAGAACCGTGCCCGAAAGCGAGCAGATACGTTTTATTTGCACCGGATTTGTAACGGGCATGATTCCCGGGATAACCGGAACGGTTATTCCTGCTTCGCGGATTCTGTAAAGAAAGCTGTAAAGTATGCTGTTATCAAAAAACATTTGAGTTGTTAAGAATTCACAGCCGCAGTCAACCTTCTTTTTTAGTTTGATTATGTCCTTTTTCTGGCTGTCGATTTCGGGGTGACGCTCGGGGTAACATGCGCCGCCGATGCAGAAGCCTCCGAAATTTCGGATTTCTTCAACAAGGTCGCTTGCATGTGTGAAATCAAGGCTTTTTTCCGTCATTCCTTCGGGCATGTCGCCGCGAAGCGCAAGGATGTTTTCAATGCCTTTTTGCTTCATTTCGGTAAGAATACTTTGAATTTTATCCTTGCCTGAGCAAACACAGGTTAAATGAGCGATTGGAGTGACTCCTGTTTTTAATATGCTTTCGGCAATGTCGATTGTGTAAGAGCCTGTTGTTCCGCCTGCGCCGTAAGTTACGCTCATGAAATCGGGTTTAAGCTCTGCTATTTCAAGTGCGGAGGCTTTGATGCTCTCATATGTATCGTTTGTTTTTGGAGGAAAAACCTCAAAAGAAAGTGAAGGTTTTTCGCTTTTAAGAATATCGGATATTTTCATGTTTATTCCCTCATTCTGCATCCTGATTCAAGTGAAAATCTTTGTACCACTCTGCAAACTTTCTCAGACCTTCACGCAAAGAAGTGGACGGCTTAAAGCCGAAATCACGTTCAAGCGCTGAAGTGTCTGCGTAAGTAACGGGCACATCGCCCGCCTGCATTGGAACAAGCTCCTTGTGAGCTTCAAAATCATAATCGTTTGGAAGAACGCCTGCTCTGACAAGCTCCTGCTGAAGAATATCAACAAAGTCAAGAAGGTTTTCCGGTTGACTGTTGCCTATGTTATAGACTGCATACGGCGGAATCGGGAGCCCGTCCTCACCAATCAGCTTTTCGGGAGCTTTCTGCATAACACGGAAAACGCCTTCAACAATGTCGTCAACATAGGTGAAATCTCTTTGGCAGTTGCCATAGTTGAAAATCTGAATTTTTTCACCGTTCCTCAGCTTGTTCGTGAACCCGAAATATGCCATGTCGGGGCGGCCTGCGGGGCCGTAAACGGTGAAAAATCTGAGACCTGTGGAAGGTATATTATAGAGCTTTGAATAGGCGTGAGCCAAAAGCTCATTGGATTTTTTTGTTGCCGCATACAGAGAAACAGGGTTGTCCACCTTGTCATCGGTCGAATAGGGAACTTTTTTATTGGAGCCGTAAACGCTTGAAGAGCTGGCATAAACAAGATGCTCAACACTTTGCGAATGGCGGCAGGCTTCCAGGATATTATAAAATCCGATAAGATTGCTTTCAATGTAAGCATCGGGGTTTGTTATGCTGTATCTGACACCTGCCTGTGCGGCAAGGTTAACAACAATCTGCGGTTTGTATTTTTCAAAAACAGAGGAGATAAGTTCTTTATCCGCAATGCTTCCCTTGATAAATTCAAAATTGTTTTTTTGGGAAAGCTCTGCCAAGCGCCACTCCTTGAGCCTGACATCATAGTAGTCGTTCATATTGTCAATCCCGATAACTTTAACGTTTTTTGTTTCGGATAATATTTTTTTAACAAGATTTGAGCCTATGAATCCTGCAGCACCGGTCACCAAAACGGTTTTGTCGAATATATTCATAAAATCACCTTATTTATTTTTGAAAATAAACACCTTGCTGAACACATAATTAATAATAATGACAAGAATTCCGACAAGTATTTTTGCGAGAAATTCGTTCCAGACAAGAAGGGTTACCATTACAAACATGCCGAGCATCTCAACCAAAAGTGAAAAAACTCTTGCGCCGATAAAACCTGCAAATTCTTTGCCTGCTATGGCAGGCTTCCAACTTTTGGATTTGAAAACGAAAAGCTTGTTTGTGATAAAAGCAAAAATAACGCTTACCAGCCAGGCAATGAGTGTTGCATCAAGATAATCTGTTCCGTTACCGAGAAGCTCAACTGCCTTTTCCCAACCGGCGGAAGCTATAAGGGAATTAAAAACTCCGTCCCAACCCACAGAAATAAAAATGCGTTTAAAAATATAAAAAGCTATCAAATTAACAGCAGTTGCCAGAACTCCGAAAAATACGTAGGTTATAATTTCTACGGTAAAGAGTTTATCAATCAGCTTACCTATGAAGCTTTCTTTTTTGAAAATTTTGAAAAGCAGTTCTCTGATTTTTTCTATCATTTTTTAACTCCGTAACATAAAAATTTGCCGCAATTATATTTTTATTCTAAAACAAAATAAGAATAAAGTCAATAAATGCTTGCATTTTTAATAGGTTATGATAAAATAATATGAGGTGAATTTATGGGAAACACTTCGGCTACCAAAAAGAGAATACATTTTCTTGATGAAATCAGAGGGCTTGCAGTTTTTTGCATGATATTTTATCATGCGTTTTTTATCCTTGGCGATTTCTTCAATGCGGAGTGGGCAACCGAACTGTTTATCTTTTTCATGCCTGTGCAGCCGTTTTTCGCAGGAATATTTATATTCATTTGCGGAATATCATGCACTCTTTCAAAAAGCAACCTCAAGAGGGGTGCGGTTTTGCTCGGTATAGCGCTTGGGATGACTTTGGTTACCGCGGTTATTATGCCGAAGCTGGGCTTTGCCGAATGCGAAATATATTTCGGAATTTTGCATTTCCTTGCGGTTTGTGTAATTGTTTTTGCCCTGCTTTCAAAACAGCTTTCAAAGCTCTCACCGTTTGCGGGCGCAATAATTTGTGCGGTGCTTTATGCCTTCACAAGCGGAATTGAAAGCGGCCGCCTGAGCTACGGTGAGCTTATCAGCATTGATTTGCCGCAAAGCCTTTATACCTCGGATATTCTTATGCCTCTCGGTATTTATTCGCCTTCGTTTTATTCGGCAGATTATTTCCCGCTTTTTCCCGATATATTTATATTTTTTGCAGGTGCACTTTGCGGCATATATTTTGCCAAGTCAGGTTATCCTGCATGGTGTTATGAAAAGAAACTTGTATTTTTCAGCTTTCTCGGTAAAAAAGCACTTGTTATTTATGTTGCCCACATGCCGTTAATTTTCGGCATTGCTTACGGCATTGATTTTATAATAAATTCATTTTAGAATAGGAGATATTAACATGAGTGAAGCATGCAGCGGCAATTGCTCAAACTGTGCAAGCAATTGCGATTCAAGAAAAGAAGCCCAGGATTTAAGAATTCCCTGCGGCCCGTTCAGTAATGTGAAAAAAGTTATCGGTGTTGTCAGCGGTAAGGGTGGTGTCGGCAAATCGCTCGTCACCTCGCTTCTTGCAACCGCAATGCAGAAAAGAGGCAATGCCTGCGCTGTTCTTGATGCGGATATCACAGGCCCCTCAATCCCGAAATCGTTTGGAATCAAATCAAGAGCAAAGGCTGACGAAAGCGGCCTTCTTCCCGAAGAAAGCAAGAACGGCACAAAAATAATGTCCATAAATCTCCTTCTTGAAAGCGAAGAATCTCCCGTTGTTTGGAGAGGTCCTGTTATCTCGGGCGTTATTCAGCAGTTCTGGAAGGATGTTGCGTGGGGCGATGTTGACTATATGTTTGTTGACATGCCTCCCGGAACAGGCGATGTTTCGCTCACGGTTTTCCAGAATCTTCCCGTTGACGGAATTGTAATTGTTACCACTCCGCAGGATTTGGTAACAATGATAGTCAAAAAGGCTTATAACATGGCAAAGCTCATGAACATTCCGGTGCTCGGTCTTGTTGAAAATATGAGCTATGTTGTTTGCCCCGATTGCGGCAAGGAGTTCAAAATCTTCGGCGAAAGCAAGATTGATGAAATTGCCAAGGAACTCGGTGTTCCCGTGCTTGCCAGAATCCCCATTGACCCCAAGACCGCATCTCTTGTTGATAAGGGTGCGATTGAACTTGCAGATGACAAATGCGTTGCCGATGCGGTTGACTTCATTTCGAAATTGGATTAAAATAGCGTTGTAAAAAACTTTAGGAGTTGAAAATATGCTTGATATCAGATTTTTAAGGGAAAATCCCGATATCGTTAAGGAAAATATCAAAAAGAAGTTTCAGGACAGCAAGCTTGCCCTTGTTGACGAGGTAATCGAGCTTGATGCCAAGTCCAGAGCCGTTAAGGGGGAGGCAGACAGCCTGCGTGCAAACCGTAACAAGGTTTCAAAAGAAATCGGTATGCTTATGGCTCAGGGCAAAAAGGATGAAGCAATGGCTGCAAAGTCAAAGGTAACCGAATTCTCCGAAAGACTTGCTGAATGCGAAAAGCTTGAGGCGGAATATGCCGAAAAGGTTACCAAAATAATGATGATTATTCCTAACATCATTGACCCGAGTGTACCCATCGGCAAGGATGACAGCGAAAACGTTGAGGTTACCAAATACGGAGAGCCTGTTGTTCCGGAATTTGAAATTCCTTATCATACCGACATCATGGAGCGCTTTAACGGCATTGACCTTGATGCCGCAAGAAACGTTGCAGGCAACGGCTTCTATTATCTCATGGGTGATATCGCAAGACTTCACTCTGCCGTTATTTCTTATGCAAGAGATTTCATGATTGACAGGGGCTTCACCTATTGCGTGCCTCCCTTTATGATTCGCAGCAACGTTGTAACAGGCGTTATGAGCTTTGCCGAAATGGATGCAATGATGTATAAGATTGAGGGCGAGGATCTCTATCTTATCGGCACAAGCGAACACTCAATGATTGGTAAATATATCGACACAATCGTTAACGAAGACACTCTTCCTCACACTCTCACAAGCTATTCACCCTGCTTCCGCAAGGAAAAGGGCGCTCACGGTATTGAAGAAAGAGGCGTTTACAGAATTCATCAGTTCGAGAAGCAGGAAATGATTGTTGTCTGCAAGCCTGAGGACAGCATGATGTGGTTTGAAAAGCTTTGGCAGAACACAGTCGATCTTTTCCGCTCTCTTGATATTCCTGTCAGAACTCTTGAATGCTGCTCAGGCGACCTTGCAGACCTCAAGGTTAAGTCCTTTGACGTTGAGGCATGGTCACCCAGACAGAAAAAGTACTTTGAGGTTGGTTCATGTTCGAATCTCGGCGATGCACAGGCACGCAGGCTCAAAATCAGAGTTAACGGCAAGGACGGCAAAAAGTATTTTGCCCATACCCTCAACAACACCGTTGTTGCTCCGCCCAGAATGCTCATTGCATTCCTTGAAAACAACCTCAATGAGGACGGCAGCGTGAACGTACCGGTTGCACTTCGTCCGTATATGGGCGGCAAGGAAAAGCTTGTTCCCGTTAAATAAACCGTCAAGGATATTTACAAAGTAAAGGATAAAATATTTTAGGAATACGGCTTGCATCGGAATTTTACCGCTGCAGGCCGCTTTTAATTGGGTTTATGCAGTTTTTGCAATTTGTTTATATAATCATCTTTTTTATTGAAACTCTGTTGAAATTTTTTGAGAAAGCATCTATAATTTGTGACGCTTTGGAACTATAAATAGGGAGTGTCAATATGTACAGAGTGGCAAAAACAGTTAAAATCATTTGCGGAAAAACAAAAATTTTATTCGGAATAACCGACGGAGACAAAATTCTCATTGATTTCACAACAGATAAAAGTGAAGCTGAAAAGGCTGTTGAACTTATGAATAAAAACAATGTTGAACCAAATCATGTTTTTGATGTTATTGAAGATCTGTTTTACAGTTGAATTTATTGCAAAAACACGTTACAGCTCATATTATTAAAATTTTTCTTTTAATAAATAAACCTTGAAAAAAAATATATAATATGTTAATATATCATTTACATCGGTTAGCCGACTAATTCAAACTCAGAGGTGAAGAAAATGATAATGGGCGAATCTGCTGAAAACTATCTTGAAACAATACTTATTCTCAGCAAAAAAAAGCCGGGAGTCCGTTCTGTTGACATTGCAACAGAACTTGGCTTTTCCAAACCCAGTGTTTGTGTTGCCATGAGAAACCTCAGAGAACACGGTTATGTTGTTACCGATAGCGACGGATTGATTTCTTTGACCGAATCCGGTCTTAACATTGCCAAAAGCATTTATAACAGGCATGAAACCATAACCAAATGGCTCACAAAAATCGGAGTCAGTGCGGATCAGGCTGCCATTGATGCCTGCCGTATTGAGCACGTTATCAGCCAGGAAAGCTTTGATTGCCTCAAAAAATATACGGAACAGGATTGATTTATAGCGTATGGCTGCGGCCATGCGCTATCAGTTTGTTGTTTATTTTTCATAAAAACATGGCAAGTCCAAACGTTTTAGCGTGGTAAATCGCTAATTGACTAATACAATAAAGTGTGTTATACTGTCAGTATCATAGAGTAACAGGAGAATATTATGAACGAATTTCTTGCTTCGCTGTCTAAAGAGGACAGCTTAACCTACGAGCTTTCAATGCTTTATAAACAATGGGGCTATAAAGAATACAGAATGGCAAAATTTGAAGAATACAGCTTCTACAGCGATAACAGGGATTTCCTTTCGGGCAAAGGAATTCTTGCTTTTAATAATTCCGACGGTCGTCTTATGGCGCTCAAGCCTGATATTACCCTTTCCATTGTTAAAAATGCCAAGCTTTCCGATTCGCTCACGAAGCTTTATTATAACGAAAGCGTTTTCAGAATGAGCGACAGTTCTATGGATTATAAAGAAATTAAGCAGACAGGCGTAGAAGTTCTCGGTGCAATTGACAATTATCTTGTTACCGAGGTTTTGATGCTTGCCGCAAAGAGCCTGAAAACCATTGACGGCGACTTTGTGCTGTCAATATCACACATGGCATTCATTCCTTCGCTTCTCTCGGAGCTTGAAATCGGCGAAAACACCAAAAAAGACATTATCAACTGCATAAAGGGCAAAAACATCCATGATTTGCGCACAATCTGCGAAAAGTGCGGCATCAGAAGCGAAAAAACGGAGCTTCTTGCAGAGCTTGCAGGCATCAACGGTAAAATATCCGAAACTATACCTGCTCTTTGCGCTCTCGCCTGCAACGATGAAATGAAAAAGGCTTGTGCAGAGCTTGAATTTATTGCCGAATCTCTTAAAAAGAGTGATTTGGCAGACAAGATGTTTATTGACCTCTCTGTTCTCAATAACACAGATTATTATAACGGCATCATTTTTCAGGGCTATGTTCAAAAGGCTCCGTCAGCCGTGCTTACCGGCGGAAGATACGATAACCTTGCAGGCAAGCTCAGAGAGAATACACAGGCTATCGGTTTTGCCGTTTATCTTGATAATCTTAATTTTTACTATAAAAAGGTTCGTGAGTTTGACAGCGATATTCTCATTCTTTTTGATTCGTCCGACAGAAGCGTTTCATTGATTTCTCTTGTTGAAAGCTTTGTTGAAAAAGGTTTTTCTGTTCGTGTTGAACACACAATTCCCGACGGTTATAAAGCAAAAACTGTTTACACATTTGAAAACGGCGCATTGAGGGAGGTGGCGGCATGCTGAACATTGCGTTGCCAAAGGGCAGGCTCGGCGATAAGGTTTATGAGCTTTTCGCTTCAATAGGATATGACTGCAGCGAGATTTACAGCGACAACAGAAAGCTTGTTTTTGAAAATCCCGAAAACGGCGTGCGCTATCTTCTTGTTAAACCTTCCGACGTTGCAATTTATATTGCTCACGGTGCTGCGGATATAGGTGTTGTGGGTAAGGATATTTTGGAAGAGGGCAGCTTTGATATTTACGAGTTGCTTGACCTCAATCTCGGAAAATGCAACATGTGCGTTGCCGCACCGAATGATTACACAGAGGATTTTGACCGCCCGTTAAGGGTTGCAACAAAATTTGTTAACATAGCAAAGAATTATTATATTTCTCTTAACCGAGAAATTGAAATAATCAAACTCAACGGTTCAATCGAAATTGCGCCTCTTCTCGGCCTTTCGGATGTTATTGTTGATATAGTTGAATCCGGTAAAACTCTCAAGGAAAACAATTTGAGAGTATATGAAAAAATAATGCCCATCAGCGCAAGGCTTATTGCAAACAAGTCTTCCTATAAATTCAAAGGCGCTGATATAGAGCAGCTTATGGAAAAGCTTAAAAAGGAGCTTGCAAAATGATTAAGATTATTAATATAGACAATGCGGAAAAGAGTGAAATTCTTACCCGTGACATAAAGCTTGAAAGCGGCGTTGAAGCAATTGTTGCAGACATCATTAAAAACGTCAGAGAAAACGGGGACAAGGCTCTAAAAGAATACAGCCTCAAGTTTGACGGCGCAGCTATTGAAAATCTTCGGGTAACTCAGCAGGAAATCGATACAGCTTACGAAAACGAAGATAAAGCGTTGATTGAAACTCTTGAAATGGCAAAGGCAAATATTTGGGCATTTCACAAAAACCAGCTTCGCTCCGGCTTTGAAATCAAGGGCGAAGGCGGCGTTGTTTCCGGCCAGAAGATAACTCCGATTGAAAAGGTTGGCATCTATGTTCCCGGCGGCACAGCAAGTTATCCTTCAACCGTTCTTATGAATGCCATTCCCGCCAAAATTGCGGGAGTTAAGGAAATAATCATGGTAACTCCTCCCGATAAGCAGGGTAATATTCCTTCGGCAATTTTATGCGCTGCAAAAATTGCGGGTGTTGACACAATAATCAAAACCGGCGGGGCTCAGGCCGTTGCCGCTCTTGCTTACGGAACCGAGAGCGTTCCCAAGGCGGATAAGGTTGTCGGCCCCGGCAACGTTTTTGTTGCAACCGCAAAAAGAATGCTTTACGGCCTTGTTGATATCGACATGATTGCAGGTCCGAGCGAAATTCTTGTTCTTGCGGACGGCACATGCAACCCTGCTTACGTTGCGGCAGACCTTCTTTCACAGGCAGAGCATGATAAACTTGCAAGTGCGGTTCTTGTGACGGACAGCAAAGAGCTTGCTTATGCCGTTCAGGCAGAGCTTGAAAAGCAGATTCCTCTGCTCCCCAGAGAAGAAATTGCCAGAGCTTCAATTGAAACCAACGGCAAAATCATCATTGCAAACAATCTTGAGCAGGGTGTTGAAATTGCCAACGAAATTGCTCCCGAGCATCTTGAGGTTTGTGTTGACGAGCCGTTTGCTCTTCTCGATAAAATCAAAAATGCAGGCTCGATTTTCCTTGGCAAAAATACTCCGGAAGCACTCGGAGACTATCTTGCAGGCACAAACCACACTCTTCCCACTTCAGGCACGGCAAGATTCAGTTCTCCTCTTTCGGTTGACGATTTCGTAAAGAAATCACAATATATCTATTACACCGAAGAGGCTCTCGGTAAGGTTAAGGATAACATTGTTCTTTTTGCAAACCGTGAAGGGCTTCAGGCTCACGGCAAGAGCGCAGCAATCAGATTTGAGAAATAAGGTGAACCCATGAGCAGATTTCTTTCCAAAAACTATGAAAAGCTTGTTCCCTATGTTCCGGGTGAGCAGGTTAACGAAAAAGTTATAAAACTTAACACGAATGAATCTCCGTTTCCGCCTTCTCCGAAAGTTCTGGAAGTTTTGAGTGATGAAGTAATCAACAAACTCAATCTTTATTCGGATCCCGAGCTTAAAGAGCTCAGAACTGCTATTGCAGAGCAGTTTGGCGTTACGGCGGATATGGTGTTCTGCGGTAACGGCTCAGACGATGTTTTGGCGTTTGCAATCATGGGTTTCTGCGGCTCAGGCGGCAAACTCTGCTGCCCTGAAATATCCTATGGCTTTTATCCCGTATATGCTGATATTTTCGGCGTTGAGCTTGAACAGATTCCGCTTAAGGACGATTTTTCAATAGATGCCAATGATTATATCGGCAAAAACAAAAACATAGTTATTGCAAATCCCAATGCGCCCACCGGATTAACGCTCACATTTGATGAGGTTGAGAGGATTGTTGCATCCAACCCCGACAATATTGTAATCATGGATGAAGCATATATGGCTTTCTGCGGAGAAAGCTGCATGGAGCTTGTTAATAAATACAATAACCTGCTTGTTACGCGCACTTTTTCAAAAAGCCATTCGCTTGCAGGTCTGCGAGTAGGATTCGGCATAGGTTCAAAGGGAATTATTGACGATTTAAACAAGCTCAAATATTCATTCAATCCCTATAATCTCAACACTTTGTCAATAAAAGCTGCTGCGGCTGCTATTGCGGATAACGAATACTACAACGACAAAATCGCTAAAATAGTTGAAATAAGAGAGAAAACCGTTTCACAGCTTCGCACTCTTGGATTCAGATGCACCGATTCAAAGGCAAACTTTATTTTTGCATCAAGTGATAAAATGCCTGCGGCAGAGCTTGCGACAAGGCTTCGTGAAAAAGGAATACTTATCCGATATTTCAACAAGCCCAAAATTGATAATTATTTAAGAATAACCGTCGGCTCGGCCGAAGAAATGGAAACCCTTGTTGAAGCAATAAAAGAAATAATGGAGGGATAAAATGAGAGAAGCTGCAATTAAAAGAAAAACTAACGAAACAGATATCGACCTTTGCCTTTGCCTTGACGGCACAGGCAAAAATGAAATAGACACGGGCTGCGGTTTTCTTGACCACATGCTGGAGCTTTTTGCCCGCCACGGAAGAATGGACTTAAAGGTTAAATGCGTCGGTGACACTCATGTTGACTATCACCACACGGTTGAGGATGTCGGCATTGTGCTTGGCCAGGCATTCGCAAAGGCTGTTGGCGAAAAAAGAGGAATTTCACGATACGGAAGCATTCTTCTGCCCATGGACGAAACACTCATTCTCGCAAGTGTTGATATCAGCGGCAGGGCATTTCTTAACTATGATGTCAATATTCCAACCCCCGCAGTCGGAGGAATGGACACTGAGCTGATTGAAGAATTCTTTATTTCATTTGTCCGCAACAGTGACATAACTCTTCACATAAAGCAGCTTGAGGGCAAAAACAGCCATCATATAATTGAAGGCATTTTTAAGGCTGTTTCAAGGGCACTTTGCAAAGCTGTTTTTGAAGATTTGACTCTCGGCGGCGAAATTCCCTCAACGAAAGGAATTTTATAATGATAGCTATAATAGACTATGGCTGCGGCAACCTGTTTTCGCTTTCCTCGTCGCTCAAAAGTCTCGGAATCGAGTGCAAAATTACGGGCGATAAGGACGAAATAGCTGCGGCAGATAAAATAATACTTCCCGGAGTCGGCGCATTCGGTGATGCTGCGAAAAAGCTTCGCGAATGCGGCATGGACAAGCTTATTTGTTCACTTGCGGCCCAAGGTAAACCAATACTCGGTATATGCCTGGGAATGCAGCTTCTTTTTGAAAAAAGCTTTGAATACGGCGCTCACATCGGTCTCGGCCTTATCAAAGGCTATGTAGGTCCGCTTGAAGGTCAGATTCCGAATGACCTTAAAATTCCTCACATGGGCTGGAACAAGCTCAATCTTGCAAAAGCAGACCCGATATTCAAATATATCGAGCCGGGCGACTACATGTATTTTGTTCACTCGTTTTATGCAAGAAACTGTGTTGAAAATACTCTTGCTTTTGCCGAATACGGAGTAGCTGTGCCTGCAATAGTCAAAAGCGGCTCGGTTTACGGCATGCAGTTCCACCCCGAAAAGAGCGGCGCAAAAGGTCTTGCACTTTTGAAGGCATTTGCCGAGTTATAAGGAGAAACATATATGCAGATATATCCCGCAACAGATATTCTCGGCGGCAAGGTTGTTCGCTTGACTAAGGGCGACTACAATCAGGTCAAGATTTATGCCGATTCACCCGCTGAAATGGCCTCCAAATTCATGAAAGACGGTGCAACCAATCTTCATGTAGTTGACCTCGACGGTGCAAAAGACGGCGCTCCCGTCAACTTTGAAGCAATCAAAGAAGCCGCTCAAATCAAAGACCTTTTTATCGAGGTTGGCGGCGGCATAAGAAATATGCAAAGGGTAGAGGACTATCTTTCACTCGGCGTTAAAAGAGTTATTCTCGGCACGGCGGCAATAAGGAATTATCCTTTTGTTGAAGAAGCGGTTAAAAAATTCGGCGATGCAATTGCCGTTGGCGTTGATGCCAAAGATGGTTTTGTTGCCGTCAGCGGATGGCAGGAAACAACAACCGTTAAATCGGTTGAATTCTGCAAAAAGCTGCGTGATACAGGCGTTGCAACCGTTATATATACCGATATTTCAAAGGACGGCATGCTTTCGGGCACCAATCTTGAAATTTATAAGGAGCTTTCAACAATTGACGGGCTTCAAATCGTGGCGTCGGGCGGCATCACCTATGCCGATGAAATCAAAACCCTCAATGAAATGGGCATCTACGGTGCAATAGTAGGAAAGGCTGTCTATGAAGGCAAGCTGAGCCTTAAGGATGCGCTCGCAGCAGGAGGTGCGCTATGATTACAAAAAGAATAATACCTTGCCTTGATGTTCGCAACGGCAGAGTGGTTAAGGGCGTTAATTTTGAAGGAATTCAGGATGTTGCTTCTCCCGTTGAACTTGCTCATTTTTATAATGACAGCGGTGCGGACGAGCTTGTTTTTTATGATATAACGGCTTCGTTTGAAGGCAGAGCGCTCTTCACCGATGCGCTCAAGCAGGTGGCAGGCGAAATATTCATTCCGTTAACTGTTGGCGGCGGCATTAACACACTCGATGATTTTGACAGGGTGCTCAAATGCGGTGCGGATAAGGTCTCCGTAAATTCGGGCGCAATCAAAGACCCGTCGATTATTGAGAAAGCTGCCAAAAAATACGGCGACCAGTGTGTTGTGCTTTCAATGGATATCAAACGTGTGGACGGTTCTTTCCATATTTTCAGTAAGGGCGGCAGAATTGACACGGGCATTGATGCCCTCGAATGGGCAAAAATGGGCGAGAACAACGGCGCAGGCGAGCTTGTTGTTAACAGCATAGATACCGACGGCGTTAAGCAGGGCTTCGACCTTGAAATGCTCCAAAAAATAAGCGACCTTGTTTCAATCCCCGTTATCGCAAGCGGCGGTGCAGGCAAAAAAGAAGATTTTCTTGAGCTTTTCAAAGCGGGCTGTGCAGATGCGGGTCTTGCGGCTTCGATTTTCCACTTCAAGGAAGTTAACATAATGGATTTGAAGCGTTATCTTAACGATAATAACATAGAGATGAGGATATGAAAATGATTGAACTCAAATATAACAGCGACGGACTTATCCCTGCAATTGTGCAGGACCACTACAGCAAAAAGGTTCTTATGCTTGCATATATGAATGCCGAAAGCCTTGATATAACTGTTAAGGAGGGCAAAACCTGTTTCTACAGCCGCAGCCGCAAATGCCTTTGGAGAAAAGGCGAAACATCGGGCAACACTCAGCAGGTTGTTTCAATCCGCACAGACTGTGACAGGGACACTCTTTTGATTGACGTTATCAAAAACGGCCCCGCATGCCATACAGGCAGCGAAACCTGCTTCTTTGAAGATATTGTTGCACCCGAGGAAGAAAGCTTTTCCTACGAAGGTCTTTATGAAATGCTTGTCGGCAGAAAGGTTGAGAAAAAGGAAGGTTCTTACACAACCTATCTTTTTGAAAAGGGTATTGACAAAATCCTTAAAAAGGTTGGTGAGGAATGCACAGAGGTTATTATCGGCGCCAAGGGCGGCGACAAGGCTGAAACTGTTTATGAAATTGCCGACCTGCTCTATCACATAACTGTTATGATGATTGAAATGGGCATCACTCTTGATGAGGTTACTGCAGAGCTTGCAAAACGCCACATTGTTGACCATAAGGTTAAACAGGAAAAAATGCAATAAAACAAAAAGGTGACTTATCCTAAACAGGAATAAGCCACCTTTAGTTTTTTATATCAGATTTTATTCATCGGGCAAACTTTCATGCAGATTCCGCATACCGAGCCTCTGCCGATTTTTTGGAATTCCCTTTTCATATATTGGCTGCAGGCTTCGGGGTCAAATATTTCTTCACGCGGAGTGCCGGGCGCCCAGTCGCCGCCTTTGATTGCATGAGCGGGGCAGGCCTTAACGCAGATATCGCAGCCTGTGCAGACGCTTTGAGCCGGCTTGTTTTTGCATTCAAATGGGCAGTCGGTAAAAAGAGTTCCCAACCGCACAAAACTGCCGTATTCGTTATGAAGAAACAGCGAATTACGTCCGATTGAACCGAGCCCGGCAAGGCACGCAGCCTTTTTATGTGAATACCGTGCCATATAGTTCCAACCGTCTTTGTTGATGCTTTGGGATGCCGCAACTGTTATATATTTATAGCCTTTTCTTTGCAAAAACATCCCTGCCTGAAGCAGCATGGAGTCAATGAATGCATTAACATTTCGGTAATGATTGAAATATGTGTGAGTCGGCTCGTCCTCGATTTCTTCAATGATGCTTTCTGAAAGGCGAGCAACAATGCTGATGCCGTAAGGCAGGTTTTCTTCGCCGTTTTCAACCTTAAAAAAGCCAACGTCAGCAACGCCTTTGTCAAGCAAAAACGCTTTTAATTCTTCCTGAATGCTCATCATTTCGCCGCCTTTGCTTCAAAACACAGCCATCCGCCGCTTTCATGGCGGGCAATAACCTCAAGACCGTTTGCTGCAAATGCATCAAGAACATCGGCCTCTCTCGGCTCTATAATTCCGGAGGTGATGAACACTGCATCAGGATTCATGTAGTCTTTGACATTCTTGCAAAGGCCTATGATAATATCAGCAACGATATTTGCTGCAATTATATCGAATTTGCCTGTTACCTTGTCTGTGGTGGAGCCTTGCAAAACGGTGAATTTCGGCTCTTCAAAGCCGTTGGTGATTCCGTTTTCTTTGGCTGTTTTAACGGCAAGGGCGTCTATATCAACGCCGACTGCGCTGTCTGCACCGAGAAGGAGCGAAGCGACGGAAAGAATGCCGCTTCCGCAGCCGACATCAAGCACGCTTTTGCCGGGATATGCATATTTTTCAAGAGTTTCAAGGCAGAGTCTTGTTGTGTCGTGTGTTCCCGAACCGAAAGCAAGGCCGGGTTCAAGATGCAGAACCGCTCTGCCGCCTGCATCATATTCATCCTCCCATATCGGGCGGATAAGCAGCCTTTCGCCCACGGGCATGGGCTTGAAATACTTTTTCCAGTTGTTTTCCCAATCGGCATTTTTGCAAACGGATTCGTCAATCTCGTTTATGATGCCCTCCGCAGCATATCTTTCCCTGAGAAAAGAAACGGCTTCGGCAGGGTTTTCTTCGGGTGAGATATAGATATGAACGATACCCTTGCTTCTGTCCTTTGCAAGCAAATCTTCATCAATAAGGTCAATTCTTGCAATTTCCCATGCCTCTTGCTCAAGAGTGCGATAATCTTCAATGTATATTCCATAGGGAACAGCCATCTGGGCTATGTCTCCCGCTCTGTCAACGTCATCTGCGTTAACTGTTATTTTGATTTCGGTCCAATCCATTTTTTATCTCCAATTAATATTTGTTATGTACATCTTCCGCAAAGCAAAGGCAATCCTTAACTTCGATAACTGTTCCGTCATCGAGAATCGCTTTGCCGCTCATTCTGCCAAACACCTGATGCTGGTCTGTTATGATAAATTTAACGTCTATTTTTGCCGCACGGTCAATGATGGGAATAAAATCCATCTCAAATCTTCCGTCGCTTGATGAGAATTTCCAGGGGTCGGTATAACTGTTTTTGGGAATATGGAAGGTAACATCATCCAGCTTGTGGCACTTTCCGTCATAAAACAGCATGTTTTCGCTTGCGGCGCTTGTGTCGCCGAAACCGTAGCCGATGTTGAAGCCGAAAGAATGGCCGTCAATATCCATGTTGCCTGAACCCCAATACCAAGTGTTGTCGTATGTCCAGACGCCTCTGCCCCAGTCAAGAGTGCCGAAATCGGTCGCAGGGTCAAAAACATAATCCTTGCCGTCAAATGTTGCCTTGCCGCTTGCCCTCATGCAGTTGATTTTCTGATTGTAGTAGAATGCGGTTTTCTTTTCTTTCCAAGGAGTGGCAATAACCATTGTGTCCATTTCGGGCTGCTGAAGAGTTATGTCGCAGGAAAAATCTTTGCCGTCGCAGAATTTTTTGAAGTTGCAAACAATTCTGCGCTGTCCCTCACTAACCTGAAATTCCATGTCAAGGCGCTTGTCGTGATAAACCGTGTTACCCTTTGCGCTGGTTGAAGGGAGCTTGAATTTGCCCATGGGGAATGCGTTAAGAATTGTTTCTGTGTGCTCCCAAGGCTTTGAAAAATCAAGCAAGGTTGCGGACTGCAGGCCGATATAGCCGTCATCCGACAAGGTGAATGCCACACCGAAATTGTTTTTTTCGGATATAACCAAATAATAGTCCCATTCTTTAATTCTGAATTTAGGGGCTTTGATTGCATTGCGGTCATAAATCTGATAAAGCTGCTTTGACCAGCCCGGCTCGCGAAGGCTTCCGTCCTCTTTAAGCAAAGGCTGAACCTTGGTTATCTCGTGGTTTCTCATATCTTTATCCTCCTTGATTTATTAAACATCTTCAATAAGCTCTACTCCGCCGCTGCCGGCCTTGCCGTGATTATAAAGATTTCTGTTTTCAAGTGCCCATTGGCGGGGAGTGAATTCACCTTTTTCAACGCCCTCAACCGCATGATGCATTTCATAAAGCCTTGCATCCATAAGGTCAAGCTCTGAAAGAAGCTCCGCTTCAATAAACATCGGCAGTTTTGCCGCACCGAATTCGGGAGTGCCGTGGTGAGAAATGAGTATGTGTTCAATAAGAGTCAGCGTTTCATCGGAAATTCCTATTTCCCTGCCTATTCTGTCAATGCACATTGCGCCCATTACCAGATGACCCAGCAAATTGCCCTTAACCGTGTATTCACTTGCAATTCCTGTTGATGAAACATCAATTTCTTCAATTTTGGCTATATCATGCAAAATTGCTCCGCTGCAAAGCAAATCATAATTAACAAAGCGGTAAATTTTGCAAACGCTTTCTGCAAGGCGAAGAATTGAAAGAGTGTGCATTAAAAGGCCGCTTCTTACTGCATGATGCAGATTCTTTGCGGCAGGCCAGTAAAGAAGCCTTTCTCTGTATTCATCTATAACAGCAGTAACAAGCTTTTTAAGCTCTTCGTCGCTGAAAGACTCAACAATCTTTTCAACTTCAGCAAGCATAACTTCTCCCGTCAGGCAAGCAGAAGGAACATAGTCTTCAATCATAACGTTATCTTCGGGCAGAACACAGCGAATGCGTTCAACTCTGAACTGCATTGTGTCGTTAAAGGGAACGTAGGTTCCGCGAACCTTAACAAAATCAGACTTGTTGAATTGATTCGAAGGTGTGTCTTTGTAGTCCCAAAGCTTTCCGTTTATCTCGCCGCTGTTGTCGGCAAGAATGAGATCAAGATACGGAACGCCCTTTGCAGTCAGTTTTTTTTCAACTGATTTTATGAGGCAAAAGCCTTCATGAGTTCCGCTGCCTCCTATCGGTGTGAAATTCATATATTATCGTCCTTTCAGGATATATCTTTATTTCAAAATAATTGTAGCACATATTTATATAAAACACAAACAGTAAATTAATTTTTTGTGTTTTTTGTTGACAAATCTGCCACACAGCGTATAATGATATTAAAGAAGAGTTCTCGGGGCGGGGTGAAATTCCCCACCGGTGGTATAGTCCACGACCCGCTATGCGGCTGATGCGGTGAAATTCCGCAACCGACGGTAAAGTCCGGATGGAAGAGAATGCTGATGATTTCAAGCATTGTGCCCTGCATTTTTTTGCAGGGCTTTTTGTTTTCTTCGGCATCTCCGAGCGAAAGGAGAATATTTATGAAAAACGGCAAAACACTCAACAGCGTAATCAAAACTGCAATCATGGCAATGCTGACCGCACTTTCGGTTGTTCTGGTCTGCACGGTGCACATTCCGCTGATACCTGCAGCGCCTTTTTTGGAATATGATGCTGCGGATATTCCGGTGCTTATCGGTTCGTTGCTGCTTGGCCCCGTTTCTGGCATAGTTATTTTGCTTGCTGTTTGCATTATTCAGGCGATAACAGTCAGTGCTTCCAGCGGCTGGATAGGCTTTTTGATGCATTTTATTGCTTCTTCGGTACTTATCCTTATTCCGTCGGTTATCTACAAACGCAAAAAAACAACATCAAGTCTTATTATAGGGCTTATACTGGGTACGGTTGCAATGACAGCTGTTATGATACCGCTGAATCTGGTCTTTACGGGCATTTTCCTCGGGGCAGGAACACATGCAGTTATTGAAATGCTTATTCCTGCAATTATTCCTTTTAATCTGCTTAAGGCGGGAATAAACTCGGCTGTCACATTTGCGGTTTTTGTCCCTGCTTCGGGAATACTCAAAAAATACATAAACGGAGAAAAGAAATGATAGTTCATCCCATTCCTCCGCTCTTTGACAAAAATTCAAAAACGCTGATTTTGGGTTCGTTCCCATCCGTTAAATCCAGAGAGGCAGCATTTTTCTACGGCCATCCTCAAAACAGGTTCTGGGCAGTTCTTGCCGCTGTTTTGGGTGAAGAAAAGCCGCAAACTGTTGAAGAAAAGAAAAAGCTTGTACTTTCAAATAATCTTGCCTTATGGGATGTTATAGGCCAATGTGAAATTGAAGGCAGCGCAGACAGCACAATAAGAGATGTTACTGCAAACGACCTTTCGGTTATTATCGGCAACAGCAAGGTTGACAGAATTTTTGTTAACGGAAAAACTGCTGAAAAATACTATAATAAATATACTTTACCAAAAACAGGCATAAAAGCGATATGCCTCCCTTCAACAAGCCCCGCAAATGCTGCATGGAGCTTTGAACGGCTTACTGACGCATGGAAAGTGCTTTTGACCGCCGATTGAATCGGCGGTTTTTTTAACATAACAAACATTCTGAGAATATACTGAAAATATAAGGACAGGCAATTTTGAAATTTTTTGCTCCCCAATTTCAAAAATACGTTTATTTTGCCTTCCGAGTGCCAAAAATAATGGTGTCAGTTAATCTAAGTACATTCGGAGAGTGATTTTTGTGACCGTTAAACGGGGAGAAATCTATTATGCCGACCTGAGCCCGGTTATCGGCTCGGAACAGGGCGGAACAAGACCCGTACTTATCGTTCAGAACGATGTGGGCAACAAATTCAGCCCAACGGTAATTGCCGCCGCAATAACAAGCCAGCGATTCAAAACAAGTCTGCCCACACATATCAGAGTCAATGCCGACGGCTGCGGACTTGCAAAGGATTCAATAGTGTTGCTTGAACAGGTTCGCACGCTTGATAAGAAACGGCTTCGTGAAAAAATGGGCATTCTTGACGAAAGCGATATGATAAGAGTTGACAGAGCGTTATCTGTCAGTCTGGGCATAGGAATTGCCGAATAAAACAGGGGATAAGCAAAACGGAAAGGCTTGCACGGGATTAACCGTGCAAGCCTTTTTAATAATATTGATTTGAAAATTATTCAACAGTTACGGTGCCGTCGGGGTCAACGGTAATCTTCATGCCGTCTTTAACATAGTCAAGAAATTCCTGACCAAGGCAGTCAACTGTTACCATGGGTTCGTCTGCCCAAACTGCTGCAAGAACAGCGCCTGCGCATGCAAGTGAGTCGATATGCTCTGAGAAAAGCATGCATGTGGGGTTTCTTTTCATAACGTTTGCGCAGTAGAGAACCATGCCGCCTGTTGTTGAACCGATAGTCTGGGGCAGGCAGAGAGCGGTGTTAACCATGGGCTTGCCGTAGAGGTCAGCGTTGTTCTGGTCGCCGCACTTAGCTTCTTTGTCGCCAAACTGAAGAGCGTTCTGGAAAGAGGCAAGGGTGTTGAAACCGCCGTGAGAAACAAGTGCGGTTGCGGTGCAGGAGCCTGCACAAACGGGACGTCCTTTAAACTGTTTCATTTTACTTTGCCTCCTTTGTGATGATATCAAGAATCTCGTCGCTCTTATAATAGCGAGAGGTTGTGTATGTTCTGAGCTTGTTTGAGTTGGTTATAACAGGCATCTTCTTGCAAAGAGGATTGTTCATATACATCAGCGGGCAGATGTAGCTGAGAACAACGCCTGTTGCCTTTAGTTTTGCTGCGTAAGGAGTTTTGTTGAATTCCTCAACAACAGCAGGTGCAGCTGTGAATACTGTGGGGATTGAGACTTTCTTGAGGCCGTTCTTCTTAAGACCGGCAACAACGTTATCGGTCCACTCAATAAGCTGAGCGTGTGAAAGGTGGGGGCAGCCTACAAAGCAAAGCTTGGGTGTTGCGTTTTTATCCTTCCACATAACGGGATAGTTAGCCTGAACTCTTTCAAGCTCTGCATCGTCAACAACATAAACCTGCGCACCCTCTGCGATAAGAGCTTCGCCCTGTTCAACTGCTTCGGGAGTAAGGTTTGCAACATGGTAAAGACCAACAGCGCCGTTGGAAGCTGTTGCAGCGCCGAAATCTTTAAGATATGCTTTGGTGTTGCCGTCAAGCTCGGTGCCGATCCACTGGTCAAGACCCTTGATATAGGGAACATCTTCCATAACCTTCATGCCGATTGCGGAACCGAGAATCTGAGCCTCGGGCTTTTTTGTTGTTTTAACTTCAACAACCCAGGTTGCTTTTCTGCCTTCGTCTGTAACAAGGCCGAAATAGGGAACTCTGCCAACGATTGAGCCGAAAAGCTCAATAATGCCGGAGTTTCTGTTGCAGCGTGCGCCGAGAACGGAGTTGGCAAAAACAACTGCGGAGGATTCAGCCCATGAAAGAACTTCGCCCTTCTTGGGAATGTTGCCTACTTCGTCCATGTAGCAGGTGCATGTGTATGATTTGTCATCAATAAGGCCGAGCTTTGAAAGCTGAGCATCATAACTGTTCTGCATGCTGTACATGAATTTATTGAAAATAAGCTTCTGAAGGAAGTTTGCGGGAACGTTGGGGTCAAGGGGCTTAGGGTCAACGGAGAATTTCTGCTGTGAAAGCGCACCGCCTGCAATAAGCTGATCCATAAGGTCGTAAACGGGTTTCATAACCTTAAGACCGAAGCTTGTAACAAGGTGGCCCATCTTGCTTTCAACGGGAACCATCTTTGTTGCGCCGAATGCTTCGCCGTAAAGAACAAGGGTTTTCATAACCTTTGCCATTGCTTCGCCCTTGGAGCCGTTGAGTATATCCTGCTCCTCCTGCGTGAGAATCATTTTGTATTCCATAGTAGCATTATCCTTTCATATAACCGCATGCAACAGCGCGGTTATTAATAGTTGAAGTGAAAACACCTGCCGCTTTTTGCGACAATAATGAACTTTTCGTCTCATTGTAACATTTTATTAAAACAAATTCAATAAAAAAATAAAAAAAACAAATATTATTTATCCAAGATAAAAAACAGCCGTCAGAATTTCTGACGGCTGTTTTTGCTTTATTTTATTATTTCCTTTGCGCTTGCCGCAAGACCTGCAATTCCCTGCAAATCGCTGGGAATAATGAGCTTCGTTGCCTGGCCGTCTGCTGCAGCTTCGAATGCTTCAAGGCTCTTGATTGT
The DNA here is from genome assembly GCA_045589815.1 of Acutalibacteraceae bacterium. Lineage (GTDB taxonomy): Bacteria > Bacillota > Clostridia > Oscillospirales > Acutalibacteraceae > CAG-177. The sequence continues at coordinate 136,411 of JAZNPT010000036.1, forward strand.
CAAATAGCCTTGGCCTGGAGCTGCCTGATTGATAAGCTCAATTGCTTTTGCTCTTGCCTCTTCAACCTTCATGATAGCTTCCGCTTCACCTTCTGCTTCACGGATTTTAGCTTCCTTGATAGCCTCTGCAGCAAGAATTGCGCTCTGCTTCTCAGCTTCTGCGGCAAGAATTTTGCTTTCTTTCTGGCCTTCCGCAACAAGAATCTTGCTTGCTTTTTCGCCCTCTGCGGTGAGAATGGCTTCACGGCGCTGACGCTCTGCCTTCATCTGCTTTTCCATTGCATCCTGAATTTCTTTTGGGGGAAGGATGTTTTTAAGCTCAACGCGGTTAACCTTGATTCCCCACGGGTCTGTTGCTTCGTCAAGAATGCCTCTGATTTTTGCATTTATGATATCTCTTGAAGTGAGTGTGTGGTCAAGCTCCATTTCACCTATAATGTTACGAAGTGTTGTTGCTGTAAGATTTTCAATTGCAGAAATCGGTCTTTCAACACCGTAAGTGAAGAGCTTGGGGTCGGTGATTTGGAAGAAAACAACAGTGTCTATCTGCATTGTAACGTTATCTTTTGTGATAACGGGCTGAGGCGGAAAGTCAACAATCTGTTCCTTAAGAGAAACCTGTTTTGCGATTCTTTCAATGAACGGAATTTTAACATGGAGACCCGTTTGCCAAGTTGCGCTGTATGTTCCGAGTCTTTCGATAACATAAGCCTTGGACTGCGGAACAATTTTGATGTTCATAATAACTATTACAATAAGGAAAATTGCAAGAAAAATTAAAATAATGCCGCCGATGAATTCCATAACCATTTCCTCCTGATTCAATAAGTTTAGTTTTGGGTCTGAGCTTTTACAATCAGTTTAACACCGTCAATTTTTTCGACGGTAACGCGATCGTCTTTTTTAAACTCGGTTCCGTCTGAAGAGCGTGCGGTCCAAGTGATTCCGTTAACGTGAACCTGCCCTTTACCCTCAATGTTGCTGATGTCCTCGGTGACTACTGCAGTCTGCCCGATACATCGGTCCGCATTTGTGGGCTGCATTGTTTTTTTCGTTGCCTTTCTGACAAGCGGGCGGGTTGCAACAAGAGCGATAACGGAAACAGCAATGAAAATTATCCATTGCAGCCATTGCTGCAATCCGCAAAGCTCGGCAATCAAAGCAGCTGCTGCTCCCGCAGCAAACCAGATTGTTACGAGCTGGGCGGTAACCGCCTCAACAATGATAAGCACAACGAGCAGAACAATCCAGAAAATCAGCATAGCGTATTCCATATAATTCTCCTCCTTCGCTTTCGGTTCAATATATTTGAACTTGAATATATTTTATCATCTTTATTCTTAAAACACAATAGTTTTGCGTTTGCATAATATGAATTTTACAAATTATACATAATTTTTTTATAAAATGTTTCCGATATTAACTTTTTCAGCTTGTATCAGATTGCCGATGATGTTGATGGCTTCGATGCATTTGTTTTTGAATTCATCAATTTCCGAATGCTCAAGAATTAGCGGCAGGGCGGTGATTGATTCTTCAAGTTCATCCATTCCTTCGTGCACAACCAGTGAATGCAGCAGCTCTGAGGATCTGTTCCATTCATCAACAAGCAGCTGAGTTTCCTTTTTGAGCTTGTTTACGTTATTTTCCTCCGATATCTGTATAAGACTGTTTAAGCTCTCGCAGAGAGAATTCATTTCTTTTTTGAACGTTATGCCTGACCAGACGGCAAGAGAAACCGCAACGGCAAGCAGAATTACGGCTGCAAAAATTCTTTTCAATTTTGCAAATCCTTTCTTGCAATATATGATATGCCTTCGCTGTTAACGGTCATGATTAAAATTTCTTCAACGGGAATTTTTGTTGATATAACCAGCTTTTTTATTTGGCTCATTTCCAGCTCGGCTTCAGAAACAACATCATCCATTATTTTGCCGTCGCAGACAACGGCAAACGGCATGCCGCAATCTTTCGGAACAAGTTTTAAGTCTGAAGCGTTTGCGTTTCGGTATTCGGGCTTTAGCAGCACGCTTATTTTTCCGTTGGTTTCAAAAATGGCGTAAGACACCTGAGATATTTCAAAAACATCCTTTTGCCTGAGGGCGGATATAAGGTCGTTGACTGACATTCTGAGTTTTTTAAGAGCTTTTATATCAATCTTTCCGTCACGGATAACGATAATGGGATGCCCCTGCATGAATGAACGCAGCTTGTAGCTTTTCAGCCCTGCCGCAGAGGTTAAAATTTCATAAGCAACAAGCGCAAACAGCGCAACAACGGAATGCAATATCGGAATATTGTTATCCTGCATGGGGATTGATGCTATTTCCGAAAGCAATATAGTGATAACGAGCTCAGATGGCTGCAATTCTCCGATTTGACGTTTACCCATGAGTCTTATCAAAAAAATGATTATTGCATAAAGAACGGTTGCGCGAATAAGAGTAACAGCCATCTTTTCTCATCCCTTTCCTCGGTATTTTTTGCCGAAAAAGCCGTAATATTACTTTGTTGACTAAAAAAGAATTTGTGTATATAATTAATGCTGTAAATGGCGGAAAGCTTTGGGGGTTTTGAAATGAAATATTACCTCGGCATGGATATCGGCGGCACGAAATGTGCAGTTGTAATCAGCGAAAAAAGCGGCAACGCAATCAAAGATAAAATTCGGTTTGAAACAAAGGTTGAGCGCGGATATGAGGCTGTTGTTGCCGATTTGATTTCATCGGCGCAAGAGTTGCTCGAAAGAAACGGCATTTCTTCCGAAGATGTTCTTGCCTGCGGCGTCAGCTGCGGCGGACCTCTTAACAGCGATACCGGTGTTATTATGCGTCCTCCGAATCTGCCCGATTGGGATAATGTCCCTCTTGCGGATATTGTTAATGAAAAGCTCGGTGTTCCGTGCAAAATAAGAAACGATGCTGATGCCTGTGCGCTTGCGGAATGGCAGTTCGGAGCGGGCAGAGGCACAAAAAACATGATTTTTCTTACCTTTGGCACGGGCATGGGAGCCGGTTTGATTCTTGATGGCAAGCTTTACAGCGGCACTTGCGGAACGGCGGGTGAGGTTGGCCACATAAGGCTTGATGCCGACGGGCCTGTCGCTTACGGGAAAGCAGGCTCGTTTGAGGGATTTTGCAGCGGAGCAGGCATTGCGGCAATGGGCAAAAAGATGCTTGCAATATATAACGGAACAACCTCGATACCGCATGATAACGTAACAGCTAAAACCATTGCAGAGGCTGCAATGAGCGGTGACAGGCTTGCAAACGCAATATATCGCCGCTGCGGCGAAAAGCTCGGGTTGGGGCTGTCTGTTTTAATTGATATTCTTAACCCGGAAAGAATTGTTATCGGAAGCATTTTTCAGCGTTCGGGTCATCTCCTGATTGAAAGCATGAATGAAACAATAAAAAAAGAGGCTCTTGCAATTTCTTGTGAATGCTGTAAAATAGTTCCTGCAATGCTCGGTGACGATATCGGTGATTATGCTTCAATCGGCGTTGCAAAGGATTTTGCGGAGGGTGCAAAATGAGCCGTATATTTAATGAACTTTTTGAACGATATCCCTGCCTGAAAGTTTGTAGAGATGATATAAATAAAGCCTTTGAAGCGTTTTCGGACTGTTATGATAATGACGCCAAGATTCTTTGCTGCGGCAACGGAGGCTCAGCTGCCGACTGTGACCATTTTGTTGGCGAGCTGATGAAGGGATTTCTGAAAAAAAGGCCCCTTTCGGAGCAGGAAAAGGAGCTTTTTGAGGATAAATATGCAGCAGATAATCTCCAAAAGGGGCTGCCGGCAATTTCGCTTTGCGCCCATTCGGCTTTGATGACTGCTTTTGAAAATGATGCCGTTCCGTCGCTTGTTTTTGCTCAGCAGGTTTACGCTTATGCAAAGAAAAACGATGTTCTTTTGTGCTTCAGCACTTCGGGAAATTCGGATAATATTGTTTATGCCGCTGCGGCGGCAAAAGCGGCGGAGATAAAATCCGTTGCAATAACCGGAGAAAAAGAAAGCCGGTTAAGCGGTTTGTGCGATGTATGCATAAAACTTCCGGAAACAGAAACATTCAAAATTCAGGAGCTTACGCTGCCTGTTTATCATTGCCTTGCGGCAATGCTTGAGGAAAGATATTTTAAGGAGTAATAATTATGACTAACATTCCCAGACATGAGCATCCCGATCCGCAGTTTGAAAGAGCAAATTGGCTCAATCTCAACGGTGAATGGGATTTTGAATTCGATTTCGGCAACAGCAAGCACCAGTCCGATATTCTTGACAGAGCGGAGTGGGAAACAAAAATAACCGTCCCTTTCTGCCCCGAAAGCAAGCTCTCCGGCATTGAATATACTGATTTTATTCCTGCAGTATGGTATAGAAGAACGGTTAACGTTACCGCCGAACAGCTTGCGGGCAGAGTTATCCTTCATTTCGGTGCAGTTGACTATGACACTACGGTTTATATCAACGGCAAAAAGGCGGGCACTCATCAGGGCGGCTACGCTTCATTCAAATTCGATGTTACAGAATATCTCAACGAGGGAGAAAACACTCTTATTGTGCGTGCTGTTGACGACGTAAGAGATCCGCTTGTTCCCAGAGGCAAGCAGTGCCCCGACCTCAAATCAAGAGGCTGTGATTACACAAGAACAACTGGTATTTGGCAAACAGTCTGGCTTGAATTTGTTCCCAAGGCATATATTAAGAGCTTCAAGCTTTATCCCGATTATATCAACGGCGTTCTTGCAATCTCTGCCGTTGTTGAGGGCGAGGGTGAATTTACCGCCGCCGCTTCCTATGAGGGCAAGCCCATGGGAACATTTTCGAAGAAAGCCGCTTCAACGGTAACGGGTGAAATAAAGCTTGACGAAATCCATCTTTGGGAGGTTGGCTGCGGCAGACTTTATGACCTTGAACTGACCTTCGGTGAAGATAAGGTTAAGAGCTATTTCGGACTTCGCAACGTTAAACTTGATGATTATAAATTCCTCATTAACGGCAAGTCCGTGTTCCAGCGCCTTGTTCTTGACCAGGGCTTCTATCCCGACGGCATTTATACAGCACCATCGGAAGAAGCTCTTATAAATGACATTAAAATTTCTCTTGCCGTTGGTTTCAACGGAGCAAGGCTTCACCAGAAAGTGTTTGAAAAGAGATTCCTTTATCATTGCGACAGACTCGGCTACATTGTTTGGGGAGAATACGGCAACTGGGGTCTGGATTGGTCAAATCCGTTCTCACTTGCGGTAATGCTGCCCGAGTGGTGCGAATGCGTTGAAAGAGACTTTAACCATCCTTCGATTATCGGTTGGTGCCCGTTCAACGAAACATGGGATATAGACGGCAGAAAACAGTATGACCATGTTATTTCAACCATCTATAAAGTTACAAAGCATATTGACGAAACCCGCCCCTGCATTGATACCAGCGGCAATTTCCACACTATTACCGATATTTATGATGTTCATGATTATGAGCAGGATTATCATGTATTTAAAGAGAATTACGATAAGCTCATGACAGAGGGAATTCTTTATGAGAGATTCCCCGACAGGCAGATGTACAGCGGCAAGGGCTGCGCATGGGTCAGCGAATACGGCGGACTTCAGTGGTCAAGAGGCGACAGAGGCGATGCGTGGGGCTACGGCAATGCGCCCAAAACCGAAGAGGAGCTTGTTGAACGTTATGCAGGCCTTACAAATGCACTTCTGGATAACTACAGAATGTTTGGCTTCTGCTACACCCAGCTTTATGATATCGAGCAGGAGCAGAACGGGCTTTATTACTACGACAGAACGCCCAAATTTGACCCGGAAATTTTCAGAAAAATCAATTCCCGCAAGGCGGCAATCGAAGATTAATAGTGTAGGGGCGATTCACAAATCGCCCGTGTAAAACAAAAGCACTCCAAATGCATTTGGAGTGCTTTTGCTTATTTGTTCCATGTCCATCTTGTGAAATTTCCTCCGGAGTGTGAAAGAACAAGCTGCGTTTCGCCGTCTTTTTTCAAAACATGAGAGGAACCCATCTGAGCTTCATGGTCATATTCGTAACCTTCGGCTTCTAACATTGCCATGAATTCCATGTGGCTGCTGCCGTCGTTTTTCACAAGCATAATTCGCGGTGACTTTTGAATTTCAACATAATCGGTGTCGGTGAGCTGAATCTGCGCAAAGCCGATACCGGCTTTTATAAAATTGAATGTGCCGAGTTTTTCAAAAGAAACGAATCCGATTAACACAATGATTATTGCGGCAGCGACAGAGCCGATTATAACTTCTCTATGCTCTTTTTTCATAAGCAGCACCTCTTGTCTGTTTTGATATGGATATATCTATGCAGCCTTATTCTACCTGTTAATATTTGACTGTTTATGAACATATTCTTACAAATTTCTTACAATCATATATAATGTTTCCGCATATAATAAACAGGGGTGATATAATGAAACGCAGGCGGTTTTATCGGCGCAGAGGCAGCATACTGTTTAAAGCAGCGTGTGCCGTGATTTTGTTTTTAATTGCCGTTTTGCTGCTTGATGCAAGGCTTCGCCCTGCGATTTATGACCTTGCCGCACTGGAGGCTTATGCCCTCAGTTCAAAAACAGTCAACTCCGCCGTTGAAAAAATGCTTTCCGAAAACGCTCCTGCTTATTCCGAAATTATTGACATAAACTACAGCGATATCAACACGATAACAGGAATAACCACCGATATTGTTAAAATGAATCTTTTTAAATCGCAGGTAACAAATGCGGTTGATGCCGCATTCAACGAAAAGGGCAAAACCGAGGTAACCGTTTCACTCGGCACGGCAAGCGGTGTTACGCTTTTTTCGGGATGGGGGCCTTACATAGATGTTGACGTCGGCTTTTCTTCATCAACCCAATCCGATTTTGAAAATGTTTTCACCGCCGCAGGCATAAATCAGACTCAGCACAGCGTTATGCTTAACATAGAAACAACGGTTATGCTGAATATGGCAGGTAAACGTGTTTCACAAACCGTTGAAACATCCTTCTGTGTTGCCCAAACGGTTATAGTCGGTTCTGTTCCGAGCGTTATGGTTGAATGATGTGCTCGGAATGCAGGGGGCGATGCCGCATCGACCCTTTTATAATTAGACCATTGATTTTATTATGAAAAATTGGTATAATATTATCATTAAATTTTTAAGGAAGTAACGGCTATGCAGTTTGAAAAAGCACAGGAGAGGGCAAAGGAGCTGCGCGACCTGCTCAATTATCACAGCCACAAATATTATGTTGAGGATAATCCCGAAATAGGGGACTATGAATATGATATGCTTCAGCGTGAGCTTGCGGCGATAGAAAAGGAATATCCCGAGCTTATAACGCCTGATTCGCCTACGCAGCGCGTCGGAGGCAGCGCAGACGGACTTTTTGAACCCGTAACGCATGCTGTTCCGCTTGAAAGTTTGCAGGATGCATTCAGCCTTGATGAAGTGCGTGCGTTTGATGCAAGGGTAAGAGAAATGTTTCCTGATGCGGAATATGTTGTTGAGCCGAAAATTGACGGCCTTTCCGTTGCGCTTGAATATGAAAACGGTGTTTTTGTTCGAGGAGCAACAAGGGGCGACGGAATTGTCGGCGAAGATGTTACGGCAAACCTGAGAACGGTCAATTCAATACCTCTGCGCCTTAAATCCGATGAATCAATTATCGTCAGAGGCGAGGTGTATATGTCAAAAAAAGTTTTTGCTTCTCATGTTGAGGAGCAGGAGCTCAACGGCGAAAAGACTTTTAAAAACCCCAGAAATGCGGCGGCAGGATCGCTGCGCCAGAAAAACCCTCAGATTACGGCATCAAGAAAACTTGATATTTTTGTTTTCAACACTCAACAATATGGCGGTTCCGAGATAACAGGCCATAAGCAGTCAATCGATTTTCTGAAAACTCTCGGTTTTAAAACAATACCTTTTTACAATAAATTCAACAACATTGAAGATGTTATTGCCGAGCTTTTGCATATCGGCGAAATGCGCTCTTCCTTGCCGTTTGATATAGACGGAGCGGTTATCAAGGTTGATTCTTTTGCTCAACGTGCCGAAATAGGCAGCACGGCAAAATTTCCGCGCTGGGCGCTTGCGTTCAAATATCCGCCGGAGGAGAAGGAAACAACGGTTGTTGATATTGAGGTTGCCGTCGGCAGAACGGGAGTTCTGACACCCACCGCCGTCTTTGAGCCCGTTCTTGTTGCAGGCTCAACAGTTTCAAGAGCAACGCTTCACAATCAGGATTTCATTAACGAAAAGGATATACGTCTTGGAGACAAAGTGGTTATCCGTAAGGCCGGAGATATTATTCCTGAGGTTATCAGGGTTGTTTCTCATGCCGAAAACAGCGAAAAATATCTTCTTCCGTCGGTTTGCCCCTCATGCGGCGCAAATGTTATCCGTGAGGAGGACGAAGCCGCCGTCAGATGTGTTAACCCCGAATGCCCCGCGCAGCTTTTGCGCAATCTTATCCATTTTTGTTCAAGAGATGCAATGGATATCGAGGGCATGGGCGATGCGGTGCTTGAAAAGCTTGTTTCAAGCGGATTGCTCAGCAAGGCAAGCGAAATTTATACTCTTAAAAAAGAGGATTTTATGACCCTTGAAGGCTTCAAGGATAAGTCATCGCAGAATCTTGTTGATGCAATTGAAAAATCGAAGCATAATGACCTTTCAAAGCTCGTTTTTGCGCTCGGAATCCGCCATGTCGGTCAGAAAGCAGGCAAAATCCTTGCGGATTATTTCGGCACAATGGAAAATCTGATGAATGCCGACCTTGAGCAGCTTACGGCAATTGAGGGCTTCGGCGGCATAATGGCTCGAAGTGTTGTTGATTTCTTCTCGCTTGACCAGTCAAAAAGAGAGATTGAAGCTTTTGCTGCATACGGTGTAAATATGGCTTCACAGAAAGAAAAAATCGACAACCGTTTTGAGGGAAAAACTTTTGTTTTAACGGGAACTCTGCCCACTTATTCACGAAACGAAGCGAGCGAAATCATCGAGAAATTCGGCGGCAAAACGGCATCCTCCGTTTCGAAAAAGACAAGCTTCGTGCTTGCAGGCGAAGAAGCAGGCAGCAAGCTTGTCAAAGCACAGACCCTCGGCATCACGATTATTTCCGAAGACGAATTTAATGAGATGATAAAATAAAAATAACCGCCGTTCTTTATTAAGAATGGCGGTTAATCTTTTGTGTATTTGATTATTTCTGCAGGAGTGCAGTCGAGAATTTTACAAAGGTCATTGAGCGTAACTGTACTGATTGGTTTGTTGTGTTTAAGACGGTCAAGCAAACTGCGGCTGATATTGAAATCTTTTACAAGTTTGTATGTGGATATGCCTTTGACTTTCATAGTTTCGTAAAAAGGTTCATAAGTTATCATTTTTATCACCGATTTAATTATATTTTGTGCTCGTACTATTGACAATTATCGATAAAACGAGTACAATAAAATAAAAAAGGGGAATTTCAAATGAAAATCAAAAGGCTGATATCGGTTATTCTCGCACTCTTATTATGCTTTGGTTCAATGACAATTATCGCATCGGCAGAAGAAGATTCCGATTTTCTTGATACGCCTACTCTTCCGATGGTTGAGGCTGTTGAGATTTCTGTAGTTTTCAGACCTTTGCAAAGCCTTGTTTCCTTTGCAAACTTCGGCCCCTTGTTTGACGGTACGGTTCTTAAAATAACCTATCCAGACGGGCAGACCGAAACAGTTACAGTTGAAACGAATTGGACGGGTCTTTCTGATTATGTTGCAGGGAATTTTAATGTTTATACAAGTTATTTTGATACAATGAATATCAAGGTACCCGGAATAAACAAAAAGAGAATAGTTCTGAATGGTGCGAAAGACGGTGTTGAATATGAAGGGGTCTGCAATCTTGATTATCTTTATATTCCTTCTCCGGGCGAAATCTTTTATCTGATTGATTCACTTGTTCGAGTATATTTTTAAAAAATCATATTAAAGAATAACAAAACTCTTGCATTTTATGTATCCTTGTGATAAAATACTGTGGATATATAAACGCAGAGATCGGGAGAGTAAGCATCTTTCAAGCACTCAAGAGAAAATCCGTCGGCGGCTGGAAGCGGATTGTGCGGGAATTTGCCGAAGTTCACCCGTGAGCGGTGAGGCTGAAATAGCAGTAGGCTTCAACGGTAATCCCCGTTACGGATTTTAGAGCGCACGGCGTTCAGCCGTGAACGCAGGGTGGTACCGCGGATTTTATTCGTCCCTCGTCTTTATGACGGGGGATTTTTGTTTTATTGTAGGGGTCGGCGACCCGACGACCCGTATGCGCCGCAAGGTGCATAACAGATATAATAAAATGTAAATTATGAAAGGATTGATATAAAATGTTTGAAAAGCCCGCAGAATTAAAAAAGCTGTTCGAAGAAAAGGTTGCATCAGTAACCGCTACTTCCGAAATTGAACAGCTCAGAATTGAATTTCTCGGCAAAAAAGGCTCTGTTTCCGCCCTTATGCAGGAGCTCCGCAACATTCCCAACGATCAGAAAAAAGAGGCAGGTCAGAAGATAAACGAAACAAAGCAGTTTATCGAAAATGCAATCGCAGCAAAGCTTGAGGAGCTGAAAGCTCTTGAAGAGCAGAAGATGATTGATTCCGCAGAGAGCTATGATGAATCCATGCCCACCGATGCAGACCTCGGCTCATATCATCCCATAACTCTCACAGCTCGCAGAGTTGAAAATATTTTCCTCAGCATGGGCTTTGCAGTTGAAGATTATTCGGAAATCACCGATGATTATAACTGCTTCGAGGCTCTTAATATTCCCAAACATCACCCCGCAAGAGATATGCAGGACACATATTATCTGAGCAGCGGTCAGCTTCTCAAAACTCATACCTCCGCTGCGCAAAACACCATTCTCCGCAAGTATGCGGCAAATCTTGAAAACGGCAACCCAATCAGAGCCATTTTCCCCGGCCGTTGCTTCAGAAATGAAAAAATTGATGCTTGCCATGAAAACACATTCTTCCAGATGGAGGGCATCATGGTTGATAAGGATATTTCAATTTCCAACCTTATCTATTTCATGAAAACCATGCTTTCTGAGGTTTTCCAGAAGGATATAACCGTAAGGCTTCGTCCCGGCTTCTTCCCGTTTGTTGAACCCGGCTTTGAGCTTGATATTCAATGCACAATCTGCAAGGGTAAGGGCTGCCCCTCCTGCAAGGATTCAGGCTGGCTTGAGCTTTGCCCCTGCGGCATGATTCACCCCAATGTTCTTATTGCAGCGGGAATCGACCCTGAAAAATACACAGGCTTCGCCTTTGGCCTGGGCATGACAAGACTTGCCATGATGACCTACGGCGTTAAAGATATCCGTGTGTTCAACAGCGGCAACCTTAAATCGCTGTCACAGTTCACCGAAGAATCGTTCACAAGACCCGAAGAAAGCAAGGAGGCATAAGAACAATGTTTGTTTCAATTAACTGGATTAAAGACTATGTCGACCTTGAAGGCGTTGACATTAAAAAGCTTATTGAAAGCTTCACTCTCGCAACTGCAGAGGTTGAAGATATAATCGAAAAGGGTGCCGATGTTCAGAATGTTGTTGTCGGCGAAATTCTTTCCGTTGAAAACCACCCTAACTCAAAGAAACTTCACCTTCTTAAGGTTGATGCAGGTGAAAAAATCTGTAACATCGTCTGCGGCGCCCCCAATGTTGCCGTAGGTCAGAAGGTTGCTCTTGCTCTTGCAGGCGGCAGAGTATGCGCAGGCGAAATCAAGATTGCAACCGTAGCAGGTTATGAATCCGAGGGTATGTGCTGCTCAGAGAAGGAGCTCGGCATCAGCGATGACCATGCGGGCATTATGGAGCTTGACCCCTCACTCAAAAACGGCACAAATATCAAAGACATCTTCCCCATTGACGATATTATTTTTGAGGTTGACAATAAGTCGCTTACCAACCGTCCCGACCTCTGGGGTCATTACGGCATTGCAAGAGAGTTTGCCGCTCTTACAGGCAGGGAGCTTAAGCCTCTCAAGCTCGGCGATCTTTCATATGACGGCGACGAAAAGGTTGAGGTTACCGTCGGCAGAGAGGATCTCGTTTACAGATATTCCTGCATCAAAATGGATAACATCACCAAGAACAAGAGTCCTCTTGATATGAGAATCCGTCTTTATTATTGCGGAATGAGAGGCATCAACCTTCTTGCTGACCTTACAAACTACCTTATGCTCGAAATGGGCCAGCCCATGCACGCATTTGACTCACGTAAGGTTGAAAAGCTCCGCATCAAGCGTTTT
>JAZNPT010000037.1:0-34465 GCA_045589815.1 Acutalibacteraceae bacterium
TTATGGGAATTGGAGCGATAAAATAGCCTGTCGCGAGATTTCCCAGAATTGACGACGGCATTATTAAACACATTGCGCTGTTTACAACCGTTAGTGCCTTGTGCGGCTTTTCATTGGAAACCGCCATTGCCAAGAAATACTCGAATGCACCAACCGCTTGAATTGCAACACCCTTGAGTATATCAGACGGCATTTGAGTTTCTGTCCAATGCAAAATTCCTGCAATAAACCCAATTAGAACAACAAACAAAGAGGATAGATAAAACACTTTACTTGTAGTTCGCCTTGTTTCATTATTCTTTGGGTTATGGTGTGTTTCGCTATTTGCTTCTCGAATACCCTTTAGTATGTAATCGGTTGTCACTTCGAAATAATCGCTAAGGAAAATAATATTGTCAAGGTCGGGGATGCTTGTTGCAGATTCCCATTTTGACACCGCCTGACGTGAAACGCCCGCTGCTTCCGCAAGTTCCTCTTGGGAGATGTTCTTTTCCTTTCGCAGGTTTTGAATTCTTTGTGATATTGTCATAATATCTCTCCTTTCTTGCCTTGATTATACTGTAACATAGCACCTATATCTACCAACCGACGGTAAAAATTCTGTTAACTGGCAGTTGCATAAACAAAAAGCACCGACAGAAAATGTGATTTCCGTCGGTGTTTTATTGTCATCATTCGAGTGTAAGCTTAAACGCTGTAAGTGTATTGGACATCAGCATTGCGATGGTCATCGGGCCAACGCCGCCGGGAACAGGGGTGATATATGATGCCTTGGGTGCAACGGAGTCAAAGTCGACATCGCCGCAAAGCTTGCCGTTTTCATCTCTGTCCATACCCACATCAAGAACTATTGCGCCATCCTTAACCATATCAGCTTTAACAAATTTTGCTATGCCGACTGCTGCAACAAGAATATCCGCCTGCCTCGTTATTTCGGCAAGATTAACGGTTTTGGAGTGGCAGATTGAAACAGTTGCATTTCTTGCAAGCATCAGCATCGCCATAGGCTTGCCGACGATATCGCTTCTTCCGATGATTACGCAATGCTTGCCTGTGGGGTCAATGTTTTCATATTCAAGAAGCTTAACCATTCCCATGGGTGTGCAGGGAACAAGCTCGCCGTTGCCGATTGAAAGCCTGCCCACATTTTCAGGATGGAAGCAGTCAACATCTTTTTCGGGAAGTATTCTTTCAAGAACAGCATTTTTGTTGATATGTTTGGGAACGGGAAGCTGACAGAGAATTCCGTTGACCTCTTTATCGGCATTAAGCCTATCAATAAGTTCAAGCAGCTCCTCTGTGGTTGTTTCCTCAGGAAGCGCATATTCAAGTGAACGCATTCCCGTTCTTTCACAAGCAGCTTTTTTATTGTTAACATAAATACGGCTTGCAGGGTCACTGCCGACGATAATTACCGCAAGGGTAGGCAAAACACCTTTTTCTTTAAGCTTTTCAACCTGTTCAGCAATTTTATCAAGGTTATACTCCCTGACCGCCTTGCCGTCAAATATCTTTGCCATCGGAATCAACTCCTTCTGTTACATTAATACTCTCCGCCATTTCCTTTACGGCTTCAGATTCTTTTTTTAATTCTTCTTCAAGGAAAAAGTCGACGCCGTCAATAGGTTGGGGATTTTTCTTGAATTTAATAAGCAAAACAACGAGAAGCACGGCGCAAACAATAACAAGAGCAGCTGAAAGCGCCTGTGAAACTCTGATTGTTGTTCCTGCGATATAAAGGCTGTCTGTTCTGAGACCCTCAACAACCGTTCTCTCAAGACCGTACCACACTCCGTAACAAAGAGCAATCTGGCCGCTGAATTTTCTCGCATTTCGGCAAATTAAATAAAGCACAAGAACGCCGAGAAGGCACCATATTGATTCATAAAGGAATGTTGGATGAACGGGAAGATTCGGGTCAACGGCAAAGCCTTTTTCTGCATAAAGAGCCTGATTACGGGTAATATCCTCTGCAATTTTTTCGCTCCACATGCCCCACGGCATGGAGGTGTTTATGCCGAAAGCTTCCTGATTGGTAAAATTGCCCCAACGGCCGATGCCCTGCCCAATCAAAAGGCTCATGCATGCAATATCAAGCAAATTCCAAAAATTCATCTTTCTGAATTTGCAAACAAAATATGCCGCAAGCACGCCGCCGATAATTCCACCGTAAATGGCAAGGCCGCCATTCCAAATCTGAGGTATTTCTGCAAGGTTTTCGCCGTAATAATCCCATTTTGAAAAAACATAATAGAGCCTTGCTCCGACTATGCCGGCAAGTGTTCCGTAAATAAGAACATCAACCATCTTATCAAGGCTCATTTTCCATTTATAAGCCATCCTTCCGCCGAAAAGCACGGCAAGAAGAAAACCGAAAGCAATTATTGCACCGTAAAATTTTATCTGAACATCAATTCCGAATATTGAAAAATCGGCAAGAACGCTCGGAACGCTGAAGCCTCTGTCAAGGCCTGAGAAATAAACAACCGTATAATCAGACATTTTATTATTCCTTTCTTTTATGCAATAGGACTGATAACCGAAAGCGCCGCAGCATCATCTCTCAATGCAGCAAGCCTTGCCTGAGCTTTTTCAAGAGTAACGCTCTTGCATGCCTCAAGCTCCGCAAACGGCTCATAGCCGTTGAAATGAAGGTTCATCATAAGATTTGCCGTGTCGTCAATATCGTTATAGCCCATAACCATGCGTCCGTAAAGCTTTCGTTTCGCTCTCTCAAATGCAGCAGGGTCAATTCCGTCCTCTTGAAGGCGTTTAATTTCTTCTCGAAGAATGGAGGCTGTTTTTTCGGGGTCTGAGCTTGTTCCGCCCATCATCACGCAGGAAAAGCCGAAACCGTTGAAAAGCTCGGAATAAAAGCCCATGTCGATAAGCTCTGCATCAAGAAGCCTTTTAAAGAGAGGCGATGATTTGCCGGCTATTGCTTCAAGCATAATCTGAGAAGCAATTTCATCCTCAAGGCTCAGAAGCGGTTCGGAGATATCCTCCTTAAATCCGAGCAAAAACTGCTTGCAGGCAACAGAAAGCTTTTCTTCAATATAATCTCTGACAGGCAGAGCGCTTTCTTTTTCGAATTTTCTTTCAATTTGCTTACCGTCAACAGGCTTTATGCATCTGTCAACAATGTCAAAAACCTCCTGAGGCTCGATTGCACCGACAACCGAAAGCACCATGTTTGCTGGATTATAGAAATTTTTATAAAGTCTGTAAAGCAGGTCGGCATCTATTTTGGCGATTGAGTCCTGAGTTCCCGCAATGTCAATTCTGACTGGATGCTTTGAATAAAGAGCCTTAAGCAGATTAAACATAACCTGCCAATCGGGCAAATCCTGATACATTCTGATTTCCTGCCCGATAATCCCCTGCTCTTTTTCAACCGTCTGCTGCGTAAAATAAGGATTCTGAACAAAATCCAGCAATATTTCAAGCGATTCTCCGATTGCTTCGGAGCCTTTAAAGAGATAAGCGGTTTTTTCAAAGCTTGTGTAAGCATTTGCGCTTGCACCTGTTTTTGCAAAACGTTCAAAAGCATTCAAATCTTCGCTTTCAAACAGCTTATGCTCAAGAAAATGAGCTGTTCCTTCCGGAATGGTTTCAAATTTGCCGCCGTCATTTTTAACGGCCGTGTCTATTGAACCGTATTTAACGCCGAAAACCGCATAAGCAGAGGAATAGCCGCTTTTGGGCATAACTCTTATCTCAAGACCTGACGGATGCTTTGCGCAAAACACGGTTTCGCCGAGTTTTTCATTTGTCAGCTGCTTAATCTTCATTTTCCGCTGCCCCCTCCTGCGCCTTGAGCATAAATATTGTGTCAATTGAAATCTTTTTAGCCGCTTCGCAAACCTGCTCCATAGTTATGGCTTCAACGCCCTCAACCATTGTTTCGGGTGTGAGGATTTCATCTTCAAGAAGCTGCGAAGCATACCATGAGCAAATTCCCTCAGGCGTTGTAAAAGCATATCTTTCCTTAAGCGAACGCTTTGAAGACTCAAGCACCTCTCCGTCCGTTTTTCCGTTCCTTAAATCAGAAAGCTGGCTGAGAACTTCAGCAGAAACTTTTTTCTCCTTATCCGTATCAATTCCGCTTTCAACCAAAACAATGCCCTTGCTTGCAAGAAGCTTTGACCAGCAATAATAGGCAAGGCTCAGTTTTTCACGAACGTTCATAAACAGCTTGGAATAGGTTCCCATGCCAAAAATATCATTCATAACGGTTATTGCAAAAATATTGTCGCGGCTGTTATGCATACCCGCCCTGAAGCCCATAACAAGCTTGCCCTGATTGACGGGATAAGTCTCCTCATAGCGATTAAAATGCCTGCCTTTCGGTATGAACACGGTTTCGGGCTTAACGGGGTTGCGTTCAATCTTGGCAAAATGTTTTTCGAAAACGTCGGCAATCTTATCTGCGCAAGAACCCCCGACTGAAGTAATCTGAAATATCGCTGTTGAAAGCATATTTTTCCATGCTGCATAAACATCTGCCATCTTGACGGCATTTATTTCTTCAACCGTGCCGTATTTATCCTTGCCGCAGGCTTCGCTTTTGCACATATATTCGAGGCACTTATTCAATGCATAAGTGCGCTTGTCATTGAGTTCTTCTTCAATTCGCTGAATAAGCAGCCTTTTCTCTGCCGCAAGATTCTCTGCTCCAAAGCTGCCGCTTTTGCAGTTGGGGCTGAAAATCATGCTTGCAAGAAGCTCTGCACACTGCTCCACAATGCTTTCATCCGTCAAGGCAAAACGGTCATCAAGGCAAGTAAGCGAAAGCGAAAGAACCTGCGAATCCCCTATCTTTGAAACCGCTGCCGAGAGGCTTGCTCCGTAAAGCTCATCCAATTTTCCGTTAAGAAGAGTAAAGTCGGGGTATGCCTTGCAAGAGCGCTTCAAAAGATAGATAAGCAAAGAATTAGCCGCCGCTTTCTCGTCCATAGGCAGTGCCATGGAAACTATTATTCGGCTGGTTTTAAAGCTGTCCGTTTCCACCGACACCAATCGCACCTGCTGAGCTAACATTCTGACCTGAGGCATTGTGTCACATCCTTAAACAATGTTTTTTATATTATTCCTGAAATTAAACGTCGCATTCCGCAACCTGTTCGTAAGTTTCTCTTTTAACAATTATTCTTGACTCGCCATCTTTTGCCATAATAACAGGCAAACGAGGGATTCTGTTATAGTTTGATGCCATTGAGTAGTTATAGGCGCCTGTTGAAAGAACCGCAAGAATGTCTCCGGGTTCAACCTGCTGGAGCTTTGTTTCTTCCTGAATCAGGTCACCGCTCTCGCAGCATTTGCCTGCAACGGTCACGGTTTGCGTCCTTTCCTGATTTGCCTTGTTGGCACAAACTATTTCGTACTCGGCGCGGTAAAGAGCGTAACGCGGGTTATCGCTCATTCCGCCGTCAACCGACACATAAGTGCGGATATTCGGAATATTCTTTACTGCACCGACAGTATAGAGCGTGATGCCCGCTGCGCCGACAATTGAGCGCCCCGGCTCAATAATAATAAACGGTGTTTTCAGGCCAAGTTTTTCGGAATGCTCATGAACGATACGGGAAACATTTTTCATATATTCCCCATAAGGCTTCGGGCTATCGCTTTCAAGATATTTAATTCCGAATCCGCCGCCGAGATTGAGTTCTTCCAATTCAAGTCCGATTTCATCCTTAACCTTCTTGTAAAGATTAAGCATAACCTCCGCTGCAAGCTCAAACGGGTCAACATCAAAAATCTGAGAACCGATATGGCAATGAAGTCCGCGAAGCTTAACGTTTGCCATGCCGACAGTTGCTTTAACTGCCTCCATCGCCTCTCCCGTTTCAAGCGCAAAACCGAATTTGGAGTCAATCTGCCCCGTCTTTATAAAATCGTGAGTATGTGCATCAACACCCGGCTTAATTCTGAACATTATGCCTGCAACCTTGCCGTGCTTTTCGGCGATTCGGTTGAGCATATTGAGCTCATAAATATTGTCAACAATTATTCTGCCGACATTATTTTCAACTGCCGCTTCAAGCTCGGCAAAGGTTTTGTTGTTGCCGTGAAAAACAATGTTTTCGGCTGGGAATCCAACCGAAAGAGCCGTGTAAAGCTCGCCGCCGGAAACAACATCAATGCCCGTGCCCTCCTGGGCGCAGATGCGGCACATTTCCTTGCAGCAAAAAGCCTTGCTTGCATAAACAACAAGACCGTTGCCGCCATAGTTTTCATCTATAGACTTCTTAAATTCTCTTAAATTCTTTCTAATTTCATTTTCATCATAAACATAAGCGGGAGTGCCGTATTGCCCTGCAAGCTCAACGGTATCGCATCCGCCTATTGTCAAATGACCTCTGTCATTCACCGATATACAATCAGAAACATACATTCTAAAAAACTCCCTACTTCACGGCTTCCTGAATTACCGCTTTCATTTCTTCAACACCCGTGCCTTTTACTGCGGAAAATTCGATGCGCCTGATGTCCGAATATTCCGCAAGCTCCGTTTCAAGCGCCTCTCTGCGTTTCTCGGTTTCTGTTTTATTGAGCTTATCGCACTTTGTGAGCGCAATAACAAACGGAATGCCTGTTTCCTTGAGGAAATTAAGCATAACCATATCATCTGCCGACGGTGAGTGGCGCATATCTATAAGCTGAATAACCAGAGCAATGTTTCTTTCGGAATGGAAATATCCTTCCATAAGCTCCGCCCAGCGCTTTTTCTCCGCCTGCTCGCGTTTTGCATAGCCGTAACCGGGCAAATCCACAAAATATACCCCGTCACCCTTAAAGAAATTGACGGTTATTGTTTTTCCCGGAACCGAGCTTACACGGGCAAGATTCTTTCGGTTAAATATTTTATTTATCAGCGAAGATTTGCCGACATTGGAACGGCCTGAAAAAACAATTTCCGCATCCTTTGACAGCGGAAGCTGCTTTGATGTACCGTAAGCTGCCGCAAATTCTGTTTTATCAAATCTCATTTTCTTACCTTTTCCTTACTGAGTTATCGCCGCTCTTGAACGTTTGGTAACTTCAACAGGTTTAACCGCACTGTCAGCTGCCGCCTTTTCGGCTTCAAGTGCAATGTTCCAAACCTCTTCAACGGTTTTAACAGGCTTGAATTCTATTGCTTCTTTTACCTTCGGGTCAACTTCATCCAAATCCGAAATGTTGTCATAAGGTATAACAACAGTCTTTATACCGGCTCTGTAAGCCGCCATTGATTTTTCTTTGAGTCCGCCGATGGGAAGAACCCTTCCTCTGAGGGTGATTTCACCTGTCATCGCAACATCCTTGCGAACTTTTCTGCCCGTAAGAGCAGACACAAGAGCAGTTGCAATCGTAACACCTGCCGAAGGTCCGTCTTTTGGGGTTGCTCCCTCGGGAACATGAATATGAATATCCGAATCTTTATAAAAATTCGCATTAACAGGCAATGAATCCGCCTTTGAGCGAATATAGCTGACCGCCGCCCTTGCACTCTCCTGCATAACATCGCCGAGCGAGCCTGTAAGCTCCAGTTTCCCCGTGCCGTTGAGAACAGCAGCTTCTATTTCAAGCATATCTCCGCCGACACTCGTCCACGCAAGGCCGTTAACAACACCGATTTCATTCTCCCTGACAATTGAATCCGCTTTAAACTTGCGGGTTCCGAGCAAATTCTCAATATCTTCAGGCTTCACAGAAATTTTTTCGGCATTGCCTTCAACGATTTCCATTGCAGACTTTCTGCAAATCGCCGCGATTTTTTGCTCAAGCGCTCTGACACCGGCTTCTCTTGTGTATCCCTCAATAACCAGCCTGAGTGCCTTGTCTGTGATTCTCATTCGGCTTGCAGTCATTCCGTGGCGCTTTATCTGCTTTGGAACAAGATGCTTTTTGGCTATCTGGAATTTTTCTTCGCTTGTGTAGCTGCCAAGCTCAATTATTTCCATTCTGTCACGCAGGGGTTCAGGGATATTTGCCTCAACATTAGCCGTTGTGATAAACATCACTTTGCTCAAATCAAAAGGCATTTCAATATAGTGGTCCCTGAAGGTTGAATTCTGTTCAGGGTCAAGAACCTCAAGCAGCGCAGAAGTCGGATCTCCCTTATAATCGGAGGAAAGCTTATCAACCTCATCAAGCAGCATAAGAGGGTTGCTTGTTCCCGCCTGCTGCATGGCATTGATTATTCTGCCCGGCATTGAGCCGATATAAGTTTTTCTGTGGCCTCTTATTTCGGCCTCATCCTTAACACCGCCAAGTGAAATTCTGACATAGTCTCTGCCGGTTGCATTAGCAATTGAACGGGCAATGGAAGTTTTGCCAACACCCGGAGGGCCTACAAGGCATATTATCTGACCTTTGATATCAGGGGCAAGAATACGCACCGCAAGATACTCAAGTATTCTCTTTTTTATTTTATCAAGCCCGTAATGATCGTTTTCAAGTATTTTTCGGGACTTGGAAATATCTGTGTTTTCAGGCTTTATGTTATCCCACGGAAGCGAAATGCATGTTTCAATATAATTCCTGCTGACTGCCGCTTCAGGCGAATGAGAAGAATATTTTTCAAGCCTGTCGCATTCTTTAAAGAGCTTTTCTTTGATTTCGTCGGAAGCTTTCAGATTAAAAATCGCTTCTCTGAATCCGCTGAGCTCCTCTTCCTGAGAAAATCCGCCGCCAAGCTCCTCTGAAATAACCTTCATCTGCTCACGCAGATAGTATTCACGCTGATTTTTATCAATCTGCTCCTGAACCTTGTCGCTGATATCCGCTTCAATTGAAAGCAAATTACCCTCGCTTGCAAGCAGTACGCAAACTTCCTCAAGACGTCTGATGGGGTTGATAACGGAAAGAATTCTCTGCCTGTCCTCATATTCGAGCATAATATTGCCCGCAATATAATCCGCCAAATCACCCGCTTCATTTTTTTGCATAACGCTTGTCATTAAATCGGCAGGCATTTGAGGAGCGCAGTCCGCATAATCCGCAAAAACATCCTTGGTGTGACGAACAAGCGCTTTTGCGTAATCGGCATCACCGCTTTTAATCGCAGGCTCTTCAATCGGGAATATCATTGCTTTGAGATAGTTGCTTTTTGAATTTTCCATGCCCTGAACAAGCCTTGCTCGGTAAAGCCCTTCAATCGCAACGCGAACGTTGCCGCTCTTACCGGGCAGCTTCAAAACCTGCTTAACGTTTGCAACAACACCGATTTCATAAAGCTCGCCGTAATCGGGGTCATCGTTGGAAATATCCTTTTGGGTTACAAGAAAAATCTCCTGATCGGTATCCATAGCTTTTCTCAAAGCATTAATCGACTTTTCTCTGCCCACATCAAAGTGGATAAACATATCTGGAAAAACAACCAAACCGCGTAAAGCAACGGTTGGCATTATTCTGATTTTTTCATCTTTTATCATGGTATAAGCTCCTTTTCGCCGTTTTAAAAGCCGTACGGCGCAAACGGAAAAATTCAATTACAAACATTTTCTTAGTATAATATTATATAATATTATATTAAATCCGTCAACCGTAATAAAGAGATAAAAAATTATTAAATTAATAACGAACTGTAAACAAAAGCCGCCTGCTCCGGGAGAAGCAAGCGGCTGACTGTTTTTAATTTAATTAATGAATAAATATTTTGAGAGCAATCGAAAGAATCATTGTTAAATAATGAAGTATTTCGTTTGCAATGCCGTAAATTTTGTTGAAAACGTTCGTTGCGTTGCCCTGCGCATTAGAAGTTCCGTAGCCTTCAAGAACTCCGTTGTTATCGTTAACACCGTCTGTATCAACAGCGAAGCTGTAGATAATCGGAGAAGCAATTGCAAGCAGCAGATATTCAGCGGGAGTTACCGCACCGAGAACCTTGGTTGCAAGCTTCGTTATATCGGTAACAAATGCATCTGTGCCAAGGTTTGCAAAAATATCATTTGCAGCCTTAAAGAACACCTCATCAGCAACCGTTGCAAGGTCATCACGAAGAACAAGAGCAACAAGACGAAGGAAGATTGTTACTTCGGTTGAGTTGAAATCAAATGATTCTTCGCCGGCATAGTGCGCACCAACAAGCTCCGTTGCAACATCCCAGCCTGTTTTATAGCTGCTGTCAGGAATTTCGATATTATATTCCGCTGCAAGCTGCTGAATTCCACCCTCACCGTAAAGAGGCTCTTCAAGGATTTTTCTCAGGCCTCCGACTGCAGTGTTTACAAGATCATAATAGAAAGCGTCCTCTTCAATGCCCATCTGCTCCATTTTAAGCGAACGTGTGAGGCGCCATTGAACGCCTGCCTTAAGGAATCCCTTGCTGTATGCATTAAGGCCCTCATTCATAAGGTCAATCTGAGCCTGCGAATAGCCGTCAATATTTGCTGTCAAATCGTCGGTATCAATTTTTTCAATGGACTTTGCTTCGTATTTTATCTCATCCTCGGTAACGGTGAACATTCTGTATTCAAGAGGATACATGGTCAAAGATGTTGTTGCAAAATCATAGATTTTGTTGCCGATAGTGCTTGTGTAGGTTGCCACATCGCTGCAATGCTCATGGCCTGAGAAAACAAGCTTGATGCCCCAATTTGCAAAAAGCTCTGCGGTTGTGAAATGGAACTTAACAATAAAGTTCTTGCTGAAAATGCTCTGAAGAGGCATGTGGTCAAGCAGATTGTGATGCATCATAAGGATGGGATATCTTCCGTCCGCCTTTGCAACCTTGGTCTGCTCATGAACCCAATTGAGCTTGGCTGCAGTCATGCCGTCCTCTGTTGAAGCATCGTGGTTGCAGCTGTCAAGAGAAATGAGCCTGTATTTTTCACCGAGGTCTGCTGTGTATGAACAATCATCCTCAACGATTGTGAGTGCTTTGTCATATCCGAAATCTGCATATATGCGTTTGAAATCTTCGGGAGTTGTTTCGCTGTTATAGCCAACGTCATGGTTGCCGCAGGTAACATAAATCTGCTTGCCTGTCTTTTCTTCAAAAGCAGCAAACTTTGCAGCCACATCAATATGCTCCTGAGGAATAGCCCTGCCGTTATCAACAATGTCACCGGAAATCAGAACAAAATCAACATCGTCGTTCTCTGCGCATTGATTAAGGAATTCATCAATAATCCAGCCGCTTTCGTTTTCCATTGCGGCACGGCGGTTTGCATACCAGTAAATTTCATCATCAATTTCTCCGCTTGCTGTCAGCTCCTCTTCAGGCACATTATAGTGCAGGTCGGAAGCAAGAGCAAAGCTTAAATCAGGCTCTTTTTCAGCTGCCAAAGCAGCAACCGAAACTGAGCAGACAAGCAATACTGCAGCAAGAAAAACACTCAAAAGCTTTTTCATTTTTATTTACCTCACTTTTTAAATTTTCATTATTCCCAAAGCGTCAAGCACCGAAGAAATAAGAATCAAAATTATGCACACGGGTGCAATATATTTAATAACAATTGTGAAAAGAGTCTTGCTTTTGAATTCACCCGTAAGCTCAATTTCTTCAATAAGGCATTTGGGCTTAATAACATAGCCTACAAAGATGCATGTGAACAATGCAACAACAGGCATAAGAATGCTGTTGCTCAAAAAGTCAAACATATCGAGAATAGTCATTCCGTTAAGGGAAACATCGCCCAAAACGCCAAAGCCGAGTGATGACGGAATTCCGAGAGCAATGCTGAAAACAAAAACGGCAAGCCATGCGCCCTTTCTGCTCCAGCCGAATTTATCCCTGACTATTGAAACAACGGTTTCCATGAGTGAAATCGAGGAAGTAAGCGCTGCAAAAAGAACAAGAAGGAAAAATGCCGCACCGATAATTGAACCGCCGGTCATGCTGTCAAAAACCTTGGGAAGGGTTATGAACATAAGTCCGGGGCCCTTGCCGAGAGCTGATTCATCTCCGCCGGAAAAAACAAAAACAGCAGGAATAATCATAAGGCCGGCAAGGAATGCAATGCCGGTATCAAAAATTTCTATCTGCCTTACAGATTTTTCAAGGTTAACGTCCTTCTTCATATATGAGCCGTAAGTAATCATAATGCCCATTGCAAGCGACATTGAATAGAAAAGCTGACCCATGGCGGAAAGAACTGTTGTTGCGGAAAACTTGCTGAAATCGGGAGTGAGATAATACTTAACGCCATCCATTGCGCCGGGCATAAACATGGAATAAACAGCAATTGCAACAGTCAAAACAACCAAAACAGGCATCATAACTTTGCTGACCTTTTCAACACCCTTTTCAACGCCGAGAAGAACAACAAGAGCTGTGAGGCCTATGAAAAGCAGAAACCAGCCGATAGGTTCAATCGGCTTTGCGATAAAGCCTTCAAAATAGCCGTCCGCAGCCGCTTCATGTGCACCTCCGCTCACAAAAACGGCAAGATACTTTGAAACCCAGCCGCCGATAACCGAATAGTAGGGCAAAATTATTGCAGGAATAACCGAAGCAATAACACCTATAAACGAATATTTCTTGTTGAATGTTGTGAATGCATTGATAGCACTCTGACCTGTTTTTCTTCCGATTGCAATTTCGGCGCACATAAGAGCAAAGCCGAATGTTACAGCAAGAACAAGATAAACAAGCAAAAAAATACCTCCGCCGTATTTAGCGGCAAGGTAAGGGAATCGCCAGATGTTGCCTAAGCCAACAGCTGAACCGGCCGCCGCAAGAACAAAACCGATTTTGCCGGTGAAGCTGCTTCTTTTTTCGCTCATAGAGAAAGCCTCCTCTGTGGTTTTGAATTTTAAAAAGTAAAAACAGATGTTATATTATCTCATATCCACAAAAAATTTACAAGTAAAAATACAATAAATTTGCAAAAAAATGATAAAAAAGCTATTTTGCTTGATATTCAGAACATCTCATGTTAGAATTTTTAAAAAGGAGGCATAGTGATGGATATAAACAGAATGTTATATGCTTTGGACGAAAATCCGCTTGAAAAGCTTGTTAATAACGGCGGCTACACCGCTATATTCAGAAGAATAGGAGTGGTTGGCGACAGCCTTTCTTCCGGCGAGTTTGAAAGCCGCGATGCAAACGGCAACAAAGGATATCACGATTATTTTGAATATTCTTGGGGACAGTATCTTGCCCGTATATGCGGCAGCACCTGTTTCAATTTTTCAAGAGGCGGAATGACTGCAAAGGAATATTGCGAAAGCTTTGCCGATTCCATGCGTTTCTGGGATTCTCAATATGCCTGCCAATGCTATATTATTGCTTTGGGAGTTAATGACATTCAAAACCAAAATCAGGAAATCGGCTCAATAAATGACATAAACGAACAGGACTACACCAAAAATGCCGAAACCTTTACCGGATATTATGCTCAAATAATACAAAGGCTCAAAAAAATCCAGCCGAGAGCAAAATTCTTTCTCATGACCATGATGAACGAAAGCGAAAATCACCGTGTCCGTGAAAAAACAGAGGCTCACAGAAAAACACTTTTTGATTTGGCTGATTTTTTTGATAATACTTATGTGCTTGATTTCTATAAATACGGCCCTGAATACAATGCCGAATTCCGCAAAAAGTTCTATCTGGGCGGACATTTGAACCCGATGGGCTATGTGCTGACAGCTCAAATGGTTGCATCATACATTGATTTTATTATCCGCCATAATTTCGAGGATTTCAAAGAGGTTGGATATATAGGAACCGACTTACACTACACAGAATAAACAATGCCCTGCGCCAAGACCGGCACAGGGCATTATATTATTTTATACTTTCTGCATAAGCAAGCGCTTCATCTATGTTAGGCAAGAAGTTCTTTTCACCGAGCGCATCATAAAATCCGGATTTTTTGATAACCGAAAGAGGCTGCTCGTTTGTGTGGGAAAGAATAAGTGTTAAACCATTGTTCTGACAATTATCATAAATGTTCCAAAGGCCGCGCATCGCCGTTGAATCAAGCGAAGGAACATTTCTCATTCGCAGAATAACAACCTTCACTCCCTCTTTGACGGGAATGGAATTGAACTTTTCGGAGGATGCAAAAAACATCGGACCCTCAAACTCCACAACCTCGGTATGCTCCGGAATTGTTTTGAGTCGTTCGCCGTCTGCAGAAATATCGTCGCCATGCTCTGTCCAAGTTCTGACCCTGGCAACATCTGCCATTCTCTTCATAAACAGAACAACGGCAATCAGCATGCCTACCTCAATTGCAACAACGAGGTCAAAAACAACCGTGAGAACAAAGGTTACAACCAAAACAAGAATATCGCTTTTCGGAGCGGTTTTGCAAATTTTAACAAACTGACGCCACTCACACATATTGTAAGCAACCATAAAGAGAATTGCGGCGATAACAGGCATGGGAATCCATGCGGCATAGGGCATAAGCACAACAAGAATAAGAAGCAAAACCACCGCATGAACAATGCCTGCAACAGGAGTTCGGCCGCCGTTTTTAACGTTTGCTGCAGTTCGGGCAATTGCGCCTGTTGCGGGAATTCCGCCGAAAAGGCCTGAACAAATGTTACCCACACCCTGCGCAATGAGCTCTGTGTTTGAATTATGCTTATCATTAATCATCCCATCGGAAACAACGCAGGAAAGCAGCGATTCGATGCCTGCAAGAATAGCAATCGTGAACGCGCTGGGAATAAGCTGCCTTACCGTGTCAAAACTGAATTCAGGCAGGGAAAATGAAGGCAGGTTGCGTGAAATGGTGTAAAGGTCACCTACGGTGTTAACATCCATCTTAAACGCTTTAACAATTATAACCCCTGCCACAACAGCTATCAGCGAACCGGGAATTTTTTTGCTGATTTTAGGCCATACAATGAGAATTGCCAACGCAACAGCTCCGACAAGCAATGCCTGCCAATTAAATGTTGTTATTGACTTGGCAACAGCTTCAAGCTTTTCGGCTGTTTCAACGGTCGGCATTCCTTCAGGGAAAGTAAGGCCGAGAAAATCCTTAATCTGACCTATAACAATTGTCAGAGCGATACCGGAAGTAAAACCTGTTGTTATCGTAAACGGAATATATTTAATAAGCGAACCGAAACGGAAAACACCCATTATAATAAGAATCAAACCTGCCATAATGGTTGCAATAACAAGTCCGCCTGTGCCGAACTGTGCCACAATTCCTGCAACTATGGTTGCAAATGCCGCCGTCGGGCCGGAAATATTAACATTGCTGCCGCCGAGAAACGAAATAACAAAACCTGCAACAATCGCTGTGTAAAGGCCTTTTTCGGGCGATACTCCCGAAGCAATTGCAAGAGCAATTGAAAGAGGAAGTGCGATAATCGCAACAATGACACCTGCTATCAGGTCATTGGTGAACTTTTTACCGCTGTAACTCTTAAGTGAAGAAAAAAGCTTTGGCTGAAATATGTTCATGATACAGCTCCAAACAATAAAATATTCGGCTTTCGCCGAAAACATATTATACGCCTTTTGTGTTGATTTACAAGCAATTTTTTGCACTTTTTCGAGTGTTTTCACAAATTCGGAAAATGTTACAAGCAAATGCTGTTTTTCAATCGGTTTGGTGGTCAGTTTTTATGCAAAAATAATTGATTTTTCGCTTTAAAATGATATAATAGTATTTGAAATTGAGAAAGGGGAAAAAACAATGATAACATATATTATAAACTATATTATCAAATTTGTTCCGCTGTTGCTTTCAACAATCATAGCCTTTGTTTCGCTCTTCCCCGCCAGCACCGCAAGGCTTAAAACAGAAATCACCGAACAAGCCGAACGCATAGCAGTGCTTGAAGAAGCATATTTAAAGGGTGAAATCGCTCCGGTTGATGAAGCGTTAATTTATTCGGGCGATCTTGAAGGCGACCTGAAAGCCGGCATTAAGTTCAATGAACTGAGCTTTATCGGCACCCACAACAGCTATCAGACACCCGCTCTTGAGGAACTGAAAACCATATACAGAAATCTGTCATACCTGACTTTTGGCATTGTTCCTGCCGAAAAAACTGATTTTTGGAGTGAAACACTGACCGACCAACTCAACTGCGGCATCCGCAGCCTTGAAATGGATATTGAAACATTTGACCGTGACGGCGAAGTTTCTTTCACCTGCATGCACAAGCCGTATACCGACATGACAACCTCCTGTTATGATTTTGCATTGGCAATGAAAGAAATTTCAATGTGGTCCGATAACAATCCCAACCATCTGCCCATAACCATCCTTATTGAGCCGAAAGACATATCAATTCCTCTTAAGGATATGAAAAGTTTTAACGTGGACTATGCAAAGGAGCTCGATGAAGTACTGCGCAAATCTCTTGGCAAAAAGCTTTTTACGCCTGCAGACATGCTTCGTGATTATTCATCCTTTGGAGAAATGAGAATGGCGGATGATTGGTGCAAGGTTGAAGATATGCTCGGAAAAGTTGTTGTTCTTCTGCATGAATGCGATGTTACTGAAAAATACATTAGTATTGACCCAACTGTTAAAACACAGGCCATGTTCCCGATGCTGCGTGAAAAAGACATCCACCGGGACTGCACATCATTCATCCTCTGCAACAAACCGGAAGAACTGCTTAGAATTATCAACGAGGTTAACAGCAATAAAATCATGGTACGTACCCGTGCAGATAAATTCACCGAAGTTTCAGACGAAAACAGAGCAAACGCTTTTGCAAGCGGTGCAAACATAATCTCAACCGATTTCCCTGTCAGAACGGACCTCACGGCAGACAGCTATTTTGTTTCGTTCGAAGAATATGCAACCGTAAAAGGGAACAAATAAAAAGTAACCGTGCAGACTTGTTCTGTACGGTTACTTTCTTATTAATATGGCAAATCTGATTACATCTGCTCTAAAATATACTGCTTAACATCCTCCAGCTTACTCTTTTCCCAGGCTTTTTCTTTTTCGGTTTCAGCAAGAGGACAAAGGATAAAGAAGTCCAGCGTTTCACCCGGCACTCTTCCCGTTCTTAACGGCTCCGCAAAATGCTCCGCCCATTCTTCTTCGGTCGCATTTTTAAAGCGCTGAGGGTTCAGATATGCCATCTGCCGTTTTGTTGCTGCAATGTGCATTTTGGCCGAAAGAGGAGAAAGCAAGTTGAATTCATCCTCCTGAACATCAGTAAAAATCCTCGGCAGCTCCGCTTTCACAACATGTTCAGGGCCGCGAATAATTTCCAAGCCCATCGGTTCCCATGAAAAATCTTTCTCGGTGAAATTGATTTTTACAAGCAAACCGAATTCAGTATTATATTGCGAACGCTGATAGTCCGTGTCAAAAATGAAATTACCGAGTGAATAAAATATAATCTTATCCCCAACAGTTTCATAATTCATCGGCACATGGGGATGATGCGCCACAACCATGTCAGCACCCATATCAAGATATTGGTGATAGCGTTCTCTTGTGTACGGTGAGGGCAGCGGTGTGAATTCCTCACCTGCATGTGCAACAACTACGCACCAGCGGCATGTTTTTTTGATTTCGTTTATCGTGTTCTGAATCTCATCAAGGTCACTCCAGCTGTAGCATCCGGCTTTGTTTTCATCTGCCTTTCTGCAGGCACGCTGATATCCGACACCGAACATGCCGATTCCGCCGGCTTCATCAAGAATTACAGGCTGCCTTGCTTCATGAATGTTCATGCCTGCGCCAATGGTTTTTGCGCCGTTTTCTCTTGCGATTTCAAGAGTGCTTTTTATTCCGAATTCGCCCGCATCCATAATATGATTGTTGCAGATATTCCAGATATCCGCATTCATTTTGTTCAGAACTTTAACGGCTTCGGGGTCAATCGTATGCAAAAGCTGCAGAACGCCATCTTTGGTTGTGTTCTGCTCAACGGGCGCAACAGGGCCTTCCACGTTCGCAACAACATGGTCAGCATTCTGCAAAAATTCAAGAACCTCACGGGAAATAAGCTCGTCATCGTTCCATTTGCCGAACATATATCTGTCAAAACCGATATCACCGGTAAAAACTATTGTTGATTTGTCTTTCATTGCAATTTCCTTTCGAAAATCAAATTGAAAACCAATAATATAATAACATAACAAAACAGAAAGAGCAAGGTAAATTAAGTTTTAAAAAAGCACTTCTTACGAAGTGCTTTTTGGGCCCGCCCGAAGGGATTCGACTCTCGCGCTGCGGCGCTCGGTCATTCGCGGCTCTCGGTGTCCACCGGACACCGATTCACTACCGCTCCTGCTTCGAATCTCTCGCACCGATATAAAAATCAGCCTACGCTAAAGCGCAGGCTGATTTTTGGTACGATTGTTAATAACGGATTCAATAAAATAAATACTTGTCGGCCATAACATACATATTCTACACTTGTACTTTTGCTGAAAATAACAACTTAATTACAAGGAGATTGTTATGTCACATTTTATTGAAGAGTTTTATTACGGAAATATTGAACCCCAAGAAAGTATAACAGAACTGAAGACGGAAATCAAGAAGAAGTTGGATGAGCTGTCACAAACTGAAGAACAGTTTACAGCAAAACTGAACGATGAAGAAAAAGAAATGTTTATTAAGTATGCAAGTCAGTCAAGTGAGTTTCTTTGTGTAAGCAATGCAGATAGCTTTATAGCAGGTTTCAGACTTGGTGCTAAATTCACATACGACACATTTGTTACAGATTGAAAGGAAGTTACAGTTATGAATAAATCATCATTTGAACAAAGCGGCGGCACATATAGAACAGTTGGCGATTACAGAATTCCCAACATCACATTACCCACCGAAACCAATAAACCACTCGGCGTATGGGGAATGAAACGAAAGTATTATCTTATGCAAAACAAACGAGTGCAGTTTAACATTATGCTTATGAATGGCACATTGTGGACTCACCTTGCAGAGATTGATGAACAAGCATCCGCTATGTTCTCTCGGCTGGCAGAACAGATGAAGGTTAATGAGGGCATAACGGAACAACTCAAATCAGATGCACAAATGGAGTGGCTTGCCCGTATGAATAATATTGAAGCACGGGCAAGAGAAATTGTTAGTCACGAGTTGATTTATTGTTGAGGGTATAATATAAACCAACTGATAAAAGCATACTACAAACCATTAAGAATTACATTTTACCGTTTAAGCTTTCCTGAACACATATTGCTTCGAACAAACAAAATCCATTAGACAAAAGCTAATTTTGTACGGCTCAGACCGATAAGAATCAGCTAAAAACAAATCACTAAATAAACTCAAGGTTTCAACAAGTAAGCCGCACGGATATGATAATTCGTGCGGCTTGAATTGATTTATCTGTGGGGTGCAAGGGGCGACCCCTTAATTGCGGATTTGTATGCACAAATCCATTGCTCGCTAAGACCAATACTTTAAAAAAACAATCTGTACAACAACATCAGCTTTGTCAAAGCTCGGCTCCGTTTGTTTCAATGATTTTTTTATACTCCCAAGCAGAGTCTTTGATTATTCTTTTTTGAGTTTTATAGTCCACATACACAAGACCGAAGCGAGGCTCATATCCCTCGGCCCATTCAAAATTATCCATAACGGACCAATGCTGATAGCCCAGCACGGGAATGCCCTCAGAAATTGCCTGACTCAGCTGACCGAGATAACGTCGGATAAAATCTGTTCGCTGCGGATCATGAACCTTGCCGTCTTTATCAATTATATCATTTGCGGCAAGACCGTTTTCGGTAATCATTATTGGCAAACCGTAGCGTTCATACATGAACTTGACATTCCAATACATACAGCGTTCATCTATTACCCAGCCAAGAGAATTTTTCTGTGTACCTTCGGGCGGTATTTCTTTACCGTTTCCCCATCCGGCATAGTTAAACGATGTGTATATGTTGAGCCCCATAAAATCAAGAGGCTGACATATTGCCTCCATATTCTTTGCATCGGAATGATAAATTCCGTAAGCCCGGACAGGCTTCCCGAGTATCATAGGATCCATCCACCAACGGTTACTCATCAAACCGTTAGAGGTTTCGGTTGTCATTCGCCTTGCTTTTTCAATTGCATCGGGAGAATCATTCGGCGGAACAAATGCCCCCGAAGAAAATGCAACGCCAACTTTAGGCTTTTTCTTTGAATATCTGCGGATTGTTTTTACCGCTTCTGCGTGAGCAAGCATACAGTTTTTTGAAAGCCGTGAAAGTGCGAAATAATTACGCTTGAACGGTGCATGAACACCCTGCATATATCCGTTCATAATAAAGCAGCCCGGTTCATTCATAGTCATCCACCAGCTG
Source organism: Acutalibacteraceae bacterium (assembly GCA_045589815.1). Classification (GTDB taxonomy): domain Bacteria; phylum Bacillota; class Clostridia; order Oscillospirales; family Acutalibacteraceae; genus CAG-177. Next base: position 20,204 of record JAZNPT010000037.1, read on the forward strand.
ACTCTGTCGGAAAGGGCATCAACAAGAATCTTGGTGTAATCTCGGAACAGAGGAATAATTTTTTCACTCATCCATCCGCCTTTTTCAAATACCCATATTGGCATATCCCAATGGTAAACCGTAACCATAGGCTCTATTCCTGCAGAAACAAGTTCATCAACGAGGTCGGAATAAAATTTTATGCCTGCTTCATTTATTTTACCTTCTTCGGGAATTACTCTTGACCAACTGATGGAAAAGCGGTAGCTTTTAAGTCCGATTTTCTTCATCAGAGCAATATCTTCACGAAATCTGTGATAGTGGTCGCAGGCATCGTGACAGTTTTCACTGTTTTTTATCTGTGTCGGATTTGCAGCATCCCAGATGCTCGGAGTTCTGCCATCTGCATTCCATCCGCCCTCAATTTGTGCGGATGCGGATGCTGCTCCCCAAAGAAAATTTTGGGGAAATACTGTATCGCTCATAATTCTTATCCTTTCAATCGAAAATCCTTGCAGGCTTCACTCTTGAAAACCAGTTCAAGAACCCGTCCCGCAGACAAATTCAATGCAGCTTTGTTGAGTCTGCCGTTTTTCAATTCTTCTTCAAGTTTTTTTGCAACGGCTTTTGTGCCGGGCATAATCAGGTCATTACCCGCATTTATTGCCTGAGGATATGAGCATTGCTCAGTTGCATTCCAATCGCTCATTACCAGACCGTCAAAGCCCCATTCATTCCTGAGAACACGAGTGCAGAAATCATAACTGTTGCAAACATATTTTCCGTTGACACGGTTATAAGATGACATAACAGTCCAAGGTTTCCCCTCTGTAACAGCAATACGAAATGCACGAAGATAAATTTCCCTCAATGCTCTTTGAGAAACATTGGCAGAGACATTCATTCGATTGTCTTCTTGATTATTGCAACAGAAATGCTTTTGAGCAACGCCCACTCCGCCGGCACTCTGAACGCCTCGGGTGATGGCTGCCGCTATCTTGCCCGAAACAACAGGGTCCTCAGAATAATACTCAAAATTTCTGCCGCAAAGAGGATTCCTGTGAATATTCAGTCCCGGTGCAAGCCAGACAGAAACGCCGATTTCAAGCATTTCTCTGCCTACTGCGGCACCGATTTTTTCTATCAGCTGTGTATTCCAGGTCTGAGCCTGCACGGTTTCGCTTGGCCAGGCGGTCATATAGCGATAAACGGTTTTGTATCTGCCCGGAGCTTTTTTCAGAATCGGGCTGATTTTTCTGAGCCAACCCCAATTCCAATCTTTTGGCAACCCGTCGGGATAACGAGGAATTGCATTAGCTGTCAGAGAAGCCGATTGATTTACATTCAGACCTGCAGGCCCGTCTGCCATTGCAATATTGGGAATACCCTTTTTCAACAGCTTTGTACAGGTGCGTCCTGCCGCCCCCATAACATTGTTATAGCAGCGTATATCATAGCCGCCACCGGTTACAAGGCGGATTTTATCCCGTTCCGAGAGGCTGTCAAGCAAAGACTGTATCGGAGAAGAAAATGTTTTGATAATTTGTTCAGGAATATCTTTTCCGATAGGTTTTACTGTTTCCAAAACCTTTTCTTTTAAATCAAATTTTCCGATTTCGGTATTGTTCAGAAAGACGGTGTATTCTCCCGATTCTAAAATAAATGCTGATTTATCTTCACAAAAAGAAGCAATATCCGCCAAATTGAATTTGACAGTGATTTTTTGAGTTTCGGCGGGTGAAAGTGTTTTTGTTTTTGCGAAAGCAACAAGACTTTTCTTCTCACAACCGTTTTCGCTTTCAGGTTTTGAAATAAAAACCATTAAAGTTTCTTTGCCGTTATATGCTCCCGTATTCGTGACGGATACAACCGCTTCGCATTCGCTGATATTTTCGGTTTTATATGAAAATTCCGTATAACTGAGTCCGTGTCCAAACGGATATCGGGGTTTTATATTATGCTTGTCAAACCATCTGTAGCCAACATAAATATCTTCGTAATATTCTTCATTTTCCAAATCACCGTTTCGGTGGCCGAAGGTTTCGGCGCTCGGATAATCTTCGTATTCTTTTGCCCAAGTGTCAGTAAGTCTTCCGCTCGGAGTAATCTTGCCTGTTATCACATCCGCAAGCGCATTGCCGCCTTCTGCACCGCCTTGACCTGACAAGATCACTGCATCGGGTTTGATTTCATCAAAAACAGACAAATCCATAACGCTGCCGCAATTAAGAACAACAATAAGGTTTTTATAGTGTTTGCGCAGCGTGCGAAGGCTGTTTTCTTCAATATCGGAAAGAAGAAAGTCACCTTTTTCTACTCTGCGGTCATGACCTTCTCCCGCCTGTCTTGAAATAACATAAACTGCGTTATCGGTTTCTTTCGTCAGTTCATCCTCAAGAATCGGAGTGCAGGAAGGATAAGGCTTCGGATGTTCTCCTATATAAATGAACATCTGCATAGTCTGAATGGGATTATATTTTTTAATCTGATTTTCAAGCTCCGCTTTCCAGGTGGCAATTTCATCCTCATATTTCTTCTGAAAGCGGTCCATCCATAAAGTATCGGGATATGTGAATCCCGCATTTTTCAAACCATCTTCAACGGTAACGCTGTAACGCTCCTGAACATCACCGCTGCCCGACCCGCCTTTAACTGTCATTCGGCTTCCCGGACCGTAAAGTGCAATTTTTTGAGGATTCAAAGGAAGAACTCCGTTATTTTCGAGCAACACAATACCCTCTGCCGCAGCTTCTCTTGCTAAAGCACGGTTGTTTCGTTCTCTTTGAGATTCATTCGGCGAATCGGTACCGAGCAATTGAAATTTCATAAAGACTGCTCCTTTGTAATCTTTTCAGAATGTGTATGAGTTCCGCTTGTCAGCCTGATTTTTTTGCCGCTCGGCATAATCAACTCGCATTCGGTTGAAACAGGGACCTCCGTGGTTATTATGAATTCGTCGTTTTCGGTATACCTGCTTACGTAAATCATACCGTAAGGTGTCTGAACACTGCCTTTTGCCCAACCGATTCCGCCACCCGACACGGGTTTGACACAGAAATTACGATATCCGCCGCTTGTTGCCTCGATTCCGAGGATGCGGCGATAGAAAAAGTCTCCCACGGCACCGTATGCATAGTGATTCATAGAAGGCTCACGTATTTCGCCTTCGGGAGTTATGGTATTCCATTGTTCCCAGAAAGTCGTGCCGCTCATTTTCACGCAGTATAGCCACGACGGACAGTCTTCCTGCAACAGAAGACGAAAAGCTGTATCTTTATGCCCGTTATCTGCAAGAGCAAAAAGAATATAGGGAGTTCCGGGAAATCCTGTTGACAGACGGTAACCGTTATCTTTCACCAGTCTGTTCAGGTTGTCAGCCATACGCTGTCGGTTTTCTCCCGCTTCCATTTCAAAATAAAGAGGCAACACATATCCCGTCTGAAACTCTTTTCTGAGCTTTCCGTGACCGTCGGTCAGAACATTGCGGAATGCCCGACAAATGTTTTTCTGCAAATTTTTATAGTATTTGCTGTCTTCGGTTTCACCGAGAATTGTTGCAATTTCTGACATAATATAAGCAGAGTTGGCATAGTATGCCGTGCCCATCCATTTCCCCCTGTTCAGCCAATCTGTTATTTTTCCTTCGGGAGCACACCAATCGCCGAACTGAAAAAGCCATTTAAAAATATATCTTCGGTCTCCCGGACCGTAAAGCGATGACCAGAATTTAACGGCTTTCATAAATTTTTTCATACACGGATATTGCTGACGGAGCAAGCGAGTGCTGCCCCGTGCCAGATATTCTGCCCACGGAACCAATATGCAGCTGTCACCCCAACAGGCTGTAGCCACAACAGGAGCTGTATTTCCGTGTCGGGGAACAACCATCGGAATGCCTCCGCCGCGACCTTGCTCAAGACGGACATCTTTCAGCCACTTTGCAATAAAGCGGCTTAAATCAAAGTTATAACAGGCGGTAGAGGCAAAAATTGAGATGTCGCCTGTCCATCCTTGTCTTTCGTCCCGTTGAGGGCAATCCGTGGGTATATCGACAAAATTGGATTTGCCGGCCCAAAGAATGTTATTCTGAAGCTTGTTGAGACGGAGATCCGAACATTCAAAGCTGCCTGTCTGCGAAAAATCCGAATACAGAGCATAAGCAGATACTTCCACATCTTCAGGTGATATTCCCGTGATACCGATATAGCGGAAGCCCATATAGGTGAGTTTCGGAGAATATGTTTGTATTCCGTTCTTGCAAATATAAACAGCTGTAGCTTTGGCAGTACGCAGGGATTTTGTATAAAGCCTTTCGCCGTCAAGCACTTCTGCGTGGCGAACGGTAATTTTTTGCCCTTGTTTACCTTGTATTTTTAAAGAAACAACGCCGGCAAAATTCTGACCGAAATCATAAATCAGTTCCCTGTCACCGTTGTGAAAACTGCTGACAGGCTTCAATAATTCGTGTCGCTTGACCATATTACCGTTGCTGACAGTTATCCGGGGATTGAATTTCAGCTTTATAATATCGGCAGGTTTCCACTGGGCATTATTCAAATTAACGGTGGCGTCATAAGTTTCTCCGTCATAAAGGCAACCAAAGCGGTAGTTTCCTTGCATGGTAACAAACCAGTTTTCGTCTGTTACGATTTTTTCTGTGCTTGAATCGGAATACTCCAGAAAAAGTTCAAGCAGAAATGCCTGACGGTCAACGGTGATTTTATTTTTGCTTTCATAAGTAAATCTGCCTGCTGCCCATCCGCCCGCAACAACAGCAACCAATGTGTTATCATGCCTGAGTTGTCGGGTTACATCATAGAATTGATATTGAAGATTTTTTCTGTAGCTTGTAAATCCCGGAGCAAAATAATCCTCACCAACCTTTTCATCGTTGAGCATCAACTCATAAATCCCCATTGCGGTTGATGTAATATACGCTTTTTTTATAGGCTTGTGAATACTGAATTTTCTGCTGAATGTCATCGGCACGGGAGATGTTTTCTTGCCGAAATTATATGATTTATCGGTAATCCATCGGGCATCCCAAGGCATTCCGAGCCGTGCGGTTTGAAAGCTCGAACCGCTTACCGCACTGTTGCCGTGATTATCCGTGGCATAAATTTCTATCGGACAAACCGTAAAAGGTTTCAGACCAATTCCGTCAAGCGGAATGCAGACCTGATTTGTTCCGCAATCAAAAACCCGATCAAAAACAGTCACCTTTGCAGACTGCAAAAAAGTATCCGGGATATCGCTGTGAAGTGCAAAACCAACTTCAGGCACGGAATTATCCGTAACAATAGAGTTCTTTTGATTATCAACAGTGATATCTCGGATTTCCAACATATTTATTTCTCCTTAATCGTAAACGAGAGTATGTCTGCTTTGCCGCTTGTAACCTCTATTGTAATAACATCACGGCAGTTTCCGCTTAAGCAAGTGCTATTATCAGCATTCAATTTGTTTCCGTTTATCGATAATTCGGCATCGCCTTTGTATTCAACGGTGATTGACTCAGCATTGCTCAAATCGAAATATTTGTATACCACTTTTGTTCCCGATGTTATATCGGCAAGGCAGGATATTCCGTTTTTTTCGGTTATTCGCGGAAGAGACTGCTGATTACCCAAACCCAAACGGATATGTTTTTTTGTAATCAGATTGCAGCAGATTGATGCAGGAAAAGTTCCTTTTCCCATCAGCGGTTTAGCATTCAGTCCCTGAGTGGTAATTTCAACCTGACGGATTGTGCCGTCGCTTGCAATTTCAATCGGCTCGGCGCACGCCTGTCTTGAAAAATCCGTATTGTTTGTGCATCTGTGGTAAAAAATATAATATTTATCGTTTATGCACTCAATTCCTCCGTGAATTGTGCCCGAATTGTTTTTCGGTACAGTGTTTCCGTTGAAACCGAGGTCGCTGTTTGAAACTATAACACCCCGATATCTGAAATCTCTGTCAGGATATTCAGAGGTTGCATAAGCAAGCTCGTTGTTTTCGCCCGAAGAATAGACAAGATAATACAGATTGCCGAATTTTCTTACAGACGGGGCCTCGTAGAATGGATGATTATATAATTCACTTCCTTTTGCGGCGGTTGTTTTGCTGTCAAGAACTGCTTTCGGCTCATATTTCACCGTAAGCATATCATCCTCAAGCTCTGTCACCGCACAGGAAAGAATGCTCGGCTTTGTATTTTTTACCTCTGCATATGACCTGTGTGTCAGCTTACTGAGAACAAACCGGTAAAGAGGCTGAAGGATTTTACTTCTGAAATCTCTTCCGAGCCCCCAACCGTAGTAAAGATAAATTCTGCCGTTGTCATTGAGAACCGCAGGATCGTTGGTTAGATATCGGAGCACAGTTTTTCCGTCGGGATATCGTACATCGCCCAGATATTCAAAAGGTCCGCACGGACAATCGGAGACTGCCGCAGATAACGGACCGAAAGGAGTTGTATTCGGTCCTGCCGAAAAATAATAAAGATAATATCTTCCGTCATTGCCCACAACACAGTCAGGAGCATAGAAATCCACGCTTTTAACCGGGGAGGAACGGGGATCCTGCGTTTTTTTGTAGGTTATTCCGTGGTTTGTCCAATCGGTAAGATTGTCAACAGGCGCAGACCATATAGTATAGTTTTCAACGCAGAAGCGTTCGGACCCTGCAGCATCGTGGCTGCCGTAAAGATAGACACGGTCGCCGAAAACGTGCGGTTCTCCGTCAGGCACATACTCATTGAGCGGAAAAATCGGATTACAGATATAATCTTCCATTATTTTGACCTCACAGTAATCAGAACAACATCGTTTGTACGAAGTGAAAGCTTGACATCGGTTTTTCCGTTACTTACGGCAAACGGGATTTTTTCTTCACGAAGGCTTGATTTCTCTTTTATTTCGGCAACCTGCGATTTCGTAAGATTATTGGGAGAACCCATTTCTTTCCAGATACGCTTAGGATTGCAGTTATCATCGTCAATTTTCTGCACCGTTACATCGGCAGCCTCAAAATCAAAAGTTATGTCAAGCTTTATCTGCTCATCTTTGCAGTAATCACCGTCCTGCGGCGTAATGACAAGCTGAACATTTTTACCGTCGGTAAATGCTCCGCAATCAACATTCCCCGTATCAGCAAGCTCAAGGCGGTTCGGATAAAGCTGACTGAGCATTTTAAAGCCCCAGAAATTAGGCTTGGGAATGCCGTCGGAAGAAACAACACCGAAACTGCCCACAAAGGGTCGGGGAAGCATAAACTGTTCTTCAAACAAGTCGGAGCAGCACCAGAACATATATCCCTCTGCACTGCCGTCAAGGTCAAGACAGGTTTTTACCGCAAAAGCAGCAGAATATTTTTCATCGTGAACAGGCGAACCGAAAACCGCCATTGAATTCCACTCGGTTATTATAAGCGGTAAATCTCCTGCCTGCTCTTTTGCTTTCTTATCCATTTTTTTTAAAATGCCTTTTTCCCACCGTTTCCAGTCATCGGGCAGAAAAAACATCTCTGTCATTGCTTCGCTGAGTTTTTTATTGTTTTTTACCGCATTCCTTGATGCGGAAAACATTTTCTTTACATTGGAAAGATTAATGAAATTGCCGAATGCATCACCGGGATAATGGTGCGTGGACACAAAATCGCACGGCACATCATTCTCTTTGCAGAACGCAAGAAACTCGGGAATCCATTTGCAGGCACTTGTTGAAGGTCCGCCCACACGCAGATTTCTGTCAACGCTTTTTACCGCTTTGGCGGTGGCTTCGTACAGCTTGAAATAATCCTTCCGGCTGCCTGCAAAAAAGCAGGAAAGGTCGGGTTCGTTCCAGACTTCAAAATACCAGCTTTCCACTTCATCCCTGCCATAGCGGTCAATCAGGAAACAGATAAAACCCGTAATATATTCCGACCATTGTTTCGGGGATTTCGGCATTGTTATGTTAGGGTTATAGCGAAGCCCGAGCTTCTTGCCGCTTGCAAGAGCGGAAGGCATAAACGACAACTCAACAAACGGTTTAACGCCGACTGAAAGCAGATTGTCATAGATATGACCGACCTGACGGAAATTTATTTCTTTGATTTTGTTTTTGCCGGGCACGGTTCTGAACATTCTGCAGTCACCCATACGCTGATAGGTCAGCATATCATCGTCAAGCACACCGTGACAGCGGATTGTTTTGATGCCGAGTTCGTCGTGAGCGAGCTTGATATGTTCAATGATATCCGTACGGTGAAGAAGATAAGCGTGACAGTTTCCGAAACCTGCCTGCCACGAAAAATTCGTCGGTTTTGTATTTGAATTACGGCTGATATTTATTTTCATTTCCGTTCCTCACTGTTTTATTTATCGTTTTACGACTTTCTTTGCTTCTTTTTTCATTTTCTTTTCAAGATATTTTGCATTTTCTGTGTCAAAATCAAGATTTTTCTTCTGACAGTATGCCTTTAAATCCTGAATTCTGTTTTCTTCAAAATCCGCCTCTGCCTGTTCCTTTTCAATACGTTCAAGTTCATCGGGATCAATCCATTCTTCGCCTCTTGCAAGAACAGCCTCTTTTTTGCGGCGGATAAGCTCTGCATTGATTGTCGGCAGTTGCTTTTCAACATCAACAAACGGAAGCAGGATAACAACAACTGCAGCAAGTATAATATCAAAAAGATAGAATGCGGCGGTCATATATTTTATAACTTCAGGAGAAGGAATGATTCCTTCAACGTCAACGAATCCGAGCTTCAGAATGGATGATTCATAGCCGCCTGCAAACGGTGCGTAAATAAGCCATTGAGCCGCCGTGATTACGGACACACCAAGCAAGCCTTCCAGACGAAGCTTTGATTTGTATTCAATGCTGTCAAACGCAAAGCAAAGCAATGTTGCGAAAATATATGCGTTGGGCATCCAACCGATATTCCTGAGAAATCCGCTGATAAGTGCGGGAACGAGCTTATCGGGGAATACCCAGCCGATTATGCTTCCCACAAGCACCATTGCATATCCCGCAACGGTAAGGTTGCGTATACCGACCTTTTTTGCGATGGGGTAAATGGCTATCGCACCGATGCCGAGCGGAATTCCCGTTACAACCTGATAAATGGTATACATCAGAGGATTTTCGGCACCGCCGAGAAGAAATTTGATATAGAAATACTGAACATTACCGCCTTTGAAGTTATCAACAATACCCGTAACCGTGGCGATAATTATCAGAATAACAAAATATTTATTGGTGAAAAGTGCCTTCATCTGCTCACCGAGAGGAATACGGTTTTCGCTTCCGAGGCTTGCTCTGCTTGCAACGTCTTCAATAATGCGTTCACGGGTATAGTAATATTCCATAAGAAGAAACGGAACGGCAACTGCAGAAATTACAGCCATAAGGACCATATAGCCTCTTATGTTCTTTTCAAGCCACATCGGAAGAACAACCATATTGATAACCATACCGATGATTATTCCCGAAATCAGGGTCCAGCTCATTTTTCTCAAAAAGCTTATCTGCGTTTTCTCGTAAGGATTTCTTGTGATAAGAGAGCAGATATTATCTCTGAACAGATAGAAATATGTTGAGCCGACGGTATGGTACGCAATCAGAAGGAAGAAGAAATAATACCAATAATTTTCGGTGAGTGTTGTGTTCGGAAAAGCAAAGATAAGACTTCCGATTGCTATAGAAACAAATCCGAATATAATATGCCACGGACGCATTCTGCCCTGACGTGATTTGGTGTGTTGCAAAAGCCATCCGTTAAGCAGACTTGTGCCGACGGCAAGAATTTTGGCGAGAGTCATTACCACTTCGTATTTGCCGCCCATTATCCTTATCATTTCGATATTATCAACGCCGTACATTGCGCCGACCTGCTGGGTGAAAAACTTTTCAGCAAGTGCCGCAACGGTGTTTACAACGAAAATCAGTCCGAGCGGGCCGATAACGTGACCAAGTATTTTTTCTTTCTTTGAAACGGATTGTGTGTGAATCCTGCTGTCCATAAACGGCTTTTCAAAAAGGCCATGTCGGAGAAGCTGTATCTGTTTCATACTTTTTCACCTCTGTAGGTTAATATTGTAATTATATAATATCATTCGCAGAACAGCAGGTATTGTAAAATCGTCTTAATTATTGTAATTATTTCTTTAGCTTTGATTTAACGCATAACTCCGTTCCTGATGCGTTTCTGTATTCAAGCGGAGTTATACCGTAATATTTTTTGAATGTGTTCTGAAAATACGACTGGCTTGAAAAGCTCAAATAAGTGCTGATTTCACTCAAGGATTTATCCGTATACTTAAGCAGCGACTGTGCCTCGCGAAGTTTTGCTATTGTTACATATTTTGCTATTCCCATATCCATTTCACGTTTGAATCTGTCGCATATATAAGCACGGCTTTTTCCTATATGGTTTGCTATATCGTTTACAGTCAGAGTGATATTGAGGTTTCTGTGAATGAACTGAATGCACCGTCTTACATCAGACGAAATATTATCGGGGAGCTTGTTTTTGGCAATTCGTTTTGTAAAGTCAATTATCATATTGTACTGCAAAGATTTTATCGCCTCAATAGTTTGCAGCTTCTCGCACTCCTGAATATACGCATCTATAAGCTGATAGACCTCTTCAATATCTACTCCTGCAGGAATTGCAGCTTCTTTCCCTACCATTGTTGCGGTACCGATAAGAAGATTTTTCGCCTGACGTATCGGTGTGTCTGCAAGCTGACCTTCCCTGAGATTTTCGTTATCCAGAGCGGAAAGGAAGAAATTCTCAACAGCCTGCAAATCGCCTTTTTCTATCGTGTCAAGCATTCTGCGTTCAAAGAAATATGTTCCGTGATAAATGTTTTCTTCTCTTTCGAGATAGGCAGATTCAATCTGCTTTTTTGCTATATTATGCTCGTTGCCGGCACTTTCAAAATTAAATATATCGCATACATTTATAAGTTCGCCGTTGAGTGAATAATGCAGAAAAGCAAGCAGATTAGTGAATTGATTGTATGTTATTTTCGGAATACCGTTAAGAAACTGAAGCGCTTCGTCTATGTCGGTTTTCGTTAAGGAATGAATGCGTATAAATGCACGGGCAGCAGCATCGCTGATTGCAGTACTGTAAACAGGACCGATGATATAATACCCGTCTGAACAGGAAACATAACCGTAACAGCCCGAATCTCCGGAATCATACACGCAAGGTACGGCTGACATTTTAAATTCGTTTTTTATTTTAAGATACGGATCTTCTTCTCGCGAAAAGCCGACAGAAAAACAGTTGCTCCGGGAATCATAGTATGCAATTGGTATATAGTGAGAAGCATAAAACAGTTTGCAATATTCATCAGATTTCATCATCGTCACCTCGAAGATAATTTTACAATAATATGGATGATTTTGCAATACAAATTGTGGTAAGGATATATAATTAAGAAAAAGGAGGCGTTTGCCATGAGTAAAACATTTAAAATTCTTTGCTTGATTATTGTATGCGTAATGTCAGTTGTTTCTTTTGCAGCCTGCGGTTCTGAAAAGGACGATAATGCTGCTAACAGCACAACACCGACAGAGCAAACGAAAATCACTTCGGCAACAAACGAAAACATTTCCGAAAGTTCTGCAACAACCGATATCAGCACTCAAGTGAATGTGCCCGAAACAGTTGACGGCACTACATTAGCACGAACCGAAACAACAAGCCTTCAGGTTTTAACCGAAAACACAACTGTTGCAGAGAAAAAAGGTACTCTCTACAGGGCAGACTGCAACTCAAAAATCTGGGCAGGAATGCTCGGTGAATGTTATATGGAATTCAAAAACATTGACACTCCCAATGAATGGGGAGAAAAAGGTAAGGTTTATGAGCTCCATGTTACTTATGTAAAAACCGGCGAGGAGTACTCAATGTGGTCAGACGGTCATTGGTCGCTCGATGAAAGCGGTAACAAACTTACACTTACTCCCGTAAATCAAAGTGAAAACGGCAATGTCGGTGTTGCCGCAGGTCACTCAAAAACATTTACGGGCAAAAACGGTGTTTTCGAAATACCCGTAACCTTTGAACAGGGCGGAGCAACAACAGTTACTTTGAAAATAAAATAATCAGGTGAGAAAAATGAAAAAGAAAATATTTTTGATTCTTATTTCGGCAGTTTTGATAGCTTTATCGTGCGGGCTCCCGTGTTATGCAAGCAATTCATATACTATAGCTAATGTAAACGACGCAATGAACTTTATTGTAAAGCACGAGAATGTTATTACTGTTCGCAAGGCATCGCTCTATACTGCAGAAAAATATGTCGGTAAGGTTTATTTAATTGCTTTGAGAGGATCTGATTTCACTTGGAATAAAGAAGACCTGAACCGCACTCAAAACTGCCTTAAAAGCGGATTTTCATTTAACACCGATTATCTTGAAGCCGTAAAAAATGAAGCAATCTCAAAAATTCCCGAGGGATCTTTCGTTGTTCTTATCGGACACAGCCTCGGCGGAATGATTGCCCAGCAGTTTTCGGCAGATAAAGAAATGAAGAGCCGTTATAATATAATAAATACCCTTACCATGGGTTCACCTTTTGTAATTACAGGAAAACGTGAGGGCGATTTGCACCGAGTGGCAGACAGCGGAGATGCTGTTCCTTATCTCAGCCCCGTTCTGGTTGCCAACGCATTTTTGGGGAATTATACTTATGAATGCTGCGGTTACTTCGGTAATCCCGGCGGAGCTCATGTTGACTCATATCTCTATGCTGAAGAATGGGTAGAGTATGACTGCTTCGGAGTAAAAAACGGAACATCAAAATTGGTTTTCTAATATAGAACGCAGGTAACATCTTCAAATGATGTTGCCTGCTTTTTTCACCCGCTGTAGACTTAGGAATAAGAATTATCGAAAACTGTTTTACGAACCGTGCCCACATAAGGTGCGGTTCTTTTTTGCCTTCCCGATTTTTCGGGAAGGCATTTTTTATCGTAAAGTTTTTTCGAAATCATGGTGAACAAAAGCACCTTCTAATTCCAAACAAGTGAGGAGTGTTGAAAAAAGTGACGGCAAATCTGCCGTAATCTTACAGCGAATGCAGAATGATTTTGAGTTTATGACGGCACTTTTGCCGTCATAAAAAATTTTTTTAAAAAACTTTCAGAAATGATGCCGAATTTAGCTTCTCCCAGTGCAAACATAATGAGAGGACTTTTTGAATTCTTTGTAAATATTTCGGAATTAGGGCGTACAAATGTCTTCTCTCGGTGGGAATAAGTGAAGGGTATTTTTAAACTCTTTGTAAACAATTCAGAATTTGGGTGTGCAAATGGCTTCTCCCAGTGGGAATAAGTGAAGGCTATTTTAATTTTTTTTGCAAAACACCCCACAAATTGCCCTCTCCCAGTGCATATATAGTGGAGGGTATTTTCAAAAAACTTTTTGAACTTTTCCGAAAAACAGCGAATTTTGGGTGTCCATTTTTGGGGTGCTTGTTCAAATAAGTGAAGGGATATTTAAATTTTCTCTGAAAAATCGCCCCAATTTGCCCTCTCCCAGTGCAAACATAATGAAGGGTAATTTTAAGTTTTATGAAAACAGACTATACAAAACACCCTCTGAAATTCCAAATAAGTGAGAGAAGTTTTTGCCCTTCATCAAAAAAATAAGGAGTTGATGCTTATGATTTAGTACCCGCCGAAAGGCAAAACAAAACCACGGCTTTGTCCGTGGCATAAGTCTTAGCGAGCAATGGATTTGTGCATACAAATCCGCACGTTAGGGACTTCTCGCCTGCCGGCTCGGTCGATGCTTTTGAATGCAAAATGCATTCAAAGGTCTCCACCGGAGACCCGCACCCCTAAAACCCGCAGAAAGGAGGTAAGGATGAAATACACCAAAACAATATTCTTCTATCTGGACGATGAAGAACTCAATGAACTTGATGAAGATGTAGATATGGCAGGAGTAACTCGCTCAGAGTATGTTCGCAGATGTATCAATGAAACGGTTATGAAACCTACAGTAAATATTAATTACTGTGAACTTACCAGTGAGGTAAACGAGCTGATTGAACGCTTCAGAGTTGTTGCTGACCGTGCGTGGCACAGCAGAGTTCTTGACGTTCCGATGTTTCGGAAAGTTATTCAGGACACACAAATACTTATGACAAAAATAAAAAATGAATTAATAAAGGAGATTAACCATGAGAAACAGAAATAACAGAATTGCAGTCAGAGTTACAAACAAGGAATTTGACCGTATCAATGAAATGGTAAGTAAAAGTATATTCCCGAAAGAAAAGCTGATACGGCTTAT
>JAZNPT010000038.1:0-23083 GCA_045589815.1 Acutalibacteraceae bacterium
ATTGATTTGAAACACAGTGCCACGGTGGTATGTGCAGTTGCAACATTTTCTGCGATTCAAGAAGGATATTATATAATAACGGGGCGTGAAAGCATTTTATAACCGATTAGACACCAAAAATGACCGAACAGACAAAACTCAACATTTCTTCTTTTATATTTGCTATGATGGTACTGCAAATAAAAAGGAGGATAACATAAATGCAAGAGATAAAAACAGTTGAGCTTGTGAAGCAGTATAAAAACCTCACCGCTGTGGACAGGCTCAATTTAGAAATTCGGCAATGTGAACTGTTTTCGCTGTTGGGTGTCAACGGTGCAGGAAAAACCACAACAATAAAAATGCTGACCTGCCTGACAAAGCCGTCCGACGGCGATGCGTTCGTTGGCGGATTCAGCATAACAACGCAATCGGAACAGGTGAAGCAATTAATTGGTGTTTCCCCTCAGGAAACCGCAGTTGCACCGAATCTTTCCGTAAAAGAAAATTTGGAGCTCATTTGCGGAATTTATGGCTTTTCCAAAGAGAAAACAAAGAAAAGAATTGAGGAACTTTGCGGGCAATTTTCATTGGATTCCGTTTTGAAAAGAAAAGCAGGAAAGTTGTCGGGCGGTTGGCAGCGGCGTGTCAGTATTGCAATGGCACTTATCAGCGAACCGAAAATACTTTTTCTTGACGAGCCGACTCTCGGTCTTGACGTTATTGCACGGCACGAGCTTTGGGATGTGATTCGCTCTCTAAAAGGTAAAGCAACCGTTATCCTGACAACGCACTATATGGAAGAAGCGGAAGCTCTTTCGGACCGCATCGGCATTATGAAAGACGGTAAGCTTCTTGCGGTGGGAACGGCAGAAGAATTGAAACAAAAAGCAGGCACAAACGATTTTGAAGCAGCCTTCGTTTCAATCGTAAAGGAGGGCACAGTATGAGAATGCTTACTTTTGCAAAAAGAAACGCAAAAGAGATTTTGCGTGACCCTCTCAATCTCGGCTTCGGTCTAGGATTCCCTTTAGTATTGCTGATGCTTCTGAGTGCTTTGCAAAGGAATATTCCCGTAAGTCTATTTGAAATTGATACCCTTACACCGGGTATTACCGTATTCGGTCTGTCATTTATGACGCTTTTCTCCGCAACGCTGGTTGCCAAAGATCGTGAAAGCGCTTTTTTGCAGAGATTATATACAACACCGCTTAAGGGGTTTGAATTTATCATCGGTTATATGCTTCCTCTTTTGCCGATTGCACTCGCCCAGACGGTCATATGCTATCTGTTTGCGATTCCTTTGGGATTGACTGTGAGTGCAAACATTATATATGCCGTTATCGGCATAATTCCAATGGCCGTATTCAATATTGCATTGGGACTTTTGTGCGGCAGTATTTTCGGCGTCAAGCAGGTCGGCGGCATTTGCGGTGCATTGCTTACCAATCTCTCCGCATGGCTTTCGGGTGTGTGGTTTGATTTGAAGCTTGTCGGTGGTTTTTTTGAAAAGCTCGCTAATGCGTTGCCGTTCTTTCGCGCAGCAGAAGCAGAAAAAGCATTGTTCGGAGGAAACTCTGAGCTTGCGTTTTCACACATTCTTCCGATAATTATATACTGTATATCTATAACAGCGGTTGCCGTGTTCTTTTTCCTTAAGCAAATGAAAAAACAGTAAGGATTTGATGCGATGAAATATAAACTGATTATCGACAAAAATGCAGATGAAGAGATAATTGCCATCGTTCATGAGCCTTCTTCTCTGACACAGCAGATAGAAAACCTTGTCTGCAGCTATTCAGGTACGGACAGTATTATGGGGCACAAGGACGATGAAATGCGTAAATTAACATTTCAGGAAATAGAGTGCATTACCGTTCTTGACAGAAAAGTAATTGCAATTGATGTGAACGGGAACCAATATCGCATTCAAGACAGACTCCGTGATTTAGAGGATGTTTTGCCCTCCTATTTTATCCGTATCAACAAATCCACCCTTGCCAACGAACACCGTATTCTGCGGTTTGATGCTGCGTTCAGCGGCGGTGTTGATGCCGTGTTTCAATGCGGTTACCGTGAATATGTTTCAAGACGTTGTTTTTCACAGATAAGAAGGAGGTATAAATGAATATGAAAAGGTTTGTTTCGGAATTTTTTCGCCGAGGTTTAACAGCCTGCGGTTTCGGTCCAATCATTTTGGCGGTTTTATATCTGATTTTGCATTATAAGGGTGCTGTTGAAACACTGAGTGTAACTCAGGTCTGCATCGGCATATTTTCAATAACTCTCCTTGCTTTTGTTGCAGGTGGTATGAATGCTGTCTATCAAATTGAACGGTTGCCTCTGATGGTTGCAATTCTGATTCACGGCGCAGTCCTATATGTCAGCTATTTAGTCACTTATCTTCTCAACGATTGGCTTGATTGGGGTTGGATCCCCGTTCTCGTTTTTTCGGGTATTTTTGTTGTGGGCTATCTGGCAATCTGGGCAGTTATTTATTCCGTAATAAAGAGAAATACAAAAAAACTCAATAAAATGCTGAAAGAAAAACAACAAACTATAAATGAATAAAAATCAAACATTCAACTGCTCTCCTTGTGAGGGCAGTTTTTTCGTTCAATAACTGTAAATTTACCGAAAAATCGACACAAAGTACCACAAAACGGACAGTAAATGCTGTATAATTGAGATAAAGGAGTGATAATATGTATTTAAAATTAACCATACAGGAACGATTAAAAGACTTGAGAACAGAGCAAAAACTGACTCTCGAACAGCTTGCCGAGAAAACGGGCATTTCTAAATCCGCACTCGGCAAATACGAAACAGAAGAATACAAGGATATGAGTCCGTTCAACCTTGCTACACTTGCAAATTTCTACGGCGTTTCAACCGATTATCTGCTTGGTCTGACTGAACAAAAAAATCACCCGAACGCAGACATCAATAATCTACATCTGAGTGATAATATGATTGATTTACTTGAAAGCGGTAAGATTAACATAAGGCTGCTTTGCGAAATTGCAACCCACGAAGATTTCAGAAGATTCCTGACCGATATTGAAATCTATGTTGACCGGATCGCCGATATGAGAATCAACGATTTGAATGCCGTTCTCAGTGTTGTGAGGAATGCGGCAATGGAGAGATGCCCCGATGAAAACGATTTATATGTCAGAACATTGGAGCTTGCGCAGGTTGATGAAGATGAATATTTCAGCCATGTGATACATAAAGACCTTGACCGCATTATCAGTACAATCCGTGAAAATCACAAAAAAGACAGAACAACAGCGGACACGGTTTCGCCTGCGGCAGATGCACAAAAGCAGTTGCATGATGCGTTGAGTTTTGAGGGCAGCGACGAAGAAAAGAAAGTCAGAATGTATCTCAACTCCCTCGGCATAGACTACGACTCGCTCACAAAAGAGGAACTTGTAACACAAATAAACATTCTCAAAAAATCAAAGCATATGAAAAGTCCGTACAGTCAGAGAGGGAAAACTAAAAAGAGACGGAAATGATTTACCCCTAAAATTATCACCACACAAACAGAAATAAAAGATAAAATAAAATATCTTTTTTATTTATACAAATGAATAACTTACAGACTTTTTGTCAACGGAATTTATTGTTCTGTCGTAATGTGGAGATTTCTCTTATTGGTAACTTTTATAGCCTAATATGTTTTCACTATCAAAAATGGGCTGTTTCACTTTTTAGTGAAAACAGCCCATTTTTTAAGATGTATAAATATGTCCAAGATATTTTTCGCCATATGTTCCCGAAAGAAGACTTCTAATCTTTTCAAGACTCCATATTTCGTTAGGATAAATTTCAAAACCACCCTGCACAAATGAAATAATTCTTTTGGCATTACCCGAATTTCTATCGGTAGAATTATCATACACATGAACTTCATCGCATATATTGAAAATGCAGGGTAATAGTTTTAAACATCTGAAATATCTGGAGATAATTTTTTCTTCGCTAACGGGGTGTCCCCCCATTTCTACCCGTTGTTTTACTCGTTCAATATTAACACCGGGGTTATGGGTTAATATATATATACAAGCAACACTATACCCGTTCGCTTTGGCATTTTTCATAAACTTGATTTTTCTATCGGTAGATAATACCGTTTCAAATGCAATGTTTTCATTATGAGAAAGCAAACTGTTTAAGGTTTCTTCTGCATTTTTTGCGGCATCAAGGCTTGAAAAACCTTCAATCACATTTTTCAATTCTTTCTCGATTATATCGGCATTAACATAATAAAAATCGCTTAAATCAAGTTCTGAAGTTACTGTACTTTTACCAGAACCATTAGGTCCCGCAATAACTAAAAGTTTGTTTTTCATAGATGATTATTCATCTCCTGTCATTTTTGTAGTAAGTTCGTTTGTTGTCGGATCAATAAAAGTAATGTGTTTAGCAGGATTCTTTAAACCAGGCTTGGAAATAGCACGATTGACTGTTTGGTCTAAATCATTCAAATTAAACAAAGGTGTTTTAAAGTCTGCTGTCGGATCAATTACATTAAAAGGGAATCCTCTTTCTGCTGTAAATCGCTTTAGAAATATATTTATTACAGTGCTTAACGAGAGCCCAATTGATTCAGCAATTTGTTCCGCTTCATTTTTCAGCTGTTCATCTATACGAGCTGATATTGTCGCCACCTACTATCACTCCATTCTTTTATGTCCATTAAATAAAATACTATGTAGAAATTTTGAAGGTTAAGTGTTTTTATAATTCTTCTTGTCTATTTTTCTTGCTTATCAAAAACACTCATTAATTATCTTATAATCCATTTTATAAAGTTTATAGTTTCCTATTTGTAAAAAGTATTCAAATCTTAATTTAACTATCTTTTAAAACACATTTAATATAATTCTTCTAAACAATTACTTTTATTAAATTTTTGAACTTTTCAATAATAACATTTCTAACACATTTTTAAACATAACCTTCAATTATTAACAACACCTAACGCTCCATATATCACATCCTTTCTAATTTGTGATTAGATTATAACAAACAAGAAACATTTTGTCAAGCATTTGTATTACGTTTTTATAACAATGTTGCACAAATGCACGATTTTTGCAACTTTTTGTTGTTCTGTTTGTTTTATTGTCAATTTCTAAAAAATCTTAAAAAATAAATAATCGTTTAAATGATATGACTATAACATAAACACTAAATCTCTTTTTCGATTATAGTTCAATCCTCATATAGAAATAATCATATATTATTTCTTGTTTGATATTGTTATACATGACAACAAAACTTTATCACATTCCATAAACTAAATTGGGTATATCAGCGGTAACGAAGCTATT
This sequence comes from Acutalibacteraceae bacterium, assembly GCA_045589815.1. Taxonomy (GTDB): domain Bacteria; phylum Bacillota; class Clostridia; order Oscillospirales; family Acutalibacteraceae; genus CAG-177. The sequence goes on from JAZNPT010000038.1 coordinate 5,325, forward strand.
AAAAACAACATTATAAATAACAACGAACCCGATTCATTCTTTGATAAAAAACAAAGTTGAAAACTCTATGAATTTGTATAGCAAAAGCATTATAGAATTATTTAATCTTTCGTATTAATGGATATGTACTTACATACTATTTCTACAAAAAGCCGAATCTCTCAAATTGAGAGACTCGGCTTTTATCTTTTATCTAAGGTTGGATAACGGAGTGTAATCCGTATTATTTCGCAAATAATCTTCCACCTTACCGCTGAGCAGTAATCTGACATAGCTCATCGGCTCGTTGTAGATGAGATAATCAAGTTCGGATGTTTCGTACATATTGTTTGCATATTCGTTTTCAACAGCAATGCAGTCAATTAACACCATAGAACCGTCGGTTAATTTTACTTCAACGCAGGCGGTGTCGATGTTGAATTCACAGGTTTTAATTTGATTTGTCATTGATAATTCCTCCCTTAATAAATTGTCAAATCCGTTGATATATAAGGCTTATACCGCAAGAGCCACTTCGTATGTAATCTCTTTGCTGTGACCGTCAAGCCAACGGTAATTGCGGGTAAATTTCATAGTTCGTACGGGACAGATGTTCTTAACCATCTGGCCGCCTACAGAACCTGCTTCCTTGGAAGTGAGGTCGCCGTTGTAACCCTGCTTAAGGTTAACGCCAACTTCTCTTGCAGCTTCCATCTTGAACTGGTCAAGAGCAGCTCTTGCCTGAGGAACAACTGAATTATTCTTTGACATTTCGTTTACACCCCTTCAAATTCAATTTGCGTTTGCCTTATTATTGTTGCAATTGATTCAGGGTTTATTAATGTTAATTTTTTGATTATTTTGAAAGTTTTGAAACGGAAACCGAGTGAAATAAATGTAGATTTTTTATTGCTTTTATGTTATTATTTAAATTGGATTATTATGAGAGGAGGCGGAATATGATCAAGACACAGAAAAAGACTTTGATTTATCTTGTCTGCGCATTGGTTCTTGCAATGGCAGGTATACTCTATAACGGTATCAACTTTCCGCTTACCGACTCATTTTCAGGAAATGCATTTACGATTCTCCCTCACATGATTTTTGTTGCATTATCATTCGGTTGGGTTATTTCTGTGCGACGAAGAATTCTTGATAAAAGAATCCGAAGCTATCTGATTTCCGTCGGTATGCTTATGTCATTCTGGCTTGCAGAGAGAACGACGAAATGGTTTTTTATTTCTGAATTTTCTGATTTGTGCCGATACCTGTGGTATGCTTTTTATATTCCGATGATTCTCATTCCGCTTCTCGGCGTATTTATCACAACCTATATCGGAAAGCCCGAAACATACAAAATGCCGTGGTGGCTCAACCTTCTTTATATCCCTGCATTCGCACTCATTATTTTTGTTTTCACAAACGATTTTCATAATCTCGTGTTTGAATTCCCGAACGGAATTTACTATTTCAATGAACAATACGAATACGGTTTCGGTTTTTATATAGTTGCTGCATGGTTCATTATTCTCGGCTTTTATTTTGTTATTTCTCTTGTTATCAAAAGCCGTGTGCCCGGCAGTAAAACATTCCAGAAATTGCCTCTTATCATTATGGCGTGCTCCGTTATTTTCTGGGTGCTTTATGCTCTTGGTCTTATCAACGCCGACCTCACCGCCGTTGACTGCCTTATGATTACTCTTCTCCTTGAAAGTGCAATTCAAAGCGGTCTCATCCGTTCAAATTCGGGTTACACAGAATTCTTTGAAATTTCAACGGTTGCGGCACAGGTGGTTGATAAGAATTATCATACTATGTATATTTCTTCTTATGCCGACGATTTGCCCGATGACGTGATGCAAAACGCTTTGGACAGACCTGTTGAGCTCGGCAAAACAATGCTTCACGGCAAGCCTGTTTCGGGCGGATATGTATTCTGGCAGAACGATATAAAAGAAATCAAAAAGCTGATGAAAAGTCTTGAAGAAACCCGTGAAAGGCTCAGCGAAAACAACTTTCTGCTGAAAGCAGAAATTGATATGAACGAGCAGAAAGCCCGTTTCGAAGAAAAGAACAGACTCTATGACCGTATCGCCCGTGATGTTTCATCACAGCTTATAAAAGCGGAAGAATTGCTCACTCACGCAAAGCAAAATCCCGAAGAAGCACACAATGCTTTGGCAAAAATCTGCGTCATAAGTGCATACATAAAACGAAGAAGTAATCTGATTTTGCTCGGCGAAGAAAACAAGATTATTTCATCATCAGAGCTTGAATTCTGTCTTCGTGAATCGCTTGACAATATCCGCTTGCTCGGCGTTCATTCATCATTAAAAAGCAAGTGCTCGGGTAGTCTGTATTTTGAAAATGCGGTTGCTGTTTACGACTTGTTTGAAAAAACAGTCGAGTTATTCATTGATGATATCAACGCACTCATGGTATCGCTTAAATGTGAAAACTCCGTCATAAAACTCACTCTTCAGACAGGTCTGAATGACGGTGCCGATACTTCTGCATTGAACACACTTTCTTTAGCCAACGGAAGTGTTACCTGCGACGTTGATGAAAACGATGTTGCGGTTTATATTCTCCTTTCCGAAGGAGGTGCATCGGATGATTAACCTTCTTGAAACGGAAACTTTTATTCAGGCGTTATTTATGTCGGTTTTGTTTCTTGAAGCCGTAATAAATATTTGCTGTGTTCCGAATCTTTTTTTTCGTGATTACAAGACTCTGACGAAGGTGTTTACCGCTGCTTTCAATCTTGCAGGCTTTGCTCTGCTTGTTGTTCTTACAACGGGACTCAACGCATTTATTTTCAGCCGTGATATTCCGTATCTGAGCATATTGCTTCTTGAAAATGCGGAATATGCTCTGATTTATATTTTAGCAAATCTTGCTTTTCTTGTTTTCCTTGGTATCGGAGAAATCCGTTACCGCAAAAACAGCGTTTCGTCGCTTTCCATAAAAGAAAGCTTCGACCATCTTCCGACAGGTCTTTGTTTTTCAAAAGCCAATGGCACAGTACAGCTTGTAAACCACAAAATGAATGAGCTGGGATATATTCTGACAGGCGAAGAAATTCAGAATGCCAACAAATTCTGGAAGGCACTTGTAAAAGGTGATGTTCTTCCCGATGTTCACCGTATTTCCGACAGCGAGCAACCCGAATATCGTCTGCCCGACGGAACGGTTTATACTTTCAGACGTGAAAAGGTTGAAAATGTTTTTCAGATCACCGCAACCGACACAACAAGCCTTCATAAGCTTACAAACAGACTTCGTATGAACAACGAAGAACTTGAAGAAATGAACGCAAGACTCAGGCATTACGGTGAAACCGTTGACGAAACAACAAGGGCAAGAGAACGCCTTGAAACAAAAATCCGTATTCACAGCGAACTCGGTCAGGCACTTCTCGCAACCCGTCACAGTCTGAGCCAACCCGAAGCCGATTTTCAGCCGATTATCAGCACGTGGAACAGAAACATTGCCGTTCTTCGCACAGAAGCTGAACCTGCACAGAACAGCGGTCTTCTTAACACACTCATTGATATTGCCGAATCCGCAGGTGTTACCGTTGAAATCAGCGGTGAATTTCCGATGAACGATGCAATCGGCAGTATACTTACTTCCGCCGCAACGGAAGCGCTGACAAACGCCGTTATCCACGCAGATGCCAAAACTCTGTTTGTTGAGTTTTATGAAACAGAGGATGGCTATAATGCCAGATATACCAATGACGGAAATCAGCCGACAACTGAAATACACGAGGGCGGCGGTCTCGGTTCGCTGCGCAGTAAAATTGAACGTCTGGGCGGAAATATGGAAATTCAGTCTGTACCGCAGTTTGTAATGACTGTTCAGATGCCGAAAGAGGTGAAATTATTTTGATTAACGTTCTTATTGTTGAAGATGACCCCATGGCTCGCAAGCTGCTTGAAATATACATAAACGACAGCGAAGAATATAAGCTTTCGCAATCTATTGAAAGTGCGGCTATGGCAGAGCTTTACTGCCGCAGAAACCCCATTGACCTTATTCTTATGGATGTATGCACGGCAATGGATGCAAACGGACTTGACGCGGCGGCAAAAATCAAAAAGAGCTGTCCGCATATCAAAATAATCATTGTTACGAGTCAGCCCGAATTCAGCTTCATTGAAAGGGCAAGAAAAGCGGGAGTTGAAAGCTTCTGGTATAAAAGTGCATCGGCAGAGGAAATCATTGAGGTTATGAACAGAACGATGGCGGGCGATTCCGTTTATCCCGACACAACGCCATCACTCAGACTCGGAGAAGCACTCAACGTTGATTTCACGGAAAAAGAGCTTCTTGTTCTTCGTGAGGTTGTTGACGGCGAAGCCGATGCGGATATAGCCGAAAAACTCGGTATGTCCGTGCGTACCGTCAAGGCTCACATTCAGAATATGCGTGACAAAACAGGTTTCCGTAACCGCACCGAGCTTGCGGTAAGAGTGCGTGAAAGCGGACTTGTCATAAATGACCATAAAACGGAATAACGCTTGACATAAAGAACAGGCAACATCGTTATGATGCTGCCTGTTTCTTTATCTCACTATCTTTTTATTTTTGACGAGCTTGCTGTTTGCGTTGATATAAGAATACTTACGGCATTTGAAAAGTTCTTTTCTGCCGTTTTCGTTTCTCGTAAAAACGAGTTCAAACTTTCCGCCTGCGGATTTCAGATTCTTTGCAAGAATTTCCGCAGTTTCTTTATTGACTGCAATAATCGACGGGCAGGCATAGCTCTGAACATAGTTTCTGCTTGTGAGTTTTGAAATACCCTTTGTGCCGATGAGAAGATATCTCGGGTCATCAATGGGTGAAAGAAGCTCGGAAACCGCCTTTGCAAAAACGTTCTTTTCTCTGACGGTTGCTTTTGAAAGAGAACAGTTGACGGTATTCTTCTTTTCGGATTTTCTGACCGAAACGGTTGCTCCTCTGCTCTCGATTTCGCCGATTTCTTTGAGAGTTCGGAGAATCGCATTTGAGATGTTTGAAATGGTTTTTTCGGGCGAAGAATTCTTCATCACAACCGATGCGGATTTGATGAGCAATACGGAAGATATTGCCGCTATGATAAATCCGATAAGTCCGCCGAAGAAACCTGACGTTGCGATTATGATTATTGCAAGGACAATCATAACTGCAAGAACGATTGCATAAATCTTGTTCTTATGAACGGCACTTGCAGGCTGAACCTTTGCAGGAATTTCGCTGACTTCTTCAATCTCGGGTCTTGCCTTGCCCTTGACGGCGGCATTCCATCTGCCTGCCATAACGTTTCTTGCGGCGGCAAGCGAGAGCATCTGATTATTGATGCTTTCAAGTCCGTGTGCATCATAGGGTGCTTTGAGAATATCGATTCTGTCCGTGCCGCTTTCAATAACGTCGCTGTTATATGCAGGTGCCTGGAAGCAGGCAAAACGGCGCTTCATCGTTTCAAAATCGTCGCTGATGATTTCGTCTTTTGAATCGGGCTCAACGGTCACGAGATGCCAGATATTTGACACCTTTTCGGGATTCTTTTTATCAATTCGGATTGCTCTGCCTCGCATCTGATTTGAGAGCATAAAGCTGCCCACAAAGCTTGCAAGAATGAGCGAATTGATATTCGGCGAATCCCAGCCTTCGCCGAGCAAGGATTTTGTGCCGATAAGCACGTTGATAACTCCAAGCTGAAATGCTTTTGTTATAATGCTGACCTTATTTTTATTTGAGCCACTGAAAATGATTTCGGTGTGGTTTGTATTTTCAAGCTTCTTTATTCTGCAAGGTACACCTTCGTTATATGCAATTTCCTGCGCAGCTTCAACGGCGGAATCGGGCAGAATAACAAGCGTACCCGAAAGCACCGCAACCTTTGCATCGGGATTTGTTCTGCGGATTGATTCAAAAACGGGTACCGTGCCGAGAGCGTGGATTTCTTCATCCGTGCCGACTAATTTCAGCATATCCTTTTTGATGTAATCGGTGAGAATGAGCATACGCAGAGAGTCGCCGAGATTCCGATATTCGCTTGCAACGATTTTATTTATGCTTTCGAGTTTACCCGTTGAGGAAACGAGCATTTTATTGATTTTATCGCTCGATGCAAGGCGGACTTTTCTTTTCTCGATAAGAGCTTCTTTTGAAAGAATCGCCTTTAATTCTTCGCTGATTTCTTCCGTAAAGACATCAGGCTTATCAATGATAAACTGAAATGCTTTTTCGGCTTCGGCTATTGAGTAAACAGGAGCTTTTCTGCCTTCAAAAACCTTTTCTTCAAGACTTTTTGAAATATTGGCATTACCTTGTTTTGCAACACAGACAAGCGATTTGAAGCCTGCAAGGTTATCATAGAGTTTTTCTTCGTTACCTGCCGCATTTGAAACCTGCAGAGCCTTTGAAAGCAGACCGCTTCTGATTATTTCATCGGTAACAGCCGTTGCTTTTGCCTTGTAATTTGCAAGAATCTGCGATTCTTCCGCTGTCGGATAGCTGAAATATATATAGTCCTGATGGGGGCAGAGAGTTTTCTGCATAACAAGCTGAGGAACAAAAATCTCCTCGTCAATATCGCCGCAGAGAGTCTGATATCTGTTCCATTCGGCAGGTGTGCTGTCATAAGGCGGCGTTGCGGTGAGAGCGATGATTGTTACGCCTTCTCCAAGCATTGCAACAAACTTTTCGAGAGCCTTCTGCCATTCGCTTTTGAGATGATGCGCCTCGTCAAGGCAGATGGTTTTAATTCCTGCCTTTTTGATTTCGGCAAGCAAATCGAAATTGCTGAAATCCTGCGTTTCTTCGGTTGCAAATTCATCTTCATCCGCTTCGGATTCCATAACGGATTTTGTGAAAGCAGCGTGAAGTGCCTGATATGTGATTGAAGTTATGAGCTTGGGATTTGTGAGCGAATATGAAATATATTCATCGGGGTTTTCGGTTTCGGGCAGATAAGCCTCAACGAATCTCTCGCCCCACTGCTGACGGATAGTAACCGACGGCGACATAACGAGCGCAGGCGCATTCTGCCTGCGGACAAGCTCAAGACCGAGAATAGTTTTACCGCTGCCCGGCGCGGCAACGATATGTATTCTTTTATCTTTCAGATGCTTTTGCGAATTATCAAGCACTGCCTGCTGATAATCACGGAAGGTCCATTTGAATTTTACTTTGCTGAAATCTTTCATAACATCACATCCGTTTGCCGATTTTTACAAATATAATTATATCATATATTTTCGGTTTTTCATCATGCTTTTTTGAATTTTTTAAAAAAGACGGCAGATTTCTCTGCCGTCCGGTAAAGCGTTCAATTTCAGTGTTCTGCTCCGCATTCGCAGACAAGATTATTGCCGAAAAGCTTCTGGAAGAAAAGAACAATCTTATAGAAGAAACCTTCAATTCCGCCTTTATGGCATTTGCATTCACAATCTTTGTAAACTGCTTCTGCAGAAACATTGAAAACTCCCATTGTGAACGTTGTTTCGGAATCATAATAATCTTCAGGGGTTGCGCCTGTGATATTCCAACAATAAAAAACCTTACCGTCAATCTGATCTGCCGTGATTGTTACAACGTTGCCGATAATTGCATTTGAAGCAGATGCCTTTCCGTTTATAACGCTGATATCAGTTCCGGGTGTTTCAAAATCACCGAGTTTGATTCTAACAATACACATTGCTTTGCCATTAGTGCCATGTTTATAAAGATAATATGCACTGTCACTGGGAAGATATGAACTGAAATTATAACACGGAATTTCTTTTCCGTCATATACAACTTTGAATTCATCAGCTGCGGGAAGCTCATAGCCGCCGATATAGAATGTTGTGAGCACATAATATTCCTTTTCGGGGTCAGCTATCTCGCCGTCGCAACTGGGAACCTCTGTTGACATGATTACCGAATAATATGGCTTCTGATTGTAGTCAAGCGAAGGGAAGCAAGGGGTGAGATCTGAACTTCTGAGTCTTTCGCCGTAATAGATTGAGGGGAACTTACTGATTTCAATAACCTTTGTTGCAGCTGATGCCGAAGTCATTGATATACTCATCATTGAAAAAACAGTAATGAGAGCAAGTGTAATTGCGGTTATTTTTTTAATCATTTAAAAACCATCTCCTTTTTATCCTGCGTAATAAATCTCTTCAAAAAGCTCATATTCGGGTGTTCCGTTGATACAGAGCTGATAATCCGTGCTGTTTCTCTCAACATAAATTCTGCATTCTCTGCCATCACCGAGCTTTGCATCAACATATGTTTTGCCGTCTGTACGCAGAAGTGTGAACTCTGAACCTGCTTTGATAAGTTCAGATTTCATATCGGGAAGAATTTTAACGTTGAAAGCTTCTTTTGATGTGAGAACGAACAGGAAACTTTTGTCTATGGTATAGAATTCATCGGTTGATTCGGGCATACCCGTTTCGGAATTCACGGTGTAGGTTTTATCGGCAGCGTATGTTCCGAGTATATCAAAGGTTGTTTCAAGAACAAACTGTGTGGGATTATTGAAAAGAAGCTTCGCCTGATGGGTATCTTCGTTTTCATCCTCCCAGACCAGACTGCCGAAAGCTGTTCTGTCAAGTTCACCTGCTTCTTTTATCTCGTTGCCGTTCAGGTCATAAATAAGAATGTTTGTGTAATCGTTAAAGCCGTGGGGCACAAGATAAACAAAATATCTGCCTTTTGAATTGACAAGATAATATTCGGCACTGAAAGCATAAACATCTTCAACCGTGAATTCGTTACCGTTGAGGTTAAGACTGATATCTTTATATGAGCCTTCTTCCGTGTAATACGAAAGGCCGACGCTGACTGTATCTTTTTTACCGTCAGACGGATTAATATCAAACTCAACGTCGTTCCATTCGGAAAGTGTTACGGCATAGGATTCGGGGGCAACCGTATATTTCTTATTGAAAAGCTCGGGATATTCGTCAAAATAAACCGTGGCAGTAATAAGACCTGCGGCAAAGGATGCGATTTCATAGGGACTGAAACAGAAGGTTACACCCTGATAACCGATTGTCCAGTTAAACTGTTCTGCTGTATATTCCGAAAGAACTTCTTCCATATTGCCGAAAAATCCGTCTGCAAATTCATCTTTTGAATTTATCTTTTCCGAAAGAATTGCGGGAAGAGATGAAATGTCGGTCATAACATCGGTTATAACAAGCTCTTTACCCGTTGCGGTATCGAAGTTATATCCGCCATAGCCGTAGTTGGGGTGCGCACCGCCCGAAAATTCATCGGCATCGCTTCTGATACTCAGAACAACACTATCTGCTCTTTGGAGAAAGTATTCGTTGTTTGCGGTGTAAACTGCAGGCTGTTCGCCGTCTTCATAATAATAATCGAGCTGTTCCGATGCATATTCATCAAGCTCTTTTGCCTTATCCTTATAGAACTCTGTTTTTTCAGCATTAAGGGAATCAAGAGCTTTTGCAAGGCGGGGATATTCTTTTTCATTTTCTTCTGAAAGATGCAATTTCTGATAGTTTACCTCTGTCAGATAGTAATACTCTTCAGTATACGTTTCATACTCATAAGCTTTTTCTGTATAAACGGAAAGAAACTCTACCGCATCTTTCTTTTCGGGCAATGTGTTTTTGTCTGCTTCGTCGGCAACAGTTGTTGTTTCGGTATCGGGATTTTGGGGGTTATTCTTTGCACACGAAGCAAAGCAGAAAATCAGAGAAAAAACTAAAATAAAAGATAGGATTTTTTTCATAAAATCACCTTAAATTAATAGGAGTGGCCGCCGAAAACGGCCACTCCGTAAAATTAACCTATAACTATTGTTTCAAGAACGGGCATAGCATCCTCAACGGAGCAGCTCCACACTGCAACATACATTGCATAGCCTGTTGAAGTTTCGGCAACAAGGTAGGTTATACCGGTGTTGGATTCAATAGCTTCAAAGGTATTCTCACCTATTGTGACTGTTGTGTACTCCTTGTTGGGGTAAGCATAGCTGAAATACTTTTTCTGTGCATCAAGCTCCATGCTCTGCTCGTCATAAACGTAAACCGCTGCATTTGCGCCGAGAGAAGCATTCTTAAGTGCAACCTTCTTGGCGGTTGTTCCGTCTGCATCATAAACAAAGCCGCCGCAGGGAGTTACGGTTACATAACCTTTTTCTGTTGTGATGGGGTCATCTGTTATAACTTCGGTAACAGGTGCCTCTGTGGTTGTTTCAACAGGAGCTTCGGTTGTTGTTTCGGGCTCTTCTTTGCCGCCGCATGCAGCGAAGGAAAGAAGCATTACAAAAGCCATAAGCATAGCAAGAAGTTTTTTCATAATAATCATTCTCCTTAAAACAAGCTGTAATTACTTGATTACGATTGAGTTCATAATAGCTTCGCATTCAGCCTTGGGGAACTCAACATCCTTGTAATAATAGCCGAGAAGCTCAAGCTCAAAGCGAACGTTGCGGAATTCAGCATTTTCATCGGGGAGCTGGTAATAACCGAAATAGCGGTTATCAACCATATAGCCTCTGTCAAGAGTGAAGTGTCTTACATCAAAAACGCTGAAGGTTGCAGACTCTACATCACCTACTGTTATCGATTCGCTGTCCTTGTACTCATCAATAGTGTTATTTGCATATTCGTCAGCGCTTTCAAGACCGCCGCTGTTGTTGATAAGAAGCTCGCCGATTCTATTGCCGTCTGCATTTTTGAGGTCAACAATAACCTGGAATATGGTGCCGTCTTCATTCTTGTATGCATCGTCAATGTAATAGCCGAAGCCTTCGGGAATTTCAAATGAAAGATCGCTGTTTGAAAGAATAACGGGGCCAACGCCTGAATCCTTTTCAACAATATCCTTTTCGGGAACAGCAGGCTCTGTGGGAGCTTCGGTGGTTTCAACGGGAGCCTGCGTTGTTGTTTCGGGCTCTTCCTTGCCGCCGCAGGCAGCAAAGGAAAGAAGAGTTACAAGTGCCATAAGAATTGCTAAAAACTTTTTCATATTATTATCTCCTCAATATTTTTAAAGTGAAATCAGTGCTTTGCGCCACAGAATTCGCAAATTGTATTTTTGCCGAAAAGCTTCTGGAAGAAGAGAACTATCTTATAGAAGAAGCCTGCTATGCCGCCCTTGTGGCACTTGCAGGGACAATCTTCGTAAATTGCTTCGGCTGTTACATCGGATGTTCCGACGGTTACAGTTGTTTCTTTTGCGTTCTTATCAGCAACAGCTGCACCGCTGATTTCCCAATGGCTGAACACCTTGCCGTTAATCTGATTTGCGGTAAGTGTTATGCTGTTGCCCATAACTGCAGTTGAAGCTGATGTTTTGCCGTTTGTTACGGTTACTTTATAAACAACATTTTTATATGTTGCCTGTGCCGTAACATCATTTTCGGGCATAGTAAAGGTTGTTGTTGCCTTTGATGTATCGGATACGGTTGCACCTGTTACAACCCACTTGTCAAACACTTTGCCTGCGGGAGCTGCAGCGGCTGTGAGAGTTACGGTTGTGCCTGCAACAGCCTTTGAAGCTGAAGCTGTACCGTTTGTAACTGCAACATTATATGTTTTATCTTTATATGTTGCCTGTGCGGTAACATCATTTTCGGGCATTGTGAAGGTTGTTGATGCGCTTGTTGCATCAGCAACGGTTGCACCTGATACTACCCACTTGTCAAACACCTTGCCTGCAGGAGCGGCATCGGCAGTGAGAGTTACGGTTGTGCCCGCAACAGCCTTTGAAGCCGAAGCTGTACCGTTTGTGACGCTGATGTCATATTCGGGAACGGGAAGCTGAGCGAATCCAAGGTCAAAGATTTTTGCTCCCGTATTTGAATTTGATAAGCAAAGGTCTGCGGCTTTACCGTTGATCGTAGCTGTTACATCATCCGCAAAAACATATCCGCTTTCGGGTGTGAATATAACCTGCACATAATAAGTGTTGCCGCCTTCAAACTCGGTGATGGTTCCCATCAGATCTTTTAAGTGATACCAATCATACAAGGCAACGGTGTAGCCCGTTCCCGTTGTTGTAACAACGTCTGAGGGTGCTTCACCCGCAACGGGTTCAACAACGGTTGCGTTGATTTCGGTTATCTTGGTCTTTCCGGGAGTTGCAGGGAATGTGTAGCTCATTTTAAGCTCGTTTTTGCCGCTGCCGATTTTAACAGCATCCGCCATATCATGGCTGAGATAAATGTTTTTATCAAAGGTATAACCCTCTGCCGTTTCAAGAGCAAGCTGGAACGTATACTGTGTTCCCTCAACAAAAACGGGGTCTTCGGGGAACCACTCAATGCCGACAATGATTACACCCATATTATCTGCAGTTACCTGCGAAAGGTCTGCAGGAACAGCACCCGCAACGGGTGCAGGAACATGGAAATCAATCGCCTTGAGGTTTTTCATCGGGTCGCCGACATACAGCTCAATTTCAAGTGAAATATAGGAAATCGTGCCTGAACCTGTGCTTTTTTCCTGAACCATTGCGGCATATTTACTGCCGTTTACCTCAACCTCTGCAAATGATCCAGCAGCGGGCAAAGCATAATAAGGTGCTTCGGTAAGTTTAATTGTAAAAGTATAATAATTGCCGCCTTCAAATTCGGAATCATAGCTTTCGGTTGTTTTGTTGACGGCTTCAACGGCAGGACCGTTTGATTCCTCAAAAATTACGCCTTCCGTTTCTATTGTTACATAATCGGAATAATTATCAACCAATACACCGTCAAGATCGGTATCAACCGTTATGCTGATTTTGCCAATTGCATCCGCTGCAGATGCAAAGGGTACTGCAAACGGCATTATCATAAGCATTGCGAGTAAAATCGAAATAATTCTTTTCATAAAATCACCTTAACTTTTAGGTTTTCCGCATTCCGTGCAGAACTTGCCTTTATTTCTGTTTCCGCAGGAGCAGACCCAATCTTCAGGCTTTTTTGTTCCGCATTCGGTGCAGAACTTTCCCGAATTACTATTGCCGCAGACACATTGCCAGACAGCGTTACCCTGCGGTGCAGGTGCAGAAACAGGAGCAGAAGCAATGTTCATAGTCGCAACAGTCGAAAGCAATTTTTCCGTTTTGGGGTCAATTTCGATAAGCACATCATTTATTGCGGTTGCTCTGATGCCTGCTCTTGCTTCCCAGCCTGCAATTGCGAAGTCCTGCAAAAGCAAATCAGCCTGTGTGTCCGCCTTATATTTCAGTTCATCAACAGAGCAGCCGTCTGCAAACATTTTTGTGAAGGTCATTTCAGCAACACGCGAAGCATCTGTCTTAATAATATCAACGGGAAGCTGACCGCCGAACATAGTATTGAACTTATCAGGGTCCGCAATCTCAATAATGAGAGTTGCTGTAAACTTAACTTCCGTAAACAGTTTATATGTACCCTGCATCACTTCGGTATTGAAACGACCGTCAAATTGAATTCCGTTAAAAGCTTCCATTTGATTCACCTCCGATTATGCCCAGGGATTTGCGCTTTCGGGCTGACGGATACCGACGAGAATAAACTGCTCCCAGAGATACCATTTGCCGTCCTTTGCCTTGCGCATCTGAACGCTTCTGGGAGCGTCTGCACCGCCCGATGTGATATAAAGCGTTGCATAACCCTCGTTCTGATATGAATAGGGACTTTCGCTTACGATTATTGTATAGGGTTCTGCAGGAGTATAATCGTTTGCGGGAGTTGAGCCTTCAAAATAGGAACGGGGAACATAATCACTGTCACGGAATCTGTCTGCAATAAATGATATATCTCCGCCGCTTAAAGGTCTTGGTCCACGAAGGAAGTTAACCATCTGCAAAGCAAGGTCTTTGTTCTGCGGATAATAACAGAAGGCAAGAACGGTCATTGCGGCTGTTTCAAACGGAGTTGACAAAGCTGCCTGAGGCAGAGAGGCAAATTCCTCAAAAGATGAGGGCAGAGAAGAAAAAACAATCTTTTCTTTCTTGTTTCCGAGATTGCTGACTGCTGATGTTGCTTTGTTGAAGCCCTGTGTTACAGCAGAATTCACGCTCTTTTTAATAGCGTTTTCCGCTTTGCTTTTGAACATATCAAAAAGTGCCATATATAATCACTCCTTAGAATTTTGCACCCGAGCCGCTGTGAGTTCTGCCTGAAGAGCTTGTGTGCGTTGAGTCATCGTCGCTGCTGTCGCTTGTCTGCTTGGGCTTTGTGTCAACGAACGAATATGCATATACATCCTGAGCGCCCGTAACAACCATACTGCCCTGACGGGTATAAACCTTTGCGTGATTCTGAGCAACAACGCTCTTGTTCTTTGAAGTCATTGAGCCTGTGATAAGCAGACCGACAACTGCACCGACACATGCAAGAACAAAGAGCCAGATAACGGGAGTGCCGGGCTTGAGCTGTTCTTCCGCTCTGTCAAGGTATGTGTTGAATGCCTTTTCGTAATCTTCAGCAATAAGATAATCCTTCATATCGGCAATAATGCCGTCTCTGATTCCCTCAAAGAAAACACCTGAGCCGTTACCGTGGGTTGTGATATAAATTTCTCTTTCGCCTTCTTCGCCGGGCTTATATACAACAAGCATACCGTCATCGTTTTCACCGTAGCCGTAGCCGTTGAAATCATAGTAATCATCGGCATAAGCCTCAGCTATAAGTCCGCCGAAATCGTAAGTTGTGTGGATTGCAACTTCCATTTCATATTCTTCTGCAATTTTTTCGCATCTTGCAAGAAGCTCCGCTTCAACGCCATCGGGAATGAGGTCTGCATCGTCGGTAACAAGAGGAAGTATTCTTTCAACCTTTTCAATAATTGTTACATAAGAATTTGATTCTGTAACAGACTCTTTATCGCCTTCGGAAGGTTCAGCATATGCAGCATTTTCAAGAGCTGTTTCAGCCGTCGCATAGAAGCTCATCAGACCGCCGTAATAACTCTCATTTGAATCGTAAGCGGTTTTCATAGCATTAAGAATATTATCGTTGAAAATATTCTTTTCATCGCCTTCGATGTAATAGTCATAAACCTTTTCTTCTGTGTTATGAACATAAACGATTGCATTTTCCGCATCTGTATATGCGTCGTATGCTTCCCTTGCGTATGCGGCATTTGTTGCGCCGAAGTTATCGCTGATAATGCAGAAGATAACGGCATAACCGCTTTCGTTTTCTATGCTCGCAGCATAATTGTTGAGCTCATAGAGTTCGCTGTCCGAAAGATGATAATCGGGGTCATAAACATACTGGCTTGTATAAGCCGATGCGGAAAGCGCCATTGAAAGGCAGACCGTAGCCGCAATGAGAATTGCAAAAATCTTTTTAGTCATTTCTTCCGCACCTCCTTAAAGTGATGAAATAATGTTGATAATTATGTAGATAAGAGCGCCCACAGCCGCACCGCCGAGACCGCCGATGAGCTTGGCTTTCTTTTCTTCCGTGGGGATATTGCCGACGAATTTACCCGTTTGACCGTTCATTGCGAAGGTGTGATTCTGACCCTTCCACTTTACATTGAGAATCCACACGGGATAAAGAGCATACTTATATGAGCCGTTTGCAACCTGCATTGCCGCCTGCATGGGAGTTACGGCATTGTAGCCCTCAACGGTATCTTCAAACGCATCAAGTGCGCTTGCCTGAATTCTCTCGTTTGCTCTGCCCATACTCTGGTTTACGTCAACGTCATATTTATCTGCAAGGTAGCCTGCAAGATACGCCGTGTTGAAAGGTACGGCTTCGTTGAGATTGAAGGGCTCGATTGACTCCATAAGGTCGTCGGGCATTTTTGTTGAGCCGTCAACGGGAACATTGTCAAAGCCGATTGAGCCGCTTCTGTAAACATTGTAAGCGGTTGTTTCGGTGTATTCGTTCTTACTGTCCGACCAATGCTTATATTTTTCAGCCTGATATGTTGCGTTGACAACCGCATCGCAACTGAAAAGCCAATGGGGAACGTAAACACCCTTTACTTCGTCAAGCTTGTTTTCGGCAAGGAATGCCTTGGGAACAAACTTTTTGCCTCTGAAATGCTTTTTGAGCGCTTCCTTTGCGGCTTTTTTATCGAGCTTGAAGGGAATAACGAGGTCGGGTCTGAGAGCACCCGAGAACTGACCCTTCATAACAACCTGATTGCCGCAATAGGGGCAGCTTGTTGCGCCGGTTGTCTGATCGGCAACGATTTCACCGCCGCAGGATTTGCAGGCATAAACGCTCATTCCGTCTGTTTCGCCTGCACCCCACTGTGAACCCTGTGAATTCCAGTTAATCTGTTCAACCGTATTTGCGGCAAAATCTTCCGCCTGTTGCATAGCGGCAATATCAAATTCTGCATCGCAATAGGGACATTTGAGTTTCTGTGCGCCGACATTGAATTCGACTGCACCGCCGCAATGCGGACATTTCTGTTCAGTTATTGCTGACAAGGTTAATTACCTCCTTGCGTTGTATTTATTAAGAATTTCATAGAATGCCGTGAAGAAACCTGCTGAATTCTTCGGAAGCTCACGGCTTGAATTAACAGAATAATATTCGTTATCACCGTAGGTAAAGCTCACGGAAGTTGTGGGTGCATCAAGAAGCTGCATTTCGCTCGGTCTGAGTTCTCCCCATTTGAGAACACCGAATTCCTTGCATTTGCGCCTTATCTTTACCAATGCTTCGGCGTCAATCTGAAAACTTGCGGATTCTTCTTCAGCACCGATATACGGCTGATTATAATATTCAAACCATACCTCGTTTTTCCCGTTGAGATATATTCTCATATTCATTGAGCCGCCGTCCATTCCGCCGCCCGTGGAATAAGAGCAGGATACAACTGTATCCGACAAATCCCGTTCCATGCCGCCTTTATCAGGTATGTAAAATTTCGTTTTGTAATACCACACACCGACTGCGGCGGCAATGGCAACAGCACCGACCAAAATCACGATTATCGCAACTTTCATCTTTTTATTCATATAAATTATCAGTTAGCTTTGGGAGTTCCGCAACAAGCACAGAATGCACCGCTTTCATTTGTTGCATTGCAAGCGGGGCAAACCCAGTTCTGTGCAACGGGAGCCTGTGCAGGCTGCTGTGCATAGGGATTAGGCTGCTGCTGTGCGTAAGGATTCTGCTGTGCATAGGGGTTTGCCTGAGGCTGACCGTAGGGATTCTGCTGTGCGTAGGGGTTTGCCTGAGGCTGACCGTAAGCGTTTGCAGGAGCATAACCCTGATTCATAGGCATACCGTTATTCATACCCATACCGCCATTCATCATATTGGGCATTGCGCCGCCTCTGCCGGGAGTGAGGGTGTTGATAACTTCCATAGCCATCTGCTGATATTTGTTGTATTCCATTGTGCCCATACCCTCAACACGGAATGTATTGAGCTGAACTCTGAAATCGTCAAAATAGGGGTTATTTACCGTAAACTCAAGAATGAAGTTATAGTAGAACTTATATCTGGGAGGATTGTAGCTTACTCTCTGACCGTCCTTGCCCTGAGTATAAATTTCGTCCTTATCCTCATCAATCTTGAGGTTGCAGCTCATAATTGAGGAAAGAGCCATAACGTCGGGATTCTCGTCATCCCAGTTGTTGGGGCTGAGAGATGAAACAACGAAGTTTCCGTTAGCCATATCAACATAAATCTTCTTGCCGTCACCGAAAGTGAGGTTGGGTCTGAAAGCATTGAGAGCCTGCTTGTTCTGCTCTCTGTATGCAAGCTGCTGCTTGATTTCGTCGATTGTTGAGCTTCTTCTGTCGCTGAAGAAGGGTGAAAGCTTCTTTGCGCAATCCTTACACATATTGCCGTCTTCAAGCTTTCTGTTGCCGAGAAG
>JAZNPT010000039.1:0-50954 GCA_045589815.1 Acutalibacteraceae bacterium
AAACAAAAATCCCCGTTATCGTTGCAACCAATCCTCTCGACTGCGTTGCAGACGGCACCGGTATCTGCCTTGAAAATGACAATCTCAACGTTATCAGCAACAAAAAATATATTTAACTCAGCATATTTCACACACAATTAAGGAGCAATTCAGATGATCCGCTTTTTGAAAAGCACAGCATTTAAAATATTTGCGGTTATTGCCGCCGCCCTTCTTCTGGGGTCGGTGTTTGCAGTTGCGTCAAGAAGCGGCTCCTCTCCGCTCACAAGCGTCACAAGCTTTGTTTTCGGCCCTCTCTCAAGACTTTCGTCTTATATTTCGGCTGAATTTTCATCTCTTCCCATTTCCTTTAAGTCCTCCTCCGCCCTTGCAGTTGAAATTGAGGACCTTCAGGAAAAAATTGATAAGCTCACGGAGCAGCTTGTTGATTATGAGCAAATAAAGCATAAAAACGATTTTTATCAGGAATTCCTTGAAATCAAAGAGGAGCATTCCGACTATGTTTTTGCAGAAGCTGCAATAATCGGCAGAGATGCCGCAAACCAGCTTGGCTCTTTCACTCTCAACAAAGGCTCTGCAAACGATATCAGCGTTAATGACCCTGTTATATACGGCAAGTATCTTGTCGGTGTTGTTGCTTCGGTCACTCCGACCCGCTGCACGGTCAACACAATTCTCAACCCCAAGGTTAACGTTAGCGCTTATGAAATAAGAACACGTGACCTCGGCTTTGTTACTTCAACAATAGAGCTTGCACAAAACGGCTATTGCCACATGCCGGGCCTCTCCGCCTCAACGGCGGTAACCTCGGGCGGCATTGTCTGCACCTCCGGCGTGGGCGGAATTTTCCCGCGCGATTTAATCGTGGGCAAGGTTGTTGACATTGTTGACGGCACGGTGGACATTTCCGCAAGCGCAATAATCGAGCCGGGCGTTAATTTTGACGAAATAACCGATGTTTTCATCATCACTTCATTCAACGGCCAGAATTCTGATTAAATGAAGAGTTAAAAGTGAAAAATGAAGAGTTGAGGGTGGGCATTGCCCACGCCCAATATAAATCGGTCATAGGTGAAACCTATCCGAAACCTTTCACTTTTCATTTTTAATTTTTCACTAACAATAATAACCTATGACTCTTGAATCACAAAACAAAAAGCTCATATTACGCAGGTTATGCCTTGCCCTGATTCTTCTGCTGATTTCCGTTTTGCAAAGCACGGACGGATTTTTTCCTCAGATTTTCGGCGTCAGGGCTTTGTTGCTTATACCCGCTGTGGTCTGCGTTGCAATGTTTGAACGTGATATATTCGGCATGCTTTTCGGGCTTTTTGCAGGTGCGCTGTGGGATGTTTTCTCTTCAGGCGCAAGCTACAATGCGCTGTTTCTGCTTGCCGTCGGCTTTTTATGCGGCACGCTGATTAACACCATCATGAGGAACAACGTTGTAACCGCTTCTCTGCTTTCCGTCACAGCAACAACTCTCTATGTTATTATTTACTGGCTGTTTAATTTTGTTTTCAGCGGCTTTGACTCAGCCTTTTATATGCTCTGGCGCTACTATCTGCCCAGCATTCTTTACACTGCGGTGTTCATACCGTTTATGTTTTCAGCCGTAAGAGGCATCGAAAAACACTTTTCCATTGAATAACTCAGAAAATAATCGGAAGGAGGCTTGAATATGCACGCAAAAATAACGGGCGCAAGGCGCATTGCTGCGGTTTGCATTCTTCTTGCCTTCTTTGTTTTTTTTGCATTTGACCTGGTTAAAATTCAGATAATCGACGCTGAGAAATATGACGCAGCAAGCTCTGCAGTTTCGGAACAAACTGCAAGAATTGCCGCCGCAAGAGGCGAAATTGTTGACTGCTACGGCAACAAGCTTGTTTATAATGACCAGGGCTACTCCATAATTTTTGACTATGCTTATTTTCCGCCTTCATCCGCACAGGCACAGCGAAATCAAATTATTTTGAGCCTCATCAATCTTTTTGAACAAAATTCACTTGAATGGATTGACAACCTGCCGCTTGTTTTTGATGCAAACGGCAACATCGCTTTTAAAGAGGACAGCGACAGCCTCATTTCGCAGATGAAAAGCGAGGATATGCTCAACCTTAACGAATATGCAACCGCCCGGAACTGCTTTGATGCTCTTATAGAGGACTATGATTTGCAGCAATATCCGCCCGAACAGGCGCGCAAAATCGCTTCTGTCTGCTATGAAATGAAGCGCCTTTTCTTCAGCATCGGCTATCCCTACACATTTGCAAACGATGTGCCTGACGAAATCGTTTCTCTTATCAAAGAAAACAGCGGTTTCTATCAGGGCGTTGACGTTGAGGTTGTTCCCGTCAGGCAGTATGCCGACGGAACTCTTGCTCCGCATATACTCGGCAGAATCGGCGCAATTGATGCCGACGAATACAAGGAACTCAAGTCCGAGGGCTACAAAATCACCGATTATATCGGCAAAAGCGGAATTGAATCCGCAATGGAAAAATATCTTAAAGGCTCAGACGGCGAGGAAACCGTTTATCGTGACAGCGAGGGCAACCGTTCAACAAAGGTTACCGTTAAGCCGATTCCGGGCAACACCGTTGTTTTAACCATTGATGCAGGCCTTCAAAAGGTTACTCAGGATGCCCTGAAAAAAACTCTGCTCGACTTTGCAGGCTCCAAAGAGGGTAATATGGTTGACGATGCGGGCGCCGCCGTGGTTATCGACTGCAAAAACGGCGATGTGCTTGCCAGCGTTTCCTATCCGAACTATGACATTTCAACCTACAGCGAAAATGTTAAGGCTCTCAATGAGGACCCTGCCGCTCCGCTCTGGAACCGTGCGCTGCTTTCAACCTATGCAACAGGCTCAACAATGAAGCCCTCCGTTGCCATTGCGGCGCTGGAGGAGGGGCTTATTGATGAGGACACGACTATTTATTGCTCAGGCTCCTATGAATATCTGGGTCAGCACTTCAAGTGCGAGCAGAGCCATGTCACCCGCTTTGTTAACGTTGTTAACGCTCTCAATGAATCCTGCAACACATTTTTCTATGAAACGGGCAAAAATCTCGGCATTGAAAAAATGAACGAATACAGAACTCTTTTCGGCCTCGGTTCAAAAACTGGCTGTGAGCTTGGCGAAGCAACGGGTGTTCTTGACAGCCCCGAATACCGCGCATCCCTGAGCCAGAAATGGCTTCCCGGCTACACCGTTCAGTCCGCCATCGGCCAGGCAGGCAACCTTTTCTCTCCCATTCAGCTCGCCAACTACTGCGCAACCCTTGCAAACGGCGGCACAAGATACAAAACCCATTTCGTTAAAAGCATTAAAAGCTACGATTATTCCCAGACCATTCTTGAAAACGATGCGGAAATCGTTGCTCAGATGGATATTTCAGACTCAACGCTTGATATCGTCACCCGAGGCATGGCTGCGGTTGGCGAAAGATACAAAACCTCTTATTTTTCGGGCCTCAACGTTAACGTTGCCTGCAAAACAGGCACCTCGCAGGAAATCAGAAAGCTCAACGGCATTTCGGTTAAAATCAACAACGGCTTTTTGATTGCCTTTGCGCCTTATGAGAATCCCGAAATCGCCATTGCCGTTGTCGGCGAAGGCTTCACTGCGGGCGGCAGACTTGCCCCCGTTGTTGCCGAAGTTGTTGATTATTACTTTGGCCAAAGCGACACTATGCAAAACTATCAGCAGGAAAATGTTTTAATACCTTAAAATATAAAGAAAGGAGCGCACCATGGCTGAAATTATTGTTGTTGCCTCAGGTAAGGGCGGCTCGGGCAAATCCTCGTTTGTTGCGGGAGTCGGCAGGGCGCTTGCCGAACAGGGCAAAAAAATTCTTGCAATCGACTGTGACATCGGTCTGCGCTCGCTCGACCTTCTTTTCGGTGTTTCCGAAAAAGTTGTTTTTGACTGGGGCGACC
This sequence comes from Acutalibacteraceae bacterium, assembly GCA_045589815.1. Taxonomy (GTDB): domain Bacteria; phylum Bacillota; class Clostridia; order Oscillospirales; family Acutalibacteraceae; genus CAG-177. Next base: position 3,943 of record JAZNPT010000039.1, read on the forward strand.
TTCTTCTTGACAGATGCTCTGCAGAGCAGGCTGTTATCAAATCCGAAATTGACCTGCTTTCCGCACCCCGCAGTTTTTATGACAGCTTCACCCCCGAAGCTGCGGCAAAGCTTTTTAAATCTTTTTCGGAAGATTATGACTATATTTTCCTTGATTCTCCTGCAGGAATCGACCGTGGCTTTCAGCTTGCCGCAAGTGGAGCAGACAAAGCAATTGTTGTTACCACTCCGGATAACGTGTGCGTTCGCAGCTGCGCAAGAGCCTTTGACGAGCTTCGCAGGCTCGGCATTGAGGACGCCCGCCTTGTTATAAATATGTTTGAAGTTAAGCCCGTCTGCAAAAGAAAGCTGCTTAACATTGACCAATGCATCGACGAAACCGGAGTTCAGCTTCTCGGTGTTGTTCCGAGAGACATCAATGTCGGCTTTTCTTCGGTAACAGGCTCTCTGCCGGGCGAATTTTCGCCTGCATCACTCGCTTACAAGCGGATTGCAAAGCGCATTGCGGGCCAACGCATTCCGTTGGTCTGCGAATAAACCCGAAAAAAGGAAGAAGCTTATGGATAACCGTACCATTGCCGCCATTGCAACTCCGAATGCACCGGGCGGAATCGGAATTGTGCGCATTTCGGGCGAAAATGCCGTTCAGATTGCGGCAAAAATCTTTAAGCCCGTCAGCGGAAAGTCCCTCAGCGAAAGCAAGGGTTATTGCGCCCATTTCGGCAATGTTTATGATAATAATGAAAAAATAGACGAGGCTGTATGCCTCGTTTTTCGTGCGCCCAAAAGCTATACGGGCGAGGACACAGCAGAAATTTCGTGCCACGGCGGTCTTTACATAACGAAACGTGTGCTTCGTGCTGCTCTTGATGCCGGCGCAATGCCTGCCGAGGCAGGGGAGTTCACCAAACGTGCATTTCTCAACGGCAAGCTTGACCTTGCCGCCGCTGAGAGCGTTATGTCGCTCATCGGCGCATCGGGCAAACAAGCGGCAACTGCCGCACTCAACACTCTTGACGGCAACCTGAGCTGCGAAATCCGCAAATGCGCCAACGATATTATCGGCGTCTGCGCTTCGCTTGCCGCATGGGTTGATTACCCCGACGAGGATATTGAAGAAACGAACGCAGCGGAAATACTTCCGATTTTTGAGAAAAACCGTGCCGCCCTTGCGGATATTATTCGCCGCTATGACTGCGGCAGGGCAGTCACCGACGGAGTTGACGCCGTTATTGTCGGCAGACCCAACGTCGGCAAATCTACGCTCATGAATATGCTCACGGGCTTTGAAAGGTCAATCGTGACCGATATTGCAGGCACAACACGTGACGTTGTTGAGGAAAGAATCGTTCTGGGCGAAATTGTTATGCGTGTTGCGGACACGGCAGGCATACGTGAAACCGAGAATGTTGTTGAAAACATCGGTGTTAATCTTGCAAAGCGCCGCCTTGAACGTGCGGAATTGGTTCTTGCCGTTTTTGACGGAAGTGAGCCTTTAACCGCAGATGATTGTGACGTTATGGAACAATGTCATGATAAACGTGCTATTGCACTTCTCAATAAATCTGATCTGCCCCTTGCGGCTGACAGAAAAATAATTGACGGAGCGTTCCCGCACACCGTTGAGCTTTCGGCTTCAACGGGAGAGGGGAGAGATGAGCTTGAAAAGGCTGTGCGTGCAATTTTCAAAACAAACGAGTTTGACCCCAATGCCGCATGTTTGACCAGCGAACGCCAGCGCCAATGCTGCGTCAATGCACTCGGTCATATCGACGAAGCAATAGCCGCCCTCCGAATGGGAGTAACTCTTGATGCTGTTAACGTCTGCGCCGACTGCGCAATTGATGCTTTGCTTGAACTCACGGGCGACAAGGCCACATCGGCAGTTGTTGACGAGGTATTTTCAAGATTTTGTGTCGGAAAATAAAAACAAGCAGATTGGCATCTTGCCCATACTGACTTATTTTGAATTCACACCACATTTATGCAGTTTTATGCTTTAAATCAATGAACAGGAGGGTTAGTCGATGAGGCGCAAAAAATATTTAGTTGCCGCAATCTGTTTGTTTGCAGCAGTTACCGTTATTTTTTTAGGCTGCGGTCTTGTTACCGACCGCTCTGCCGTCTACTCCGCCGAAGGTCTCAGCTGGAACGGCGCCTTCTATAAATCTTGTTCCGGATTTTATGATGAAGGAAAAACAATTGCAAAAACTGCTGACGGAAACTACTCTCTATGCGAAGTCATAGGCGATGCAAATCACAATTTTATTGTTGTGCGTTCCTTCACCGATGATTCTTTGCTCGTTCGCAGCGATTACAAAATTCCCGAAAGCGGAAATCCTGATACGGTTTATCTCGGAACAAAAAAAATTGAGAATCAGGAAGATTGCAAAATCATCTCTGACATTTTCCTGAATGACAGCGAAATTTTTTCCGTTTATGCTACCCATGAAGATGTAAATAACTGGCAGTCTGTTGCTATCGGTTTTGACGGTTGCTCGGTTGCTGTTTTCAGAGGATATATCGGTTTTGCTGACGAAAATTATTTTTTCACCGTTGACCTTTCGGATATGATGGAAAAAGACGACGGAAGCGGTCAACCGTTTACCGTTCTATGCAAATCCATAAACAAAAACCATTATGAAATACTTGACGAGTATTTTGCATGATTATTATTCTTTATCGGCACTAAACGGGCGTTTTTTGTTCTTATTTTGCATTATAACAGCCATTTTTGATTACAGCCGATTGCTTGAGCCGAAACGAGCTGAGCATCGTTTCAAAAATTTCTATTGGCTGTAAACGAGAGGTTTATTTTTCTGTATCAGAAATAAATCGCATGTCTGTTTTCTGTTATCAGCAAGCATCTCTCTGCTTTTTCGCACTTTAAATTGATAAAATCGGAGAGCGGAGAAATTTATATATCCTTCAATAATTACGCATTATGCATTTATAAAGTGGAGTTACTATGGAATACTTTTCTGAAAATTATGATGTTGCCGTTATCGGTGCAGGCCATGCCGGAATTGAGGCAGGGCTTGCTTCGGCACGCCTCGGCTGCAAAACCGCCGTTTTCACAATAAATCTGGACTGGGTGGGCAACATGCCCTGTAACCCCTCCATCGGCGGCACATCAAAAGGTCACCTCGTTCGAGAAATTGATGCGCTCGGCGGCGAAATGGGAATTGCGGCAGACCATAACACACTCCAGAGCCGTATGCTCAACCTCGGCAAAGGCCCTGCCGTCCACAGCCTGCGTGCTCAGATTGACCGCCGCAGTTACTGCGACTATATGAAATTTGCTCTTGAAAAGCAGGAAAATCTTTTTCTCCGTCAGGCAGAAATCGTTGACATCAAACGTGACGGCGATGAATGGCTGCTTAAAACCCGCCTTGAAGCAATTCACAGAGCAAAAGCTGTTATAATCGCAACCGGCACTTTTCTTGCAGGCCGCATTTATATCGGCGATGTTTCGTATGAAAGCGGACCGGACGGCATGTTTCCTGCGGTGGAGCTTGCAAAATCGCTCAAGGAATTGGGAGTTATGACCCGCCGATTCAAAACCGGCACCCCTCCCCGTGTTAACCGCAGAAGCGTTAACACCGAAATACTTGAACCTCAATACGGCGACGAAAAAGTTGTTCCGTTTTCATTTAATAATAATATTGAAATCCGCAACACCGAACCGTGTTATATAACATACACAGGAGCAGAAACAAAGCAAACCATTCTTGATAACCTTCACCGTTCTCCCCTCTATTCGGGCAAAATTGACGGTGTAGGCCCACGTTACTGCCCGAGCATCGAGGATAAGATAGTCCGTTTTTCCGAAAAAGAGCGTCATCAGATATTTGTTGAGCCCTGCGGCGCCAACACGGACGAAATGTATTTGCAGGGGGTTTCCTCATCCCTTCCCGAGGATGTTCAGCTCAAAATCGTTCACAGCATACCGGGGCTTGAGAATGCGGAGTTTTTGCGCACGGCTTATGCCATTGAATATGATTGCGTTGACCCTCTTTCGCTTCGCCAGACCCTTGAATTCAAGGATTTCCCAGGCCTTTACGGCGCAGGTCAGTTCAACGGCTCCAGCGGTTATGAGGAAGCTGCAGCGCAGGGACTTGTTGCCGGCATGAACGCCGCATTAAAAATTCAGGACAAAGAGCCTGTTATTCTTGACCGCACAACATCTTATATCGGCACTTTGATTGACGATTTGGTAACCAAAGGCTGCTCCGACCCTTATCGCATGATGACATCACGCTCGGAATATCGCCTTATTCTCAGGCAGGATAATGCAGACCGCCGCCTTACCGAAATCGGCTACAGAGCAGGGCTTATATCCGAGGAAAGATATAACAGATTTCTCAACAAGCTTGATTTGATTGCCAAAGAGCGTGAAAGAGTTGAAAATCTTTCAATACCCAAAACCCCCGAAATTGACGAAATGCTTGTTTCACGTGAAACATCCGCTCTTGAAAAGGGAGTTAAAATGATTGAGCTTCTCCGCAGGCCTCAGGTTGACTATGAAGCCCTTGCTCCTTTTGACAAAACAAGGCCTGACCTGCCCGACGAAATTTTTGAGCAGGTTGAAATAGATATTAAGTATGAGGGCTATATCAAGCGCCAACAGATGCAGATAAACGAGCTTCGCCGCCTTGAGGTTAAGCGTTTGCCGCAGGATTTGGATTATAATTCAATAACAGGCTTGCGCCTTGAAGCTATTGAAAAGCTCTGCAAAATCCGCCCCGAAACCGTTGGACAGGCTTCACGAATCTCGGGCGTATCCCCCGCCGACATTTCGGTTTTACTTATTTACCTTGAGAGGAACGGTATAAATGCTGTATAATCCGTCACTTTTTGCCGATGATTGTCAAAAACTCGGTGTTTCTGTCAGCAACGAAATGCTTGCACAGTTTGAAAAACTCGCATTTTTGCTGACAGAGCAAAACAAAACAATGAATTTAACCGCAATAACCGACCCCGACGGAATCGCTGTTAAGCATTTTGCGGACAGTGTTTCTGCCCTCGCTGCTTTTGATTTCCCGAAGGGTGCAAAGATTCTTGACGTTGGCACGGGCGCCGGATTTCCTTCAATCCCCCTGCTCATCGCAAGGCCAGACCTTGACATGACAATGATTGATTCAACCGCAAAAAAGCTCAAATATGTTGCATCAACTGTTGAATCGCTCGGTTTAAATGCCCAGGTGCTCCACACAAGAGCCGAGGAAGCGGGTCAAAACAAGGAATACAGAGAAAAATTCGATATTGTTTGCTCCAGAGCGGTTGCGGCATTAAATGTTCTTTGCGAATATTGCCTGCCTTTTGTTAAGGTTGGCGGAGTTTTTCTTGCCATGAAAGCCGCAAAGGCGCAGGAAGAAATAGCGGATGCAAAAAACGCAATAAAGACACTCGGCGGCAAAATAATTGATGAAAAGTCATTTTCACTCTCCGACGGCGGCGAAAGAACCATAATTGTTATCAAAAAGATATCGCAAGTTCCGCCAAAATACCCCCGTGTATCTGCTCAGATTGCGAAAAAGCCCCTTTAAATTTAATATTGAATGTCGATTAACGCAAATTTTTGCAAATCAAAATAGCTGGACAATCCCCCTATCCGATGTTATCATTGAATCAATGAAACGGACAGGGGGATTTGATTTTTGAAAACCGGTAAATATAAGATAGGCGGTCAGATAATTCTTGTCCCTCAGGATGAGATTTATCCAAACCCTAACCAGCCGAGGCAACGATTTGATTTTGATGAGCTTGAGGGATTGGCGCAAAGCATTCGCCAAAACGGCATCATTCAGCCGATTGCAGTCCGGGTTAACGGCAAGGGCGAATATGAGCTGATTTCGGGCGAACGAAGGCTTCGGGCTTCCCGTTTGGTTGGAATAACGCAGATACCGTGCATTATCATGGATGCAAGCGACGAAAAATCTGCCCTTTTTGCCCTGCTTGAAAACGTTCAGCGCAGCGACCTCGGATTTTTTGAAGAAGCGGTTGCCATTGAAAAGCTGATAACCGATTACGGCATGAGCCGCGAAGAAGTTTGCAAAAAGCTCGGTAAAGCGCCGCCCACGATTTCAAATAAACTGCGCCTTTTGAGGCTCCCTGAAGAAATTCGACTGCGAATAACGCAGGAGAATCTTTCGGAAAGGCATGCAAGAGCGCTTCTGAAGCTCACTTCAATCAGCCAAATGGAACGTGCAATGTCAATAATCGCCGAAAAGCGGCTGAACGTTGCCGAAACGGAAAGACTTGTTACTCAAATACTTAATAATGACAGCCGCCACAGGCAGCCGACAGTCAAGCTTTTCAAAGACGTCAGGATTTTTGTGAATACCCTTAACCATGCCGTTGACACAATGCGCAGAGCAGGCATTGAAGCGGATTCCGCCAAAAGTGAAACGGATGAATATATTGAATATATCGTCCGAATCCCGAAAAGCAGAAATTGCTATATCAAAGCAAAAAAATCCTCTGCATAATAAAAACCACTACTAACTTACCATATCTTTCTCTTTCACACCCACATCCAGCGAGGGAGGCAGGCTTTTCGGAGCCTGCCTTTCTTGCTGTTTCACGTGAAACATATTTAAGTGAAAAGTAAAAAGTGAAAAGTGAAAAATTAAGGATAGGCTTCGCCTATGACCAAAACTTTTCATTCTTCATTTTTAACTTTTAACTATTTTATTCTTCCCTTTTTATATATCCTATGATATAATAACAGATAATAAATATGTTCAGGAGCGATTATTTTGGGTAAAATTGTTGCTATTGTTAACCAAAAAGGCGGAGTCGGCAAAACAACATCCGCCGTTAACCTGACTGCCGCCCTCGGCAGCAAGGGTAAAAAGGTTTTGCTTGTTGATATTGACCCTCAGGGAAACTCAACCAGCGGCCTTGGTATAAATAAAAGAGGCCTTGAAAAATCATCATACAATGTTCTCATCGGCAATTGTGCCGCATCGGAAGCGGTTGTTAAAACCCCTTATGAAAACGTTTTTGTTATGCCTTCGAGCATGGACCTTGCAGGCGCAGAGCTTGAGCTTGTTGATTTTCAGAAGCGTGAATCAAAGCTTAAAAATGCCCTTGCAGAGATAGTTGATAAATTTGATTTTATTTTTTTGGACTGTCCCCCCTCTCTCGGCCTCATCACTCTTAACGGCCTTTGTGCGGCGGACACTCTGATTGTTCCTATTCAATGCGAATTCTTTGCGCTTGAAGGTCTTTCACAGCTTATCGCAACCGTCAGAACGGTTAAGCGCCTTTATAATCCTTACATAGAAATTGAAGGCGTGCTTCTAACAATGTATAACGGCCAGCTTAATCTTACTCAGCAGGTTGTTGAAGAAGTTAAAAGGTGCTTTCCGAAAAAGGTTTATTCAACCGTTATTCCGAGAAACGTCCGTCTTTCGGAGGCTCCCAGCTACGGCCAGCCTGTTATGTATTATGACAAATCATCAAAGGGCGCACATGCATACAGCGACCTTGCCGATGAGTTTTTGAGATTGAATAAATAAGGAGAAATATTATGGCACCTAAAAAAAGCGGACTCGGCAGAGGTCTTGGCTCTCTGCTTGCCGATAATTCTTTAGAAGAAACAAGTTCTGCTCAGCCCGTGAAACTTAATTTGATGGATATTGAACCGAATAAGGACCAGGCAAGAAAGCAGTTTGACGAAGCTGCTCTTTCAGAGCTTGCAGATTCAATTGCTCAGCACGGAGTTCTTCAGCCCCTGCTTGTTCGCCCGATTATCGGCGGCGGATATCAGCTTGTTGCAGGCGAAAGACGCTGGAGAGCAAGCAGAATCGCAGGGCTTACTCAGGTTCCTGTTGTTATAAAAGAGCTTTCGGACACAGAAGCTGCTGTTATTTCTTTAATAGAAAATTTACAGCGTGAGGACTTGAATCCCGTTGAAGAAGCGCTTGGTTTTGCAAGCCTTATGAAGGACTTTAATTTAACTCAGGAAGAAGCTGCGCAAAAGGTTGGCAAATCACGCCCCGCCGTTGCAAATGCTCTGCGTCTTTTAAAGCTGCCCGAATCAGTTCTTAACATGGTGCGTGAAAACAAGCTTTCAGCAGGCCATGCAAGAGCTTTGGCGGCAATCGACGATGAAAAGCTTGTTATTTCAACCGCCGAATTAATTGCAGAAAAAGGCCTTTCTGTCAGAGAAACCGAAAAGCTTGTTAAAACTCTTACCGCAGAAAAGAAAGAAAAGAAAAAAGCTCCAAACCGTCACACTTTTTTTGACGAAGTTGAGCTTTCTCTCAATAATTCACTCGGCAGAAAAGCAAGAGTAATAACAAAAGGCGGCAAGGAATGCGGAACTCTTGAAATCGCCTTTTATGATAAAGATGACCTTGCAAGAATCGCTTCAATACTTTCTGCGCTTGAATAATAAAAAAGGAACGGTGAAAACCGTTCCTTAATTTTTTATACATTTGTAAGAGAATCAACATATCCCGTTCTTTTCAGAAGAGTTGAAGATGAAATCTGCGATATATATACCTTATCTTTGCCGTTCTTATCGTGGCATACAATAAAGGATTTTGGAATATCGTAGCAAACGTTTTCAACAATCCCCGCTTTTTCCGCCTTTGCAAGATAATCCCTTGTGCGCTTTGAAACGGTGGTTGTGTCAAGATCAAATATTCCTATTATTTCATCAAAGGTGATAACCTTATCCATTCCGAGATGAAGATACATTTTTTACTCCATTTCTTTTATTTCGCCGTTTATAACTTCAAAAGCTTTGCCCTTTTTTGAGCGCAGAAGCTGCGACGGGTCACAGCAGGTGATAAAAACCTGCCAGTTGTCAAGATAGTTCAAAATAAAAGTCTGCCTGCCCTCATCAAGCTCGCTCATAACATCGTCAAGCAAAACAACGGGGCATTCACCTGTTATTTTTTCAATAATTGATGCTTCGCCAAGCTTCATTGCAAGCGCACATGAACGCTGCTGACCCTGCGAACCGAAGGTCCTTGCATCCCTGCCGTTGAGAGTTAAAACAAGGTCATGTGTATGAGGGCCTGCGTTTGTGTAAAGCCTTTTAATATCGGCATCGCGAGTTTTTTCTATATCAGAAATAAGTTTTTCTTTTATTTCTTCTTCGCTTATGTTTTCTTTTGAAAAATCATAATAGAAAGAAAATTCTTCGCGGCCTGAGCTGATTCCCTTATAAATCTCGCTCGAAAGCTTTGAAAGCTGCTCAATATAATCAAGGCGATATTTAATTATTTTTGCTCCGAGGTTTACAAGCTCGGTATCCCAGGGCGCAATATAATCAAACTCAAAGCTTCTTTCTCCGAATTTTTTAAGAAGGGCATTTCGCTGATCAAGAACCCGAAGATAGCGAGACATAACAACCGCATAGTTCGGCTTGATAAGGCTGAGGGCAATGTCAATCAGCTTGCGCCGTTCACCCGGGCCGTCCTGAACAATTCCGAGAGTTGCGGGTGAAAAAACAACGGCATAATATTTGCCCATCATCACACGAGGCGATTCTTCTTTAACGCCGTTCAGAACAAGCTCCTTGCGCTTGTTGATTTTCATAACGGCAAGTTGTTCACGTTCATGTGAATAAAATTTATTTTCAATTTCAGCTTCATCCTTGCCTTGCTCAATCAGCTGGGCATTTTTTCTTGCCCTGAAGCTGTAAAAACCTGTCAGAAGCCAGATGCTTTCAATTATATTTGTTTTTCCCTGCCCGTTTTCACCGTAAATAACATTCATTTCGGGATGCGGAGCAAAGGAAACCGATTCAAGATTTCTGAAATTCTTTGCGGAATGGTGTTTAATTATCAAATTTTACCATTCCTTTCAAAAATCAAATCTTTTCACTTATTCAACAGTATAAACAACTCTCTCAAACTCGGCTTTGTCGCCGCTTCTGAGCTTTTTGCCTCTTTGAGTGCAGATTTCTCCGTTAACCTTAACTTCGCCTTCCTGAATAACGATTTTTGCGTGGCCGCCTGTCTGAACGGCATCGCACATCTTAAGGAATGCGTCAAGCCTTATAAAATCGGTGTCAATTTTTTTTGAAACCTGCTTTTTTTCTGCAACTTTAACTTTAATCTTCATTTTTCAGCCTCACGGGAAGAATAAGGAATATGAATTCATCGCCCTCGTTGGGAACAATCAGAATCGGAGCAACGGCACCATTGAGCATGATTCTGACTTCGTCTGTATCACATGCACGAAGTGCGTCGAGCATATACTTATTGTTAAAGCCGATTGTGCAGGTTTCGCCGTCAATCTTTGCGGGAATTCTGTCATTTGCTGTGCCAAGCGAAGTGATGCTGGACATCTTAATCATATTCTCATCAAAAACGCACTTAACGGGGCTCTTGATTTTTTCGGTAATAATAAGCGATGTTCTGTCGATACTTTCGATAAAATTCCTTGTGTTAACGTTGATAACTGTTTTGGTTGATGACGGAATTGCTGCTTTATAGTTAAGGAATTCGCCGTCAAGCAGGCGGGAAATAATCTGATAACCGCCAACCTCAAAGATAATGTGTCTTTTGCCTACTCCGAGAGTAACAAGAGCATCATCATCGTTCATCAGCTTCACAACTTCTGAAAGAGTTTTTGCAGGCACAACAAAAGAAAGAGTTTCGCCGCTGTAGCTGATATTTTCGTTTCTTATTGCAAGGCGAACGCCGTCAACGGCAATAAGCCTGATATGATTTTCTTCAATTTCAAATTTAATGCCCGTGTGAACAATTTTGCTGTCCTTTACGGCTGCGGAAAAAATGGTCTTTCTGACCATATCTTTAAGAATGCCCTGCTGAACGGAAATGGGATATCCGCCCGAAACCGAGGGAAGGTCGGGATATTCCTCTGCGGAAATACCTATAAGAGTTGATTCGAAATCTCCGCATGAAATTGAAGCGATGTGTCTTGAATCGCTGTAGATGCTCACATTGCTGTCAGGCAGCTTTCTGAGAGTTTCGCTGAACATGTGAGCATTGAGAACAAGCTCACCCTCCTCCTCAATCCTGGCAGGGATAGAGGTTGTTATGCCCATCTCAAGGTCATAGCCCGTCAGGGTCAGAGTTCCGTCCTTTGCAACCATAAGAATGCCTTCGATTGCAGGAATGGCAGTTTTGTTTGAAGCCGCTCTCTGAACGTTCTGGCAAGCCTCTGAAAGCTCAAGTGTGCTGCAAATTATTTTCATTGGAAATTCCTCCTCTTTTAGCTGAAAAAATTATCCACTCTCATTTTGGATTATTTGGCGGCATTTTAGTTTTTTTGCCCTCTGCCGCCCTTATATATGTTATATAATCATATATATATTATAGTAGTAATAGTAGAGGACGTTGAAATATGGAATAACTTTGAAAACCGTTGATTTTATTGGAAAAAGCTTCTGAAAATATCAACTATTTTTTGTGGAAAAGTCAGGGTTATTAACTTGCCTTTTTTTACCAAAGTGATAATGTGGAAAACTCGGATGTGAATAAGTATAACTTTGTGGAAAACTTTTATTTAATCAAAGCTCTTTTCTGCCCTCAAGGGCGCGGATAAGAGTGAATTCATCCGCATATTCAAGGTCAGCGCCGACGGGAACGCCGTAAGCAAGGCGGCTCACGTTAACACCCAGAGGTTTAATAAGTCGGGAAATATACATTGATGTTGCTTCGCCCTCAACAGTGGGGTTTGTTGCCATGATAACCTCTTTAACCGTGTCGTCACCAAGGCGCAAAAGCAGCTCTTTTATGCATATATCCTCGGGGTTAATATCGTTCATCGGTGAAATTGCGCCGTGAAGAACATGATAAAGTCCGTTATATTCGTGTGTTCTTTCAATTGCAATAACGTCACGAGGATCCTCAACAACACAAACAGTTGAAACATCCCTTGACTGTGAAGAACAAACGCTGCAAATTTCGCCGTCGGTCAGATTGCAGCATATTTTGCACTTTTTTATAGATTCACGTGCATGAATAATAGAGTCGATAAATTTTTTTGAATCATCTTCAGACATATTCAAAATATGGAATGCAAGCCTCTGTGCGCTTTTTTTGCCGACGGACGGCAGGCGTGCAAACTGTTCTATAAGTCTTTCTAAAGACGGTGTGTATCCGCTCATCAGAAAAGACCGGGGATTGAAAGGCCGCCCTTGGCTCTTTCCATTCCCTGCTCCATAGCTTCGTTTGCCTTGCGGATGCTTTCGTTAAAGGCTGAGATAATAAGATCCTGAAGCATTTCGATATCATCGGGGTCAACAACCTCAGGCTTAAGGTTAACTGCGGTCACTTCGTGAGCGCCTGTAACAACAACTTCAACTGCTCCGCCGCCGACGGTTGAAGAAAATTCGGTTGCTTCAACCTCCTGCTGGATTTTAGTCATATTTTCCTGCATTTCCTGAATTTTTTTCATCATGTTGCCGCCCTGAGGAGCGCCGGGAATTCTTGCCTTCATTTTATATTCCTCCAAATATTATTTGTTATTAAACTGATTTATTTTACTTTTTAAATTTTCAAGCGGACTTGCTGCCGTTTTTTGCTTTTCGGGGTTTGAAACGGCAATTTTCATTTTTCTGCCCATAACCTCAAAAACGGCTCTTGCAAGCTCCTTTGAATGGGTATCGGTGCAAATAAAGTCGAAAAGAGTCGGATTTTCGGAGCAGATAACCACTCTGCCGCTTTTGATAACAGCCGTTGAGTTTGCGAGAATTCCGAAAAGCGGAATATCATAAACTTTGATTTTATCAAGCACATCTGCCCAGTTGGAAAACGGGCCGTCCGGAACGGAATCCGTTTCTTCAGGGGGAGGTGGCGGAAGCGGAGCTTTTTCAGGCTCAGGTTCCGGCTTTTGTTCTGTTTTTACGGGAGGTTCGGGCTTCGGATCCTGTTTCGGAGCAACAGGCTCTTTAACCTCCGGAGCGGAATAAACGGGAGCGGGAGCTGCTTTTGCCCCGTTTTCAAGCATTTTTTCAATTCTGCTTATTCTCTCCTCAAGTTCTTCCGAAACAGGTGAACCTGCGGAAGAAGAAACGGGAGAACACATTTTGATAACCGCCGCTTCAAGCTGAATTTTCTTGTTGGCGGCATTTTTTATATTTTTTGAGGTCTGCTCAAGAATTTCAATGCATTCAAGGATTTTAGAGAGCTTCAGATTCGCCGCTCTTTCCTTAAGCTTTTCAAGCTCGTCCTTGGAGCAGACTATAAGCCCTTCGCAGTCAGCAACGGTTTTGGCAACCATAAGATTGCGAAAATGCAGAGTCAGCTCGGTGCAGAGGCTGTCAATATCGCAGCTTTCGCTGTGAAGCCTTGAAACAAGCTTCAATGAGCTTGTGAAATCTCCGTTTGCAACAAATTCAGAGAATGAGAAAAGATGGATTGTTCCCGCAATTCCCGCAGCGTCGCTGACGGTGTTTTCGTCAATATCCGTTCCCATTGCAAAGCAGCGGTCAAGCAGCGAAAGAGCGTCTCTCATGCCGCCGTCAGCTATTCTTGCAATAAGGCTGGCAGCAGTTTCGGAAAGATTGACATTCTCTTTTTCGGCAACATACAAAAGCCTTGCCGTGATATCCTCGGGAGCAATTCTCTTGAAATCAAAACGCTGGCATCTTGAAAGAATTGTTGAGGGCAGCTTGTGTATTTCTGTTGTTGCAAGGATAAAAATAACGTGTGAAGGAGGTTCTTCAAGAGTTTTCAAAAGCGCATTGAATGCACCGATTGAAAGCATGTGAACCTCGTCGATAATATAAACTCTGTATTTTGCGTTTGCGGGGGTAAAATTAGCTTCCTCACGCAAATCACGGATATTATCAACGCCGTTGTTGCTTGCAGCGTCGATTTCAATAACGTCAAGGATTGAGCCGTTGTCGATTCCGCGGCAGATTTCGCACTCGTTGCAGGGGTTTCCGTCAATCGGAGAAAGGCAGTTGACCGCCTTTGAAAGAATTTTTGCGCAGGTGGTTTTGCCGGTGCCTCTTGAACCCGTGAAAAGATAGGCATGCGAGATTCTTCCGCTTTCAAGCTGGCTTTGCAGGGTTTTTGTTACATGAGGCTGGCCGTAAACATCGTTAAAGCTGCGCGGCCTCCATTTTCGGTAAAGCGCCTGATACATCCTTTCACCCCATTAAAAAAATTAAAGCTTTCTCTTAGTCATGTGGCGGTAGGCAGACTGTGGCGCACAAGACTGTCCGCTTAATGCTGCTCGGTTCACCCGCCTGACATGGTTCACGGTGCCCTGTCGCACAGGACCCACACGCCACATGACTAAAAGAAAGCTCTGCTTACCATTATAATGTATTAAGTATTATATAATATATTTTAAATAATATCAAGTGAAATTTTTGTTTTTAAGGGTTATATTTTCAAAATAGGAGTAAAAATTGAAAAAACTTTATTAAAAACAGCTTATTTTTTCACAAATTACTGATTTTTGAATATTAGTGATATCAAGGGAGGCTGAATTATGAAACAATCGTATTTTTTGGGTTCAAGCGGCAAAAACGGATTTTTCTCATGCTTTTCACAGCTTACGCCGAAAATAGAAGGGCAGTATACTTATATAATCAAGGGCGGCCCCGGCACGGGAAAATCCTCAATGATGAGAAAAATTGCCGATGAAATAGAAAAAAGAGATATCGAATGTGAAAGAATTTTTTGCTCGTCCGACCCGAATTCGCTGGACGGCATTATTTTTCCCTCTCTGCGTGTGAGCATTGCAGACGGCACCTCACCCCACACCATGGACCCCGATTATCCCGGCGCAACGGGCGAAATAATCAACCTCGGCGACTGCTGGGATAAACAAAAGCTTTTTGAAAAAAGAAAAGAAATAATCGAGCTGACAGATAAAAACAAAACCTGCCACAAGCGAAGCAGGCGGTTTATTGAATCGGCATTTTCAATTTTCGGCGACGGCGAAAAAATCTGCGCGGATTTTCTTGATGAAGAAAAGCTCATGCGTTATGCGGGACGGGTTGCAAACCGATATTTCAAAAAACCGAGTGGAAAAATAGGGCTTGAAAAAACAAGGCTGCTTGATGCAATAACTCCGAAAGGCTATTATTTTTTGGGTGAAACGGTTTGTGAAATTTGCGACCAGATAATTGTTTTTGAAGATGATTTCGGCGTTGCCTCCTCAATGCTTATCCAAGAACTTCGCTCTTATGCGCTTGCAAGCGGATTTTCGGTTATCTCAAGCCCGAGTGTCGGCAATCACAAAGCAATCCGCCACATTATCATAAAAGAGCTTTCCCTCGGTTTTTTCACGGCTGACAGGCTTTGCGAGCTTGGAATTATTCCAACAAAATCGGTATCTTTGCGCCGTTTTTATTCTGCGGAGGGACTTTCCGCCCACAGGGCAAGGCTTGCTTTTTCACGCAAGGCGGCAAAGGAGCTGCTTGATGAGGCGGTCTGTGCGCTGAAAATGGCAAAGGATATCCATGATGACCTTGAAGAAATATATATAAATGCAATGGATTTTAAAAAAACAGCTGCCATTGCGGATATGCTGGTTGAACGAATATGGCAAAGCGAGTGGTGGACGGAATAAACAGGGTTAATTTTAATAAAAAATAAGGGCCGATTTGATATCGACCCTTTAATTTTTTTATGCTTTTTCAATATAATCGGCAAGCTTACCGATTGTATCGCAATTTCTGAAAACCTCTGCATTGAGTTTTATGCCGAACACATCAAAAATTTCTTCCGAAAGACATACGAGGTCAAAGGATGACATTCCGAGACCGCTTTTGATATCTGTTTCTGCCGTTATTTCATCATCGGGTTCAACATAGTTAAGAATAAGCTCGATTAATTTTTCCATTTTATTTCACCTTATTTTCATTATTTAATCTTATCTTCTTTAATATTTGCAAGAATTTCAGAAACTCTGACATCGGGATTTTCAATGCCCATAAGCAAAGTATCGTGGATTTTATCGTAGAAATGATGAAGCTCGTCCACGGGATTGTTTACAATTCTGTATTCAAAATTGAAATCAAGACCGTTATCGTTGCTTCTGTGCATAACCGTAAGATAAAGAGGCTGAACGGATGAATCGTTGTTATACCAGAAGCCTCTGCTTGTCTTCTTCATTTCTTCGCCGTAATAGGGCATGGGGAAATGCGGATGATATGAGAAAGTTATGCATTCGTATGTATAGCGTGTACCTGTTTTCATGGCAAGATGTCTGAGAATAACAGCCTCCATCGGACTTATATTTGAATGAGCAAAAATATCGTTCTGTGTTTTTTCGATAACTCTTACCGCTTGCGTAAAAGTCATTTCGGGCTCAACAATGTTTCTCATTGAGTAGAAATGCATTCTTACTCCGCCTGCTTTTTTATCAAGCAGGGTTGCACGGCGGTTGACCATTATTTTATATGAAATATCCTTTTCGTCATTATTGAATGATGAAAGCGCACTTCTCATACCCATCATCAGCACGCAGGGAACGGAAAGACCTCTTTCGGCACACATTTTTATCAGTTTTTCCGATGTTTCCGCATCAAGGCTGAATTTGATTGTTCTTGACTCGGGATTTGCGTCAAGCACCTCCGCTTTTCGCAGATTAGGCTTGTTTTTTTCGATTCTCTGCTGAATAAGCCTGCTCGGACGCACATAGTCGGTATAAATCGGCTCGGGATAGTTTTTGATTGTACCCTTCCAGAATTCCTTATCCTTTTTGTGCTGTTCGGATTTTGCATATTCAAGCTCTTTTTCAACCATATCCCTGTATCTTCTCATCGGCTTTGGATAAGCCATTCCGTATTTTTTATGAAGATAGATTGAAAGCGCATCCGCAAGGAAAAGCTTTGATGAATAGCCGTCAAAAGCAAGGTGGTGAAGCTTCATATAAATGCCGTTATAATTATTTTCAAGATGAATTATCCTGATTTCGTTAACGGGTTTATCCCACATATCAATAATTGAATGAGAACGGTTTTTGAGGAATTCGTGTGCGTAATCCCATTTCATTTCAGAAAGGTCTTCTTCAATGATTTCAATTTCGTGTTCGTGTGCAAGATATTGATAAACTTTATTGAAAGGCTTTTTGGTGAAACGCAGACGGATTGCATCGCATCTGTCCATAGCTTCGTAAAGAGCTTCCTTCATAAGCTCGGTGTCAAATTCGCCCTGCCAGTAGTAACCCGTTACAATGTTAAGCACGGGAGCATCCGTGCTGTGATGTTGTGAAAGGTAATACATAAGGTGCTGTGCGGGAATCAGCGGATATGCATTGACTTTGTGGCCGTCTTTAAGCTTAATTTCCATCATTCATCCCTCCGAGCCTTAAAATTTGACGTAGTTTCTTTTGATTTTATTTGATGATGTTTTTGGGAAGGGAATTTCTCTGATGCGAAGAGAAGCGATTTCTCTTTCGGGCTTTTCACCGGCATTTGCTTCTTTTATCTTTTCATTAAGATATGCTTCGATATCTTCAATTCCCATAGCCGCAGCAAACTCCGTATCGGGGAAAACTTCGGCAACAATTCTGTCGTTTTCAGCGCTTACAACGATTTCCTTGATAACTTTTTCATCGGCAAATTTCTTTTCAATTTCTTCGGGTGAAACATTTTCGCCGTTTGAAAGAATAATAAGGTTTTTAATTCTTCCTATAACATAAAGATGCTCGCCGTCATCGCTGAATCTGCCGAGGTCGCCTGTTTTCAGATAGCCGTCTTCGGTAAATGCTGCTGCGGTTTCCTCAGGCATTTTGTAATAACCCATCATAACTGATTTGCCCTTAACCTGAATTTCACCGTCAAGGATTCTGACGTCGCAAATGCTTTTCATAATTTTGCCTGAGGAATATTTATGCTTGTTGCCATAGTCAGCGGTTGTGATTTTGGGGCTTGTTTCTGTCATGCCGTAGCCTTGGCGAAGCATAATGCCGTATTTTTCATATTCGTCAACAAGGCTCGGGGCAAGGTATGCGCCGCCGACTGCAATCCATTTTATGTTTTTGCCGAACACCTTTTCGGCAGCTTCTCTCGGAGAAAGGTTGGGAAATCTTTTATGAAGAATACTGACCTTTCTGATAAGAGATTCGCAAATCATGGGCACGGCACGCATAGTTGAGGGCTCAAAAAGCACAAGGTTTTTGCCGATGCTGCTCAAATCGCCGTTAAGGCAAACGGTGAGGCCATCAAGAAGCGGCTTAAAATAGTCACAGCAAAAACAAAAAATATGGTGCATCGGCAAAACCGAAAGATAAACATCATCTTCGGCAAGATCCAGTTCAGGATAGGTTATGTTGGCAATAAGATTTGACGAAGAAAGCATAACGCCTTTTCTTTTGCCCGTTGTGCCTGATGTGTAAATAATTGTTGCACATTCTTCGGGGTTGAGTTCAACGTCGGAAAGCGAAGCATATTCCGAATTGTCACCGTATTTTTCATAGATATCAGCAAACCAATCGGAATTGCCCATATTCACAAGAACTTTAAGCCTGCCGTATTTTTCAGCAATTGCCTTTGCGGTTTCTGCAAATTCATCCTCATAAAACAGAGCTTCGATATCGCCCGCTTCAAAAAGCTCAACACCTTCTTCAACCGTAGTGTTCGGCGCAAACGGAACAAAAACATTTCCGCTTACAAGAGCACCCGTCATAGCGGTGATATATTCGTAAGACGTTTTGCCGATAATTGCAATGTGCATTCTTTCAGGGCATACGGAACGCATATATCTGCATATTGCAAGGCTGTTTTCTTTGAGGTCAATAAAGCTCTTTTCAATTATCTCTTCATTCATGCAGTATTTGATAAAAGCCTTTTTGCCGTAAAATGCAGCACTGTTTTCGATTAAATCACGAACTGTGTTAATTTTTGAATAAAAATCTTTATCGGTGGTTTTATTGCTCATAGCTACCTCATTTTCTGAATTAAAAGTTCATAAATTGGATTATATTTGTCAAAAAAAATAAAGTAAACAGGCAAAAACGACATAAAGGCTGGTTTTTTGTCAAAATCGTATATTTGTATGAAAATAATATAGTATATTATAAACAAAGTCCGACATTACAAAATCTTTGTATACTTGATAAAAAGAAAAAAATGTGTTACAATATATAAAAACTTGTAAAGAAAAAGCTTTGCAAGTGTATAAAAGGGACAAAAGATTTTGAAAAAACGGAGGGAAAAATGGGTAAGGACACAAAAAATCTGATTTATGAAACCTTCATCGAGCTTTTAGGCAGCAAGCCTTTCGACAAAATCACCATCAGAGATATCGTTGAAGCGTGTGAAATCAACCGCAACACGTTTTACTATTATTACAGCGATATCTATGAACTGCTTGAAGAAATTTTTACAAAGGAGCTCAACGAGCTTGTTGAAGCCCAGAAAAGCGGCAATTCATGGGTAACGGCATTCATCAGAATTGCCAACACGGCATACAGCCACAAAAGGGTTATCAACAATATCTGCTCCTCTCGAAGCTATGACTATCTTGAAAACTATATGTATAAGGCGTTGCAGCACGTAATGCTCGATGTTGTCCGCCATCAGGCAGAGGGCATGAATGTTCCGGAAGCGGATATCGAATTTATCGCTTCTTTTTATGAATATGCTTTTGTCGGAATTATTTCCGAGTGGTTCAGAACGGGCATGCGTGAAGAGCCGCTGCAGTTTGCAAACCAGCTTTGGCTGATTACTGACAATATCAGATTTGCGCTTCGCCGCAGTGAAAAGAGAATGAAAATAAGAATTGAAAATGAAGATTTTATTTGAGGATGATTTTTTGGCGGTTTGCCTCAAGCCTGCAGGTGTTCTGAGCCAGAGCGGCGGCGGAAACGATATGATTTCCATGCTTAACAGTCATTTTGCCGAAAACGGCGAAAAAGCCGAGGCTTTTCCCGTTCACAGGCTGGACAGAGAAACTGCAGGGCTGATGGTATATGCCAAAAACGCAAAATCCGCAGCAGCTCTATCAAAGCAGGCAGAGCAAAATCAAATAAAAAAACGGTATTATGCCGTTGTTAAAGGCATTCCTGCCGAAAAAAGCGCAGTTTTGAAGGATTTGCTTTTCAGGGATAAGCAAAAAAATAAAACATACGTTGTTAACCGCATGCGTAAGGGAGTCCGTGAGGCGTCACTCGAATATGAAATTATCGGTGAAAAAGGTTCAATGGCTTTGCTTGATATTCTTTTGCATACCGGCAGAACTCACCAGATAAGAGTTCAGTTTGCAAGCCGAAAAATGCCGCTTTACGGCGACGGAAGATATGGCGGCGGAGGCGGCAGCCTTGCGCTTTTTGCCCATACGCTTGAATTTATTCACCCGAAAAGCGGAGAAAGGCTCTCTTTTTCCGAAAAACCGGACACAAGCACCGAGCCGTGGTCACAGTTTAATATTTAAAAACAAAAAGCGCTCCGTTCAAAACGGAGCGCCTGATTTTATCCGATTACATTTCTATGCTGAAAGCGATAACTGTGTGAAGATTCTTTGCATTGAGATTAATGCCTGCCATTTTGATAGCTGCATCGGCAATATCAACATCAATGTCATATTTCCAGCTGCCATCAACAATCTTGCCTGTTTTTTCATCAACAACAACCTTGATTGTTGCGTTTTTATATGTGAGCTTAACGGTTTCTCTGCCCTTTGAAATTGTTGCGCCGAGAGCTTCAAGAGCGCCGTCGATGCCTTCAAGGGTGCCGATGCCTCTTGCAACGGGGCCGTCTGTTTTGCCGTTTGCTTCGGGGCCGTCTACCTGATTTTTAAGCTGAATAGCGATTGTTGTTTTTCCGTCCTTTGAGGTAGCAACAGCTTTTGCTACGTCAGCAGCGGTGATTCTTGCAACGTTTTCGTCAGAGCCGGGGAGATCTCTCTCCTTTGTGCCGCCCTGACCGTCAAGAACGCTTTCAATGATGGGCTGAAGAATGCTGAGAGCTGTGCCGATAAAGCCTTCGCCGGTGATATCGTCAGCAAGAGCCATTTTCTTGGTGTCGGTAACTCTGCCGGTATTTTTAACGGCAGCCTTATAATATGCAACTACTTCAGCGGCATCTGTTGAGTTAAGACCTGCAGAAGCGGCTGCAGTTGTTGCGGCGGTTGTTTCAGCAGCAAGAGTTGTTGCATCTGCAGCAACCGTGGCTTCTGATGTGTCAACAGCAGCAGTTGTGTCGTCGGCAGCAGGAGCGGTTGTGTCCTCAAGGCCGGCAAAGATGTCTTCGGTTGTGGTTGTTGTGGATTCATCGTTGTCTTTTCCGCCGCATGAAGCGAATGCGAAAAGCATTGCAAATGCGAGGAGAATTGCGAGAAGCTTTTTCATGGTTATTCCTCCTGAAAATTATGTGTAGCCGTAAAATTTAAAGTATATATATTAAACCTTATAATGAAGATTTTGTCAAGCAAAAAAGCGTACTGCCGAAACAGTACGCTTTTTAATAAGTCTGTATTAGTATTTAATGTTTGAATATGTGCCGGTTGTAACAGCTGCGCCTGAGCCGTTGATTGTGATACCTGCCTTAAGAGCAAGAGCTGCATCAAAAGCATAGGAATACTTGATGTTGGTGATTTTGCCGTCAGCAACTGTAACTTCAACCTTAATGTTGTTGTAGTTAACGGTTGTTTCTTTAACGGTGATTGCTGTTGTGAAGCCTGCAATGCCGTCTACAACTTCTTCATGAGTGATGAAATCGTTGGTGAATCTTGAAATGGGAGTTGCGCCTGTTTTCTTGGGGTTGGTAGCGTTTGCAAGTGTGAACTTATAAACACCGTTTGAAACGCTGAAGGAGCCAAGGTCAGCCTCAGTGAGAGTTGTTGCCTTAATCTTATAATCGCTGTCAACATTATCCTTGGGGATGTTGCCCTTTGTTGTGCCGATTCCGAGGAAGCCGCCAACAACTGTGTCAAGGTTGGAGTTTTCATCAATAGCGCTGATGATGCCGTTGAGAATGCCGGTTGCGCCGCCAACATCAACGGGGCTTGTGTATTCGCACTTTCTGTTTAAGCTGTAGGAGCCTTTAGCAGCCTTTGCTGTTTCAGCGTTAAGGAACTTAACAAAATCAGCCTTTGTCATGTCAGCTGCGGGAACTGTTGTTTCGCCTTCTGCGAGAGTTGTGTCTTCAACTGCTGCTGTTGTGTCGTCAACTGCGGGAGCTGCTGTTGTGTCGTCAACAACGGGAGCTGCTGTTGTGTCGTCAGCAACGGGAGCTGCTGTTGTGTCTTCAACTGCTGCTGTTGTGGTTGTTGTTTCATCTTCGGTGTTTCCGCCGCAAGCTGCAAGTGCGAAGCACATAGCAAATGCGAGGAGAAGTGCAAGAAGCTTTTTCATGGTGTTTCCTCCTGAAAATATGTTTTGTTTTGCGGCTCGTCATTGCAAACCGCATTTACTTATAATAAAAATACCTCATAATTATGTTTTTGTCAAGTGAAAAGCCGAAAACTGGCAACCAAAAATTTATGAATGTTTACATAATATTAATATTTATAGGTGACAGAATTTAAAAAATATGTTATAATACTTTAAATATATAATGGAGGATTATGCGATATGGCGGTTAAAAGGTTTGTTTCATGGAATGTTAACGGAATAAGAGCCTGCCTTAACAAGGATTTTTATGAAAGCTTCAATGCGCTTAATGCGGATATCCTCTGTTTGCAGGAGACAAAGGTGCAGGCGGGTCAAGCCGAGCTTGAGCTTGAGGGCTATCATCAATATTGGAATTATGCCGAGAAAAAGGGATATTCAGGCACGGCGGTTTTCAGCCGCGAGGAGCCTGTTTCGGTTTCATACGGACTCGGGATTCCCGAGCATGACACCGAGGGAAGGGTTATTACCCTTGAATTTGAGAATTATTATTTCATCACGGTTTATGTTCCCAACTCCCGTGACGGGCTTGTTCGTCTTGATTACCGCATGGAGTGGGAGGATGCGTTCAGAGCATATATAAATGAGCTTGATAAGAAAAAGCCTGTTATATTCTGCGGCGATTTGAACGTTGCCCACAAGGAAATTGACCTTAAAAATCCCAAAACAAACCGCAAAAATCCCGGATTTACAGACGAAGAAAGAAGCAAATTCTCCGAGATGCTTGAAAGCGGATTTGTTGACACCTTCAGATATTTCTATCCCGACCTTGAAGGGGCATACAGCTGGTGGTCCTACCGTTTTTCGGCAAGGGCAAAGAACGCAGGCTGGAGAATCGATTATTTCATCGTTTCGGAAAGATTAAAAGAAAGTTTAAAGGATGCAAAAATTCACAGTCAGATTTTCGGCTCGGACCATTGCCCGGTTGAAGTTGAGATTGATGTTTAAGTGAAGAATGAAGAGTGAAAAGTGAAGAGTTAATGACGGGCTCTGCCCGTACCCGAATATATGTATTTTTCTGAAAGGAAAACAATCATGATGAATTCAGGTCCGCTAGTTGAGCAGTCTATTGAGTTTTCCATACAAATTGTAAATTACTATAAATGGTTGTCCTCACAAAAAAATGAATTTGTAATGTCAAAACAGATTTTAAAAAGCGGGACAAGCATCGGTGCAAATATACACGAAGCAAATTTTGCAATAAGTAAAGCAGATTTTATAACAAAAATGCAAATAGCTTTAAAAGAAACTTCTGAAACACAATACTGGCTTATAGTTCTTGAAAAAACAGGATACCTGCCGAAGCAGTTTCAGCAGTTAAAAGAAAAGAGCAACAGTTTAAAATGTATGCTTATTTCAACCTTAAATACGGTGAAAAATCGGTCATAGGCGAAGCCTATCCTTAACTTTTCACTTTTCATTTTTAATTTTTCACTATCTCAAGGAGGAGTTTTATGAAAACAAAAATTATTTCAATCGTTCTTGCGGTTGTTACTGTTATTTCGGGAGTTGTTTTCTTTGTTTCACGTTCGGGAAACGAGCCGAAGCTTGAAAATAACATGCCTGTTGCATATTCTTATGAGCAGAGTGAATACACTCTGAATGCCGCTCTTTCCGTTAAGGGCGCAAACGGTGAAATTTATTTGCCAACCGATTTTGACGGCGTTTATTTTACCGCTTCGCTTGACGGCAGCGTTAAATTCTTTGAATATGCGGGCGGTCAGATGTCTGCAAGCTCCCTTGCCTCAAAGCAGATTAAAACATCGATTGCCGCAACCTATGAAAAAATTCCCGTAACGGTCAATTATATTGAAAAAGACGGCAAAGTATGCGGCTACGGTGTTTTTACCTCCGACATGAGCGCTGATGTTGATGTTTATGCTTATGCATTTGTTAAGCTCACAATGAAGCCTGAAGGCTACGGCAGCGGATATCTGCTGCTTGCCGATTTTGATAAAGATAATTTCTACAAGGCAGACAAGCTCTATTCCGAAATCTATAATTTCGACCTTTCAAACGGAAAAACATCGACTTATGTTTCAAACAATACCCGCCTTATTGATAAAAACGGCTCTTTCAGGCAGGATTGGACTCTGCTGACCGATGATTTCATTGCAAATCTCGGCAATGCAAAATATTTCCTTTCCTCAAGATACTATAATGAAAGCGAAAAAGGAGAGCACACCGATGTTATGGTGCTTTCAAACGCATACCGCCCCAAAATTGTTGTTGAGGATATTCTCGGCTTCTGGTTTGTCAATGACGGCAACGGAATGCACTATCTGAAAAAGACAGAAAAAGGCTTTGCAAACATTCTGAACAACGGCTCGGAGCAGATTCTGACCGAGTTTGAGGGTGATTATTTCACTCAGTATATGCAGAGCGGCAAATATCTGATAAACAAAAAGAGCCTTGAAATGATTGACCTTATGACCGGCGCAGTCAAGACTCTTAAAGATATTGATATCACTTTGGCGGATACTTTCTCCGTCAGCCCCGACGGCGGCAAGGCTGTTTTCGCTTCGTTCGGCAAAGCAAACAGCAACGGCACGCCTGTTCAAACCTTGATTTATTGCACGGCAGACGGCTCTGCCGAACCCGTGATTTACAGCGAGCCCATGCTTTTTGCCGAGAGCGGAAGCTTTGTGTGGCTCGATAATTCAAGCGTTATGAGTGTTCGTGCGCTCAGCGGCGACGGAGCAAAAGCAGGAAGCGTTGTTTATACATTTTAATGCATATTGCAGGAGAGAAATATTGTTTAGTGAAAGGTTAAAAATGAAGAGTTAAAAGTTGTTGACGGGTTTTGCCCGTACCCGTTTTATATGTGTTGTGAATGAAAAACCGTAAAATCGGTTATAGGCAGAGCCTATCTTTAACTTTTCACCTTTCATTCTTCACTCTTCATTAAAAAAGGCGGGAATAAACTCCCGCCATCCATTATATATTTTCTTCTCTGAAATCAACCGTCAGCTCTTTCTTTGCAGGCTTGAGCTGAGTATATTTTACTCCTGCAGCGTCAAACATTCTTTTTGAGGCTCTTGTGCCGGGAGTGTCCGCATATTTATCGGAAAGATAGAAAACTTCCTTTATTCCGCATTGAATGATTGCTTTAGCGCATTCATTGCAGGGGAAAAGAGCAACATAGATTTTGCAGCCTTCAAGGCTTGAGCCGCCGTTGTTGAGAATTGCGTTAAGCTCGGCATGGCAGACGTAGGGATACTTTGTGTCGTAGGTTTCGCCCGTTCTTTCCCAGGGGAAATCATCGTCGCTGCAGCCCTGCGGGAAGCCGTTGTAGCCAACGGACATGATTTTGTTTTTTCCGTTAACAATGCAGGCGCCGACCTGAGTGTTGGGGTCCTTGCTGCGGTAGGAGGAAAGCATGGCGATACCCATGAAATATTCGTCCCACGAAATAAAATCTTCTCTTTTCGGCATGTCAAAAACTCTCCTTATTTTTAATCTGTAGAAATATTAACATAAACCGATAAAATTTACAATAGAAAAAATTCCGAATTAATTATACAGAGGTGTACTATGGGTCTTTTGAAAAAAATCTTCGGCGATTATTCCCAAAAAGAGGTTAAGCGCATCCGTCCGCTTTGCAACAAGGTGCTTGACCTTGAGGAGGAGTATTCAAAGCTGACCGATGAACAGCTTCAGGCAAAAACTCCCGAATTCAAGCAGAGGCTTGCAAACGGCGAAACGCTTGACGATATTCTTCCCGAGGCATTTGCCGCCTGCCGTGAGGCAGCATGGCGTGTTGTCGGCATGAAGCATTTCCCCGTTCAGATTATCGGCGGCATCATCCTGCATCAGGGCAGAATTGCCGAAATGAGAACGGGCGAAGGCAAAACTCTTGTTGCAACGCTTCCCGCTTATCTTAACGCTCTTTCGGGCGAAGGCGTTCATATTGTTACCGTTAACGATTATCTTGCCCGACGTGACAGCGAGTGGATGGGCAAAATATATCGTTTTATGGGTCTTTCTGTCGGACTTATCATCCACGAAAAAGAGAATGCGGAAAGAAAAGAAGCCTATGCAGCCGATATAACCTACGGCACCAACAATGAAATGGGTTTTGACTATCTGCGTGACAATATGGTGGTTTATAAGGAACACAAGGTTCAGAGAGGCCATAATTTTGCCGTCGTGGATGAGGTTGACTCCATTCTTATCGACGAAGCGAGAACTCCGCTTATTATTTCGGGCAGAGGCGAAAAATCCACTGACCTTTATAAGATGGCGAACCGCTTTGCTCTTTCTCTTAAATGCACAAGAATCAAAGAGGTTCAGTCCAAGGAAGAGGTTGACGACCTTGTTGACGAAAGCTGCGATTATGTTGTTGACGAAAAGGCAAAAACCGCAACCCTCACAAAGAGCGGCGTTGCCAAGGCAGAGGCTTTCTTTAACCTTGAAAACCTCATGGACCCCGAAAACATGACTATTCAGCATCATATCAACCAGGCGATAAAGGCAATCGGTGTTAT
This sequence comes from Acutalibacteraceae bacterium, assembly GCA_045589815.1. Lineage (GTDB taxonomy): Bacteria > Bacillota > Clostridia > Oscillospirales > Acutalibacteraceae > CAG-177. The sequence continues at coordinate 30,716 of JAZNPT010000039.1, forward strand.
GCGCCGTGACGTTGATTATGTTGTTAAAGATAATCAGGTGCTTATTGTTGACGAATTCACAGGCCGTATCATGATGGGCAGGCGCTATAATGAGGGCCTGCATCAGGCAATTGAGGCAAAGGAAAACGTTAACGTTGAGCATGAGAGCAAAACCCTTGCAACCATCACCTTCCAGAACTATTTCCGCCTTTATAAGAAGCTTTCGGGCATGACGGGTACCGCAATGACGGAGGAAACCGAGTTCAACCAGATTTATAACCTTGATGTTATTGAAATACCCACCAACAAGCCCATGATAAGAAAAGATTTGCCCGATGTTGTTTATAAAAACGAGAAGGCAAAATATTTGGCGGTTATTCAAACAATTGAGGAGTGCCACGCTAAGGGTCAGCCCGTGCTTGTGGGCACCGTTTCAATCGAAAAGTCGGAGCTTCTGAGTGCACTTCTTAAGAGAAAGGGCATCAAGCACGAGGTTCTCAACGCAAAGCATCACGAGAAGGAAGCGGAAATTGTTGCTCAGGCGGGCAAGGAAAATGCCGTAACCATCGCCACCAACATGGCGGGCCGCGGAACCGACATCAAGCTGGGCGGTAACTCCGAATATCTTGCAAAATCGGAGCTTCGCAGGAAGGGCTATTCCGAGGAGCTTATTGCCGAGGCAACGGGCTTTGCGGAAACCGATAACGAAGAAATTCTTAATGCGAGAGCGGAATATTCGGCTCTTGAAAAGAAATATGACGATGAAATCGAGCCGGAGGCACAGAGAGTGCGTGAGGCGGGCGGCCTTTTCATAATCGGCACGGAGCGCCATGAGTCCAGACGAATCGACAACCAGCTCAGAGGCCGTGCAGGCCGTCAGGGCGACCCCGGTGCAAGCCGTTTCTTCCTTTCGCTTGACGATGACCTTATGCGTCTTTTCGGCGGCGAAAGAATAACAACCCTCATGAACACCCTCAAAACTCCCGAGGATATGCCCATTGAGGCAAAGATGATAACCAACACTATTGAGAGCGCACAAAAGAAGATTGAGGGCAGAAACTTTGCCATCAGAAAGAGCGTTCTTCAGTATGACGATGTTATGAACCGCCAGAGAGAGCTTATTTACAGGCAGCGCAATCAGGTGCTTGACGGCGAGGAGCTCAAGCCCGTTATCACAAGGATGATTGACGGCAGCATCAACGATGCGGTTGACTTCTTCTGCTCCGACAGCATCTCCAAAAAAGATTGGAATATCGACGGACTTCGAGATAAATTCAAGGGCTGGCTGACCAACGAGGATGATTTCACCGGCGGCTTTGACAAAGAGGATGCCCGTGAAATGCTTCTTGACAGGGCTCATAAGAGCTATGAAGCGAGAGAAGAGCTTTTCGGCATTGGCGAAAACGGTGAACCCGTTATGCGTGAGCTTGAAAAGATGATTCTTCTGCGCAATGTTGACAGGCAGTGGATGGATCATATTGATGCCATGGATCAGCTCCGCCGCGGAATCGGCCTGCGTGCTTACGGCCAGACCGACCCCGTTGTTGCTTACAGAAATGTCGGCTCAGAAATGTTTGACGGCATGACCGAGGCAATCCGTGAGGACACCGCAAGGCAGATTTTGACCGTTATGATTAAGAGCCAGGAGGATACGAAGCGAGAGCAGACGGCAAAAATAACCGCAACCAGCGGCGCAACCGACGGCAGCGACAAAAAGCAGCCCGTCAGAAAGAAAGAAAAGGTTAAGCCCAACGATCCCTGTCCCTGCGGCAGCGGCAAAAAATATAAAAACTGCTGCGGCGACGTAAGAAAGCAATAATCAATTAAAAGAACCCGACGGTGACAAAAACCGTCGGGTTAAATTTTTATTTCAAATCTTTTATTTTTCTGCAAACCTCTGCAACGGGCAGGCCGACAATGTTGAAATAATCGCCTACAATATGCTCAACAAGTGTGCAGCCACGCCCCTGAATTCCGTAAGCGCCGGCTTTATCCATGGGTTCACCCGTGGCAACGTAGCTTTCAATTTCCTCATCCGTCAGGTCATAGAACTTAACCTTGCTGATTTGAGCGAAAGAATGTGACGTTTCGTCACATTTTATGCAAACGCCGGTAATAACCTCATGCTCAATGCCCGAAAGCATTCGGAGCATCGCTGCGGCATCGGCTTTGTTTTTGGGCTTGCCGAGAATTTTTCCGTTTGCAACAACAATTGTGTCTGCGCCGATAACAATATCGTTTATATGCTCCTGCGCAACGGCCGCCGCCTTTTTGGCTGCGGTCATTTTTGCTGCTTCGGCGGGCAAAGTGCCTTCGGGAACACTCTCGTCAACATCTTTAACGTGAATTTCAAACTCCAGCCCCGCAGTCTGCAAAAGCTCTCTGCGGCGGGGCGATGAGGATGCAAGGATTATTTTTTTCATGCTTTACCTCCGCTTATGATTCCCCTGCGCAGCATTTCCGCAATGCGCATAATCAAAGTCTGGGTTTTTCCGTCGGGGATTTCACCGCCGAGAACCATATCAACCGCTTTTTCAACGGGAATTTTTTCAACCTCAAGGAATTCATCCTCGTCGGGGTTCATTTTTGTGGGAGTCAGTTCGCTTGCGGCATAAAGATGAATGATTTCGCCGCAGTAGCCGGGGGTGGGATAGAATTTGCCAAGGTCATAGTATTTGCCTGCAACGGTGCCTGTTTCTTCTTCAAGCTCACGCTTGCCTGCCTCAAACGGGTCCTCGCCTTTTTCAAGCTTGCCTGCGGGCAGCTCAAGAACAACCTCCATATATGGATATCTGAACTGGCGAACAAAAATCAGCTCGTTTTTATCTGTCAGAGCGGCAACGCAAACGCCGCCGTTATGCTCAACAACCTCACGTGTGCAGGGCTTGCCGTTGTGAAGCTCCGCTTTGTCGCAGCGAACGTTGATTATTTTTCCCTCATAAACATAGTTTTTTTCAACCGTTTTTTCGAAAAGCTCCATGATGTTTCCTCCGTTGGTTTAAATAAAAAAGTTTGTGAATATAATCTAACGAGGTGATAACAGATGAATTATATCACAAAACCTGCGCCCATGACAGCCGAAAATCAAAGAAAAATGATTTTTTCGCTGAAAAAAGCTTATCCGTTTCTCGATGTTCGGATTATCGGCAGGTCGCTGTGCCAAAGGCCGATATATGCCCTGACAATCGGCAAAAGAGAAAATCCCCTGCTTGTTGCGGCAGGTTTTCACGGGCAGGAGTGGCTCACAAGCCTGCTTGCCCTGCGCTTTGCGGAAACTCTGCTTGCCGCAAAGGCCAAAAAAATGCCGATTTGGGGCATTGACCCCGTCTGCATCAGCAAAAGTGTTGTTATTGTTCCCTGCGTTAACCCCGACGGAGTGCAGATTGCGATTAACGGGGTTGACGGTGCAGGCAGATATGCCGAAAACTATAAAAAAATTTCCGCCGCATCAAACGAAAAATGGAGCGCAAACGCAAGGGGCGTTGATATCAACCATAATTTTGATGCGGGCTGGAAGCTGCTTCGTGATATGGAAATTGACAGCGGGATTCTTGGCCCGTCACCGAGAAGATATGGCGGATATATGCCCGAAAGCGAGCCCGAAACCGCAGCGATTGTTGCCCTGAGCAAGGCATGCAGGCCGAGAAGTGCAATTGCGCTTCACAGCCAGGGAGAAGAAATTTTTTGGGAATACGGGGAGAAAAAGCCGCTGCGCAGCGAACAGCTTGCCCGAATTTTTGCCGCCGTGAGCGGCTACACGCTTGTTGAAAACAGCGGACTTGCCTCCCATGGCGGATATAAGGATTGGTTTATTGAATATTTTAACAGGCCTGCGTTCACGGTTGAAATCGGCAGGGGCGAAAATCCGCTCCCACTCTCCGATTTCGGCGGAATTCTTGAACATACAATTCCGATGTTAACTCTTGCTGCGATTCTTTAATCCCATCGGATTTGCCGCAAGTGAAATAATTTTATCAAAAACGCCGAGAGAGGAAACGAGCGTCACCAAAACGGCAAGCGGAAGTCCGAGAATCTCGGGTGAATCGGGCAGCAGCGTCTCAAACAGGCTGTTTATGCCCACCTGATAATAAAGAATGTATAAGATAATATAGTGGAATGCATATATCGGCAGGGTCCTTTTGCCGATTTTTGCCGCAAAGCCAAGCGGAGTTTTGTGCGGAATCAGTACGGTTACGGCATAGCAAAGCAGACCCGAAACCGCATAAAAACCGAGCCGCAGAAGAAATCCGAAATCGGAATAACCGCCAAGTGCCGCAAAGGGATTCAGACCCGTCACGAGCGGGCGCAGCCAATATATTTTTTCGCCGAAAACGGCAACCGTTGTTATTGCAGCTGCGATAATTATGACGGCTGCAGCTTTCGGTGCTTTTTTTCGGCAATGACGCTCAATTTTTTCTGCGTCAAGCAGATATCCGAGGTAATAAAAAGGATAGTAAACGATTATGCGGGAAAGTGAAAGGAAGCTTTTGATTTCGGGGTCATAGCCTGCAACGCAGGCAAGCAGAATGCTGAAAAACAAAACAAATTTCGGCGAAAAGTCTTTAACCGCAATTGTTATGAGCGCAAACGCTGCCAGCGCAAGCATAAACCACGGCAAATTCGGCTCGGTGAAAAGGCTGAACGAGAATTTGCCGTAGGCAATTGCATAATATGCGAAGAAAATAATTTTGATTGTAAGATAAAGGGTGAGATATCCGAAAATCCTGTCCTTCTTTTTTTCGTTAACCGTCTTTTTTGAAAACAGACCCGAAACAAAGATAAACAGCGGCATGTGAAAGGAATAAATGAGCAGATAGAGGTTTTTCATTGCCTGCGAATCCTTTGTGTAAAAATCCGCAACATGGCCGAGAACAACAAGAAAAATCAGAAAGCATTTAAGAATATCCCATTTCTGCATTCTTCCGCTCATTTCATTTTTCATAAGCTGATCCCGCCCTTTACAGTTCAATTATTTCACAAGAGCTGCCTGTGAGCGCATTGCTCAGGCTGTCCGGCTGATGGCCGCCGACAAACAAGGTGATTTTTCCGTCGGGGTCAACACGGCTGCCGTCATCAATAACAGCCTTGAGCCAGTATGTATCAATTTCAAAAGTAACGGTTGTTTTTTCGCCCGCATCAAGCTCGGCGGATTTTATGCCGCAAAGCTGGAAGTGGGGTGTAACGGTTCTGCTGTCGGTGAAAGAAGCATAAACCTGAGCCTTTTCAATGCCCTTCATGCCGCCGATGTTGGCGATATCAACGCTGACTGTGATTTTTTCGGAAGTTTTTTCAATGATTTTTGCGTTTTCATAGGCAAAGCTTGTGTATGAAAGTCCGAAGCCGAAGGGGTAAAGAGGGTCGCTCTCAATATATCTGTAGGTTCTGCCCTTCATGCTGTAATCCTTGAAATCGGGGATGGGATGGTCGCCTGCATACATGGTGACGGGCAGCTTGCCGCTGGGAGAAACCTCGCCTGCAAGAATATTTGCAATTGCAAGGCCGCCGAATGCGCCGGGATACCAGCCGTGAATGAATGCCTTTGCGTGGTTTGTGACCTTTTCGCCAAGGTCGATTGAGCTGCCGCAAAGAAGAACAACAACAACGTTTTCGCAAACGTCGCATACAGCTTCGGCAAGTTTTTGCTGGGTTGCGGGCAGATAAAGCGATTTTTTATCGCCGCATGCCGTGTAGTCATCGTCAAAGCCTGTGTCCTCACCCTCAATCGAGCAGTCAAGACCCAGCGCAAGAATGGTTATATCCGCTTCGGCCGCTGCCGCAATTCCGTCGCTGAGCATGTTTTGGAAGCCGCTCCAATGGTTGGTCTGCTCTGAGCAGTAGTTGGAGCCTCTTTCAACAATGATAGAAGCATCTGTGAAAACTCTGCGGATACCGTCCGCAACGGTGATATATTCGGATGAATAGCCGTTATAGTTGCCCTCAAGCGCAGTTACGGACATTGAGTTGGGGCCGACAACGGCAATTTTTTTGGTAGTATTTTTGTCAAGAGGCAGGAAATTATCGTTTTTGAGCAGAACGGGGCATTGCTCGGCCGCCTTGAGATTGAGCGCCCTGTGTTCCTTGCAGTCAAGCTTGTCATAGCCGATGTCGGAATAGGGTCTGTTCTCTTCAAATTCGCCAAGAAGGAAGCGGATTGAATAAACTCTTTCCGCAGCGGCGGTGATTTCCTCTTCGGTAACAAGATCCTGCTCATAGGCATCAATAAGCGCATCATAGGTTTCGCCGCAGTTGAGGTCGCAGGTGTTTTTGAGCGCAACGGCAGCAGCCTCTGCCTTGGTTTCAACAAACTTGTGGAACTTATAGATATCGCCGAGAGCGCCGCAGTCCGAAACAACATAGCCGTCAAAATTCCACTTGTTGCGAAGAACATCAACCAGCAGATATGAATGGGCGCAGCAGGGCTCGCCGTTTGTGCGGTTATATGCACCCATAACGCCTGCAACGCCTGCTTCAACCGTTTTTTCAAAAGCAGGCAGATATGTTTCGTAAAGGTCACGCAGGCTGATTTTTGCATCGAAGCCGTGGCGGTCATTTTCGGGGCCCGAGTGGCCTGCATAGTGCTTTGAGCAGGCAGCAGCTTTCAGAAATTCGCCGTCGCCCTGAATGCCTTTGATGAATGCCGAGCCGAGAACGGAGGAAAGGAACGGGTCTTCGCCGAAGGTTTCCTGGCCCCTGCCCCAGCGCGGGTCGCGGAAAATGTTGATGTTAGGTGCCCAGAAGGTGAGACCCTTGAAAATATCGTAATCGCCGTATTTAACGTGCTTGTTATATTTTGCGCGGCCTTCGGTTGAAATAACATCTGCAATTCTGCCGATGAGCTCGGGGTCAAAGGAAGCTGCCATTGCGATTGTGTGGGGGAAAACGGTTGCTGTTCCCGCACGGGCAACGCCGTGAGCGCCTTCGTTCCACCAGTTATATTCCTTAATGCCGAGCCTTTCGATGGCAGGCGAATTATAAAGAAGCTGAGAAATTTTTTCCTCAACCGTCATTTTTGAAACAAGCTCTTTTGCTCTGATTTTTGATTCCGATTTTGTCATGGGGAACCTCCTCTATCTGAAACAAATTTTTATTTTTTAGGCATCGGGCGGCGCTTTGCCGTGAATTCCGACACATTTATTCTGATAACGCTGACAACATCAGCCATTTTATCCTCAAAAACAAAGTCCTTGCCCGTCTGAGTTTTCATAAGAACGGAAAGACCCTCTTTTTTCTCCTCGATATCTTCAAGAATTTCGGCAGTTCCCCTGCCCATAACGGAAGCATAGGTGATGCCGTATTTGCATGCGATTTCGCCCTCAAACGGCTGAATATCGCAATCAAGTTCAAAGAAAACCTTGGGGTTTGCCCTCATCAAATCAAGCTTGCGTCCCCTGCGTGCGCCGTGAAGATAAACGGTCAGCCTGCCGTCCTGCAGAGTGTAGCCGTAGTTCATCGGCACAACATAGGGCTCATCGCCGTCAACAAGGCCGAGATGGAGAACCTTGGCTTTGTCAAGAATATTTTTAATTTCGTTAATGTCAGTTACTTCCCGCTCCCTGCGGGTCATTCCGTTGCTCATGGTAATTGAAACACTCCTTATATGTTTAATCGTTTAAATGTTAATTCCACGTTTTGTTTCTGATAATATCAGCAATTTTTTGGGTTTCAGGTATTTGATCGGTTTCAAGGATTTGAGAAAGGTCAAAAATTCTGGGACCCATGGGTGCTCGTGGGGTTATTTTTTTGAAATCGGTTTCATAAAATTTATCCACAAAAAAATATCTTGTATTTGAAAGATCGTATCCATAGTTTTTACTGTCTTTAATAGCTTCAAAAATCTGATGTTCTCTTTCAGTTGTGAGCTCACCTTTTTCAGCGTTAAATGTAATGCCGTTTTCATTAACAACGGCTGTTATGATTGCTGTGACTTTGCCGATGGCACGTACACTTTTTTCTTTGTAGAGCCCTATATAGTCATGTGCTCTGAAACCGTGGTCAATATTATCATAATACATATTCTGGTTGATATTAAAGTCAAATGTAGTTTTTGAAAGACGAACCCTCATATATTTCCACGAATCCGACACAGTAATCAGCTTATCATTATAACAATAATTCAAATAATCATCTAAAACTTCCTGCATATCATAATCTCTATCATCAATAACACTCTGTATTGCGTTTGTTAACAGCTCAAAAGTAGTATTTATGTGGATGACAGGAAATTTTGCTGATGCATTATATTCCTTTAATTGATTTTCAAAATCTATTTTCTTTTCTTCACCCATCAGTTCAGGCGCTATTGTAATTATAACCTTATATTTTTCATCGTTAAAAGATTTGAGATGACGCATAAGTTGATCAGAATAAAACCAATCAGACATTTTGGATTCTACCACAATTTTAAAACTTTCTTGTGTGATAGTCGCATCGGGAATGCTGTCAATACTTTTTTCCTGTAAAGTAAATGTTATTTCCGGCTCAAAACTGTCAAAAAAGAATTCAGATTTCAGAAAGTTAAAGAATTTATCCGAAGAGTATGAATATAAGCGGGATAGCAGCAGCATGGTGTTGGCTGTAGCAACATTTTCTTTGGAATGATATCTTTGGAAATAGTGTATTTTCATTTATCCCATCCTCTCCTTATCGCTATATAAAACTGCCGCAAAACATATCGCAAATATTTCAGGAATTTATATCGTTGCGTTGCGATTCAAAAGCACGACGCATTCGACGTGTGCTTCGTTGTCCAAACAAATCTCCATATCTTCTTCTATGATAGGGAGTTTGAATTTTATGGATTTAAGCCACTGACCATTTTGTTTGCGTTCTTCATGGATGTGTACTTCAGAAACAAGAGATTCCATAAATTTACGCCGCTCAAATTCATCCATAACGGCGTACAGCTTGTCAAAGTAAATCAACACTTTGTAGATGTTGTCGGCAGTCAGCTTTTCAGCTTCGATTGCCGTTTTCTTTGCTCTTGCTGCAATCAACAGACTCTCTGTATCTTCTATCTTATCATACATCTTGTAAAGCCTATCGTCAAGGTCTGCTTTACGTTTTATATAGTGCTTATCATCGGGGTCAAGGCTATCACTTTCTTCTATCAATCTGGATTTGACAGAATAGCTATGCCTAAGTTGTTTTTCGTAGTTTGATATTTCCTGCTCAATAGCAGAGGTATCCACTTTCATAGTGATTTTCTGTTGCATATAGGCAGCAAATTTAGGGTTGTTGACTAATTTGCTGATAACTTCTGCTACAGTATCGTCAAGCAATTCTTCGTGGATTTGCTTTTTGTAATCGCACTTGTGACCACGGGTTCTGTCACGGTGCTTACAGCCATTGTAGTAGAAATCTTTGTATTTTGTACCGTCAGCTTTATCTGTGTAAATAACTTCATACGGATTTCTCGGGATTTCAAGATAATCCTTCCGTTTTATTACAAGCTCTTTGGGGAGAGCATAAAACAACGGAAGCCACGCAAGATGACTGTCCTGCGGGATGGTTATTATCTGATTCAGGAGTTTAACAATGTAACTTAAATTAGGGTTGTCCGATATAATTGCATCACCACACTACGAAGAATTTTTCCTGAAAATTGACGAAAAAATAAAAATAATAAATTTTATAGCAAACAAAAGTTCCCAATATTTTATATTAGTTTTATCTTGGTGTCAATAGGGTAAAAATAGAAAAAGCAGGTAACACCCGCAACGGATGTCACCTGTTATATCTGTTTTATTGTTCCTTTATATATTTCTCTGCCTGGAGATTGAACATGTAGGAATAGGTGCCACCAAGCTCCATCAGCTCCGAATGACTTCCGCTTTCAATAATTCTGCCGTTTTCCATAACATATATTCTGTCGGCATTGACGGTTGTGGAAAGTCGGTGGGAGATGAAAATGACGGTCTTGTGCTGCGCTGCATCAATCATTGCCTGATTGAGATTGTATTCTGCAACAGGGTCAAGATTTGCGCTCGGTTCGTCAAGAATAATATAGGGACAATCTTTATAAAAAGCACGGGCGATTGCGGTTTTTTGTGCCTCTCCACCGGAAAGCATAACGCCGTCTTGGTCAAATTCACGCAGAAGCTCGGTTTTTATTCCGTTTTTCATTTCCTTGTCAAAGCCGCTGTGCCTGAGCGCTTCAAGCGCTCTTTTTTCATCGGGGTCAGTATCAAGGGCAACATTTTCACCCAGACTGCAGGAGAAAATCTGAAAATCCTGAAATACGGCGGCAAATCTGTCACGGTGCGACTTCACAGTTGCCTCTTTTATGTTTTTACCGTCAATCAGAATTTCGCCTTCCTTTGCATCGTAAAGTCTGAGCAGAAGATTTGTCAGAGTTGTTTTGCCTGCACCGTTATAGCCAACCAAAGCGATTTTTTCATAAGGTTTTATTGTGAGATTTATATTTTCGAGAGTGGGCGTTTGGTTGCCGGGATAGGTGAAGGAAAGATTTTTTATACAGATTTCTTTCGGATTTGTTTTTGGTACAGTCTTTTTACCGTCTTTTATTTTTGGCTCGGTTTCAAAAAATTCACGGTATTTATCAATCATTTTTCCCTGTTCCGAAAACTGCGCCAATGCCCATACCGCAAGCAATTGAAATGACATCGCCAAGGAATGCGCGCCGTTGAAGGTTGCAACAAAATCACCGGGAGTGATACTTTCCTTAACGAGAACGCAATATCCGAGATAGAGCGGAAGAATAAAAAGAAAACCTATTCCCTGTACGCCGATTGTCTGCATAAAACTGCAAAGAGCGATTTTATTGAAAAAAGTTTTTTGATTTTTGATAACATCGTCTGCTGCTTCATTATATCTGTTGATAAGAAGCGGTGAAATGTTATTCATCCTGACTTCTTTTGCGTAGTCCTGCAGATAAAAAATTCTCTGGAAATAGTCGGAACGGCGGTGATATTTTGCGTTTTCAATCCGTCTTTCCATCATCAGAGAACCAACCTTTTTGCTCAGAGGCATAAAAGCAATGATGACTCCGAGAATGATAACAAGGCACAAAGGGTCAATTGTCAGAATGACAGAAGATACCGCAAAAAGCGAGATGATGTTGCCGACATAAGCTCTTATAAGCACCAAAAAATTCTGGATATTACCCGATGATGATTCAATGGTGAGAATGAATTTGTTATAGAATTCGGGGTTATCGTAGGATTCAAGGTCAAGGGTTCTTGCCTTTTCGTAAATCTTTTTGTTGATTTCGTAGCAGAGTCTTTCACGCTCTTTGCTCCAGTAAAAATCCATGAACAGCCACGAAATAACGTTTGAGCTTATCATTACAAGTGCAATGACTGCAACGGCATAGAAAATACGCTCAAGATTTTTGCCTTCCGTGACGGTGTCAATGATATACTTGACGCCGACAACGCCGATAAGATTGTTGGGGACTGTCATCAGCACACCCCAGAATAATTCGCCTATGACCAGCATGGGCGAGACAGAGAACATGAGCTTCACAAAGTAGAAAACATTTGAAAGCATTGAGTGAACGGTTTTTTCTTTGTCTTTTTTCTTAAACATTTTCACTTGCCTCGCTTTCTCCTTTGTAGCTTGATGCCTGAAGAGTGAACATCCTGCTGTATTCGCCGTTGTTTGCCATAAGTTCGGAATGGGATCCGGATTCAATGATTTCACCGCCTCCGAGAACGATGATTCTGTCTGACAAAACAGCGCTTGACAGTCTGTGGGAAATGTAGATAACGGTTTTGTTTTCTGTTACTTTTATAAGATTTTCATACATTTTATATTCCGCAACGGGGTCGAGTGCAGAGCTTGGTTCATCAAGAATTGCAATCTGAAAATCACGGGCAAAGAGGCGGGCAACGGAAACCTTCTGATTTTCTCCGCCCGAAAGACCGACACCGTCAACATCAAATTCCCGTGTAAAAACGGTATCTGCGCCCATGGGAAGGGATGAGATTTTGTCCCATACTCCGCTTTGTCTGAGCGCTTTTTCGGCAATCTTTTTTTCTTCATCCGTGCATTCGTGACACATAATATTTTCATTAACCGAAACCGCGAAATTTTTATAGTCCTGAAAAACGGTTGCATAGGCATTGCGAAGAGATGCAACGTTATATTCTTTGACATTTATACCGTTATAGAGAATTTCACCCTCGTCGGCATCGTAAAACCTCAGCAGAAGCTTTACGAGAGTTGATTTTCCCGCACCGTTAACACCGACAACTGCAATTGTTTCGCCCTTTTCGATTCTGAGCGAAATATTTTTAAGAATTGTTTTGCCTGTGCCGGGATAACCGAAAGAAACATTTCTGAATTCAATGCTTTCAAATTCTTCTGCATTTTTACCGCCGTCTGTGATTTCGGGTTTATAATCGAAGAAATCGCGAAGATGCTGAAAATAAAGTGCCGTTTGTGTAAGTCTTTCATAGCTTCGTGCAATATTCATTGTTGACTGACGTACGGCGTTGATTGAAGAAAGAACAACGGAAAAGCCTGAAATTGTGAGAGTGTTTGTATAAATAAACTGATATCCTGCAAAAGCGTAGGTACCGATAATCGGAATAAAATCGCTAAAAAGCGAGCCTAACATGCTGTATAGAAATAATCTTACTCCGTAGTTTTTAAGAATAACAATGTTTGCATCAATCGCAGCCTTGAAACGTTGAAGCATAACAGCGAAAATATTTGATGTTCTCATATCCTTTGAATATTCTTTGAGAAGTATCGTGCGCTGTATGTATGCTTTTACTCTGTTATTTGTTGTCATTTCCTTGTTAAGATTAAAGACAACCTTGCTTTTAATGTGTTCAACCGCAAAAACAAGAGTTACGGGCAGAAGAAACAGAAGATATATAGGATTCACAACCGTAACAGTTGTCACAACGCAGATGAGAGCGATGATTCCGCCCGTGATTGTGGCAACGCAATAGCAGAGTGTGTCGTATTGCGATGAAGAAACAACCTGAGTTGCACGGGTATACCTATCATAAAATTCCGGGTTTTCATAGCAACTCACGTCAAGTCCGATAGCCTTGCCGAAGATTTTATTGTTCAGTTTTTTCAGCACAACCTTTGTTGAAATCAGTTTCGTGCGGTTTGCAAATGTTGAAACAACGTTAACTGCAAGATATATTCCGAAGAAAAGCAGAAGCGAAACAAAATATGTTTTGAAATCTGCGTTGCCGTCAATGATGCTGAGTAACACCTTTAAAAACAAAATATTCTGAACATACATTGATAAAACATTGTTTGCAATTTCGGCAGCAAATATCCCGATAAGCATTTTTTTGTCCGCTTCCCATATAAGCTTCAATGCAAAAATCACATTTTTCAGAACGGGAATTTTCTCTTTATTCTGCTTCACAGGCAATCTCCTTTTCTCGAATTTCTTTTGTAACAAAATAATACAGGATAAGCAGGCCAAAAGTCAATAAAGCAATGGTTGATTAGCAAACAACTGATTGATTATTGAACTATCTGTTGAGTGCCGCTATAATAAAATTGAAACGAAAAATACTCGGAATGCTTTGAATACTTAAAAAATCAGGAGGGTTAAATATGAAATACTCAAAGAATGCGAAATATGATTATGAAATCAACGGTATAACGAAGAAAACGGTTACACAAACTGTTTTCGGTGAATACAAGAAAGCAAAAAAATAATTCAAAAATATTCCAACCTTTTTTCGAAATGTGTCACTATATAATCAAAAGAACACAAAAACTTTACAATAATGTCAATTTGGAATATAATTGATTTAAATAATTTCGGAGGTCGCTATGGAAAGAATAAACATTGACGGAAAACGATTTGTGGATGAATATGGCAGACACAGAATTTTTAACGGTATAAACTATACCGATAAAAACGTGAAGTATTGCTTTATAAACCCAAACGAATACACGGAACTCAACCTGCGCAAGCTCAGCGAATGCGGATTTAATGTCATAAGACTCGGTGTAACATGGGAAGCAATCGAACCCGAACCGTGCAAATACAATGAGGAATATATCGACAAAATTGTGAATTTTATGGATGTGTGCCATAAATACGGTATGTATGTTTTTATTGATATGCATCAGGATTTGTACGGACCTGCCGGCGGCTCGGACGGTGCGCCCCAATGGGCTTCTCTTACCGACGGCGCAAAGTTAAAAAAGAACAAGCTTGTATGGGCAACGGGATATTTCTGGGGTAAGGTTGTTCATAATTGTTTTGATAACTTCTGGGCAAACAAAGAGGTTAACGGAATCGGTTTGCAGACATATTTTATCAATATGTGGAAGCATATCGCCGAAAGAGTCAAGGATCACCCCGCGCTTTTCGGCTTTGACCTTTTCAACGAACCCTTTCCCGGAAGCGATGGTGGCAAGATGTTCAGAACGCTTATTATGAGCCTTGCCAAAACAATAATTACAGACAAACGCTGCCCTAAAATGAAGATGCTCAAGTGCCTTCTCAAAAAAGATATGTCGGGCGTTCTTGAGCCGTTTGATGACCCCGACCTTTTCAGAAAAGTCACAAGAGCGGGTCTTCCGCTTGAAAAGAAGTTCGACGAGGGCGTTTATTCTGATTTTATCAACAGACTATCAAAGGGCATAAGAGAGATTACCGATAACGGTATCATCATCGTTGAAAGCTGTTATTATACCAATATCAGCATTCCGTTCAGTATGCCAGCCGTAAATTATGACGGAAAGCGTGAAGAAAAGCTTTGCTATTCGCCTCACGGATACGATCTTATGGTTGATACTCCTGCATATGATTATCCGAGCGATGCGAGAGTGCAGACAATTTTTGATGAAAAGAAAAACACTCAGGAAGCATGGAATGTTCCGATTCTTGTTGGTGAATGGGGTTCCATTGCTGAAAGTGAGAATTATTTTAAACATATCGATTTTCTTCTTGATTATTTTGACAAAAATCAATGGAGTCAGGCATTTTATACATTTTTTATGGATATGTTTATATTTGACATGCCGTTTTTCAAGCATCTCACAAGACCGTTCCCCGTTGCAGTTTGCGGAACGATTGAAAAATACCGTCATGACAGAGAGGAGAATTCTTTCGTTCTCGAATTTCATCAGGATAGGGATTTTGATGTGCCCACCGTAATATTTGCTCATAAAGAGATTGAAAGCATTGAAACCGACGGGGAATATAAGATAATTCCTCTCGGAGAAACAGGCAGAAGTCATATCGAAATCAAAACAGGCACAGGTAACCATAAAATCACATTGAATTTTAAATAAAAGTTTTAAAACGGAGCTGTTTTCTGTAAAAAACAGCTCCGTTGTTATTTCTTGTAGAGAAAACATTGATTTTGATTTAAACATCCTATAAAATAATTTCAAAGAAATATTTTTGATAATTTCCAACCTTTTTTCAAGCGGTGTCACTATATATTCGAAAACGCTCAGAGAGGATGCAAAAAATGGAGAAGTCAAGAGCCGACAAAATCATCACCGAATACTATAAAAAGCTTTACGGCTTTGCTCTTTCGAAGATGACAGACATCGACAAAGCAGAGGAGCTTGCTTCAAGAATAACCCTTGAGGTTTATTCATCTTTGCTTAAGGCAGACGAAATAGCAAACATCAACGGCTATATCTACCGCATTGCCTGCAATGTTTTTGCAAGATATATCGGTGAACGCAAGGAGAGTGCACACCTTGCAATTGATTCGGTGTTTTTGCCTGACAGCGTTGAATTTGAAAAAAATCTGATTGCCGAAGAAGAAGCAAAAAATCTCAGACGTGAGATTGCTTATCTTTCGGAAACTCAGCGCAGAATCGTTGTCATGCATTACTATGATAATCTGAAGCTCGGCGAAATTGCAGAAAAGCTTTCCATCCCTCTCGGAACGGTTAAATGGCATCTTTACGAAGCGAAAAACAGCTTGAAAGAAGGTATTGAAATGAAAAGAGCTCCCGGTACACTCGGTATAAATCCTGTTAAATTTATAAATATGGGTCACAACGGCTGCCCCGGCAGTAAAGGTGACACCTCCGATTTTCTTCGCAACAGTCTTACCCAGAATATCGCTTATGCGGCATATTATTCACCCAAAACAGTCAACGAAATCGGCGAAGAACTTGGTGTTTCACCTATATTCATTGAAGATGAAGTCAGAACTCTTGAAGAATACGGCTTCATGGATAAACTCGGCGGCGGAAAATACAGAACAAATATATATATAACCGAAACAACGGATGAAATCGACAGAAAAAAGCAGCTTCTCAATGAAGAGTATGCAAAAATCCTCTGCGAAGAATATATTCCTTCTGTTTTTGAAGCGGTTAAAAAGCTTGATATGAGCAAAATTTACATTCCCGATAATGACATGAACCTTCTTCTTTGGTCTGCAGTTATCCTTGCTGTCGGCAAAAAGTCAATGGATATCGAAATGTGGAGAGAACTTGAAAAATACAGTGTCAAAAGAAAAGACGGCGGAATTTACAGTGCATTTGCAGAAGTTGAACCCGATTTTGATTTGAGCCGCAACAAACAATATAATACCTGCGGAGATATGACAAGAACGAACGAGAGATACTCAACCGTTGCCTGGCAGTGTAATACATATTATGACAACCGTACAGGCGGATGGCGTGACAGTCTCGAAGGAGATTTTGACAGTCTGTATGAACACATTTCAGGCAGAATCAAAAAGGATGATGTGTCTCTTGGAAAATATCAGCGACTTTATGAAAAAGGTTATCTTGTTAATGACGGCGGCAAGGATAAGGTTACGATGATAGTTTCCACTTACGGCGGTGATGAATTTATGAGTCTTATTCCCGACCCCGACGAAAAGCTTGAAAAAAAGCTTGAAAAATACTGCAAAGAATACTATGAGCTTACAAAAGACTGCGTTGCAGACCATATGCTTAAGCTTCATAAAATCGCCTGCAAATTGAAATGGACAAACGGACGAATGAGAATGACCGTTATTGAGCAGCTTCTCAAGTCGGAAGTGCTCGCTCTCCCGACCGAAGAACAAAAGGCGGCACTCACAACAATGCTTTTCTGCGATAAACTTCCCGAATAAAAAACATTATAAAAAAGCAGACCAACCCCATTTATTATTCGTCTTGTAAGTGAAAGGGTAAGGTGAATGACATGGAGCAAAATAAAAAACAATTTATTTTATATGTTTTCTGTTGTGTTCTGCATTTTATAAATTCCGGAATAATGACCTATATTGCGGTTTCATCGAAAAATTATATTTATCTTCTTCCTGCCGCCCTGTTTTTGCTGTGCTTTGTTTTAAATATTTTGAATGCCGTGAAAAGCTATAAGAAAATCAGGGCGGAAAACGCCAAAAAGCTCAGGAAAGAGCAGTCAACCAACGGTTGATACCCCGAAAACAACCATTAGTTTATCGGCTTCAACGTTTCGTTTGTTGACTCAACCGAAGGAATTTGCAACAATGAAATCGGCGAAAGCAAGCCGAATCAAAATTTGAAGGAGAATGAATCATGAATCTCGGAAACAATATTTCAGAAAAAAGAAAAGCAAAAGGAATGACTCAGGAGGAACTTGCAGCGAACCTTGGAGTATCACCTCAGGCTGTATCGAAATGGGAAAATAATTTATCCTGCCCCGATATTTCACTTTTGCCCGCAATTGCAAAGATTTTCGGAATGAGCGTTGATGAATTGCTCGGCGCCGCTTCCGCAACCGAAAATGTTGGAGAGGAAAAAACATTTGCCGAACCCGAAACTGCATATGAGGAACCTGTTTTTACCGGCAAGAAGGCAACAACCTTGCTTATCACAACCGATAAAAA
Organism: Acutalibacteraceae bacterium; assembly: GCA_045589815.1. Taxonomy (GTDB): domain Bacteria; phylum Bacillota; class Clostridia; order Oscillospirales; family Acutalibacteraceae; genus CAG-177. The sequence continues at coordinate 48,475 of JAZNPT010000039.1, forward strand.
CGGTAAAGTTTCAAACGTCAGAATACCGCTTACCGTTATGCGTTTCGGTCTGAATTTAGGCAGTGCATTCGGCGGCATTACAGGCGCTCAGGCAAACACAATCGAAAACGCTGTCAAAACGGGGCTTTCAGGAGAAATCCTTTCCGTTGACGGCGAAAACGGAGAAATGGTTACAATCAGCCTTGTTTAATATCTGAAAGAAGGGATACCCAATGCCCATATTTACTATATCGTTCTGTGCGGTTATAATTTTAGTATACATTCTCGATAATTTTATTTTAATTCCAAAAACAGCAACCGTAACACTGAAAGAAAAGCTGTGGACAGGGCACAACAAAGGTTACATAAACCATGCTTTGCATTTGTCTGAGAAGAAAATAAAAAAGGGAGAAGTGTGGAGACTCGTTTCCTCTGCGCTTCTCCATGTGGGAACATGGCATATTATCTCAAACGTAGCTGCAACACTTATTGTAGGCTATGCCGTTGAGACACAGCTCGGCGCAGCAAGAACACTTGCTTGCTATGTCGGTTCAGCGTTTGTTTCGGGACTTTATATGGCGTTTGTCTATAAACTACATGAGGGTGAAGGTGCGTCAACGGGTATCTACGGTCTGATTGCTGTATTTGTTATGCTTGCGATAAAAAACGGAACGGTTATGTTTTCCGGTTTGCCGCTTTTTCTTCTTTTAATCCTCGCTGTTTATACAGTAGGCGGAATGTTTGTGGGCAAAGCCACCGCATGGGAGCATATCTCCGGTTTTGCAGGCGGTTTGATAATGGGATTTTTGTTGATTTAAGGTGATGTTATGCAATCTCTGATTTCAAAAATATTTATGTCAACCTTGCGCTTGATTTTTCATTCGCCGTTGTCCGACAGTTCAAAGCTGTCCGACAATGCGGCAAAGCTGACGAAGGATAAAAAATCAAAATACAAGCCCTCAAAAAACTTTACACATACAAAACACACAACCGACGGTGTGAAATATGAAAAGCTCATAAACCGTAATTGCAAAACAGAAAAAGTTATACTTATGATTCACGGCGGCGGATTTAAAATCGAACTTAATGATTTTTACCGCAGGCTTGCCGAAAAATACAGCAAAATGTTTTGCGGTGCAACGGTTATAAATGTTGATTACGGCAGATTTCCCGAGCATCAGCTCCCGTCGCAGATGCACGATGTTGCAAAGGTTTATCTTCATCTGCTCGATGAGGGTATCAATAATTCCGATATTGTTATCATCGGCGACAGCGCAGGTGCAACCCTTGCAATGACATCATCTTTGTGGCTTCGTGATAACGGCTATCCCATGCCTAATCACATCGTCTGTTTTTCGCTGTGGGCGGATGCAACATCAAGCGGTGATTCAAGAATCACAAATGCATACACAGACCCGTTTTACGGAATTGCAAAACATAAAAAGATTGAAGATAATCTTCACCTGCTCAGAAGAATATCAAAGTATGTTCTGAATGTTGACAGAACCGACCCGTATATCTCGCCGTTGTTCGGCAGTTTTGAAAAATTTCCGAAAGTCACTCTGATATGCGGAACTGCAGAACTTGACGAAAGCGACAGCGACAGAGTTTATGAAAAGCTGAAATCCGTTGGCGTTGATGCCGAGCTTCATAAATTTGAGGGTATGTGCCATTGCTTCCAGCTGTTTTCGTTTTTACCCGAAAGCAAAACCGCATATAACCTTGTCAAAAGCAGAATTATGGAGGGACAGCGATGAAAATTCTTGATAACAGCGATAAACACTTATTGCCCCTTTTGCCTCAGATTATTTCTGAAAAGCTTTATAAGAAAGCAGATAATATAAAATTCATCGGCGGAGGCAGTTACGGGAGAGTTTATAAAACAGTACTTTCTGATGGTGAAACAATCGCTGTCAAAGCATACAGAGTTCAGGGTTCGCAATATGAAGAAGCTCAGCAACTCAATCTTCTTTCCGCAAACACAACCGTAAAAATGCCAGAAGTTCTTTTCACTTATGAAGATGAAGAAACTGCAATTTTAGCTATGAGCTTTGTTGATGGACAAAATGTGTTAAATCCGTTGTTTTTGTTAAAAAACAAGAGTCAGAAACAAAAATTTGCCGATGATGTTGTTTCGGGTATGCTTGAGTGGCACAGCGTCACGAATGATAAATTCGGCTTATTGTTAAATCCCGTTTATAACACTTGGCTTGAATACTATAAAAAAGAAAAGCAGGAGCCTTGGCTCGCTGCTTTGAAAGAATTATCCGAAAACGGAAAGTTCAGCAAGAAAAAGCTGAAGCTGCTTTATGATGCAACAGAACTTTTTAACTCTCTCCCCGAAGAAAAAACAAATCCCGTACTCATACACGGCGACCTCAATATAATGAACATAATGGCTGACCCCAAAACTTTGGAACTCACAGCTTTTATTGACCCGTGCGGCAGTCTTTGGTCAGACAGAGAATATGATTTGTTCCAGCTTCGCAATATGTGGGGTG
>JAZNPT010000040.1:0-10665 GCA_045589815.1 Acutalibacteraceae bacterium
ATGACAACCGTCGAACGTTCTTTGTACGATACCTTGTCGCACAAAATAACGAATATATTTCCTTTGAACTTACAGAAAAAACTTTTTTAAGGAGGAAACATTATGGCTCAACTTACTATTAACATTGACTTGTGCAAAGGCTGTGGGCTCTGCGTAGATGCTTGCCCGAAACAGATTTTGGCACTTTCTAAAACCGTAATCAATAAAAAAGGTCACTTCCCTGTAGAGATGACCGACCAAGCACAATGTATCGGTTGTGCATTCTGCGCAACCATGTGCCCCGACTGCGTAATCACCGTTGAAAAGTAAGGAGAAAGAATAATGGCTGAAAAAGTTTTGATGAAAGGTAACGAAGCTCTTGCGGAAGCTGCAATAATGGCAGGCTGCCGCCACTACTTCGGTTATCCCATAACACCTCAAACAGAAATCGCCGCATACATGGCAAAAAGAATGCCTGTTATCGGCGGAACATTCTTGCAGGCTGAAAGCGAAATTGCCGCTATTAACATGATTTACGGCGCAGCTGCAGCAGGCAAAAGAGCAATGACCTCAAGCTCCAGCCCCGGAATTGCACTCAAGAGCGAAGGCATCTCATACCTTGCAGGTTCAGACCTTCCCGCACTTATTATCAATGTTCAGAGAGGCGGCCCCGGCCTTGGCGGCATCCAGCCCTCACAGTCCGACTATTTCCAGTCAACAAAGAGTGCAGGCCACGGCGACTTCAAGCTCATCGTTCTTGCACCTGCTTCCGTTCAGGAAATGGTTGACCTTACTTTCAAAGGCTTTGACCTGGCTGATAAATACAGAATGCCCGCAATGCTCCTTTCTGACGGCACAATGGGCCAGATGATGGAACCCGTATCACTTGAAATGGGCGAAGTTAAAGAATATGACAAGTCAAATTGGGCTGCCTGCGGCACAAAGTGCGAACGTGAGCATAACATCGTTAACTCACTGTTCATTCAGCCCGAAGAGCTTGAAAAATACAACTTCGAACGCTATGAGCGTTATGCACAGATTGAAGCAAACGAAGTTATGTATGACGAATACCGCATGGAAGATGCTGAAATCTGCATCGTTGCTTACGGTGTTGCAGCCAGAGTTTCTCAGAACGCAATAGACAAGGCACGCGAAGCAGGCATCAAGGTTGGCATGATTCGCCCCATCACCCTTTGGCCCTTCCCCAAGGCTGTTCTTAATGCTGCTGCCGACAAGGTTAAGGCATTTATCAGCGTTGAGCTTTCAATGGGTCAGATGATTGAGGACGTCGAGCTTGCAATCCGCTGCAAGAAGCCCGTTCTTCTCTGCAACAGAGTCGGCGGCATGATTCCCACCACAGAAGACGTTCTCAACTCAATCAACAAAGCAAATTCCGTCGGAGGTGACAAATAATGATAGTTTTTGAAAAGCCCAAGGCTCTTGCCGATGTCCCCCTTCATTATTGCCCCGGATGCACACACGGCATTATTCACCGCCTTGTTGCAGAAGTTATTGACGAACTCGGCATCGAAGGAAAAACAGTAGGCGTTGCCCCTGTTGGATGCTCCGTTTTTGCATATAATTATTTCAACTGCGATATGATAGAAGCTGCTCACGGCAGAGCTCCTGCCGTTGCAACCGGCGTTAAACGCTCCCTGCCCGAAAACATTGTTTTCACCTATCAGGGCGACGGCGACCTTGCCGCAATCGGTACTGCCGAAACAGTTCATTCCGCAGCAAGAGGCGAAAACATAACAATCATCTTTGTTAACAATGCAATCTACGGCATGACAGGCGGCCAGATGGCTCCCACCACTCTCCCCGGTCAGATTACTCAGACTTCACCTTACGGCAGAAATCCTGAAACAGTCGGTCTGCCCGTAAAGGTTTGCGAGCTTCTTTCAAACGTTGACGGCGCAACATATCTCGAAAGAGTTGCCGTTAACAATGTTAAGAACGTTAAGAACGCAAAGAAAGCTATCAAAAAGGCTTTCCAGAATCAGCTTGAAGGCAAGGGCTTCTCGCTTGTTGAAGTTCTTTCCACCTGTCCCACAAACTGGGGTCTCAAGCCTGACAAGGCTCTTGAATGGCTTGAGGAAAACATGATTCCTTATTATCCTCTCGGCGTTTACAAGGATAAAACTGCAGAAAAGGAGGCTGAATAATCATGACACATGAAATTCTTCTTGCCGGTTTCGGCGGTCAGGGTATTCTCTTCTCCGGCAAATTCCTTGCTTATGACGGCCTTCTTGAAGACAAGGAAGTAAGCTGGCTTCCTTCCTACGGCCCCGAAATGAGAGGCGGCACCTGCAACTGCTCCGTTATTCTCAGCGACACAAAAATCGGTTCCCCCATCGTTTCCAATCCTAACGTTCTCATTGCAATGAATCTGCCTTCGCTTGATAAGTTTGAGGCTTCGGCAGTTCCCGGCGCAAAGATTTTTGTTGACAGCTCACTTATCGACCGCAAGGTTGAAAGAGAAGATGTTGATGTGTACTACATCCCCGCAACAAAACTTGCTTCAGATGAAAACCTTCCCGGCCTTGCAAACATGATTATGATAGGCCACGTTATTGCAAAAGCAGGCGTTATGCCCTATGAAAATGTTGAAACAACAATGGCAAAGCTTGTACCTGCAAAGAAACAGAATCTTATTGGGCTTAATATCAAGGCTGTTGAGCTCGGATATAATTATTAATTAACCGCAAGGAGGAACCCACATGCTTGAATTGAAAGAAATCGGTTTGCGAGTTGCTTCCCTTCGCGAAACTTGCGACATTTCGGCATCGGAAATGGCTGAAAAGCTTGAAATTTCCGAAGAAAACTATATCGCATTTGAACATGGTGAATATGATTTTGCCATCAGCACACTTAACAACATTGCTTTGATTCTCGGAGTTGATATCCTTGATATCATCAGCGGCGAATCTCCTCGCCTTTCAACATGCACGGTTGTTAAAAAAGGCAAGGGTTTTGTTGTTAATCGCAACCCCGGATATGAATTCCAGCATCTTGCATACACATTCAAATCCAAAAAAGCAGAGCCGTTTTTGGTTAAAATCGACCCTTCAGGCAACCCCCCTGTTATGGATGAACACGAGGGCCAGGAATTTGATTATGTTATTTCAGGCAGCCTTCTTCTCTATATCGGCGATATCTGCTATGAGCTTAACGAAGGCGACAGCGCATACTTTGATTCCACAATCCCCCACGCTCACAAAAACGTGGGTGACACTCAGGCTCAGTTTATTGCGCTCGTGCTTAAATAAATAATCAATCGGGAGTCAAAAATGGCTATTTACGAAAAATTTATCGGCAGATCAAGAGATTCGTTCGTTTCACTCAAGGACTGCCAGGAAAACTTTAAAATCACTTACGAAAACTCCTTTAACTTTGCTTATGATGTTGTTGACGTTCTCGGAACGGAAAAACCTGACAAGCTCGCCTTGCTGTATGTTTCCAACATCGGCGAAGAAAAAAGGTTCACTTTCGGCGACATGAAGCGCCTTTCAGACAAGGCAGCAAACTACCTTGTTTCCGAAGGTGTTAAAAAAGGTGACCCTGTTCTTCTTATTCTTAAAAGAAGCTATCTTTTCTGGATTATCACCCTTGCTCTCAACAAAATAGGCGCAATCATGGTGCCCGCTTCCAACATGCTCAAGGGCAAGGACTATGTTTACCGCTGCAACAAAGCAAAAATCAAATATGCCATCATTACGGGCGACGATAACTGCACCGAATATTTTGATGACAGAAAAGATGAATACGAAACAATAGAAAAGAAGTTCGTAACAAAGCACAAGGATGTTGAAGGCTGGATTGACTTTGAGGAAGGCTTTGAAAAGGCAGACGAAACCTGGTCAAGACCAACAGGTGAAGCAGACACCACGGTTGATGACACCATGATTATCAACTTCTCCTCCGGCACAACGGGCTACCCAAAAATCATTGCCCACGATTTCAAATATCCTCTCGGCCATATTATGACAGGCGTGTTCTGGCACCGTGTGGTTGACGGTGGGCTTCATTTCACCGTTTCCGACTCAGGCTGGGCAAAATCACTCTGGGGCAAATACTATGGCCAATGGATGGGCGAAACCGCCAACCTTGTTTATGACTTTGATAAATTTGACGGCGCAGATATTCTCTCCAAGCTTGAAAAATACAAGGTTACAACCTTCTGTGTTCCGCCCACCATGTATCGCCTCATGCTTCAAAATGACGTGAGCAAATATGACCTTTCTTCCATCACCCATTGCTGCACCGCAGGCGAAGCGCTCAATGCGGACATATTCAACAAATGGAAAGAAGCAACGGGTCTTGAAATCCACGAAGGCTTTGGCATGAGCGAAACACCTGTCAGCATCTGCACACTTTATCCTTGGACTAAACCCGTTCCCGGAGCAATCGGTTTCCCCGCACCGGGACTTAAGGTTCATATTCTTGACGAAGACAGCAACCATTGCCAGCGCGGAACAATAGGCGAAATTTGCATCAAAGCCCCCTCGCCTGCCGAGCATCCATGCGGCGTTGTTGCAAGCTATAACTTCAGCGAAGAAGAAACCGCCGATGCATACAGAAACGGCTTTTTCCACACCGGTGACCTTGCATACAGAGACGAGCAAGGCAGATTTGTTTATTTCGGAAGAAACGACGATGTTATCAAATCCTCCGGCTACAGAATCGGCCCCTTTGAGATTGAAAGCGTTATGCTGGAGCATCCCTCGGTGCTTGAAGTTGCCGTTACAGGCGTTCCTGACCCCGTAAGAGGCTTTGTTGTTAAGGCAACAGTTGTTCTTCGCCCCGGTTTCCACGGCACAGAAAAGCTCGTTAAGGAGCTTCAGACTTATGTCAAAACAAACACCGCTCCTTATAAATATCCTCGAATAATCGAATTTGTGGACGAGCTTCCCAAAACCTTCAGCGGCAAGGTAAGACGAGTTGAGATTCGTCAAAATGATGCAAATAAATAAAAATTTAAAGGCTGTAACCGAGGTTACAGCCTTTTTTATATATTTTAAGTTAATGCCGAAACAAGAATAACTATTGCTCCGAGAACTATCCTATACCAACCAAAAACCTTGAAATCATGCTTTTTGACATAATCCATAAGGAACTTTATGGCTGCAAGCGACACAACAAACGCCACGGCCATGCCGAGAATCAGAGCAACAGCTTCCGAACTGCTGAAATCAAATCCGAATTTAATGAGCTTCAAAAGACTTGCACCGAGCATTGTCGGCACAGCTAAAAAGAAAGTAAATTCTGCCGCTGCTGTTCTCGAAACTCCGATAAGCAACGCTCCGACTATCGTTGCGCCGGAGCGCGATGTTCCGGGAATCATCGAGAGCGCTTGAAAGCAACCGATTATTATTGCTGTTTTATAATCAATCAGATTAATTGAAGTTATCTTTGGTTTTCTTTTCCTGTTATGGTTTTCTATCAGAATAAATGCAATGCCGTAAAGAATGAGCATAAGTGAAATTGTGAGCGCATTCCCGAAATAAGCTTCAAGAAAATCATCAAAAAGAAGTCCGAGTATCGCTGCAGGAAGGCAGGCAACGGCAACCTTCAGCCACATCATAATTATATTCTTTTTAATTTCAAGCTTTTTTTCGGATATTCCAAACGGAAACATTTTTTTCCAAAATATTGCAACAACAGCCATTATTGCTCCGAGCTGTATAACAACAAAGAACATTTCCTTGAAGTCTTCATTCATTTTCAGCGGGATAAACGCATCAAAAATCAGCATGTGACCTGTGCTGCTTATCGGCAGCCACTCCGTTATCCCTTCAATAATTCCGATAAGAATAACTTTAATAACCTCAACAAATCCCAATTCCATAAACAACACTTCCCCTCACTTATTTATATGCCTGTTACTCCCCTGATTTGCTCTGAATTATTAATCATTATTTATATTGATATGCCTTTACATAATCAACGATAAACTGCGCATCTGCGGCAGCAGCATTCTTCCTTTCAGCCGGAATACCGTTTTCGCCCCGCATTTCAACCGAAAGAATAAGATATTCTTCATTTTGGCTCACACCGCCGAAATCGGTTCGGAAAGTTTCAACTCCGTTGATATAAAATATATATTCATTTTCATTCCATTCAAGACCGTAGGTATTAAATTCCTCATAAGGATTATTTTTGATAAGGAATGCTTTGGCTCCCATCATCTGATGGGCATCGTCATAACCGTCATAATGAAGATTGGATGAAACGCTGTTTTTAAAAAGCGTTTTTTCATATCGGTCGCTCTCAAAAACATCAATCTCCGTTCCGTCGGTGCCTGTTCCGTTTTCGTTATAAACACCTTCGTTCATCAGCCAAAATGCGCTCCATACATCCGCCCCCTCAGGCAGAATGCAGCGGCACTCAAAATAACCGAATTTTTGGCTGAAGCCGTTGGGTGAATCGGAATCGGTGTCGATACCCGACGTATACCAGCCGGCTCCTTCGCCGCCCATGCCTTCCTTAAGATATGTTACCGGAATAATAAGATTACCGTTTTCCGTGTATGCAACATACTGATTCCAATAGCATCCTTTTCTCTCTTCGGTCTTGGTGCCGTACTGATAATGACCTGACCACACGCTGCGGTCAAGCTCGCCGTTGAAATCCTCGGTAAAGGTTTCTGTAAACTTGCTCATATCAAGCTTTTCGCCCATAGGATAGCAGGGAATGCTTAATGCAGAACATATAAACATTATTATTGATGCAAAAAAAGCTGTTGCTCTGCAAAGTATTGCATTCATTTTTATTCTCCTTTAATATTGAATATTCTCAAGGCCAAGCCAAACTTATTTCTGATAAATCCTCACATAGTCAACAATATACTCTGTTTTATAAGTCTCTTTGTCAAGCTCTGCAAGAAGCTCCTCTGCAGGGATTTCAAGTGAAACAATAACATCCTCAGGAACCTCGGATACTCCGTTTCCGAAAGATGTACGGCGCGTTTCAACCCCGTTGATATAGAAAATATATTCATCATCAGTCCACTCTAATCCGTAAGTATTATATTCTTCATAAATATTGTTGCCATAGAAGAATCCAAGCAAGTTGGACTGAAAACCTTCCTGCACCCCGTCAACACCTGCGCAATGAACAGTCTGCGAAACCGAATTCTTGCCGGTCAAATCGTTTGAACTGATTGATTCAAAAATATCAATCTCAGCTCCGCCTATGCCGCCCTTTGAAACAGACGCAGTATATGGCGAATCTGCCTGAAGCCAAAAGGCCGACCAGAAGGCGGGTTCAGCGTTAACGATGCAGCGGATTTCAAAATATCCCTTGCAATATCTTTCCTTGAGCTTTATCATGCCGGTGTACCAACCCTCGCCATACATACCGTCAGTCAGATATTCACCTGTCATTATCATATTTCCGTTTTCAACTTCAACCTGACTTTCGGCATTAAAGCCGCCTCTTCTCGGGCCGCTGCCCCTGTATTCCCAAACATCCGTGTTGAGAGTTTCGCTTTCAAATTCATCCTCAAAAACAAGGCTGTATCCCGACAAATCAAGCGCCTGACCTCTTGGAGTGGTAGGCGTATCAAAAATCACCAGACCAAAAAGTTCGAGTATTGCAAGAAACGAAGCAATAATCCTTTTGGGAGAAAATGAAGCAAATATTTCAGACATATAATATGTCAGCTGTTCAACGCCCCACATCTGTCTGGGCGCAAGCTTCAAAACCTCAGTTAAAAATGTTTCAAACATACACTCACCTCAAATGCTTTATTTATATTTAATTTTATCATTTGAAATAATGCCTGTCAATCAATTTGTGTCGCTGAAGTTTTATTCAGGCTTTGTGATACAGACAAAATTAATATTCAGAAGATGACAATATATTATTGGACTTTTGAAGGAAGATATGATATGATAAATTTGAAAAAATTTCAATCAATAAGGTGTGACGGATAATGAACAAACTTTTATCTGCTTCTGTGATGTGTGCGGATTTAATGAATATGCGCAGCTCAATTGATGAACTGAAAAAAGCAGGCATTGACTATTTGCATATCGATATAATGGACGGTCAATTTGTTCCAAACATCACTTTGGGCTTTGATTTGATTAATGCAATTAAAGAAATAACCGATATGCCTTTGGATGTTCATTTGATGGTCAACGAGCCTTCAAGGTTTCTGGACAGAATGAAGCCGGATAAAAACGATTATATTTGCGTGCATTATGAATCTGACATTCATATTCAGCGTACGCTTGCTCAAATTCGTGACAAGGGCTGCAAAACAGGCCTTGCTCTTAATCCACAAACTCCGCTCAACTGCCTGCAATACCTCACTGACTATATTGATATGGCACTTATTATGACTGTAAGCCCGGGATTTGCGGGGCAGAAGCTTTTTTGGGGCGCAGAGCGCAAAACAAAGCAGGCAAGAGAGCTTTTGAATGAATGGGGCTGCGCTCATATTCCCATTGAGGTGGATGGAAATATCAGCCTTGAAAACGGTCAAAAGCTCAGCAGATGCGGAGCCGATATATTTGTTCTCGGCACAAGCAGCCTATTTGTAAAAGACAAAAGCATGAGTCAGGCTGCTGCGGATTTCAGGAGCGTATTGTAACTTTCGGAGGAAGGCAGATGTATAAAAATATTCGAGCCGCTGTTGTGGGCAGCATAAATATGGATTTAATCCTGAACATGGAAAAGGTCCCTGATGTAGGAGAAAATCTCACAGGCACTTCCTACGGTTATGCCAACGGAGGCAAAGGCGCCAATCAAGCAACGGCGCTGGCAATGCTCGGCGCTGAAACCAAAATGATAGGCAAAGTAGCCAATGACGAAAACGGCCATAAGCTTCTTGAAAACCTGAGCCGCAACAAAATTGATATTTCGGGAGTATCAATAACAGGCTCACAAACAGGTCTTGCCGCCATTCTTCTTGACGGCGACGGAAGAAACCGCATTGTTGTTTATGAGGGCGCAAATGCCGAAATAAATCCCGATGAAGCGGCCGAAGGCATAACCGACGATCTTGACCTTTTACTTGTTCAGTTTGAAACCCGTGAAGAGGTTGTTATAAAATGCGTTAACCGTGCAATTGAAAAAGAAATAACAACGGTTATTGACTGCGGCCCTGCAAAAAATTTTGCGCTTGAAAAAATGCAGGGTGCAACCGTTGTTTCACCAAACGAAAGTGAAACAATGGCTCTCACAGGCATTTACCCCAAAACCGAGGAGGATATTCTTAAAGCATCAAAAGCCCTCCGAGAAAGAAGCAAAGCAAAGTTTATTGTTCTCAAGCTTGGCGAAAGAGGCTGCTCTGTTTGGGACGGAATGCACCTTAAAATTCTGCCGTCTTATCCTGCAAATGTGGTTGACACTACCGCAGCGGGCGACTGCTTCACAGCAGCAATGGCCCTTGAATTTATGAGAAGCGGAGATATATATTCCGCCTGTGACATCGGCAACCGCGCAGGAAGCATAGCCGTCAGCAGAATGGGTGCCGCTGCCTCAATGCCGACAGTTGAAGAAATTTTTAAATACAAAGGGTAATTTCTGCGATTAATTAAATATTCATTTTCCAATTAAACAACGGCAGAAATCTGCCGTTATTTTTTATGTCAAAAATCATGTTTTAACATATACTGATAGCGAGGAATGCCTCAAAAAAGCTAAAAAAGGAATGATTGATATGAACGACTACAGCGGATACAGATATCCGCAGCGGCAGGTTCAAAAGCGTTGTGCATGCTCCGATTCAATCGCTCCTCTGCCGGCAAATCCCATTGTTGCCATGCTGTATGTTCCCATGCAGACAGACACAACAAAGTTTGAGGAAATGAAGGCTTTTGAATGCGGAACATTGTTTACCGTTCTGAACAAGCCTTTTGCAGGGAAGTGCTGCCGATGAGTAACAGAGAAGCCATGCTTAAAAAGCTGAGTGCCGCTCAATTCACCCTTTGGGAAATGCATCTTTATCTTGACACGCATCCGTGGGATCTCCAGATGGTTGAAGCACATAACAAATGCGCCATGAAATACAAGGCGCTCCGAGCCGAATTTGAAGATAAGTTCTGTCCCCTTACTGCCGCAAAGGCACAGGGCGTTGAATGGCTCAAGGGTCCGTGGCCTTGGGAATTTGAGGAGTGTGACTGCTGATGTTTAATTATGAAAAAAGACTGCAATTTCCCGTAAAAATCAAAAACCCCAATCCTAAATATGCACAGATTATTATAAGCCAATACGGCGGCCCTGACGGCGAGTTGGCAGCTTCTTTGCGCTATCTGAGCCAAAGATTTTCCATGCCCTATGATGAGCTTAAAGGACTTTTGACGGATATTGGTACCGAGGAGCTTGCGCATCTTGAAATGATTGGTGCAATTGTTCATCAGCTTACACGTAATCTCTCGGAGGAAGAAATCAAGAAATCGGGCTTCAGCACGTATTTTGTTGACCACACAGCCGCTGTTTATCCATCATCCGCTGCGGGTGTACCGTTCACAGCAGCATATATTCAGAGCAAGGGCGATGTTATCACCGATATGACCGAAAACCTTGCTGCCGAACAGAAAGCAAGAACCACATACGACAACATTCTGCGTCTGGTTGATGACCCTGATGTTAGGGAACCAATCAAATTCCTGCGTGCAAGAGAAATTGTTCATTTTCAGCGCTTCGGCGAAGGTTTGCGCCTTGCAACGGATAAGC
>JAZNPT010000041.1:0-5838 GCA_045589815.1 Acutalibacteraceae bacterium
TAAGAATCCAGATGAAAGTATATAAGCCAAAACCAGCACCGCAGCCCCAGCCAAACATTGAAAGTAGCTGTCTGAAATAAGATTGCGTGAGCTCTCTTGCGCTTGCACCGACTGCACGCAGAGTTCCGATTTCTCTTTTGCTCTCACGGATTTGTGCAGTCAATGAGTTGTTGATTATGCTTGCCGCAGTTGAGAAAAACAGAACAACAACAGATACAATAATGATATAAAGAGCATATATTGTGTTTCTGTTTTCTTGGTTGGATTGGAATTTTGAATAGATGCGGTATCCGTTACCCGATGTGTATTGATTGAGAATATACGTCATTTCTCCGTCAACTTCTTCGGTGCAATCGTTTTTCAGAGTTATATACATATTAAGATAAGGATGATTTTCATAAAAATGATTCATTCCGCTGTTGGTTGTCAGAAAATTCATTTCCTGAACCCATCTTGCATTTTGGGGAATACCGCTGACTATTGCACCGATTTTCACCTGCTTGTTATTTGCTTTTATATCATCGGGAACAATCACATCATCGGTCAATTCCTGCGGCGTTATATCGCTTGAAAGAACGCTGATATTAACAACATCGCCCGCCTTATAGCTCAGTTCTGCGGTTTCTCCGATATAAGGCGCATCTTCTTCTTTTATGCCTTCAGAAATATCAATAATGCCTCCGCTGAAACCTTCTCCGTTTTCATAGGGTTCAAATCTGTATCCTATTTTCTGCGGTGCAAAAAGAATTATTTCTTCGCCTGAGTTGAGCTTATCAATATTAATTTTTCCGTCGGTTACATATTTTTCTATTTCTTCAATATCGCTCGGTTCAAAGCTGTGGATATCGGATGAATAAAAATCCTTGCCGCCAAAAACTTCATTACTGAAAGCAAGATATCTTTTGTTTTTTGATTTTGTAAGCTGATTTACATATTCTTCGTATGTATCTATACTTTCAGTTTCGTAGCTATGCCCGTATGTGTTTCCGTAATACATCGAAACAAGTCTCATATAATCCGAAATTTCGCTGTCAAAAATAATATTTGCCATGCAGGTTTTAATTCCTCCAACTGTTTTGACGTAAGGAAGGGAAAGAATTTCCTGCTTAACGCTTTCGCTGAAATCGGAATATTTGACACCCCATTTGCAATTAAAGATATTTGAACCGACGGTTCCTCCGCTGCTTTCAAATGCATAATCAAAATCGTTGTAGAAAGAATTCATTCTTTCAGCCTCTTTTTCAATAAAAGCAAATCCGAAACCCGAAATAATAATAGTTGCAACAAGAATAAAGCTGACACCGATCTGTCTGCCCTTTCTGAACATAAGATTTCGGGAGGCTATAAGGCTCGGAGCATTAAATTTTGTTTGGGATTTAACACGTTTATTCTTCATTTTGCGTGAATAATCAATGTTTCTGATTGCCTGCATGGGAGAAACAGCCGATGCACGAATCAGCGGAATCAATGCCGCAGCCATAACGCAGATTATACCGAATAATCCGCAGACTATAAGCACCCACCACTCGGGGATAAAAACAAAGCCTTCACCCATAAATCCTATAATGATTTTAACCGCAAAATACGAAATCAAAAGGCTCATCGGCGTTGCGCAAAGGCTGATTATTATGGCTTCTCTGCCGAAAACTTTGACTATCTGCCGTTTTGTTGCACCGACCGCACGGAGCATACCTATCTGCTTTCTGCGTTCCTGAAGATTTGAATTGAATGCATTGACAATGCCGACGCAAGAAGCAAGCAGAAGAACGGTTGTAAGAACAACAGCAAGAATAGTTGTTATGCGGATATTTTCTTCGGTGTTCTGAATGCTTTGTGTTGAAAAATGTTTACCTGCATTGGAATAAATTATTTTCGATTGAGGAATTGTACCGTTTACAGCCTCATTATCAACAAGTCCTCTTTCTTCCATTTCGGAAAGAATGGCTTGAGTTATATGCCATTGGGTATTGAAATCATTCTTTCCTGCATAATCGATAAAAGCTACAAGGCGTTCTTCGCCGCCTTTTTCGATTTTTTCTTCGGGACTAAGCATTATTGCAGGATATTCAAACTGGTCAACGTTCAAAGAAAACTCGCTTTCAATATTGCTGCGTTTATCATGAAGAATGCCGACAAGAGTATATGTTTTTTCAACCGTTTCCGAAAGATAATTTTCGGATTTCGGGGTTTTGACGGTGAGAGTTATCTGCTCGCCGATTTGAGTGTTGAGCTTCATTCGGACAAGTGCATCCCGTTCAAAAGCTATTTCGCCTGCTTTTTCGGGAAATCTTCCTTCGCGAAGTCCGACATAAGAAAGCTCATAGGCATCTTCATCATACCATGCCATAAGCGAACCGCTTTCTTCACCCGTTTCTTCGTTATAACCGTAACCGATTGCATGGGCAATTGAATAATCATCTATGAGGTCGTTTTCTATGGCACGATCAAAATTATAGTACTGTGCATTCATCAGAACGGCATCCTGATTTCCGAAGCTCAACTTATCCAGTTCATTAAACGATGACAATGCACTGAAAACAAAAAACATAACTCCGGATGAAAATATCATCGCAAGAACAATGCCGATTATCATTAAGGTGTACTGCTTTTTTCTTGCTTTGAGGTTGCCCATTGCAAGGCGGTTGACAGTGAGTTTTTTCTTGTTCATTGCTTAAACTCCCGCCTTTGTGTCACGAACGATTTTTCCGTCTTCAATCGAGATGATTCTCTCAGCCTGTTCGGCAACATTGAGATCGTGTGTAACGAGAATAAGGGTGATTCCGAATTCTTTGCTGACATATTTGAGAAGTGAAAGAACCTCACGTCCGCTTTTGCCGTCAAGATTACCCGTAGGCTCATCGGCAAAAAGGATTGACGGCTTGTTCGCAAGTGCACGGGCAATGGCGATTCTCTGCTGTTGACCACCCGAAAGTGCCGACGGAAGATGTTCAAGTCTGTCCCCGATTCCGAGAACATCAATAACCTTGTTGATATATGCCTCATCAACCTTTTTCTTGTCAAGCATAACGGGCAGAACAATATTTTCATATCCCGTAAGTTCCTGAACGAGATTATATGCCTGAAATACAAATCCGAAGCGTCTGCGGCGAAGAACGGAAAGCTGATTATCGTTATAACCCGAAAGCTTTTTGCCGTTATAGATAACATCTCCGCTTGTAGGGTTTTCAAGACTGCTCAGAACATGAAGAAGTGTTGATTTGCCGGAGCCGCTCGGTCCCGTTATTGCGCAAAATTCGCCCTGCTCAAAAGCAACGGTTATTCCGTCAACGGCATTTACAATATTTTCGCCGCTTAAATATTCTTTTCTTAAATCTACGCATTCGATGATATTCATAAAATCGCTCCTTTGCATCTTTGATGAGTTCATTATAAACTCCGATTCTTTCAAAATCGTGACAATAACCTTACAATTTCGTAAGATAAGAAAAAATCCGAAGAAAATCTTCGGATTTTACATTTTTAAATTTGCATTTATAATCGGAAAACACGCTGTAATCTTCAAGCCGTCTTTGCTGTTTTCAGCAGTAACAGTTGCGTGATGCTTTTCAAAAATCGCCTTTGATATTGCAAGACCAATGCCAGCACTTTCAGGCGAGGCATTATTCGCACGGTAAAAACGGTTGAACAAAAGAGAAAGCTGTTCATTCGGCACACCGCCGCCGTTATCTTCAATAATGAGTGTAACAGAGCCTTCGCTTTGTGAAACGGAAACGGTAATTCTGCCATCGGTTATGGTATGTTCACACGCATTTTTGATAATATTTCCGATTGCCTCAATCATCCATTCCTTGTCGAAGCGAAAAGCTGCCTTGCCGCTTATTATGAATTCTTTTTCGGGGAACAACGGTTTGAAATTCCTGATGATTTCACCAATAATTTCATCAAGACTGTGCTCGGTAAAAACCATTGTGTATGCATCACTTTTAATTTTCTCAAGCCTTAAAAGATTGAAAACAAGGCTTTCCATTTTCGCAATCAGTTGGAGTTCTTTTTCTGTGTAAGCGGTCGGTGTTATGCTCTGCTCCATTTCGCAGTAAAGGCGAAGTCCTGCAAGCGGAGTTTTAAGCTGATGTGAAATATCCGCAACAAAATCGGCGTTGCTTTTTGCCTGTGATTCCGAGTTGCTTTTTTCAAGAAGCAACAGATTTTCAAGCTCGGCAACGGCATTCTGAAGGCGTGCAAAATTGCTGTCGGCTGTGCTGTATTCAGCCTTTTCTCCGCCTTCAATGAAGCTCTCAATATTCTCTTTGAGATTATTTATCTGCTTGTTTTTTCTTGCGTTCAATATGATAAAAATGGTTGTCGCAACAATTAAAACAGCGATTGTGCAAATCAGGAAAGGAATCATTTTGAATTCTCCCATCTGTAACCGATACCTCTTACAGTAGCGATGTGACCGCTTCCGATTTTATCACGCAGACGGCTCATGTGAACAGAAAGAGTGTTGTCATCAATGTAGTTTCCGTCGCTGTCCCAGATATTCTGCAGAAGCTGTGAACGGGTAACGATGATTCCGCTGTTTCGGATAAGCACGGAAAGAATCTGAAATTCCGTAGGTGTAACAAAAATATTTTCGCCGTTTTTTCGCACAGACATATTGAGAGTGTCGATTATTATATCATCACTATTGTAAACCGTGACAGCCGACGTTCTGCGGAGCAATGCACGGATTCTCGAAAGAAGTTCACGAAGCTTGAACGGCTTTGTGACATAATCATCCGCACCTGCATCAAGACCACGCACAATCTGAATTTCATCATCGCACGCAGTCAAAAACAAAACGGGAACATTATTGCCCGCCGCACGAAGCTCGGTGCAAAGAACAAGACCGTTGCCGTCGGGGAGCATAACATCAAACATAATTAAGTTGAAAGAGAAAAACTTCATCAGCTCACGGGCTTTCATACAGTTATCGGAACTGATAACCTCATAACCTTCGCCCTGCAAAACTTCAGTTAATCCGTCACGCAAAAACGAATCGTCTTCAACAAGCAATATTCTCTGTTTCATATTTTCACCCCTCGGCCGTTGCTCAAAATTATATTTTTATTATAAAGGTAAGCAGTTATTTTTTCAACCAAAAGAATCTTACGATTTTGTAAGATTAAGTGGGTAATATCTATATCTTTCATAAATATTTGTGCATAGTTATACTGAAAAAAACAATTAATTTAATTGTAAACTTTCTGTTAACAATCAACTTCTGCCCAACACTATGCTTGACAAAAAAGTTGGGCAGAATTATAATTTTGGTTATCGAACAATTGTTCTTTTGGCGGAACGAACAATTTTATTTTTATGAAAACATAAGCTTCGAAGAAGCGCCGCTTGAAATAATTTTGAAAAAATATTTCAATTCTGGGGATTGGGGTTATCCCCAACAAGCGGCAAAAAGAGTGGTGCAAAAATTTGATTTTTTCAAATTTGGATACCCACTTGCCCTGCTTGCTAAGTTAGTGAACGGTTGAAAATCGGAACAACTCGAAAGCAGCGTTTGGCAAGATTGTGTTCACGTTTGCCTTGCTTGCCAATTTAGTAAGCAGACAAAATCAACGTAATATCAAGGCTTTTTTTACAGTAGTAACAGTGCTGTGGTAATGTGGGAAATTTATTTTCCATATTTCCACGGCTGCAAATACAATTCAAAAAGAAGGTTGGTGAAAAATGAGAGGAGTTATCTACGCAAGATATTCTTCGGACAATCAGAGAGAAGAATCAATTGAAGGTCAGCTCAGAGAGTGCAAGGAATATGCCGAGAAAAATGATATTCAGATTATCGGTACATACACAGACCGAGCATTGTCTGCAAAGACGGAT
>JAZNPT010000042.1:0-28444 GCA_045589815.1 Acutalibacteraceae bacterium
TCATATGTTATAATCAAAATGAAAAAATAAGTTCATTACTGTATGTCTGTATTACATATAATTTATTTAATAAGGAGTAACTATGGATTTTATGAAACTTGCAACCGAGAGATATTCGGTGCGTAAATTTACGGACAAACCTTTGGAGAAAGAGGTTATTGACAAGATACTTGAAGCGGGGCATATTGCGCCTACGGGCTGCAATTATCAGCCACAGAGGATTCTTGTTATGAGCAATGAAGAAACGCTTGCAAAGCTGAAAGAATGCACTCGCTGCCATTTTGATGCACCCTGTGCAATGCTTATCTGCTACAACAAGGATGAATGCTGGACAAGACCCTATGACGGTGCACAGTGCGGCATTGTTGACGCAAGCATTGTCACAACTCATATGATGCTCCGTGCGTGGGAGCTTGGTATAGGCTCAACCTGGGTTATGCATTTTAATCCGTTCAAAATGCGAGAAGCATTTGAAATCCCCGAAAACATTGAACCCGTTGCGCTTCTTGTTATGGGTTATCCTGCACCCGATTCAGTTCCCAACGAAAGGCACACGGCTTACAGACCGATGGAAGAAACGGTTTTTTACAATAAATTCTGATGAAAGCTGAAACTTTGAGGTGTTACCGTGAAGATACAAATAAACAGCAGAAAAAAATTTCAGACCTATGAAGGCATTGGTGCAAGCGGAGCGTGGTGGGCACAGATTGTCGGCGGATGGGACAGCAAGGATGAAAACGGCGAAGAAATCCGTAATGTTATATCACGCCTGCTTTACAGCAAAACCGACGGAATAGGAATGAATATATACCGCTATAATATCGGCGGCGGTTCCGCACACAGCGTCAGCGGCGAATATTCTGATTCTGCACGCAGAACAGAGAGCTTTGATACCGATGACGGCGGATATGATTTTACCCGTGACAAAAATGCGGTGTATATGATGCATCAGGCTGTCCGTGACGGGGCGGGGGAGGTTATCCTTTTTGTTAATTCCCCCATAGAGAAGCTGACCAAAAACGGTTGGGCACACCTCAAAAAGCATCAGCTTTTCAGAACAAATTTAAGCAGGAAAAACTATTTGCCTTTTGCGAAATACTGCCTTGATGTTACAGAGCATTTTGTTGGCGAAGGCTTGCCCGTGAAGTATCTTTCACCTGTTAACGAGCCTTTTTGGATATGGACAGGCGGTCAGGAGGGCTGCCATTATTCGCCCCGTCAGGCAGGCAGGGTTATGCGTGTTTTTGCCAAAGAACTGAAAAAACGCACAAGGCTTTCATCAGTAAAACTTTCGGGTGTTGAAAACGGTGATATCCGCTGGTTTAATAAATCGTATACCCGTAATCTTTTGAAATATCCCGAAGTGCGTGACTGTGTTGATGCCGTTGACCTGCATTCATATTTTCTTCATCAGCCGCTGCCGTTTTTTAATGACAGAATAAAATTCCTCAAACGGTACAGAAAATGGATGGATAAGCATTATCCCGATATGCCGATAAAAATGAGTGAGTGGACTCATATGGTCGGAGGCAAAAATCCGAATATGGATTCCGCACTCGAAACCGTAAAGGTTATGATTGAGGATTTCACTTTGCTCGGTGTCACCTCGTGGCAGCATTGGATTGCCTGCTCACATTATGATTATCACGACGGACTTATTTATCTCAATATTGAAAACAAAAGCTTTGAAACCACGAAAAGGCTTTATGCAACAGGTAACTTCTCGAAATACATACCGTTGGGTGCAAGGCGTGTTGAAGCAACTTGTGACGATGAGGATATTATGCTTGTTGCCTTTGAAAATGAAGAAAAAACCGTTCTTGTTATCGTGAATCCGACAAATAAAGAAAAGAATTATATATTGCCCCGTGATGCGGTTACGGCTGTTACAAATAACGAAAAAAATCTTGAAGAAAGCAATGCCTGTGCGAATGAAAGCATTGCAATAACCCCCGAATCCGTTATAACTGTTGTGTTTGAAAAATAATATGAGGAGAATTTGCCTATGAATATAAAAGACAAAGCAATCGGATTCCTCGCTTCTGCAAAAAAATACTGGAAAACTCCGCCCGAAGGCAGATATATGACATACAAGGAAATTGCCTCGCTCGCAGGTGGCGGAATAGGTGTCAGAATTATTGTTTATTGTTTTCAGCAGATGATAATTTCAACCGGCAACACTCTTCTCGGCAACACAATCGGCATTGACCCGATGGCTCTGCAGATAATTTATATTATCAGTCTGTTGACAGCTTTCCCGCTGACGGCACTCCGTGCGCAGATGATAGACAACACCCGCAGTATGAAGGGAAAATACCGCCCTTATCTCATAACGATGGGCTTGCCGACGGTTATTCTCGGAACGGCGTTTTTGTGGATGCCATATGAAAATATGAGTCTTTTCGCAAAATGTGCAGTTGTGCTCGGATTTAATATTGCATTCCAGTTTTTCTACAGCTTCTTCAATGATTCATACGAAAGCCTTATCAATGTTTTATCGCCGAACAGCATTGAACGCTCCGATGTTCTTTCAGTTCGCTATGTTGTGGAGAATATTTCGCCTTCAATAGTTGGCATTATTTTTCCGCTGCTTGCAAAGCTTGTAACGGGTGAAGATAAATTATACGATATAAGAATTTATCGCTATATCTATCCTCCGATGCTGTTTGCGGGATTTCTTGTGTCAATGATAATTTATGTCAACACAAAGGAAAAAACGGTTCAGGCAAAAACTCACCGTGCGCAGATAAGGTTTATTGATGCCTTTAAAGCGGTGGCAAGGAATAAGTATTTCTGGATTATATCGCTTGCAGGTTGGATTGGTTTTCTTGAAATCGGTTTTCATAATATTATGCAGTGGATGTATAACTATCAGGAAGCGTGCTCGGCGGGGCAGTATGCCGTGATTACCGCCATTGCGGGTAACGCATCATTCTGGCCGAATCTTGTTGGTCCGTTTCTTATCCGTAAATACGGCAAAAAGAAAATTCTTATAGTTACCAACGCTATGAGTGTCGCCTTTATTCTGATGATGCTGCCCGTTATTCGCCAGGCAGGCAAACCAGGAGCAATATGGATTCTTCTCATATTCACTTTTATAAATCAGTTTATTACTTCTCTCGGCCATCTGCTCGGACCGAGTGTTAATGCGGATATAAGGGATTATCAGCATTACATAACGGGTGAAAGAATTGACGGTATGTTTGCGGCGGTCGGACTTATCGGCAACGCAATAACAATGGTTACGGGTCTTGCGCTTCCTGCAATTTATGAGAAAACAGGGCTTAACAAAGAAACGGCAATTTCAATGGGATATGACGGCTCCGTTGTTTATGAGGTACTCAATGACCGTGGATATTTCATAAGTATATGCTCTGTTCTGATTATTGCATCGGCAATCGGTGCCGCACTCAATGTTATTCCGTATTTCTTCTATGATTTCACCGAAACAAAGCAGAAAGCAATCATCAAGGTTCTGAAAATCCGTGCAATGTTTGAGGATTATTCCCAAAATCGGCATAACGATGAAGCGTTTGCCGAAGCGATTGGGATTATTAAAGAGTCAAGAGCTTTGAGTGCAAAAGCACCGCATGACCTTGAAGCGGAAAAGAAAAAAGGCTTGAGCAAAAAAGAGCTTGCAATACTGAAAAAAGAAAATGAAGAAACGGAAATTGCAAGGTTTGTTATGGAGGAGCTCTGTAAATATGATACTCCCGAAGGCAGAGAAGAACTT
The DNA here is from genome assembly GCA_045589815.1 of Acutalibacteraceae bacterium. Classification (GTDB taxonomy): domain Bacteria; phylum Bacillota; class Clostridia; order Oscillospirales; family Acutalibacteraceae; genus CAG-177. The sequence continues at coordinate 3,734 of JAZNPT010000042.1, forward strand.
TATGAAGCACGGTTGCTCACGGCAAACGGACCTGAAAGCTTTATGACGGCTGAATTGCCGGCAAAGAAAGAGATAAAAGCATATCCCGCAAAAACACAGACCCAGATAAACCGCAGAAGGAATGCGTTAATGCGTGCAGAAAATATTGCAACCGCAAAGCGTACATTCAAAAAACACTATAAAAACGGAATTGAGTTGTTTGACACAACCGCACTTGACGACCTTTATGAAACGGAAAACGAAATTCAGGCAAAGATTCTTGAAATAACCGAAAAAATCAAAACGGCAAAGGAATCAAAATCAAATGAAGCATTGCCGCAATTTAAGCAGGATTTCAAAGAGTTGAGGACGAAAAAGTCAGAAGTTCAAAGACAAATCAGATCCGAAGAACGAAAATATTCTCTTTATTGCCGTGCCGTAAAGCCCTATATTGATGCACAGCGCATCATTGAGCAGGCAGAGAGTTATGCAAGGCTTGAAGAGTTGGAGAAAGCTTGGTTTAATTGACACAAAAACTCAGACTGTGTCTGCATATCGAAATCTATATCAAACATAACAAGCTCCGCAGAAAAACTCTGAGGAGCTTGTGTGTTGTTTTTGTTATAAACAATAAGCAAAAGAACGAAAAGCATTGATTTTTGCTTTTCGTTCTTTCTGTATATGTGGTCCTAATAAGATACAAGTTTATCAAAAAATATTCAAAGTTTTCCAAAAAATATTTAAACAGAAAACATTGCCGAAATATGAATGTATATGTTAGTCAATTAATTTGAAAAAGGTTTTAAGGTTGGTGCAAAATTCATGTTGGATACATTAAATAACAAAAGCATTTAATCTTTTTGTTCGCATTTTGTTTACGTAAAGGCACCTTGTACCGCATGCAGACATATAAATGTGAAAGACAGCTTGCGTGCCGCAGGTTTCGATGCGTTTATCAGTTAATAATCAAAACGGAAGCCCCCATAAAGATTTCAAGTCTTTATGGGAGCTTTTGCGCTTTGCTTTTTGTTGTACCAAAGGTTTTCGGTGTAAATCTGTTTGCTGATTGCGAACAAACAATTGAAATACTGATAATAGCGGAAATTATAGTTAATATTAATAACTGTTTTAAAATGAAATTTAGATATTCTTTACCTGCAGCCATTATTATACCTCTGCAAATTTTAGTTTTTGCAATAAACGGCTAAATATGGAATTATTTTATTTGCAAATGTAATGGGATTGATGTAAAATATAGAAAAAGCAAAAGGAATTTGTTATGTTTAAATACACTATACAACTTATAAAACCGGGGCTCGGCACCGTATTTCTCTGCCTGCATAAACAGATATTTCAGAAAAATTTAAACCTTCGCATATTTCTATGATTCCGCCATTGAGTACATTATAAGTGTTTTCGATGCCTGTGCCGACATTGACACGAAAAAGCTCTTTTGCGATAATAAAAATATAAATTCTAATTTAATTTTAATCTTTCTTTATTAGTATGGTGACATCCTAAAAAGGAGTGCTTTTATGAGAATTCTGATTGCAGAAGATGAAAAGAGCCTTAACAGAATAATTGCAAAGCAGCTTAAAGCATCGGGCTACAGCGTTGATTGCGCTTTCAACGGCGAGGAAGCTTATGACTTGATAAGCATGACTGATTATGATGCTGCGATTTTTGACGTTATGATGCCGAAAATTGACGGCTTCTCTCTGCTCAGAAAGATAAGAAAAGACGGTAACAATCTTCCCGTTCTTTTCCTTACCGCCCGTGACAGCATTGAGGACAGAGTTGAGGGCCTTGATATCGGAGCCGATGATTATTTGGTGAAACCCTTTGCGTTTGAAGAATTGCTTGCCAGAATAAGAGTTCTTATCCGCAAAAACAGTGTTTCAAATTCAAACATAATCACAGTTGCAGATTTAACTGTGGATATTTCGAGCAGGAAGGTTACAAGAGGCGGAAAGGATATTTCTCTCTCTGCAAAGGAGTATGAGCTTTTGCAATATCTTGCCGTCAATAACGGGATAGTTCTCAGCAGAGAAAAAATTGAAGACCATATCTGGAATTATGATTATGAAGGCGGAACGAATGTTGTTGATGTCTATATCCGCTATCTGCGTAAAAAGATTGACGAAGGTTATGATAAAAAGCTTATTCACACAGTCAGAGGAATGGGATATGTTCTCAGGGAGGAAAAATGAAAAAGGTTTCATTTAAAATAATAACAACGCTTTGGATAACTGTTCTCATTTCAGTTGTCTGCGGTGTCAGCACAACAGCACTTATGCTTATAAGCCGTAAAACTGCTGATGATAAGCTTAGGCATACTCTTGTTGCCGCCGCACAAAGCAATTCGGACGAGATGGAATTCAGCAACGGCATTTTTGAGGTTGAGAATGATTTTGTGTATTATTCCGACGGAGTTTATTGCGACCTTTTCAGCGAAGAAGGCGAATACATCGGTGGCGAAACACCGCACACTCTTATTGAAGCACCGTCTGACTTGAAAAAAGTTGTTAAGAAGACTTTTGACGGCAAAGAATATTATGTTTATTCCGAGCTTCTTGAATTCACAAAATTCGAATATGAAATTGATATCCGCTCGGGTCAAGTGATATCTTATGAAGCGGACGTTACTCCCGTGAATGAACTGAAGCCTGTTCCTTATTCCGAAACGAATTTTCAGAATGGCATAAGCACAAATGAAGCTATAGAAATTGCGCTTGCCCACGCAGGAATAAAGAAGAGCGAAGCAACGGTAATCGGTGTTCAGATTCCCGTTTACAGCGACAGACAGGTTTTTAAAATCGAGTTTACCGCAGACAGTTCATCCTGCAAAAAGATTTATATCCGTGCAATCTGCCCGGCTGAAGACGTGAAAACAATGTTTACAAATATCGGCAGAAGCGCCGTGTATATTCTTCCGTTTTTCGTGATTATTGCGGCAGTCGGTGCATATACCATTTCAAAGAAAACCGTTGCACCTATCGAGAAAATAACCGATTCCGCACACGAAATATCAACGGGCAGCGACCTTTCAAAGCGGCTTGAAACAAACAAGGCACCCCGTGAAATCAGTAATCTTGCCGACACCTTCAACGAAATGTTTGAGCGATTGCACGCATCGTTTGAAAACGAAAAGCGATTCACCTCTGATGCATCTCATGAGCTTCGAACACCGCTTGCGGTTATAAAAGCGGAATGTGAATATGCACTTTCCGAAAATGCAGATGACGAAGAAAGAATGCAGGCTCTTGAATCAATTGATGAACAGGCGGACAAAATGACATCTCTTGTTTCGTCCTTGCTTTCCGTAACAAGAGCAGAGCAGGGGGGCGGCAGATTCACGTTTGAAGAAGCAGATTTCAGTGAGCTTGTTGAAGGCGTGTGCAGGGAATTCAAAACCTCGGAAAATATCAAATTGATAACCGATATTGATAATGATATTATAATCAATTTGAATAATACATTGATAACCCAACTCCTTGAGAATCTGCTTTCCAATGCAGATAAATACGGCAGGGAAAACGGAATTATTAATGTTAAGCTTTATTCAGAAGGAAATAATGCGATTTTATCCGTAAGAGATAACGGAATCGGAATAAGCGAAGACGACCTGCCGAAAATCTGGAACAGATTTTACCGTGCTGATGCTTCAAGGTCAGAAACAGAGGGTTTCGGTCTCGGACTTGCCCTTGTTAAAAAGATAGCTGAAATTCATTCGGCAGAATGCGTTGCAGAATCCGAAATTGATAAATTTACCGAAATTAAAATAATTTTCAAAAAATGATAAAAATTAAGTTTTTCTAATGTTCCTTTAATGTTTGCCCGTTATTATTTAGTCACAGTCAAGGACGGCTGAATAAAAACAAACAAACTGAAAGGAATTGATATTATGAAAAAACTTATTGCTCTTTTATTTGCACTCCTCGTTGTATTTTCTCTTTCCGTGTCGGCATTCGCCGCACCACCCGAAAACCTGATTTCAGTAGAGAAGGCAAAGGAAATCGCTCTTGGCCACGCAGGATATGAAGAATCCGAAGTCAGATTTGTCAAAGCAAAGCTTGACCGTGACGACGGCAGATATGAATATGAAATCGAATTCAAAGCCGACGGTAATATGGAATATGATTATTCGATCAATGCCGAAAACGGAAAAATCGTTGAATTTGACCGTGATTATGATGCTCCCTACAGATTTGAAGCATTCAGCTTTCTTAAATTCTTCAGAAATCTTTTGGCAAGGCTTTTCGGATAAACTCAGGTAAGAAATTAAAAATATATTGAGAGGTGAATAAAAATGAAGAAAAAGGTATTTGCAGTATTGGTTTCGGTGCTTCTGGTTTTATCGGTTGCTTTGTTTGCGGGATGCTCATCTGACAAACCTGTTGCAGAAAACAGAACGCTTAATCAGGCGCAAGCATCCGCACCGTCGGTTAAAAGCAGCGAAGTCTTAAGCATTTCTCCTGATGAGGCAATTGATGCAGCACTCAAACATGCAGGAGTATCCAGGGAAAAAGCAGTATTGTTCGGCGTTCCTTCACTTGATAAAGAAAACGGTAAAGCTTATTATGATGTTGAATTCGGATATAACGGTTTCGAGTATGATTATGAAGTTGCAGTTGCTGACGGTTCAATCCTTAAAGCGAAAAAGGAAGCTGAAGGGGTTAATGTTTCCGAAAAGAAAAGTGCTCCCGCAAAGCCTGAACCTGTAAGTAAAGATAACAATAACGGTTATATCGGCGTTGAGGCTGCAAAGCAGAAAGCTCTTGACGATGCAGGTGTCAAAGCGGAAGATGCAGTGTTCCTTAAAGCACACTATGATTCAGATGACATCGTTCCTCATTATGATGTTAAGTTTGAAACAAACGGATATGAATACGAATATGAGCTTAAGGCTTCTGACGGCTCGGTTCTTGAAAAAGACGTTGATAAGGAAAGAAAACCTGTCAACAGCGCTCCCGATTCAAATGAATATATCTCTTCTGACAAAGCGAAATCAATAGCTTTTGACCACGCTTCCGTAAAGGCGGCAGATGTGAAGTTCTCAAAAGCAGAGCTTGACCGAGATGATTTGATAGTCCATTACGATGTGGAATTTGTTGTCGGTGATTTTGAATATGAATATGAAATAAACGCCGAATCGGGAAAAGTTATAGCTTTTGATAAGGAATACAATGACTAATCAAAGTTATAGACTGAGATAAATTAAAAATCAGGTGCAACAGAAAATTAACTCTGTTGCGCCTGATTTCTCTTTGGCACAAACACGCAAATGCTGTGTTGAAGCAACCGTGACAAGGAGTTGTTGAGGATTTGGGATTATATCAGACATCAAAATCCGTATCGGTTAAAGAATGTTTAGCTGTTAACTGTTTCTTTTGCCCCGGCAAATAATGTGATGTTTGCAATTCTGTAATCTTCGATTGTGCGGCAAGCAACAACTTTTTTATTCATTCTTCTTGCTTAATTTTGGTGTTAACGGTTCTTTGGCTTGTGGCAGTGCACCTAACTTGTTCTTGATTTCTGATTTTAGTTCTGTTATACTTTTTTTGTTCGATATTCCTATAGTAAAACTTTTCAAGGATATTTGACATTATGTTTTCCTTTGTATATGAGTGAATGCATTTCAGACGAAAGTTTAATATGCATGGCCGGAAAACGATTTGTGTTATAAATATCCGCATCATTAAAAGACTCTGAGCTGTAAAATTCAGAGTTTTTTGCTTTATTTACGGAGTTGTTATTATGAAAGAAAATTTTCCGGTAAAAGCTAAATCAATATTCCTGTGGGTTGTTAAAGCTATCGTCGCAGGGGTTGTTGTGGCTTTTGTTCTTTCTGCTGTTGCTTTTTTCTATAGTTATACGGGTATACATATTGCAAATCCAACCAAGGCAACCGACTATACATGGCAGAAGAATCAGATTATGTTTAATATGAAAGAAGGCTTTTCTTTTGTTAAAATGGATGAAAACGGTTTTAACAACAGCACATCTGTTGCCGATAAACCTGTTGACATTCTTCTTATGGGTAGCTCCCACATGGAATCTTATCAGGTGAACGGGGATGAAAATTGCGGATATCTTCTCAATGAATATTTGCCCGAATACCATACTTATAACATCGGTGTTTCAGGCCATACAATTTATCGGATAGCGGATAATATTGATGATGCATTAGCAGAATATAAGCCTTCAAAATATGTTCTTATAGAAACAAATACTGTTTGGCTTGACCGCTATAAAATGAATGAAGTCATTTCAGGCAAAGCAAGCGCCATAGAGTCATACGACAGCGGAATTTTATTTTATCTTCAAAAAATTCCTGCATTCAAGCCTATTTATAATCAGCTTGATAACTGGCTGCACATTTTGCCTGCAAGTGATAATTTTCCTTCAGGGGAAACCGTTGTTCCCGATGAATACAAACCAACGCTTTTGAAGTTTTTGTCTGTTATCGCTGATAATGCCGAAAGGCATGGCGTTACCCCGATTATCTTTTATGCTCCTAATGAGTTTCTTAACGATGACGCAACGGTTACTTATCAAACGGATGATAAATATCTGGAGATTTACAAGGAAGTGTGCGAAGAACTGAATATTGTTTTTGTTGACCTTTCAGATTCCTTTGTTTCTCTTTATAATGAACAAAAGATTTTGGCACATGGCTTTTCCAATACTGCTGTCGGAACGGGTCATCTTAACAGACACGGGCACAAGGCAGTTGCCGAAACTCTTGCTGAAGAAATACGCAAAAGGGAGGTAAAATAATGTCATTCACCGAATACAGATTTTTTGCTTTCTTTGCGGTTGTGTATGTTGCAATGTGGGTTTCAAAATTTTTGTTCGGCAAAAGGACTTGCTTTGCAAGTGCAAATAAAATAATTCTTCTTGCTGCGAGCTACGCTTTAACTGCGTTTGCCGATTGGAAATTCTGTTTCAGCTTGTTGCTGGTAACAGTTCTGATTTATTTTATTGCGATTTTAATAAGTAAGAATGAAAAAAACAACAAAGTTTTGCTTTCTGTCGGAGTAATCGTCATTCTTTTTCAACTCGGCTTTTTCAAGTATTATGACTTTTTTTCTCAGTCAATCGGCAGTTTGTTGGACAAGGACTTTGTAACTTTAAATCTTGTTGCACCGTTGGGAATATCCTTCTATTCTTTTTCTGCGATAGGATATCTGATTGATGTTTACAGAAAGAAATATCCTGCGAACAAGAATTTTATTGATGTTGCTCTTTATATCTCGTTTTTCACAAAACTTGTTTCCGGGCCGATTGTTAAACCTGAAAAATTCTGGAGTCAACTTGATTCGGCACATTGTGTATCGCTTAAAAATTTGGAATCCGGGATACAGATTGTTGTTTTAGGTATATTCAAAAAAATGGTTCTGGCAGACAACCTCGCTGTTTTTGTTAATGATGTTTTTGCTGCTCCCAAAGCCTTTGATTCCGTAACAATTCTGCTTGCGATGATTTCTTATTCGCTTCAAATCTATTTTGATTTTTCAGGGTATTCGGATATTGCAATAGGCTTTTCAAAAATTTTGGGCTTTGATTTTGATAAGAATTTCAATTTGCCCTACGCATCACTTAACCCGACTGAATTCTGGAAACGCTGGCATATCAGCCTGTCGCAATGGCTTCAGGAATATCTGTATATTTCTCTCGGAGGCAACAGGAAGGGAAAGCTCAGAACAAATCTCAATTTGCTTTTAACTATGCTTATCGGCGGATTGTGGCACGGCGCTGATTTCACTTTCATAGTCTGGGGAGGAATAAACGGTATTGCGCTCATAATTCATAAATACTATCTCAAAATCAGAAGAAACGAAAAAAAAGACCCGTCTTTCATGCTATGCCTTAAAAAGATTCTTTCGGCTATGCAGTGTTTTGCTTTTGCAACATTTACATGGGTGTTTTTCCGTGCGGAATCGTTTGGCAATGCGGCTGATATGTTTGTCGGATTGACAAATAACGACGGAATAACTCAAATATATTCTTGGACTTTTGCGGCAATGTTTTATGCGATTGCTGAAATAACATGGGCGCTTTTCAACAAAAAGAAAAACGGTGGGAAAATATCATCTGAATACATAATTTTGGATTTGACCAAAATTTCGGGTCTGGCATTTTTCTTTATCTTTGTCGGAATTACGGTGCTGTTGGCTTATATCGGAAACACAGCGTTTATATACGGAAATTTTTGATATTTTGCCTGATATTATATGAATATTGACACTGAATCGAATAGTGTATAAAAATATCAAAGCTCCAAATGCTGCAATTGCTTTTTGTTGTGAATATAGCAAAAACAAAAGGTTCTTGCAAAAGCCATAGAATCGGTACGGTTCGGTTTAATGTCGGCGCTTCAAAGGTTTTCATTCTGACGAAAACTGATTCTGTTATCGCTCTTGGCATCAATAACCGTTCCACTAATACTAAAGCAGGTTTCAACGGCTTTTGCCATGTTTAAAAACAGATTAATTCTGGCGGTTTATCTGTTCGGAATTAATCATCGGATAACGGACAAGCGTTTGGCAGTTAAGATTTTCCTTGTGCATGTCAACTGCGGTTATTTGATGGTTACGGTAGGTTGTGTAATAATAAATGCCCTTGTCCGCATTGCAGCAGGAAGTATATAAAGTTATTTCGTGCCGGCCGTTTTTGAGTCGGCAGCAGCCTTTTGGCTGTTCAACGGAATTCAAAATATGAAAGAATTGGTTTACGCTTTCTTCTTCGTCGTTGCCTGAAACAGAGTTCATTTTCACAAAGGAGGCTTTCACAAACCGCGATTGAGAGGAGAAATCGCCCGGCAAACCCATGGCGCCCATTCCTCTGCTGTAGGGTTTCAGTTCCAGACTGCATGAAAATGTATTTTCAGGTGGGCTTGCGGAAAGATGCATATAATTATTGAGTGAAAAAAGCTGCTCATTAAACGGTGGGTTGTTTGTAAGAACTCCTACAGGATTCTCATAGATTTTGAGCCCTTCTTCCACAGACTCAACGGTTATGGCTTGCGTTTTATCCGCTATAATCCAATGCAGTTCACTTGCCGGGAGCTTGCTGCTAAACGCATCGGCAGTAATATTTATCCGCTGAAGCAGATTACACGCTTCTTTAACATCTTTGCATTGCCCGAGAATCCACGGAACAAGCTCAAACTGAGCAATATTGTCTTTGCTGTGCAGGGCGTGTTTATATACAGCGTTTTTAACGAAATTCAGCCCTGCCATGCAAAGACCCTTTTCGTTCATGGCATCATAATAAAGAGGATAGCCGTCAGCAACATAAGCCGTGCCGATGATTGCGTGGTGTCGGTGTATTACACCCGCATTTCGGAAAGAAAACGGATAGTTTCGGGGTGTTACGGTTATTTCCTCATTATAAGTGAAATCGTTGTCGAGTGTTCTTCCGAAATAAAAATCCTTCGTTTTATAGGTAACAGCGGTGCACATAAAAGTCCTCCGAAAATAAGATTATGATGTATTTTTGGCAGAATGAAGTTTGTATATTCAAAAAACAGGTTACATTGACATTTTGCGTGCGTAATGGTATAATTATAAAAACATCAAAGTGCGTCTCCGCTTTTTGGAGATGCTTTTTTTATAATAAGGAGTAACAAGATGAAAAAAATAGGAAGGCAGGTTCTGTTTCTTGCAACGTCGGCGAATAATCCGAGAAACGGTGAAGGCTCATTTATCAGGCTGCGAAACGGTTCGATTATGTTCGGATATACCGAATTTCTCGGGGATGACTGGGATGACGACGCTAATGCCCGTATTTCGACTGTAATTTCCGAAAATGAGGGGGAAACCTGGTCGGAGCGAAGGGTGCTTTTTGAAAAGCCCGAAAATGCAAAGAATATTATGAGTCTGTCGTTTCTGCGCATGAACAACGGCGATCTCGGAGCTTTTTATATTGTGAAAAATTCGGACGGAACGGATAAAATCGTGTTCACACGTTCTGCCGATGAAGGGCAAAGCTGGACGGAACCTGTCAGCTGCATGGACTGCTTAAAAGTGCAGGACTACTATGTTTTAAACAATGACAGGGTTGTTAAATTGAAAAACGGACGCATAATTTTTGCCGTTGCAAGGCACACGGTTCTTAATTGCAACAAGGATTTTATGCCGGGAGAGATTTGCTTCTTTGTTTCAGATGATGACGGCTTAACATGGAACAAAACAGAAACCGAATTAAGATGTCCGTTTGAAAATAATCCTGACGGATATGAGGAACCGGGGCTGTATGAGCTTGCCGACGGCAGGCTTTGGTGCTACATAAGAACAAGCATCGGCTTTCAGTTTGAATGCTTTTCCGACGATTTCGGAACAACATGGTCAACACCTGAACCTAATTTGTTTTTCTCGTCTGCCTGTTCTCCGATGCTTGTTAAAGACTGCGGCAACCTGACCATCGCTGTTTTCAACCCTGTTCCCGAGCATGTTTTGCGAAACGAAAGCGAGCCTTGGGGCAGAACGCCTTATGTTCTTGCGGTGAGTAAGGATAAAGGTAAAACTTTTAATAAAGAAAGTATTTATTATATTGAAGATGACCTGAACAACGGCTATTGTTATCCTGCTGTATTTGCAGGAAATGATTATTTTTTGGCCGCTTATTATCACAGCAACAACACAGATGTATGCCTTAACTGCACTAAAATAGTTAAAATTCTGTATAATGAGATTGTGAAGCCGGAAAAATGATGCTTGCTGTTTTGCGATGGCAGCTATTGACGAAAAAGCAAAATATTGTTATACTTTACAGGAATAAAAAAATAAAGGAGTGGTTCCAATGGCAAAGAGCATTCAGGATATTCTTGCGATTATCAAAGAAAACGATATTAAAATGGTTGACTTTAAAATGGTTGATATTAATGGCCAGTATCGCCATGTAACTATCCCTGCGGAGAATTTTTCAGAGGATACGATGAAGAGCGGCATCGGCTTTGACGCTTCCAACTATGGCTATGCAGTTGTTGAAAAGAGCGACATGGTGTTTATTCCCGACCCTGACACAGCGGTTATTGACCCCTTCTGTGAAATTGCAACCCTGTCAATGACAGGCAACGCAATGATTATTGACAGCCCCGAAAACCGTCCTCTCGCTCAGTATCCCAGAAACATCATCAAGGCAGCTGTTGAGTTCATGAAAAACAGCGGCGTTGCAGATGAAATGAAGATTCTTCCTGAGTTTGAATTCTATCTTTTTGACGATGTTACATGGAGCGTTGACGGCAGATACATCGGAGCTACAGTTGACGCAAAACAGTCATACTGGAATTCAGATGTTGAAGGTAAAGGTGTTGTTGTTGCAAAGCAGAAGAACTATCACATTGCAAAACCCTTCGATACTTCCTATGAGTGCCGCAGCGAAATGTGCATGCACATGAAGGATGCAGGCATTGAAATCAACTATCATCATCCCGAAGTTGCAGCATCAGGTCAGTATGAAATCGAGCCTCAGCTCGGCGAAGTTGTTCACATGGCAGATGCTTCAATGATGATTAAGTATATCATACACAACACCGCTCTCAAGTATGGCAAGACTGCAACATTTATGCCCAAACCCATCTACGGCGAAGCAGGCAGCGGTATGCACGTACACATGCTCCTTTTCAAGGATGGTGAGCCTGTATTCTCAGATGATAACGGCTATTCACACCTGAGCGAAACTGCTCATTACTTCATGGGCGGCCTTCTCAAGCATATCGGCGCACTCTGCGCTATCACCAACCCCAGCACAAACTCATTCAAGCGCCTTATTCCGGGCTTTGAGGCTCCCGTAACTGTAGGCTATGCGACCTCAAACAGAAGCGCCGTTATCAGAATTCCCGCTTATGCTAAGAGCCCTGATAAGCGCAGATTCGAGCTTCGCAACCCCGATGCAACCTGCAATCCCTATTTCTGCTATGCAGCTATTCTTATGGCAGGTCTTGACGGCGTTAAAAATAAGATTGATCCTCACGCAAACGGTTGGGGTCCCTATGATGTTAACCTTTATCATCTCAGCGATGAAGAAAAGGCAAAGCTTCAGCACCTTCCCGTTTCTCTTGAAGAGGCTCTTGATGCACTTGAGTCTGATTATGAATTCCTCACCGCAGGCGGAGTATTCCCCGAAGAGCTTATTAAGAACTTTATAAAAACCAAGCGTGATGAATGCCGCCAGCTTTCAGCTATTCCTCACCCCGCTGAATTTGATAAATACTACAACCTTTAATAAAAAACAAAACCCACTCGGCATGCCGAGTGGGTTTTAAGTTTAATTTATGCAAAAAGATTTCCGAAGATTCTTCCGATCAGGCCGCCGTATCTGTCAACAATGGCGATAAGGAAGTCCATGAATCCGAAATCAACAATGATGCTTTCGCTGTCATCGGTGGCCTTGTCAGCGTTGAGAGTAAAGCCTTCGGTGTAAATAACGCCACCTTCGCCGAACACTTCGGCTCTTACATAGCCTTTAATTTCATCTTCATAATCGTTAAGGTCAAATGCTTTGTCGTCAGCCTTTGTGGTTGCAATAAGCTTTCCGTCTGAAATCCAGCGGATTATGAGAGCGTTGTCTGCATCTATTGTGATGGTGTCCTCGTTATCGTCAACGGTAATTGAATTGATAACAGGTCTTGTTTCGGTTGCGAGGAAGCCTTCATCATCAAGAGCGGTGTATCTTTCTCCAACCTGACCGTCATCGGAAGAATTAGCGATTTCTTCTCTTTCAGCATCATATCTTGCCACGATATCAACAAGCTCTTTGTAAAGCTCTGTTTCGCCGTAGAAGGTTTTGATGCCGTCTGCAATCTGTGCAAGCTCGTCGCGGTTGTGAACGCAGGTGCTCTGCGGAAGAACTTCGCCGTTAAGAAGAGCTTTTTTAACGTTTTCGGTTGTTTTTGCTTCTGCAAGAACAATCAGGCTGCCTGTGTCGATTTTATCAAGCTGATGCGCATCGCTGGTTGCAATTGCAGTAACGGTTGTGCCTTTTTCAGCCGCTTTTGCAAGCATGATATCCCAGAGCTTTCTGTCATATCTTGTTCTGCCGTCACCCTTGCTGTTGATATCAATGCCTATGCATGAATCGTATTTATCAATATATCCGTAGAATTTATTAATATAGTAATTATAAGACCAGTTATCCATGTTATAAGCATCTTCCTGATAAAGCTCATAACGTGCCTGAGTGTATTCACCGGGGTGGTTGATAACTGAAAGGCCGCCTGCCTTGTCAACACCTACGATAGCATTGCGGTAGTCGCTGGGAAGATTGCAGTTGAATTCGGCAAACCAGCTGTTAACATGAGCATTAACGGAGATGGCATTGTTTTCAACGCCGTAGGGGATGCGGAGAATTTCACGGCCGTCACCGGTTACGAGATAATCGTCGCCGTTTTTGTTTATCATCTGATAAGTCATTCCCTTGGGGAATGTGCCGCTTTGCTCAAGATAATCAAGGTTTCCGTCAGTTTTGCCGATGAGCGCCATAACCTTTGTAACAAGCTTTGAGCCAAGTTCGCTGTCGGTCCAGCTCATGTCAGAAACACCGTGGTCAGTTATGGAAACAATATCAAATCCGGTTTCATAGTGGCGTTCGATGGATTCTGTTAAAGTGTCGTCGCCGTCGCTTGCGTTTGTGTGGGTGTGAAGTGCGGCTTTGTATTGATTAACTGTTGCCCAATCAATGTTTGCATAAGGATTGGTGATTGAGTAGCCGCTGTCGGAATCAGCTGCAAAAGCGAGAGGCATGCAGCTGAGAAGCATTGCTGTTGCAAGAAGAAAAGCCATTGTCTTTTTTAACATTTGTATTTTACCTCCTGGAAAAATAGTGCAAATTTCGTTAAATATTATAGCAAAGCTGAATTGTTTTGTAAATACTTAACAAAAAAATACATTTAATTTTGTAAGTGCTTTGGTTTGATATTTAATGTTCTTTATGATAGAATTTACATATATTTTTTGGAAAGGGTGTACCTATGTTTATTATAAGAAAAATTTGGGCTGTGTTAACTCTGCCGCTCTTGATTATTACCCTGCTGACAAGTCCTGTTGCCAAAAGCACGGACAGCGCAGAGCTCGTTTCAAAAAATGTTTTTGTTTTTGAAAAGGCACTTTTAATGGGCCAGGGTATAACAACCGACGGCGAATATTATTACACAAGCGGCTCAATATCTGCGCTCAATCTTACGGGGCTTGCAAAGTTTACATTTAAAGATATGGAAATTGTAGACAGTGCATTTAATCCGCTGCCTGATAAGTGCTCAGACAGAGGCAACAATCATATCGGCGGAATCAGTTATTATAACGGAAAGATTTATGCGGCCGTTGAGGACGGGGATGATTATATTTATCCATGCATCGTTGTTTTTAACTGTGAAACTCTTGAACCGACCGGTGAAATCTACGATTTGCCTAAAGAGATTTATGATGACGGTGTTCCTTGGTGCGCTGTTGACACCGAAACAGGATATCTTTATGCTTCCAAATGGACTGATATAAACAAGATTTATGTTTATGATATCGAAAATTCCATGAGCTTTGTTAAAGAAATTGAATTATCCGAAACAATTCACAGGATTCAGGGCGGCGAATTCCACAACGGAAACCTGTATTTATCAAATGATATCGAGGATAACGGCAACTATAAGAATATCCTCAAGGTTGATATTAAAACAGGTGAAATTTCCGTTGCTGCTCAGCGTGACGTTGGCGGTGAAAATGTTGAAGCCGAGGGGCTTACTTTTTGGGAGTCTGAGGACGGCTCGAATATGCATGTTCTTGACTATAATAAAGTGATTGGTGTGTTCGTTCATCACTATAAAGCGGATTTTTAAGGAGAAAAAATGAAATTCAAAGATATAAATATTCGAGACCCGTTTGTTTTGCCTTATGAAGGAAAGTATTATCTTTACGGAACAAGGGGAGCAACTGCATGGCAGGCCGCAACAGGTCTGGATGTTTTTGTGAGCGAAGACCTTGAGAATTGGAGTGAAGCGCACGAATGCTTTTCTGTGCCTGAAGGCTTCTGGGCAAACAAAGAAATATGGGCGCCCGAGGTGCATTTATATAACGGAATCTTTTATATGTTTGTTTCGCTTCGCTCGGATGAAAGAGCAAGAGGCACCCAAATACTCAGAAGCGATTCTCCTATGGGGCCGTTTGTACCTTTCACCGACGATGCATTAACGCCTCGTGATTGGCAGTCACTTGACGGAACCTTTTATGTTGATAAAAACGGTGAACCTTATATGGTGTTCTGCCATGAGTGGGTGCAGGTTAAGGACGGTCAAATTTGCGCAATGAAGCTGAAAAAAGATTTATCTGCGCCCGCAGAGGAGCCGTTTGTTTTGTTCACAGCTTCTCAGCCTGATTGGGCAGATAAAACGCGTGAAACCTTTATAACCGACGGTCCGTTCATGTATCGCACCGAATGCGGCAGGCTGCTTATGATTTGGTCAACCTTTACTCAAAGCGGATATGTTCAGGCGGTTGCATATTCAGATAACGGCGAAATAGACGGAAAATGGTTTCATGAAAAGCTTTTGTTTGAAGAAAACGGCGGCCACGGAATGATTTTTGAGGCATTTGACGGCAAAAAGTATTTGGTTCTGCATTCTCCCAATGAGAATCCGTATGAAAGACCTGTGTTGCTTGAAATTGCCGAAGAAAACGGAAATTTAAAATTAGTGTAAAGAGGAATACGAAAATGAAGAAGTTTGTTAGCTTTATCCTTGTGTTGTCAATGGCTTTTTCGCTTGCTGTTCCGGCATTTGCGCAGGATGAAAAAGGGCATAATGCGTCAGAATGTGAAAATGTTCCTGTTATAATCATCAGAGGCATGGATTTTGGCGGGCTTTCAATAGATTACGGAACTGAAAATGAACGTCCCGCAATCAATGCGGACGTTCCTGCCATCATAAAAGCGGTTTTCAAAGCAATCGGTGTCGGAATAGTTCGTTTCAGTTTGGATGCTGCCGTGGATGAAATACTTGCTTGTGTTTATGATATTTTCAAGGGTCTTGCGATGGATGAAAACGGCGAATCCGTCTATAATGTCGGCTTGCCGAAATACCCCGAAAGTGCCGATAAATATTCCAATCTCCGTGAGGGAACTGGCTTTGAATACGGCATGGTGAGAACATGCATTGAAGCGTTTGGCGAAGGCCATACATATTATCTTAATTATGACTGGCGTGCAGACCCTTTCACGGTTTCTGACGAAATCAATGCACTTGTTGAAACGGCAATTGAAACAACAGGCCATAACAAGGTTAATATTGTTTGCTGCAGCATGGGTGGCATTATGACAATGGCCTATCTGACAGAATATGGGTATTCAAAGGTTAATCGCTGTTTGTTTATGTCCTCAACCTTCTGCGGCGCTCAGGTTGCCTCTGATTTGCTTTGCGGCAGAATAAATATTGATGCTGATAATCTTTACAAATATCTTGCCGATCTTATCGGTGATAATAAGGCGCTCGGCTTTTTGTGCAGGAGTCTTTATGATTTGGGTGCCTTTGATTTGCTTACCAAATTGACGGATTTCATCGTAGAAAATTATTCCGATGAAGCTTTTGAACAAATTCTGAATCCTGTTTTCGGTTATATGCTTCCGCTCTGGGGTCTTGTTCAGCCTGAGGATTATAAAGAGGCGATAAATTATGTTTTCGGAGACAGATTGGAAGAAAATTCAGGTTTTATAAAAAAAGCTGACAAGCTTCAAAATATGATGGCAGGCAGGGATGCTTTGCTTGCGGAAATGATTGATAACGGCGTTGAAATTGCGATTGTTGCCCATTATGATAATCCGCTTATTCCTGTTTATGAAAACTCCGATTTCAACGGTGACGGAATTCTTGAAACCTATCAGATGTCAGGCTACGCAACCGTTGCGAAATACGGCAAAACTCTCGGCGATGATTATGTTGCCGAAAATCCGAAATATCTCTCGCCTGACAGGGCAGTTGACCTTTCAACAGCAATCTTCCCAGAATATACCTATATTATAAAAGGTGCGCCGCATGTTGGCGGAACTTACGGCACGGATTATGCCGATTTCTTTGTTTGGCTTCTCAGCTATGACGGAGAGTTTTATGCAGGGGCATCTGAAAAATATCCTCAGTTCATGGTGTCAAATGATGACCAGAGCCTGAAAGCATTCGATTAAAATTTAAAGCATCGGACATTGCATTTTTGCAGTATCCGATGCTTTTGTAACTACATCAATTTATAATGTGAAGTGTCATTTATGTATTCAAAAACAATGTCACCGTATTTGTTGGTGCCCTCTTTATAGAATACAACTCTTGTCACACCTGTGTTTTTAAAGCTTATATCAAATGCCGGCACGGCTTTTTCGAAACCCATAATCCAAAACACGATGAATGTCATGAATGCCGCATGGCTCACAACTGCAATTTTTTCACCGTTTGTGTAGCGTTCACGCAGATGCTTTATTATGGCCTCTGCTCTTTTAAATGATCCGTACTCATCGCTGAATTCGTTGTGGCAAACAAGCGGCTCTTTTTCGGAAACGCCGTGAGCAAGAACGGCAGAAGGGCATATCTCGCATATTTCTTCCATACCTGCGCCGCGGTATTCGGGATTTACACTCACTTCTGTAAGCAACGGGTGAATATTAAGAGCTTTTTCGGCAGATTGCTTTTTTATGATTTCCGATGCGGTGCGAACGGCTCTTAAAAGCGCGCTTGAATAAAATGCATCAAATTCAATGGCGGAAAGATGCTCTCCTGCAGCCTGCGCCTGAGCAATTCCTTTTTCGGTTAAGTATGGGTCATTCGCCTCTTTTAAAGTTAAATCTTCTCTGCCGTATCCCGCATTTCCGAGGCTTTCGCCATGTCTGATAAGATAAAGGTCAAGCTCAACAATCGGTTTTGTGTTTTCCATAATGTCCTCCGTGAAATTTTCTGATAAAATTATAATTGCTTTTCTCAGCAAAGTCAAATTTATTAATTTGTTGACAAGGAAGTAATTTAAGACTAAAATATAAACATTAACTTTAAAGGAAGTTTTAAATGGCTGTTTGTTATGTTGTGGGTGCAGGTGATTGCACAAAGCTTGATTTTGTTAAACAGGATTGCGATTTGATAATCGCTGCCGATGCCGGATATAAGCATCTCACAAAAGCGGGAATAGCTCCTGATATTGTTATAGGTGATTTTGATTCTTTGGGCGATATTCCGCAGGGAGAAAATATTGTCAAGCTCAATCCGATAAAGGATATAACCGATATGGATGCCGCTGTGAAAATCGGAATTGAAAAAGGATATTCCGAGTTTCATATTTACGGCGCCTGCGGAGGGAGGATTGACCATACAATTGCAAACATTCAGCTTATAGCTTCACTTGCTCAAAAGAAAATTAAAGCTTTTATCCGTGACGCAAATACTGTTATAACGGCTGTCTGCTGCGGTTCTCTTGAGTTTGATGCTTCCTTCAGCGGCTATGTTTCCGTTTTTTCGCATTCGGATAAATGCGACGGAGTGTGCTTGAAAGGTCTCAAATATCCGCTGGAAAACGCTGTTTTGACCAATAACTTTCCGCTCGGGGTGAGCAACGAATTTGTAGGTTGCAAGAGCGAAATAATTATCGGCCACGGTACGGCAATTGTGGTTTATTCACTCCCGAATTCTTGACATTGATTTTTGTTTGGAATAAAATATATTAAAAATTGCAGGAAGGAAATGTTATATGAAAACTGTTTCAAAAAAGTTTATATCGTTTGTTTTGGCTGTTGTTGTTTTAATGACTGCTGTGGTTCCATCCTTTGCAGGATTCGGCGAAGCTGCATGGGAGATTGCCTGGAGCAAAGAGTATGAAAACGGTGTTATTCTTTTTCCCGGCAGCAACAACAGCGAAATGAATGTTTCGTGGTATTATTCCGAAGAAACCGCCGGTGAGGTCAGAGTTTCTTCTTCAAAAAGTTTGGGCGAATATGCTTCTTTCAACGCCGAATGTGTTGAGGCGCCCGACGGTGACTATGCCTATAAGGCAACTGTTACTGACCTTGAAGCAGGCAAAACATATTTTTATCAGTGCATAAGCGGCGATTTTAAATCAAATGTTTATTCTTTTGAAACCGATGAAAATGAAAATGAGTTTTCGGCGGTTTATATGACGGATATTCATGTCAGCTACGACGAGAAAGATGAAACAGGCCTCAAGAAAACGGCACAAACGATTAATACTCTGACCGAAGAGATAATTTCAAAGCACGATGTTTCGGTTATACTTTCAACAGGAGACCAGGCAAGCGAGGGCAGGGAGGATGAATATAAAGGCCTTTCTTCCGTGCTTGCATTCAAATCAATCCCTGTTGCAACAACAATCGGCAACCACGACCGCAAGGGTATTGCATACAAAACATTCACAAATATGCCTAACGAGCAGGATGATGCTTTGGTTTC
Source organism: Acutalibacteraceae bacterium (assembly GCA_045589815.1). GTDB lineage: Bacteria > Bacillota > Clostridia > Oscillospirales > Acutalibacteraceae > CAG-177. The sequence continues at coordinate 23,139 of JAZNPT010000042.1, forward strand.
CTCTTATGTAGGCGAAAACTATTGGTTCACAAAGGGCGATGTTCTGTTTCTTGTTATGGACAGCAACAACGGCAGCGGCCTTGACCATGCACGTTTTGTTAAAGAGGCGATTAAGGCAAATCCCGATGCAAAGTGGAAGATTATGATGGCTCATCATGATCTTTACAGCGGCAGAATTCCCCACAGAGAGAGCGAAAATCAATTTATCCGCATGATTTGGGGACCCATTGCCGATGAGTTCGGAATCGACCTTGTCCTTCTTGGACACAGCCACTATTATACTGTCACCAATGTGCTTTATAACAACAAAACGGTTCAGCCCTATGCACGTGAAATGGTTAACCCTGAGGGAACAATATACATGGTTTCCGGCTCGATTAACAGGCCCAGAAGTGATGCTCCGGAAAAAATAGGTCTTAATGAAGAGTGGATAGGGGCTTATAACACTCCCGATCAGCAGCAGATTTATAATGTTCTTGATTTTACGGAAGAAACAATTACGGTGTCCTCATATTATAAGGGCAGCGATGCTCCGTTTAACAGCTACACAATAAAAAAGACCACAAATGAAGGCGGCCATCCCGAACAGCTTCTTCCGTCAATTTTCGACGGCTTTGTGAGATTTGTCGGAACAATTTATGCATGGTTCAATAACATCGGAGTTTACAGCTCTCTTAAAGAAGACGGCATCGAAGTTGATTTTTTTGAATGTGTTTTTTAATTTGAGAATAAACAAAACCGGCAGAGAAACTAATCTCTGCCGGTTTTGTTGTATATTATCTCTTGGCTTTTATGAATTCAAACGGATTTATTGTGTCCTTGAAAGGCTTGAATGCAGCTGAGAACTCAAACGGTTCAAAATCCCATTTGCGTTCGGGTTCGACGGTGTCATAATATCCGTGACTGCCTCTTATATCAAATCGGTAGTCAACATAAACCATTGTGTCATCAAGAGGAACAAGCTCATCGTTGTGATTTGTTTTTTCAAGCATATACGGTGTATAGTGAGTTGCGTTGAAGAAAAACGAGTTTTCGCATGCAGGCGCAAAGATTATGCCCTCACCGTTTTCATTGGAAACAATGCCGTATTTTGAGCCGAAATGCGCTCCGTTTTCAATCGGTCTGATATAAGGAACAAAGTTTTCGTTAACGGTGGTCTTGAATTTGCCGTATCTGCAAGAAAGGTGACGGTCTGCATAAGCTTCGTGAGGACCTTTGCCGAAGAATTCCATGTTTTCATAGCTGCCGCTGAGTTTGAACGCAAAGCCGAAGCGGGGCAGTTTCATCTCCATTTCTTTAAGCAGATTTCTGAATTCTCCGTTAAAGCCCATAACAGCGCTGCCGTCGCCATAGAATTTATAAGTTATTTCGCCGTTAAGCAGGGGAACAACCGCAGGGCCGCCTATTGAAACGGGGCAGGAGATTTTTATGCAATCTGTTTCTTCGGATATTTCAGCGCCGTAGGTTTTCTGAACGGCCGCCTGCATTGCTGCGCTTTTTCTGTCATCGGCTGTGCCGAGCTGATTATAACCGTGAGCTTTCCATATTTCAACATGAACGGGCTCTGCAAGCATTTCTTTGCCGTCGCAGACAATTGATGAAATTCTGCCGTAGGGTTTATCAAATGTATATGTAACATTTGCACTTTGAATTTTAACAAATCTGTCGCCGTCGTTAACTTCGGGAAGTGAACAGGAAATGTTAACTTTTGCCTGCTCAACCGACAAATCAAACTGAATGAATCCTTTTTCGAAGTCTGCCTCCGCCCACTTGCGCTGAGCCTTTTCATGGAATGTAAGTGTAAGATAGCAGCAATTGCTTTCGGGTGCTTCATCAAAAAGAACAAACACCTTTTTGCTCTGCGGAGCAATATCGGTTTCGTCAATTCTGCCGCTCATAACGCTTTCGCCGTCAACCTCAAGAGACCACTTGATATATGTATCGTTAAGTGATTCGAAATAGCGGTAATTGGTTACGGTTATTTTTCCGTTTTCATATTCAGCACCGAATTGCTGATAGCCTTTTTTCATATCAAAGAAGCCGGGTCTCAGTTTTCTGTCAGGGAAAACAAGGCCGTCAATGCAGCAAACGGAATTGTGGGGATAGTCTCCGAAATCGCCGCCGTAGCGGTAGCCATTGCCGTTATTAACCACAACACCGTGGTCGGTCAGTTCCCAGAAACAGCCGCCCCAGACAGCGGGATACTTTTTAAACAAATCGCAATGTGCATGAATATCTCCCGTTGTCATTGAACATGAGAATTCGCAGAAGTAGAAAGGCTTTTTAGCATTCTTGTTGTTTGCATATTCCTCGGTGTATTCAAGCGAAGCATACATGCGGCTCTCAACATCTGAAATGTCGCTGTAGTTTTCACCAATCGGAACAGCCTTGAATTCAAGGTGAGAGTTTTCGTAATGTATTATTGCTTTTGGGTTGCGGCTCTTAATATATTTGCCCATGGCTCTGTGGTTTTTGCCGCAGCCTGATTCGTTGCCGAGTGACCACATAATAACGCATGCATGGTTTTTGTCGCGTTCAAAAAGACGCTGTGCACGGTCAACATAAGCGGGCTCCCATTCATCATCGGTTGAGAGCTTTGACCAGCGCATCCAATCCCATGTGTCGCGGTATTCAAAGCCCATTCCGTGAGTCTCAATATCCGCTTCGTCAACAACCATAAGTCCGTATTCATCGCAAAGTTCAAGGAATCTTGGGTCATTGGGATAATGCGAAGTGCGCACGGTGTTGCAGTTGCCCTGCTTTATGATTTTTATATCGCGGAGCATGTGTTCCATGTCGCAGAAATATCCTGTTTCAGGGTTTGAGTCATGGCGGTTGATGCCGTAAAGCTTGACGGGCTGATTGTTAACATAAGCAACATTGCCTTTGATTTCAACGCGTTTAAATCCGATTTTGAAAGGGATATATTCTCCGTTACATTCAACAATAAGGGTATAAAGCTCGGGTTTTTCGCTGCTCCAAAGAATGGGGCTGTCAACGGCGATGTTTACATTTCCGTTGCCTTGTGCAACCGTTTCACCGCAGGGGGAGAGAAGCTTAAAGCTGATTTCGGCATCTCCGTCAAGAATTGTGTCGGCGGTAAGACAGGCGGAATCCAGATTTTCAGAAAGATTGGTTTTGATATAAATATCTTTGATATGAGCGTTTTCTCTTTCAAGGATATAAACCTCTCTGAAAATGCCTGAAAGGCGGAACATATCCTGATCCTCAAGGTAAGTGCCGTCGCACCATTTAACAACAACAACGTCAACGGAATTTTCGCCGTTAACAAGCAAATCCGTAATATCGATTTCACTTATGCAGTGGCTTACCTGGCTGTAGGCTGCAAAGCTGCCGTTTATATAAAGATAAAAACAGGATGAAACGCCTTCAAAGTTGATGAAATATTTTTTGTCTGTTTTCTTTTCAAGGTTAATTTTTCTGTTATAATGTCCCGCAGGATTTTCGTCAGGAACATGCGGCGGATCAAGAGGAAACGGATAAAAGAGATTGCTGTAAAGCGGGACGTCATACCCTTTGCCAAGCTCGACCTGCCAGCATTTGGGGACTGTGATTGAATCCGTAAACTCCGTTTTCAGAAAGTCTGCATCGATATCTTCAAAAGAATTGTAGAATTTGAAATTCCATTCACCGCAGAGATTGAATAATTTTTCTGAATTATTTCTGCTGCCTGTCAGCGCCGCTTCTTCGCTGTGATACGGAATGAAATATGCTCTGGGCTGCTCGCAGCCGACATGAAGGCTGCTGAGTTCTTTATGATAAGCTTTGATTTTCATAGCTCCTCCTTATTTATATATCATTACAATTATATATATCACAGAGCTGTCATTTTTTCAAGATAATGATAGAATATTTATGTTGAAAATAACAACAAATCACACCTTGAAATATCGTTGATTTTGAATTATACTTGTTAGCAGAAATGAAAGAAGGTGTTGCTTTGAGATTTGAAAAGCTGATAAAGCTTGTTGCTGCGGCTGTTTTTACTGCCGTAATTTGCGTTGCAACATTCGCCGTCCAAATCCCGATGCCTGCTACAGGCGGCTATGTGAATCTTGGTGATTGCTTTGTTTTAACCGCAGGTTTATTTCTGGGCACAGTATACGGCGCAATAGCAGCCGGCCTTGGCTCTGCACTTGCCGATGTTCTTGCGGGTTATGTTCAATATGCCCCGGCAACATTTGTTATAAAAGCGTTTATGGCTGTTGCTGTTTTTGTTACATATAAAGCTTTAAGAAAGGCGCTTAAAGGCAGGTTTTCGGCCGTTGCGAAGCTGGTCGGAGCTGTTTCGGCAGAAGCTGTTATGGTTTTGGGATATTTCGCCTATGAAGCGGTTATCCTTGAATACGGCATAGCAGCTGCAGGGAGCATTTTGGGGAATGTAATGCAGGGGGTTGTCGGAACGGTAGCTGCCGTTGCTTTTACAACTGCTTTTGAAAAGGCTGCAGGTAAGAGCAAAACCCTCACTTCTCTTTTTATGAAAGGATAGTATAAATGAAAAATATCTACAATCAGGCACAGGCTGCCGCAAGGGAGCTTGTTGAGAAATCGGGCGTTACGAGCGGAAGCATCGTTGTTATAGGTTGCTCAACGAGTGAGGTTATGGGTCAAAAAATCGGAACAAGCGGAACTCTTGAAACTGCACAGGCGATTTATGACGGCCTTAACAGTGTTTTTGCAGAAAACGGAATATACATTGCCGCTCAATGCTGCGAACATCTTAACAGAGCAATTATAATTGAAAGTGAAAAGGCGGATGCGCTCGGGCTGGAAAAAGTATGTGTTGTTCCCCATCCCCATGCAGGTGGTTCTTTTGCAACTGCAGCTTATCATGCAATGCAGAATCCCGTTGCTGTTGAAGAAATCAAGGCGGATGCCGGAATTGATATCGGCTTAACTCTTATCGGAATGCATCTTAAAAGGGTTGCGGTGCCGCTGAGACTTGAAAATAATGTTATCGGCGAAGCAAAACTGAATGCCGCAAGAACCAGGCTCAAATATATCGGCGGCGAAAGAGCTAAATATGAATAATATGCAGCGACAGCAGAGGGCGAATCTGCTGTCGTTTTATGTTTTATAAAATAACAAAAAGTAAAAATTTGACTAAACGCACGGCGGAGTTGAGAAGAAGGGTAAAAAAGATTAAAAAAGGTGTTGACAAATGGGAAAGGATTTGGTAATATAGTCGAGCACTCCGCAAGAACGGAATGCGAACGCACCTTGAAAATTAAACAACGATTTAAGAAAAACCCTTGAAGATTAATTTGAGTATGTACTTTCAAGTA
>JAZNPT010000043.1:0-68480 GCA_045589815.1 Acutalibacteraceae bacterium
TGTAGTTAATGAACAAAAGCAATAAACAACGCAGCGTCACAACAGACCGTTTTTTCGGTCTGTTTCGTTAGGGGTTATCACGAAAATATCGTGATTTTTACGTGATAACCACCTAACAGGAGTTTTTTGAGCGAAAAGAGAAAGAATTTCTTGCTCAGAAACTTTGGTGTGAACAGGACGGCAACCTGTTCAACCAGCCTTTTCTCGGCGGCAGAATGTATTTTTCTGTATGGAAATTGAGACATCGCCATTGATTTAACAAACGGGTTGGCAGAAACACCAACAGAAAAAAGTTTCAATATAAATGAAAGGACTGATTAATGCAAATAAGCAAAACAAAGTCAGAGGCAAAAGCATCACAAGACAACTGCGCGATGAAACAGAAGCTTTTTTATCGACCAAAAGCTTTGGTACTCAGAAAAACTATCGCAAATGGCTTGATGCATATATCAAGTATTGCCGTGAACATCACAACTGCAAAACACACGACGAATGTTTTATGCACATTCAGGATTACTCGGATTATCTGCAAGGTAAGTACAGTGCATCCACCATACACAGCTATCTTGCAGCGGTGTGCGGATTCTATAATGTTCCGATGGATTTAATTACAAAGCCTATCCGTCATACTGCCGAGTATACAAAATCCCGTTCGGACAATGGAAAGAAAATTCGTGCGGACAACAACCCCGACAATCCGAGATACGAACGCTCGGTAGCATTTCAGAGGGTTGTGGGTATAAGAGCATCCGAGCTTGCCAAACTTGAGGGGCGGGATCTTGTCACGGATGAATCGGGACATTTATGTGTTTTCGTCAAAAACGGAAAAGGCGGTAAAGACAGCTTGCAGAGAATCCTGCCAGAAAACGAAGAGTTTGTAAAAAGCTATTTTGAGAGTCTTGGCGAAAAAGAAAAAGTCTTTCAACCGATTGAACTTTCCAATTCAATTGACTATCACCGCATCAGGGCAGAGAACGCCAAAAGATGTTATGACTATTATCTGAATAAAATCAACACAGAAGAAGGATTTGCAGAAAAGCTTGCAGACGAAATCCGTCTGCATTGGAAACTGTACTGCACAAAGAGACTTAAAGACGGCACAATAGTTCACAAACCTTTTGAAGAAAAATTAATCAAAGGTACATACAAAGTCAGAGGAAAGAATAAAGCGTTGGCAATCGAATACGGATTACCAACTGAATACAATAACCTTGCACTTGCTGCAGTATCAATTTTTCACTTGGCGCACTGGAGAAATAATGTGACTGTGCAGTCATATCTTTTATCGCACTAAAAGCAATGCCGACGGGTTAACCGCCGACATTGAGATTTATACAATCAGATATAGCCTTACTTGCCTTCGCTTCAGCTTTTTGAAAAAGACGTATATAAAAATTGTATGTAGTGGAAGGACATGAATGACCGAGATACGAAGAAACATCTTTTGCGTTACAACCCTTATCAATCAGAATTGATGCATTAAAATGACGAAAACTATGAACATTTACATAGCGAAGTCCCTCTTTTTTGCAGAATTTTTGAAGCCAATGTCTCGGAGTATCGGGACCCATAGGTAAACCGTTCCAAGCAGTAAACAATCTGTCTGTTTCATGCCATGCATCGCCGATATGTTCTTTTTGTTTGTCCTGTTCATCTTTATATTTTTGAAGCATACTAATAAGCTGCTCTGAAACCTTTATACTTCTGAATCCGCTTTTGGTTTTGGGTGTTCCTGTGATTATGCCTTTTCGTTTAGAGTAAAGAGAAGTTCTTGATAATGTTATGACACAGTTTTCAAAATCAATATCCTTCCATTCAAGTCCAAGGATTTCACCTTTTCTGAAACCGGTAAAAATAGCAATCGTAAAGAAAACTACATATTTGAATTGTGCTTTCTGACACAATAAATCAAGAAATTTTTGAGTTTCCTCCAAATCATAGCAATCTTTAGATTCAGTAGGTACATAAATAGTATTGACACCTTCGCAAGGATTTTTCAACTTCATTTCTTTACATTTAATTGCAAATTCAAATACGTCTGAAATAAATGAAAGATAAATTTTTTGAGTTTTTGTAGCCAATCCCTTTCCGTTTTGCTTATTTGTTCCGTCTTTGGCGAGATTATTTATAAAATTCTGAACCGTTGATGTTTTAATACGATCCATTCTTAAATGTCCGATTGCATTATACGTTCTTTCCTTGCAGTCGTTCAATCTTTCTATCCACAATGTTTTAAGTTTTCCTTCTAATTCGATCTGTTTTAAAAATTCATTTGCCAAAGTTTCAAATTTGATTTTACAATCAACTGCAGTACCGTTTTTTACTTCTTCTTCAAATAATACAAGCTGGCGATTTGCTTCCTTTTCAATTTGTCTTTCAGTCATTCCCGGTTCGGGAACCCATGTTTTAGTAACGATATTCTGTGTCCCGTCAGCTTTATAACCGTCATAAATCTTAAAACGGTATCCATTTCCTCTTTTTTCAATTCTACCTATAAAACCATCTTCTTTCAAAATAAAATTCACAAACGTACATTTGTTCTGTCTGCATATATATTATAACTCCAGCCACAAATAACGTCAACGCGTCATGATTCACAAAATTGGAGGTGATAAAATGTCCATGGCCCCTAAAATGCGCACAATAAAGCAGGCAATTAAGGAAATAAAAGAGTCTGACAGCAATACCGCTTTAACTGAAAGAGGTCTTCGCAGACTTGTTGAGGAAAAGAAAATTGTTTCTACCCTTATAGGGAATAGGAATTTGATTGATATGGACCAGCTTTATGATTATTTATCGGGCAAAAATCGCTCATAAAAACACCCGATAAGAACCATGCAAAAAGCCGGGAGGCCTTGATACTAAAGGCTTCCCGGCTTTCGCGATTTTTAGAATAAGGACCAAATAAGGACCATTTAAGGATTTTTGAGAAAAAGTAAAAAGCTGAAACCGTTGTATATCAACGATTTCAGCCTTTCTGAGGTTGGTCGGAGTGGCGGGATTTGAACCCACGGCCTCTTGGTCCCGAACCAAGCGCGCTACCAACTGCGCTACACCCCGATACTCAAAAGATTATATTACAACTTAAAATAAAAATCAAGTGTTTTTATAACAAAATTTTAAACACTGAAAAGCTTAAGAATGAAAAAGCATATAAAATTGAAATAACCCTTGACTGATGTTTCTTTACACATTCAGCCAAGGGTTATTTCATTGAACTCTTGATATCTAACATCTTTGGATAACCTCTCTTTCTGCGGTATTGTCCAGCCTCAATTTTGATTTTTTTATTTGCTTTGTCAATTTTGTATTTTGCTTTTATAAAATATTTATTTTTGAGACTGTAGGTAAAGACTTTAGGCTGTTTGATGTTTCAGCTTTAGGTCTTTAGGTTTTTTACCTGTACATCGGTATCACCCTTTCCTTGACTATAATATAGCATGATTTATTATCATTTTCAAGATGGGATTTTGTACAAAATTAACTTAATTCGGTTATATAAAACGCAGAAATTTGTCTATTATATACATGGATTCACATAATTATGTTGACTTTGTAATATTGATTTGATATTATTAATATGTTGGGGTTTATATTCTCCGGCTAATTCTAAAGAAGAAGTGCTGGTTTTATAAATAAGGAGCGTGCATACGACGGATGTTTAAGAAAGCTATAACTTTGTTTTTTGTTTTCATTATTTGTTTTACTTCTGCTGTTACTTCATTTGCCGGAGCAGAAGAGGATTTTGATCCGCCTTGCGGAGGAGTCATAGAAGTGGTTCGGGTGAAAATTCTCTATGCGCCGATTAAAAGCCTGATTATATATGACAAAGCTAAACCCGATATTTCGGGCATTGTGCTTAAAATTACTTATCCTTCAGGCGAAGAAGAGTTTGTTACGATTGAAAAGAAAAATAATTTCTATTATGCAGGTGAATTCAGCGTTTCAACTTATGGCTTGAATAATGTTGAATCTGTTGAATACGGTATTATCAATAGGACGTTACATCTTAGTTTTGATAAGAAATTTGGCGGATATATCGGAGATGTCAATTTGTCTTATCTTAATATTCCTTCTGTTTTTGCAGTGTATAGTTCTATATCAAATTATCTGAAAACGATTGTGTGAGATTAAAGCCGACAGAGTGAAATCTGCCGGCTTTTTTATGCTTCAACTCTCGGTTGAATTTTATCGTTTGGGCGGTTATTGATAATTGGTTTGGCGTTTCGTATACTTTGATTTAAGGAATGTTAATATTTTTAATCGGAGGTTGCTGTCTATGAAGATAAATATAGGTAATAAAATAAAAGTATTGCGTAAAAAGCAGGGGATTACTCAAGAACAGCTTGCAGAAAGAATAGGTGTTTCATTTCAGGCTGTCAGTAAATGGGAAAACAGCATTGCTTTTCCCGATATAACTTTGGTGCCTGTTATTGCACAGTATTTCGGGGTCTCCACCGACGAGCTTTTGTCATACGATTCAATCGAAAAAGAGAATGAGATTAAAAAGGCGGTTGATGAAGCTGCGGAATGCAGAGAATCAAATCCGGAAAAGGGGAGAGAGATTCTTGAAACAGCTTTAAAAAAATATCCGGAAAATGAAATATTACTCAACAATTTGCTTTATGTGATAAATTACAGTAAAACTCCAGATAAAACAATTATATTGGCTTCAAAGCTTATAGACAAAACCGAATCGGACGAAATAAAATATGATGCTCTGCGTTTTCTTGCTTATGCATATAACGCAAAAGGTGATATTGAAAGTGCGGTAACGGCACTTGAACAGGTGCCTGAAATATATTTTACAAAGCTTTCGGAAATGGCATTTGTTTTGAACGGCAAGCCCAAGTATGAGGCGGCGGAAAAGCAAAAATGGCTTTCATTTGAAACGCTTATTCAGATGATGTGGAAAATTGCCGAATATTACAGGGATGAGGGCGATGTTAAAAGAGCTGTTTCCGAAACCGAGCGCATATTAAAGCTATTGGAAGCAATGAAAGGAGAAGAAAAGATTCATCTGTTCGATAATTATGTTAATTATTTTAAAAAACAGATTAAAAATATTCAAAAATAATAAAACAGGCAGCATTTGTTTTAAATAGGTGCTGCCTGTTGCTTTACCTGTTGATACCTAATGTAATTGCGATACAAGAAAAACGCTCCGCAACAAAAGCTGCGAAGCGTTTTTGGTGATCCATCGGAGATTCGAACTCCGGACACCTTGATTAAAAGTCAAGTGCTCTGCCTGCTGAGCTAATGGATCATTTATTAATATTTACTGCGTTTTTCAAGCGCTCCAATATAATATATTATTTAGTCGCACTTGTCAAGACTTTTTGTGAAAAAAATTAAATATTTTATTAACCATATTTAAAGATTTTTGCTTGAAATAGCACTATATATGGTATATAATATATTCTAATATGGTATATTTAATTATTAATCGCTTTTATTATGGAAATTTTCGATAAGGAGGATTTATAATGAGACTTACAATGGCACAGGCTCTTGTCAAATTTCTTGACAATCAGTATGTCAGCTTTGATGGTGTTGAAACTAAATTTGTTGACGGCATTTTTGGCATTTTCGGCCATGGTTGCGTTGTCGGTATAGGTCAGGCACTCGAACAGGGAGGCCACAATCTTAAGTTTTATCAGGGGCATAACGAGCAGGGTATGGCTCATGCGGCAATGGCTTTTGCAAAGCAGAAAAACCGTCGTCAGATTATCGCTTGCACATCTTCTATTGGTCCCGGTGCGCTTAATATGGTAACCGCGGCAGGCACCGCAACGGCCAACAGAATTCCTTTGCTTTTGCTTCCGGGTGACACATTTGCTTGCCGCCAGCCGGATCCCGTTCTTCAGCAGATTGAGCAGCCTGCAAGCTACAGCACAACCGCAAACGATTCTTTTAAAGCTGTTTGCAAATATTGGGACAGAATCGTCAGACCCGAACAGCTTATGACCGCTTGCCTTAACGCCATGAGAGTTCTCACAGATCCTGCCGAAACAGGTGCGGTCTGTCTTGCAATGCCTCAGGATGTTGAGGGCGAAGCTTTTGATTATCCCGACTATTTCCTCAAAAAGAGAGTTTGGCATATTGACCGCCGTTCACCTACTCAGCGTGAGATTGAGGCTGCGGTTAAAGCTATTATGCGCAGCGAAAAGCCCATTCTTATTGTCGGCGGCGGTGTTACATATTCCGAGGCATGGGAAACCGCAAGATTTTTTGCAGAAAAGTTTAATATGCCGATTTGCGAAACCCAGGCAGGAAAAGGCAACATCCGTTGGGATTTGCCGCTTAATATGGGCGGTATCGGTGTCACCGGCGGCCCCGCTGCAAATACTGTTGCAAAGCAAGCCGATCTTGTTATTGCAGTCGGTACACGTCTTACCGACTTCACAACCGCTTCAAAATGGGGCTTCCAGAATCCCGATGTGAAAATGCTTTCAATTAATGTTTGCCCGTTTGATGCATTCAAGATGGATGCAACCGCGGTTATTGCCGACGCAAAGACCGCGTTGCTCGATATTATGGGCGCTCTTACCGTCAGAGAATATTGCTCAAATTGGGACAGCGAAGAACTGGCTCAGATAAAAGAGGACTATAATGCGGAGGTCGACCGTATGTACAGCATGTATCTTAATGAAGGCCTTTCGCAAACAAGAGCTTTGGGTGAAATAAACAAGCTTATTGATAAAAATGCGGTTGCGATCGGTTCTTCCGGCAGCTTGCCCGGATGCATGCAGAGGCTCTGGAGGTCATCTGTTCCCAAAACATATCACATGGAATACGGTTTCTCTTGCATGGGTTATGAAATCTGCGGTGCACTCGGCGTTAAGCTTGCAGAACCTGACAGAGAGGTTTATACCATGGTGGGTGACGGAAGTTTCCTGATGCTTCATAGTGAGCTTTACACAGCTGTTATGGAGGGCGCAAAGATAAATGTTATGCTCTTTGATAATTCAGGCTGGGGTTGCATTGAGAATCTTCAGAATAATCAGGGAACTGACACTTTCGGAACAAGATTCCAGGCAAGGAATCCTCTCACAGGCATGCTTGACGGCGCAATTGTTCCCATTGATTTTGCAAAAATCGCCGAAGGTTACGGCTGCAAAGCATACACAGTCACAAACGTTGCAGAGCTTCGTGATGCAATCAAGGACTCCAAGGAGCAGACAGTTCCTTGTCTGTTTGACATCAAGGTTGTTCACGGCAGCATGAGTGACGGCTACGATGCTTGGTGGAGAGTCGGCGTTGCTGAGGTTTCCACAAGCGAAAAAGTTCAGGCTGCTTATGAAGATATGCAGGCCAATATTGAAAAAGCAAGACTTTATTAATTCTTAATATACGGAGGAATTTAAATGCTTAACAAAGATAAGGTTAGCCTTGCGATAGCTCCCATTGCATGGACAAACGATGACCTTCCCGACCTCGGAGCAGAAAACACCTTTGAACAGTGCGTGAGCGAAATGGCTCTCAGCGGCTTCAAAGGCAGCGAAATCGGCAACAAATACCCCAAAGATGTTGAAACCCTCAAGCATAAGCTTGAAGTCAGAGGCCTTCGAATCTGCAACGCATGGTTCTCATCTCTCCTTCTTTCCGAAGGATATGAGGCAACTATAGAAGCTTTTATTAAGCACAGAGATTTTCTTCATGCTCTCGGCGCAAAAGTTATCGGCGCATCGGAGCAGGGCAACTCCATTCAGGGAAAGGCTCTGAGCATTTTCGGCGATAAGCCTGTTTATACCGAAGAGCAGTGGGCGCTTATTGCCAAGGGCTTCAACGAAATGGGTAGACTTGCAAAAGAGAAGGGCATGTATTTCACCGTTCATCATCACATGGGTACGGGTGTTCAGACCGAGGAAGAAATTGATAAGCTTATGGAAATAACAGATCCTGATCTTGTTTATCTTCTTTATGATACAGGTCATCTTTCATTCTCCGGCGAGGATGCAATCGGTGTTCTTAAAAAATATGTTAACAGAGTTAAGCATGTTCACCTCAAGAGTATCCGTCAGGATGTTATTAACGAGGGCAAAGAAAAAGGTTGGAGCTTCCTGGACTGCGTAAGAGCAGGAGCATTTACCGTTCCCGGTGACGGCGATTTTGATTTCACTCCCGTTTTTGATATTCTTTCTGATGCGGATTATGAAGGCTGGGTTGTTGTTGAAGCAGAGCAGGATCCTGCAAAGGCAAATCCCTATGAATACGCCTGCATGGCAAGAAAATATATCAGCGAAAAGACAGGTCTTTAACAGATTGAAAAAACGGCAGAAGCAATTCAGCTTCTGCCGTTTTTGGTATATTAAACTTGTTTTTAAAAATCCTTATCTATCACCATCTGGCGGTAATCAAGCGGTTCAAAGCCCAGTTTACTATAGAGGCGTTTTGCACCGATGTTTTCATCGCCAACCTCAAGGCGTATTCTTTTGATTTGATTTTTAAATTCTTTTTCCAGAAACTCAAAAAATCTGCTTCCAATGCCGAGATTTCTGCAGCAGTCCTCAACATAAAGCTCTTCAATCCATGCGGTCATTCCGCCCACTTCCGTTTCGAATTTCATTGAAACAATGGCATAGCCTGCAGGTTTGCCGTCATATTCAAACAAATAGCCTTTAACAAGCTCCGGGATTTCAATTGCTGCATCAAAACTTGAAAGCATAACTTCTTCTGACGGGAAATGAAGCACGGCAGGGGGTGCATAGAATTTTTTTACCATTGTTAAAAAGATATCTCTGTCATCAGGGATGAATTTTCTGAATTTTATTTCCATGTTCAGCTTTCCTCTATTTTAATTTTGTTTGTGTAAATATAGTCTTGCAAATATTCCTTGGTTGCCTCAATGTCAAGAGATTCAACCCATTGGCCGTTTATTGTTTTCGGCGTCATGTGGTCATCAATGGGAACTCGGTTCTGCTCAATATCAAAAGCAAGAACACCTATGCCTGCCTTATATGCCAGCCCTGTTATTTCGGCGGCAGACATATCTGTTTGAATAAGCGGAAAAATATTGTTCATTGTTTCAATCAGCGAAGCTATGCCTGCATTTTTTGCCTGACTGATGAGGGCGGAAATAACCTTTCTTTGCCTGTATGTTCTCATATAATCGCTGTCCAGCTTCCTAATGCGGCAATAGACAAGCGCTTCTTCGCCGTTTAAACGGATATTTTCGCCGCTTTCAACGGTTTGGCGAGTTGTGTTGTTAATAAACTTTGCTTCCTTTTCGGTAACTTCAACCTCAACTCCGCCGAGGCTGTCAATTATTTGTGTGAACATTTTGAAATCGACCATAACATAATGGTCAATATCAACGCCGAAGTTGTATTCGATTGTGTCAACAACGAGCTGAGGGCCGCCGTAAGTGCAGGCAGAATTAAGCTTGCCTTTTCTGCCTTTTGAAGGTATCTCAACCCAACTGTCACGCAAAAATGATGTGAGTTTGATTTTGGCATGAGCAAAATCAACGGAAATCAATATCATCGAGTCGGAGCGTGAAGAAGAATCCGCATTTCCGTCAACACCAAGAAGAAGAATGTTTGAAACAAAGGGGCTGCTTTTAAGTTCAAACGATGAGATATATTCGTTTGCTTCGAGGTCATTCCTTGTGTAATCCGATGCGGCGGCAAAAACAAAAATAAAAGCCGAAGAGAAAAGAAATGCAATGATAAGTGTCGATGCGATAAATTTCAGCAAACGGTGCTTTTTTCTTTTTCTCTTTTTGTGCGGCGGTTCTTCAGGCGGCGGAACAGGAGAAGGTTCGTCAAGATAAACGAACTCTATTTCGTCCGATGCTCGTCTTCTTTTTGAAATATATATATCTTCCATCAGTTTGTCCTCTCATTTGTTGATATCAAACATTTTAACGTAAAATTCTGCAATATACAATATCTTAATTGTAAATTATTTTTATATTATATTTATTTTGTTTGACTTTTTTTGAAAGCTGTTTTACAATATAAAAGTGTGTCGAGAAGGTTGGGCAGTCGCGGGCAGCTTTGGCTGCGTGAGGAAAGTCCGAGCTTCACAGAGCAGGATAACGGCTAACGGCCGCCGAGGGTGACCTTAGGGAAAGTGCAACAGAGATATACCGCCTGTTAATTCAGGTAAGGGTGGAAAGGCGAGGTAAGAGCTCACCGGCGTGCGGGGAACCGCACGCCCCTGCAAACCCTATCCGAAGCAACACCGACCGGAGGAGGAGCTTTGCTCCGTCGCTTGCTCGGCGATACTCCGAAGGGTGGCTAAAGCCTTGCAGCAATGCAGGGCGTAGACAGATGATTGCCTTAAATGACAGAACTCGGCTTACAGACCTTCTCGACACTTTAATTTAATTTTGTTTTGGTTGATATGGAAGAATTGGTTACTGTAACGGGTGTTGTGGAATACATAACATACCAAAATACTGAAAATGGCTACACTGTGCTTGAATTTTCAAGTGACGGTGAGCTTTTTACTGCAACAGGCAATGTGAGCGACCTTTATTGCGGCGAAAGGGTGACGTTTTCGGGCAGGTGGATGGTGCATCCGACTTTCGGAAAGCAGCTTAAAATTGAGGGCTGTGTTCGTGAAATGCCCGAAACCGCAGCCGATATGCTTTCATATCTTTCTTCCGGCATAATTAAGGGAATAAGAGAAAAAACAGCTCAGAAAATTGTTGAGCGTTTCGGCGAAGATACTTTTAATGTTATTGAAAATGCTCCCATGCGTTTGGTGGAAATCAAGGGCATTTCCCGTGAAAGGGCAAAGGAAATTTCAGAGGAATTCAAAAAACGCGCTGCCGAAAGAGAAGCCTTGATTTCTCTTGAGCGATACGGAATGACAACCGCTGAATGTCTGAGAGTATTTAAGGTTTTTGGCTCAAGGTCTGTTGACACAGTAGAGAGAAATCCCTATATTCTTTGTTCTGAAGGAATCGGTATAACATTTGAAAAAGCCTGTGATATTGCAGCAAGGCTTCCGGTTCCGCCTGCCGATGAATACAGAACAGCGGCAGGAATTCTGTATGTTGTTCGCCATAATCTTTATAACGGCCACACATGTCTGCCCAGAGAAAAGCTGATTCCGCCGTGTGTTTCTTTGCTTGGATGTTCGGAGGATAGCATTGAAATTCAGCTTGATAAGCTTATTGAGCAGAAACAGCTGATTTCTGAGAATATTTACGGCAAAGAATTTGTTTTTCTTCCGGATATTTATGAAGCTGAAAAAAGAGCCGCAAATACGGTTCTGTTTATGAAACGTTTTGCTCCGAAGTGCCTGGATAACATTGAGGAGCAGATTAATTATGCAGAGCTTATCGGCGGTGTGTGCTATAACGACATGCAGCGCACGGCAATCCGCCTTGCTGTTGAAAGAGGTATTTTGATTTTGACGGGCGGCCCCGGTACAGGCAAAACAACAACCTTAAGAGGAATTCTGAAGGTGTTTGAAAGTCAGGGCCTTGAAGTTGCACTTGCCGCACCTACAGGCCGCGCTGCAAAGAGAATGAGTGAATTAACCGGCCGAGAGGCTCAAACCATTCACAGGCTTCTTGAGGTGGAATGGGACAGAAACGACCGCCCTGTTTTTCAACGCAACAAGCGCAATCCGCTGAGTGTCGGTGCTGTTATAATAGATGAGCTTTCAATGGTTGACATTGTTCTTTTTTCAAGTCTTTTGGATGCTCTGCCTATCGGCTGCAGGCTTGTTATGGTTGGTGATTCCGATCAGCTTCCGCCTGTCGGAGCCGGCAATGTTCTTCACGATATGGTTAATTCCAAGGTATTACCCGTTGTTGAGCTTAAAGAGGTTTTTCGCCAGGCTATGGAGAGCCTTATTGTTACCAATGCACACAAAATTGTTCAGGGCGAATTCCCCGAGATAACCCGAACGGACGGAGATTTTTTCTTTATGGAAAGAAATGCTCCTTTTATGGCCGCCAAAACGGTGACAGAGCTTTGTTCAACAAGGTTGCCGAATGCATACAAATTTTCACCTACCGACGATATTCAGGTTCTTTGCCCGTCAAGGAAGGGCGAAGCGGGAACCGTTAATCTTAACAGATTGCTGCAAGCGGCAATAAATCCGCCTGCACGATACAAACGTGAGCATGCTTTTGGTCAGCGTGTTTTCCGAGAGGGAGACAAGCTGATGCAGATAAAAAATAACTATAATATCCCATGGACCGGTTCCGAAAAAGACGGCCTCGGAGTTTTTAACGGCGATATAGGAATTCTTGATAAAATAGATGAGATTGCTCATACTCTGTATGTCCGATTTGATGACAAGCTTGCCGAATATCCTTTTGAGGGAAGCAGCGAGCTTGAACATGCTTATGCAGTAACCGTGCATAAGAGTCAGGGCAATGAATTTGAAGCTGTTGTTATGCCTGCTACCGGAGTTGTTGAGCAGCTTGCATACCGTAATTTGCTTTATACAGCAGTTACGAGAGCGAAGAAACTTATGATACTTGTCGGTTCTCAGGCCACGATTGAAAGAATGGTTCAAAATAACAGCAAGGCAAAAAGATATTCGGCATTAAAGAGTTTTATTATGCTTGGTGAGGATGATTGAAAAAGCTTTTTGTATCTTTGATTTCGGCGTTGCTTCCGGACAGATGCGCCTATTGCGGCAGGGTAATTTCAGCAGACAGAATGTTGTGCGCTAAGTGTGAAAAAGAGCTTCCACGCATAAACGGCACAACATGCATAAAATGCGGAAGAGAAAAAGATAAATGCTCCTGCAAGGGGGCCGAAAAATATTTTGATTCGCTTGCAGCTCCGTTTTATTTCGGCGGCTGTGTCAGAAAAGGTATCCATGCTTTTAAATTCAGAAAGAGTTTCCGCAACTATAAAGCTTATTCATTTGAAATGGCTCAGATTGTCAAACAAAAATTTGGCGGCATTCATTTTGATTATATAACCGAAGTTCCGATGACGGATAAAAGCGTTAAGCAGCGTGGCTATAACCAATGCTTTTGGCTTGCCGAAGGGATAAGTGAAATTCTTAATTTGGAGCATAAGTCTGATATATTAAAAAAGCTTTATGAAACTGAAAAACAGCATGGTTTAAGCTATTATCTTCGAAAGGGAAACCTTATCGGTGCATTTGAGGTTGTGAATTCCGAATGTGTTGAAGGAAAAACAATTTTGCTTTGTGATGATATTTCAACCTCGGGCGAGACGCTCAATGAATGCGCAAAGATGCTGTGGCTTAATGGGGCAAAAGAAATATATTGCATAACGGTTGCGTTGACCGTTCATAAAAAGAAAAATAATAACAGTTAACAGAAGGCGGTGAAAACATGCTCGGAGCAAATATCGGAATTGACCTCGGCACAACTTCAATAGTTGTTTTTGTTGAGGGCAAAGGAATTGTTATGACCGAGCCGTGTGTTGCCGCCTATGAGAAAAAAAGCGGCAGACTTATCGGCGTTGGCAAACGTGCATGGGAAATGATTGGCAAAAATCCCGATTCCATAAGGGTTGTTAAACCCATGGAACACGGCGTTGTGTCTGACTTTACTGCAACAAAACATATTCTTCGCTATGTTCTTTCAAAAATTTGTAAAAACATGGTGTTCAAGCCCAATGTTGTTGTTTGCGTTCCTTCAATGGCAACTAGTCTTGAAAAACGAACAATTCTCGATCTGATAACCGCTGCCGGTGCTGCAAAAGCCTGCCTTATTGAAGAACCTCTTGCAGCCGCTCTCGGCGCAGGGCTTAAGAATAACCGCCCTGTCGGAACGATGATTGTTGACATCGGAGGAGGCACAACGGATATTGCTGTTATCACTATGGGTTGCATTTCTGTTTCACATTCTATTAAGGTTGCCGGAAATAACCTTGATGAGGCAATAGTTCGCCAGATAAGACGAGAAAGAGATGTTATCATTGGTGAAAAAACCGGTGAGTTTATCAAAAAGCAAATCGGCTGTTCATATTTGCGTGACGTTGAGCTTGGTTTAACAGTTAAAGGAAAGCATTTTATAACAAACATGCCTGTCAGCATTGAAGTCAGCTCAACTGAGGCCTATCTTGCAATGCGTCCGCATCTTGAAGCGATTGCTGAAGCGGTGCGTTCCGTTTTGGAGATGACACCTCCAGAGCTTTCTGCCGATATCTGCGAATCCGGAATCCGTCTTACAGGCGGCGGTGCCTTACTTCGCGGCATTGATGAGATGATTGAGCGTAAGACAGGAATAAAGACTACCGTTGCGGATGATGCGCTTAATTGCGTTGCTCTCGGAACGGGGGAAGCTCTTTCGCATATTGATATTCTCAGCCAGAACGGCTATGTGTTTAAGGCTCGTGATGAAATCGGCGGCCTTGAACATGAAATAAATGAATAAACAAACAAAAACCGTCCCAAAATGTTATCAAAACATAAAAGGACGGTTTTTTTATGAAAAAAATACATTTAGCAGAGATTTCGGTTGCCTTGGGATTGGTTATCGCTGTTGTTTTTTCGGTTGTCGGCTTTGGCGCGGAGTGCAGAGATATAAGACAGGATGTTGTAAGACTTCATATTCTTGCAAATTCCGATTCGGCGGCTGATCAAGAAGTAAAATTGCTTGTGAGAGATGCGCTGCTCGGAAGCGGAAAAGAACTTTTCGGCGGAGCGGTTAATGTTGAAAATGCGCAGGCATGTTTGGAAACGCAAAAGCAGGAGCTTATTGAAGCAGCCAATGATGTTTTGAAAGAAAACGGTTTTGACTACACAGCTCAAATATTTCTTGTTAATGAATATTTTTCAACCAGAACTTATGAAGATTTCACTTTGCCTGCAGGAGAATATCTCGCGCTTAAGGTTGTTCTTGGCAAAGGTGAGGGGCATAACTGGTGGTGCGTTATGTTTCCGCCGTTGTGCTTGCCGGCTGCAAGTGAAAATGCAGATATAGATGCAGTTTTCGGCAAGGACGGTGCAGAACTTGTTCAAAATGGAGCTAAATATGAGATGCGATTTAAAATAATTGAAATTTTTGAAAGCATCAAATATAAGTTAAGCGGCAGAGTGTAAGCTCCGCCGCTTTTTAGATTTTTTCTGTTTCAATAACTTTTAAAAGTGAGTTTTCGATAGTGAAACGAATGTTAAAACCTGCAAATTCGATGCCGTATATTCTTTCGGGTTCGTTTTGATATCCGGGTCTCGGGTCTTGTGCAAGAACAGCCTTTAGTGCCGCTTGTTTTTCAGTCGGTATTATTTTGAGAATATCATCAGGGAAATCAACAGTTAATACACCGTTCTTTTCATCAAGGGCGAATCCGTTGCTTGCATACGGGTGAGAATCAACATAAGGCAGATACGGTTTAATATCATAAATCGGTGTGCCGTCAAGCAAGTCCGCGCCTGCCACACGGAGCACAAAGCCGTATTTTTTCGTTTTTTCGACCCCCAAAAGCTTAACGCTTGAAAGCCCGATTGGATTTGGTCTGAAAGGGGAGCGTGTTGCGAAAACACCCATCCTTTTGTTGCCGCCGAGTCTGGGAGGTCTGACCGTCGGAGTCCATTCCTTGCAGACGCATTCGGAAAACTGCCACAGAAGCCATAAATGTGAATATTCGTCAATTCCCCGAAGCGCATCGGGGTTGCGGTATTCGGGTTCAAAGATGATTGTTGCTTCAAGCTCGTCAACCAACCCGCTCTGACGGGGAATGCCGAATTTTGAAGTGAAATCGCTGTGAATATGTGCGATTATATTGATTTCGGTTGTCATTTGGTCACCTTAAGTCTTGTGATTATTTGTAATTCTTTGAATGTTCAAGATTATTGGCGATATCAGCCGCCTGTTAATTTTTACTTGATGGGTTTTGCGTATTCATGAGGTATGTTTTCGTTAATCATTTCCATAAGCTCGTCAAGCGTAACAAGCACAACATCCTCATCAAGACGGCTTACAAAATATGCAAGATTTTTAACGCTGACAGTCCACGGATGAACGTTTATTACGCTGTATCCGTTAATTGATTTCATATCGGCAGGGTAGGAGTTAACGATTGATGCCTGTTCATCAAGCCACTCGGTTGTAACGCTTGCGCCCTCGCCGTCGGGATGCCAAAGAGAAAGACGGTAACTGATAAACGGTTTGTTGTTAACAAAATAAATCTTGCCTTCGCCGCCTGCGTATCTGTCGGGGTCAAGGCTAAGAACACCGCCCTTGATGTTTTGGTATCTTGCGTAATATTCAAGTCTGTCGGTGAGAATTTTATCTTCAAATTCGTTGTTGGGGGTGCCGTCAAGAATCTGAACGTATTCAAGTTTGCTCTTTGCCATTGAGGCAGCAGTTAAATCCGTGAAGCCTCCGAGAGCATTGAAAGGATATTCTGTCGGATGAATATATCCTGCGCCTGAAACGCCGGCCATGAAATAATCGTTTTCGGTTGCATCGGAATAAATCTTTTTAACTGTGACAGGTGAAAACTCCTGAAGCAGGGGAGGAAATGACCATGTTACCGGAAACTGCTTTTCAAGGGCGAGCTTTTGATAATACTCGTTGTAACCGTTCTGAATCCACTGAAGGTTGTCGCCGTCGCTGAAAACAATGGCACAGTAATGCTTTGTTGTGTCGGTATATTTTTCAACGGTGCTGTGATTTTGGTAAGGAATATCACATTTGAAAGAAGCAAGATAGCTGTTATTGTGGCTGTGGTCTGATGGCAGCGCCATGTTACCGCTTTTTGAAGCCTGCTCAACAAATGCAACTTCATATTTAACCCAGCCGAGAACAGGAACGTTGTCGCCTGCATATTCCATAACACGCTTGCGCAGAAGGTTGGTATCTTCGTCATCGTCAATATAGAATGTATAGAAGCCTTGCTGAATGGCAAGGTCACGAAGACCCGTTACCTCATATTTAAGGCTCATAAGAGCGTTATAGTTAAATTGCTCTTTGTGTTTTTCAAAGAAACTCCATTGAAAAATAAGATTGTATGTATCATCTGAAAAATCTTCTTTAAGTGCAAGACCTGCATCAACAGCTAAATGCTTAAGGCTTTCAGGCACGGGCAGCCAGCCGTAGAGTGCGGCAAGATTTGTTGCTGCATTCAGGCCTTCTGCTTTTTCACTTTCGCGATAAAGAACATATCCCGAATCGGTTATATATGATTTGAACTTATTGAGAAGTGATTTAACCGTCCATTTTTCGCCGTTTTCATCGTTACGGATAAGTTCGACTCCGCTGTCTGCGATTTCATCAAGATAGTCGTTGCAGATTTCGTTTGTAACTATGAAAATGCAGGGACTTGTTTTTGCAACAACGCCCTGCAGACCAACAGCCATGTGGCGTTCGTCTTTGCTTTGGAACGTTGCCGAATCAAGCACATAAAGCTTGTCAGAAAGCTTGTAATCTTTGCAGATGTTACCGAGCGTTGCAAGCTCCTGCTCCGGCTTTGCTTCAGGAACTGCAGGTGTGAAAAGTCCGACAATTAAAATGATGAATGACATAAAAAAAGAGGTTATTGCTTTAAACATAAAACATCTCTCCAATCAAACGACTAATGTGTCCGTAAGTGCTGATATCATTATAGATGTATCTGATGCAGTTTTCAAGATTTTCGACACTTTTTGTTTTGTCAAATTCAAAAGACTTGTTTGCAGTCTGCTCATAGTTAGACCGCATCTCTTACTGAAAAATTGCGATTTAGGGATGCGGTCTGATAATTTTTATAAAACATAAAAAATCCCTTGAAACCTTAAGTTTCAAGGGATTGGAGCTGCTAGGCGGACTCGAACCGCCGACCTCATCCTTACCAAGGATGCGCTCTACCACCTGAGCCATAGCAGCAAATTATGGCGACCCGGAACGGGCTCGAACCGTCGACCTCCAGCGTGACAGGCTGGCGTTCTAACCAACTGAACTACCGGGCCATAACGCGTTCGTATCGAACGCATGTTATAATACCACAATGTTTGAGTTTTTGCAAGCCTTTTTTTGAATTTTTTGAAAATATTTTTTGCTATTGTTCAAAACTTTCGCAATCGGTTGAGATGACATAATCATTTTTGAGTGAAAGGAGTTTTTTGAAATGTTCTTGCTCCTTATGGGAGGGGAGGCACTCGGCGCTTTCCCATTTTTCAACAAGGAGAATGATATCTTTATCGGCCGATGCATAAAAATCATAGCCGAGGCATCCGTTTTCTTTTTGAGTTGCCTGCGGAATTCCGAGGGAATATACTTTTTTAATAAATTCATCTTTGGTGCCGGGTTTCATTTGATAATAAAGATTCATTGTTATCATTTAAATAATCTCCTCATCAACGGCTTTTTCAACAAGCTCTGCAAAAAGTGCGCATGACCAGCTGAACCAGCTTCTTGTGAATATGTCGGGATTGTTTGCGTCAAATCCCTCGTGCATGTAGCCTGTGCCGCCGTCTGTTGTTTCAAGCATATAAAGAATATCTTTTATTTCTTCGGGATTGTTGCTTGAAAGGCCCTGCATCGAAAGAGCGATATGCCAGATATAGCCTTCGGGTGTGTGCGGACTTCCTACGCCTTTTGCAAATTTTCCTTCATAATAATAGGGGTTATCCTTGCTGAGGATAAATCTTCTTGTGTTCAGATAAATTTCATCGTCATGGGCGCAAAAGCCGAGGTATGGCGCCGAAAGCAGGCTGGGAACGTTTGCGTCGTCGAAAAGGAAATAATCTCCCATGCCGTTCACTTCGCAGGCATATATTTTGCCGTATTTTTCATGGTCAACAACTGCAAATTTTTCGATACCGCTTCTGATTTCGTTTTTTAGTGAATTGCATTCTGCAATCAGGGAGCTTTGTTCGGGATATGCCGCTTCGAGCATTTCAGCAAGATAGCCGAGAACAACAACGGCAAACATATTTGAGGCGACAAGATATCCGTAGCGGCAGGCATCGTCGCTGGGACGGAAGCCTGACCAGGTCATGCCCGTATACTCAACGGGATTTCCCATTCCGTTGTTATGAATTGTATCCTGCTCGGGGCAATTCTTTCTTGTGAAGCGGTAAGGCGATTTTTCAAAATGGTGCTGCTCGGTTCTCCAAAGATTAACCGTGATTTCGGTGCTTTTGAGGAAATCATCGCCGAGTATGCTGCTGTCTCCCGTCGCTTTCCAATAAAGATATGCAAGTCTTAAAGGATAGCAAAGAGAGTCGATTTCATATTTTCTTTCCCAAACAATCGGATGGTTTTCGGGGTAATCATTGAATTCTTTGTGGTCGTTCGGCTCTTTTTTATAAGCGTTGGCGTAAGGCTCAAGCTCAATATACATTCTTTGTCTTTTAATGACGCCTTTGATTATATCTTTTATGTCATCGTTTTCTTTGACAAGAGGAATGTAATGCGAAACCTCCGCCGTTGAATCCCTGAGCCACATGGCAGGGATATCGCCCGTCAAAACAAAAACAGAGCCGTCATTCATTATTTCGGTTGCAGTTTCAAGCGTGTTGGGGTAGCAGTTGCGGTAAAGCTCGGCAAGCTTGGGGCTGTGTTTTTCTATAACCGAGCAGTATTTATTTATTCTTTCATTAACGCATTCAGGCAGTTTCATAAAAATATCCTTTCACAGAGAAATAAATTTGATATATAAAATCATATAACGGCTAAAAAAAGATGTCAACATATTTTTTGGTTTGAGGTTGCATTTAAATTGATTTTGTATGTTGCAAATACAGTTGGATATGTTAAAATATAAACAGGAGTGATTATATGAAAGAATACGGTCTTGTTTTGGCAGGCGGCGGAGCAAAAGGCGCTTATCAGCTTGGAGCATGGCAGGCAATGCGTGAACTTGGCGTTAAGTTTTCGGCCGTTGCCGGCGTATCAATCGGTTCAATAAACGGTGCGCTTATTGCTGCAGGCGGCTTTAACGAAGCTGTTGAGCTTTGGGACTGCGCATCGGTTGATAAAGGTGTTAAAATTGCTGAAGAGCTGCCGGATCCCGAAAATCTTTTCAGCTTTAAAAATTTTCCTGCTCTTTTTAAAGAAATTGTTAAAAACGGCGGAATAGATGCATCGCCAACCCGAGACCTTCTTGAACGTTTTATTAATGAAAACAAAGTTCGTGAGTCGGAAATAAAGTTTGGTATGGTTACTTTTCATCTTTCCGAGTTTACGCCGCTTGAAATGTTTATTGACAAAATCCCCGAGGGGCAGCTGATTGACTATCTGCTTGCTTCCTCCAAGGTGCCCGGTGTCAGCAAAATCGGGCCTGAAGGTGAAAGGTTTCTTGACGGCGGTGTTTATGACAATGCGCCTGTCGGAATGCTTCGTAAAAATGGTTACAACAGGATTGTTGTCGTTGATATTTCCTCCATGAAAGGCTTTGGCCACCGTGAGGATATTTCCTGCGCTGAAATTGTTTATATTCGCCCTTACAATATTGATGAACTCGGAGCGGCTTTTGATTTCAGCAAAGAAATGCAGGAAAAGCGAATGAAAATGGGCTATCTCGACACATTGAAGGCATTCGGTCATCTTTCGGGAATGCGTTTTTATTATAAAGATGATGATTTCAGAAAAATGGTTGAGGAATTTGGTGCCGACTCGGTTGAACAGCTTGAGGAATTAGCCGGCGAGCTTGAAATCGAGCATTTGAAAGTCTATTCCAAAGAAGAATTTTTGAAAGAGCTGAAAAGAAAATATATTGAATTCAAAGATGCATCCGAAAATGAAGAAAACGAAAATGAACGAAGCTTTTATGATCAGATTATAAAACGTATAACACGTTTTAGATCAGGCAACGAATATGCCGAGGCGCAGGCTGTTCTGGACAGTATAATAATATAACAGAATTGAATCAGCTCGCAAAATCTTGTTTTGATTTTGCGAGCTGAATTTTTTATTGAGTTTGTGAAGCGTTAAAGTCTTTAAAGATAACGCGAAGCTTTGCTCCTTCAATGCTGAGCTCAAGCCAAGCTCCCGTCTCTGCGCTTTGAGTCAGAACAAAAACTCCTCTTTCTCCGTTGCCTTTATATGTCCAAATTCCGTTTGAATAGGTTTTTTGGATGTCTATATCCTGGCTGATATCAAACAGCGCCTGAGTAAGCAAGGCACCGAATTCGGATTGAGGAAACCGTGAGAGGTCTGTTTCAAATCTTAAGCCGTCATAAGTAACGGTGCAAATTCCGCCCTTGTATGTTAATGCAAGCGATTCCATAATTTCTGGAGAGAGCATTTGAATTTCAAACTCGTCAGCGGATTTTTTTGCGATTTTCGCTGTCATCGTAGTGTCGGCAAACGTGATTTCAAGATTTGATGAAAACATATTCGGTGGAACAGGGGGGAGTGTTTTTTCCTTTTTTGTTTTTTCACATCCTGCCGCAAGAAGCAGTAAAATTACGGCAAAAACAGAAAAGGCTCTTTTCAAAATATCACCTGCTATTCAAATTTTGAAAAAAGCTCGGGAAGATAATTTAAAACATCGGTGGGCAGCATTCCACGCATAGAGGTTTTTTCAGCAACGGCATCGGCGCACAGACCGTGAAGGTAAACAGCACAGACCGCAGCATCAAACGGAGCCATTCCCTGAGCAATAAAGGAGACGGCCATGCCCGCCAGCAAGTCGCCGCTTCCGCCTTTTGCAAGGCCTGAATTTCCGGTTGAGTTAATATATATTTTGCCTGTTTTGCCTTCGCAAACAACGGTGTTGGCGCCTTTCAGAACAACGATAATGCCGTGCTCTTTTGCAAAGCTGTATGCAACCTCAATGGGGTTTGCCAAAATATCGGCAATGCTTTTTCCGCACAGGCGGCTCATTTCGCCCGGATGGGGAGTTATGATTATCGTAGCCTGAGCTTCTTTCAATATATCTATATTTGTGCTCAGCGCATTTATGCCGTCAGCATCAATAATCATTGGCTTTTTCAGTTCTTTTATCAGGTTTGTTACAAGCGCTGTAGTGTCCTTGTTGAACCCCAGACCGCAACCTATCAAAACACCGGTTGCACGGCTTGCAGCATCGATTATGCCTGCCTTTGCGGCAAATGCAAAAGTTCCCTCAAAGTTTGATTCAAGGGGCAGAAGAAGCGGCTCAACAAGCTTTGGTGCGATTGCGGGATATGCGCTTTGAGGAAAAGCGGCTGTAACAAGCCCTGCGCCGCAGCGTAAAGCGCCGCCGACGGCAAGATATGCAGCGCCCGTCATTCTCATGCTGCCGCATACACACAAAGCGTGGCCGTAGGTGCCTTTGTTTGAAACGGGTTTTCTTTTCGGCAGCATGCCTTTAATGTCCTGCGCTCCGAGCGAAAAACAAGCAACGCTGTCAATATTTTTGAAATCCTCGCTGATTATGCCTATATCGGCAATGATGATTCTGCCGCAATATTTGTTACAAGGCTTCATGATGTGAATCGGCTTGTAAGCGGAAACAGCAATGGTCATATCGGCTTTAAAAACCGAGCCTTGAACGGTTGCGCTGTCGCAATCCGCCCCTGCGGGAACATCAATTGCAACAACCGGAGCTTTAGCGGCATTCACCGCTTGCGCAAGAACGCTCAGCGAATGGTTAAGCGAGCCTGAAAACCCTGTTCCAAACACCGCTTCAACAATTATTTCGGCATTTTCAAGATAAGGCTTAAGCAAAGTCAGATTGTTATCGTATTTTATGATATCTATTCCTGCGGATTCAACAAGAGAATACATGTCAATTGCATCCTTGGCTTTCGGTTCGCCGCAGGCAAGCATAACGGTTACATTGCAGCCGTATTCCCACATTTTGCGTGCTATAACAAAACCGTCACCGCCGTTTTTTCCTTTTCCGCAAATAATAAGAATGTTTCTTGGGTTTTCTTTGCTTATGCAGAAATGCTTTTTAATTATTTTTGCGCAGGCTGTTCCTGCGTTTTCCATGAGCTGTGGAAATGAAATGCCGCGCTTAACGGCGTTGCATTCAGCCTGATACATCTGGTTGCTTGTTACAACAAACATTTGATTCACCTCTGTGGTTTTTATTTTATCACAAGGCTTCTGCGTTTTAAAGCAAAAAATAAAATTATTATAATTTTTTTATTATTTTTGATTGATACATATAAAAGTTAGTGTTATAATCTAAAATAGGTAATTTTCGGGAGGTGCCGATTTTGGAAGAATATATCAACGGTTATATTCGTCCCAGGCTTCAGGGGGACGGCGGTGAAATAACATTTGTTAAGCAGGAAGGTCAGAAAGTAACCGTTCTTCTTCAGGGCGAGTGCTCAAAATGCCTTATTCTTGATCGCTGTCTTGCGTGGATAGAGCAGCGCATAGAGGCTGACAAAAATGAAAAGGTTAAGATTATCGGAATTCGCAAAAAACCTTATTTTCAGGATGTGTGAGGTGAAGCGGAATGGCTCATATTAAAGTTGTCAGAAGAAGCATGAGACCTGAAGAATGGATTAACCTGCGCTTCGGCTGGCTAAAAAGATATATTTACAGCGAAAAAAATGAAATAACAAGCTTTGTTATAAAAGATGCACGCCAGGTTTCCGAAATGAACTTCGAATTCTATGATGATGAGTTCAGGCCGCTGAAAAAAGGCGATATGTATTTCACGCCTGACGGCACGGCTTTTATTGAAGCGGATTATGTGTTGCCCGAGCATCTTGAAGGCAAAAAATATTGCTTTTATCTTAAAACCGCTGCTGAAATGATAGTTAAGGTCAACGGCATTTATGTCGGCGGCATCGACCCTAACCGTGAAAGACTAAATCTTTCCGATTATGTCAAAGACAAAAAGCTGCATTTTGAAATAATGGGCTATAACCGTTCAAAACCCGATGACGAACGCAATCCCGAAAGCTTGAGTGTAAGAGGCTGCAGGCAAATTTTTGAAGGCGGCTACATATCTGTTGTTAACGAGGCCGTGCAGTCGCTGGTTTATGATATTGAGATGCTGCTTGATGCGGCATTGAGCGAGGTTTTTAATGAGGATTTTTCCGCATTTGTTATCCGTGAACTTGATGCAGCTCTCAATCTGATTGATTTTGATAATTTCAGGGATGATGATGTTCGCCTGGCAGCGGAATATATCGACCGCAACATTTTTTCAAACAAAGATTATAAAGGCAGCGGCAGCGTTGCGCTTGTTGCCCATTCTCATCTTGACATTGCCTATTATTGGCGCAGAATACACGCAGTTCAAAAGAATCTGCGAACGGTGCTTATCCAGCTTCGCCTTATGGATAAATATCCCGATTTCAAATATGCGCATACTCAGGCTTATACTTATGAAACCGTTGAAAAGTATTACCCAGAAATATTTGAAGAGTTAAAGCAAAAAATCGCAGAGGGCAGGTTTGAGCCTGTCGGAGCAATGTATATTGAACCCGATTGCAATGTTCCCTCATGCGAAAGTCTTATAAGACAATGTCTTTATGGCCAGAGTTATTTCAAAGAAAAATTCGGTTTAACCGTTAACAATTGCTGGCTTCCCGATGTTTTCGGCAACAGCTGGATTTTGCCGCAGATTCTCAAAAAGAGCGGTGTTGATTATTTTGTTTCCAACAAGATGTCAACCTGGAATGACACAAACAGATTTCCTCACAACAATTTTATCTGGAAGGGCATTGACGGCTCTGAGGTCTATGCCTGTGTTCCTCCCACACACTTTATTTCATGGAATATGCCAAGCCAGATTCAGGAGAACTGGGATGCGTATCAGGATAAAAACACAGGCGGTCAAACGCTCCAGATGTTTGGCTACGGCGACGGAGGAAGCGGCGCAACGGAAGAAATGATTGAGTTGATGCACCGCTTTGACAAGCTTTCCGTAATGCCTGAAACAGAGCATACAACCGGTTCAGAATTCCTGAAAAAGAATTTTGACGGAAATGATAAGCTTGCAACATGGGACGGCGAGCTTTATCTTGAAATGCACAGAGGAACGTTCACAACAAAGTCAAAGCTCAAAGCATATAACCGCAAGCTGGAGTTCATGCTGCGCGATGCCGAACTGCTCAGCGTTTTGCGCATGAAGAACGGCACGCTGTATCCGGCAGAAAAAATCAGAGATATTTATAAAAAACTGATGATAAATCAGTTCCATGATATTTTGCCGGGCAGCCATATAACACCTGTTTACCGTGACGCAATGGCCGACTATGAGATGATGGAAAAAGAGCTTTACGAGATTATAGGTAACGGTTCGCAATATTTTAATACTCTTAATTTTAAAAGAAATAACATATCTTTTATTCCGGATGAAAACGGTGACATTATCCGCAACGGCGAAAAGGGATATTATTCAAAAGTTGAATTTGAGGCACTTTCAGGCGGAAAAATCGCCTGTCCCGCCGAAAATAATGACTGGATAACGGTTAACGGCACCAAGGTTGAAACTCCTTTTTATACAGCGGAATTTGCTCTTGACGGCAGCATTGTTTCTTTGAAGGATAAAGAGCTTTGCCGCGAGTGGGTTGACGGCGATTTTAACAAGCTTAAAATGTATCATGACACTCCCGGAAATTATGATGCGTGGGATATTCTTCCAAACTATAAGGACAGGCCTTGCGAATTTGCGGTGAAAAAGCCTTTTGAATTCATTAAGGCAGACGGGGAGTGTGCCGAATTTTTCGTAACATTTGCAACCGAAAAAAGCGAGTGGAAAATGATAATTCGTCTTTTCCGCCAATCTCGTGGAATAGAGGTTGAAAACATTGTTGATTGGAACGAAAAGCATAAGCTTGTTAAGGCGGAATTCGGCTGCAATGTTCTCAGCCGAGAGCTTGTTTGTGACACTTCGGCCGGAATTATCCACCGCGAAACCCACCGTAACACAAGCTGGCAGCAGGCTCGCTTTGAGGTCTGCCACCATAAGTGGTGCGATATGGCTGAGCAGGGCGGAGGCATTGCCCTGATTAATGAAGGGAAATACGGTGTTTCGGCAGAGAACGGCACCATGGCTCTCTCTCTTTTGCGCTCAACCATAAGGCCTGACCCAACCTCGGATATGGGAACTCATGATTTTTGCTACTTGATTTACCCGCATGCGGGGGATGCAGTTACGGCTCAAATTAACAAAACAGCATTTGAGTATAACGTGCCTTTGAGAAAGTCGGATGTTGTTTCTGATTTGCCTGATTTCGGCTCTCTCTGGCTTCAGGCGGTTAAGCTTTCCGAAAACGGCAAATATATCGTTGTTCGTCTTTGCGAGCAAAACGGTGCAAGGGGAGTTGTTAAGCTGCACAAACAGGTATCTCTTTTGAATATGCTTGAGGATGAAATCGGCAGGATAGATGAAATCAACTATTCTCCGTTTGAAATTATAACTATCGGATTTGAATTTTAAGGAGGAATTTGCAATGAACAGTTATGAATATTGGTTAACTTTTGATGAAGAAACCAGAAAAGAGCTTGAAAGTATAACGGATAAGGCGGAACTTGAGGACAGATTTTATAAAGATCTTGAGTTCGGTACAGGCGGCCTTCGCGGCGTTATGGGTGCCGGAGCAAACAGAATGAATAAGTACACGGTTTCAAAGGCAACAAAGGGCCTTGCCGATTATCTTAATGCTTCTTTTGACGGCGAAAAGTCGGTTGTGATTGCGTTCGATTCCAGAAACAATTCTCAAGCTTTTGCAAAAACTGCCGCAGGTGTTCTTTGCGCAGCAGGCATCAAGGTTTATCTTTTTGAAACACTTATGCCGACTCCCGTTCTTTCTTTCGCTGTCAGACACCACAAATGCACAGCAGGCATTGTTATAACCGCAAGCCACAATCCCAAAGAATATAACGGCTACAAGGTTTATGATTCCAAGGGCTGCCAGCTTGTTCCTGAATATGCCGATAAGGTTATTGCTTTTGTTAACGCTGTTGAAGATATCAAAAACATTCCTGCCGATTTGCTTGAGAATGCAGAAAAAGAAGGACGCTTGATTTATATCGGTGAAGAGACTCTTGCCGCCTTTCTTGCAGAGGTTAAAACGCAGAGCCTTTACAATGAGCCGTCTGACCTTAAAATTGTTTATACCGCCCTTCACGGCACAGGCAATATTCCGGTTCGCCGCATTCTTGAAGGCAAAAACGTTTCAATTGTAAAAGAGCAGGAGCTGCCGGACGGCAATTTCTCAACCGTTCGTTCTCCCAACCCCGAGGAGAAGGATGCTCTCACACTTGCGCTCAAGCAGGCTGAAAATGAGGGCGCTGATATCGTTATCGGAACAGACCCCGACTGCGACAGAATCGGTGTCGGTGTTCTTCATAACGGCGCATACACTCTTCTGACGGGTAACCAGACAGGCGCATTGCTTGTTGATTTTGTTTTGAAATTCAAAAAAGATGCTATGCCCAAGAATGCAGCCGTTGTTAAAACAATCGTTACCAGCGGACTTGGCGCAGCAATTGCCGAAAAGCACGGAGCAAAATCCGTTCAGACTCTCACAGGCTTCAAGTATATCGGCGAAAAGATTTGTATTTGGGAAGAAAGCGGCGAGAACACTTTCCTCTTCGGCTATGAAGAAAGCTACGGTTATCTGGCAGGAACTCATGCAAGAGATAAGGATGCCGTTTCTGCCGCAATGCTGATTGCTGAAATGGCTGCTTATTATAAGAATAACGGGCTGACACTTGTTGATGCGCTCAATGCTGTTTATGCTGAATACGGCTATTATTACGATTGTCTTGAAACCTTTGTGCTTAAGGGCAAGGAAGGTGCTGAAAAAATTCAGGCAGCAATGAAGGCAATGAGAGAAAGCGGAGAATCATTGTTTGATGATTTGGATGTTCTTCTTGATTACTCCAAGGGAATTGACGATTTGCCCAAGGAAAATGTTCTTCGTTTCGATTTTAAAGACGGTTCATGGGCTGCTGCAAGACCTTCGGGCACAGAGCCGAAGCTTAAGCTCTATTTTTCCGTAAAGGGTGACAACAGGGAACAGGCAGAAATCAGACAGCGCAATATCCGTAATACTCTTGCGTCAAAGATTTCGGATTGATATTAATATTTAGTTATAAATTTTCGGAGGTAAAATCTAATGAAAAAAATCATAGCGCTTTTGCTTGCCTTATTAATGGCTTTTTCAACATTTGCAGTTATGGGCTTTGCCGATGAACAGCCTGCTGCCGCATATATCGCTCAGTATGACGAAACCGAGAATGACTGCGACAGACTTATCAATTGGTATGAACTCAATGGCAAATATTATTTCTTCATTCCCGCATCAATTGATTACGCCGCGGCAAAGTTTCATGTTCCCGGCTCCGGTGTAAAAGTTGACGGCGCTGATTATACCGAAGCAAAAACACTTGCCGAGGTTTTTGGCAACAAAACCGAGATTAAGGTTGAATTTGACGGCTCTGTTCACGATGTTGTGATTTTCAACGAATCAAAGACTGCATCTGTTTTTATTGAAACGGAGTCAGGCAGCCTTGATTATATTCACGAGGTTAAAGGCAATGAAGAGGACGGCCTCATTGAAATTGTTGATGCCGAGGGAAACACCGTTTATGAAGGCGAGCTTGAGATTAAGGGCAGAGGCAACTCAACCTGGCAGATGGAGAAGAAGCCCTATAACATAAAGCTTGGCGACAAGAAGAATCTTTTCGGCATGGGCAAAACCAAAAAGTGGAGCCTCATCGCAAACCACGGTGACGACTCTATGATTAGAAACGTTCTTGCTTATGAAGCGGCTGAAAGAGCAGGAATGCCCTACACACCTCAGTTCACACCGGTTGATGTTTATATCAACAATGAATACATGGGAGCATATCTTCTCACAACCAGAGTCGGAATTGACGGCTCAAGCGTTGATATAGAGGATCTTGAAGGTGAAACGGAAGATGTGAATAATGCAGATCTTGACACATATCCCAGAGGCGGATATTACGGAACGTATGCAGGCCTTCTTGAAGGCACAAAGAAATGGTTTGAGATTCCCAATGACCCTGCCGATATCACTGGCGGATACATCATTGAAATGGAACTTGCCAACAGATATGCTGACGAAGCCAGCGGATTCGTTACAACCAGAAGCCAGCCGTTCACAATGAAAACACCCGAATATGCATCCAAAGCTCAGATGGAATATATCAGCAGCTATTACCAAAAGGTTGAGGATGCAATCTATAACAATGCAGGCATGGAAGAGCTTGATAAGCTTGTTAATGTTGAATCCCTTGCTCAGATGTATATTATCAATGAGTGGGCATCCAATATGGACGGCAGTCTCACAAGCACATATTTCTACAAGCCTGCAGGCGATGTTCTTTACGGCGGACCTGTTTGGGACTTTGATATTGCTTTCGGCAACAATGACAGCGAACGTTTCGGCAACGATTACAACAACCCCGAAAAATGGACTGTATGCTATAACAGAATGTACAGAAACACCATTTTCGGCAAGTGGGATATTGATGAGCAGCCGACTGTGTATAATGTTCTGACAAACAACAAGGATTTCGTTGATGTGGCTTCAAAGGTTTGGAAAGATTATATGGAAGCTGCGTTGCTTGATACTGCCGGCTGGGCGAAAACTACTTATGTTCCCGCAGTTGAAGGCTCTGTTGTTGCAAATGCAATTCGCTGGAATATTTTCGGCACAATTGATGTTGATGCAATAAAGGCGGCTTATGCCAAAGAGGCTGCGGAAGTTATTAATTTTGCAAACACAAAAGCAAAAACAATTTCTTCCGGCATTGATACTGTTCAGAATGATGCCCCTGAAACGAACACCGTTCTCAAATTTCTCAAAGGTATTCTTGTTGATGTTAATAATCTTTTTGAAAAGGCTATAGTTCTTTTTGATCTTGTTAATAAGATTTAATTTATGAATAAATCAAACGGCTTGCATGGGCGCAAAATCCTATGCAAGCCGTTTTTATATAATTAAACGCCTCAAAAGATTTGAGGCGTTTAAAACATTTATATTTAACGTTCTTCTCTGAAATACGAAAGGCCGAGGCTTGCTGGTGGTTGGTTTTCTCTCTTCCTGCGCAGGCTTGTTGTGATAAGAACAATGATTGTTACAACATAGGGAACCATCTGAACAAGCTTGATTGCATAGTTAGGAAGAACAATTCCAAGCATGCCGGGCAGGAACTGATAGAGCCAATAGAGCATTCCGAAAAGATATGAACCCCATATAGCATTGATGGATTTCCATGTTGTGAAGATAACAAGTGCAACCGCAAGCCAGCCAAGAGATTCAATCTCAGAGGTTGTTGACCAGATACCGTTGTTGAAATCCAAAGAATAATAAAGTCCGCCAAGGCCGGAAACGCCTGCACCGATGCAGGTTGCGAGGTATTTGTATTTTATAACGCTGACACCTGCTGCATCCGCCGTGCCGGGGTTTTCGCCTACTGCGCGGAGATTGAGGCCAACTTTTGTTTTGTTAAGAACGAAGTTGATGCAGATTGCAATTATAATTGCGGCATAAACAAGAAATCCGTAGGAGAAAAACATTTTTCCGATTGTGCCGGGAACAAATCCGAAAATCTTGCTGATATAAACAGAGCTGCAGAAATCAGCCTTTGCATAGGTGCCTTCGGTGATAAATGCGCCGAAAACATTTGAAAAACCTGTTCCGAAAATTGTGATTGCAAGACCGGTAACATTTTGGTTTGCTCTGAGCGTTATTGTTAAAAAGCTGTAAATCAAACCGCCAAGCATCGCAAAAATGAAAGAAGCGAGAACTGTGATTATGATGCATACGGCAGCGTTAGGCTGTGCAACGCTGTTTTCATAAATAAATCCGCTAACAAATCCCGCAAATCCGCCAAGATACATGATTCCGGGAACGCCGAGGTTAAGATTGCCGGATTTTTCTGTTATGATTTCGCCCATGGAGCCAAACATAATAACTGTGCCAAACATAACGGCACGGCTGAACCATGCTATAAACAGTTCCATTATTTAACCTCCTTGTCCGATTTTGTGCGGAAAACAATTTTATAATTGATAAGGAATTCACATCCGAGAACAAAAAACAAAACAATGCCTGAAACAATATCGCTGAGATATGAATTAAGTCCCGATGCCGAAGCAATGCCTGCGGCGCCTCTTTCGAGGAAAATGAGCAGGAACGCAATACCTGCCATTGTGAAAGTGTTGAACTTTGAAATCCATGCAACAATAATTGCGGTGAAACCGTTGCCGCCGGCTGTATCAACTGAGATGGTCTGGTCTTTACCTGCAACTGTCATAAATCCGACCAATCCGCAAATTGCGCCCGAAATAGCCATTGTGCGCATAATGGTTTTCTTAACATTGATGCCGGCATAGCGTGCGGTGTTTTCCGATTCGCCTACAACCGATATTTCATATCCGTGCTTGCTGCGTTTGAGATAAAAATACATCGCAACGGTAAGCAGGGCAATAATGACTATATTCCAAAAATAACGCTGATTAAGGATTTCCGGAAGAAAATCAAGGTCAAGCTTCGGCAGCCAGCCTGCTTTTGATACCTGATTGATTTTGCCTAGAGAAGAGGCTCTGCCGCGCCATTTTTCAGTTGTTGCAGCAACAAGCTGGATTGCAACATAATTCATCATAAGAGTGAACAATGTTTCGTTTGTTCCAAACTTTGCTTTAAAGAAAGAGGGGATAAAGCCCCAAATTGCTCCGGCTAATACACTTGCAACAACCATAACTGCAATTAAAAGCGCTGGATTCAAAGAATTGCCAAAGTAATACATAACAACTGCTGTGGCAAGGGCGCCAGCCAAAACCTGACCCTCAGCGCCGATGTTCCAAAATCTCATTTTGAATGCAGGGGCAAGTGCAATGCCGATGCCGAGAAGAAGAACAATATCTCTCAAAGCCCAACTGAAACGGGAAAGGTTACCGAAGGTTTCTTCAATCATAACGGTGAAAACGTCACCGATGGTTGAACCGGAAAGGAACATAATGAGAAGTGCATCGATAACGAGGGCTGCAATCAAAGCAACTGCTCTGATTGCAAGGCTTTTCCAACTTGCAATTGAGTCGCGCTTAACAACACGGATGAGTGGCTCACGAACACCGCCGTTATTCTGTTTACTCATTGTTTTCACCTCCGGAGCTGAGATTTGTCATCATAAGACCGACTTCTTCCTTGGTTGTTTTGCGTCCCTCAACAATTCCGTTAAGTTTTCCGGCGCAAAGAACCATAATTCTGTCACATAAATCAATCAAAACATCAAGGTCCTCGCCAACATAGATAACGGCAACACCCTTTTCTTTCTGTTCGTTAAGCAGATGATAGATTGTATAGGATGTATTAATATCAAGACCTCTGACAGCATAAGCAGTCATAAGAACCGAGGGCGCAGCCGCAATTTCACGGCCTACCAATACTTTTTGCACGTTGCCGCCCGAAAGACGTCTTACGGGGGTGTTGATGCTTGGTGTAACTACGCTAAGCTCGTTCTTGATTTTCTCGGCAAGCTTTTTGGGTGCTTTTGTTTCTGTAAAGAAAGAGTGGCCGTTTTTATAACTCTTGAGCATCATGTTTTCCGACATGCCCATGGAGCCGACAAGACCCATGCCGAGTCTGTCTTCGGGAACAAACGAGAGAGAAACTCCGAGATGACTGATTTCTCTCGGAGATTTGCCGATAAGAGAAATATTGTTGTTTGTTTTAGGGTCGTTGAAGGTGATTTCACCGCTGTCAACCCTTTGCAGGCCTGCAATGGCTTCAAGTAGCTCTTTTTGGCCGCAACCGGAAATTCCTGCAATGCCGAGAATTTCTCCGCCGAATGCATCAAAAGAAATATTATCAAGAACCTTAACACCTTCGGAATTGAAGCATGAGAGATTTTTAACGGAAATTCTCTTGACAGGATGATTCGGCTCGGGTCTGTCGATATCAAGAGTGACTTTTTCGCCAACCATCATTTCGGTGAGGGAAAGCTCGGTCGCATCCTTTGTTTCAACAGTTCCGATATACTCGCCTTTTCTGAGAATTGAAACACGGTCTGAAATTTCAAGAACTTCGTGAAGCTTGTGAGTGATGATAACAATTGATTTTCCGTCTGTCTTCATATTGCGAATAACATTGAAGAGCTTTTGCGTTTCCTGAGGAGTAAGAACGGCTGTCGGCTCGTCCAAAATTAGAATATTTGCTCCTCTGTAAAGCACTTTAACGATTTCAAGAGTCTGTTTTTGGGAAACGGTCATATCATAAACTTTTTGATGAGGGTCAACGCTGAAACCGTATTTGTCGCAAATAGCCTTGATGCCCGCTTCAACTTTTTTGAGATTAAATCTTTCTTTGCCTTTAAGACCAAGAGCGACATTTTCAACGGCAGTGAAAACATCAATGAGTTTGAAGTGTTGATGTATCATGCCGATGCCAAGGTTATAAGAATCCTTGGGTGAGCGGATTGAAACCTCTTTGCCTTCAACAAACACCTTGCCGTGGTCGGGGAAATAGATACCGGAAATAATATTCATTAGTGTGGATTTTCCGCTGCCGTTTTCACCCAGCAATGAAAGCACTTCGCCGTGACGGACATCAATTGATATATTGTTGTTTGCAACAACTTCACCAAAGGTTTTTGTTATGTTTTGAAGCTGAATTGCATAGTCCATAGCAAATACCCCTTTCTTTGTTTGAAAATTCATTTTTCAGAATATATTTATCAAATAATAAACACATTCTGAAAAATGAACTGAAAAACAGCAAGCAAAGGGGAGTAAAATCCCCTTTGCTTGAAAAATTCAATTATGCTTCGGGCATTGCGTTTTCGGTAATGCCGTCAATACGAAGTGAGAAGTAAGGTGCGCAACGAAGTGAAGATTCAACAAATGCACCGTTAACAATGCATTCGCCGCTGTCGTTAACCCAGTCGCCGTTGGTGTCAAGACCAAAGCAGGTGGTAACGTGACCGTCAGCATCAATCTTGAAGTCAGCGGTTGTGCCTTCAACATAAGAATTCTTGCATGTGAAAGCTGCTGTGTCAAACACCTTGACGGAGCCGTCCTTAATGCCGGCAATAACTTCTTCAACTTTTTCAGCTGTGCCGTCAGCGCAAGCGGGGCCGAGGTCGGTGATTCTGACAGCGTTTTCAGCATAGCCCTTTGCCCAGTCTGTTGCAACTTCTTCGCCGTTGATCATGCAAGCGATAGCATAAGTGTAATAAACGCCCCAGTTGTTTGATGCAGAAGTGAGAGCAGCGTTGGGGGCGGCTTCAAGCATGGAAATATTGTAGCCGACTGAGAAGCAAAGCTCGCCTTCGTTGTGATATCTTTCGATTGTTGCAGGAGCACCTGTGGTGTCTGCATGCTGGCCGATGATTACGCAGCCTTTCTTGATAAGGCTTTCAGCAGAAGCGGCTTCTTTAACTTCATCAGCCCATGAGCCTGTGTATTCAACTTCCATAACAACGTTGGGAACAACAGACTTTGCGCCAAGATAGAATGCTGTGTAGCCGGAAACAACTTCTGCATAGTTGAATGCGCCGACATAACCGATTTTTACGTTGCCATTTTCATCAAATTTTTCGGGATACTTATCAACTGTAAGAGTGCCGTCATCAAGGAGTGACTTGATTTTCATGCCGGCAACAACGCCTGATACATAACGGGATTCATAAACGCTTGTGAAAGCATTTTTGTAGTTTGCAACATCGCTGTAGTTGGCTTTATCTCCGGTCATTGAAACAAAGGTGATGTCTTCAAATTCCTGAGCAACTTCAAGCATGAAATCCTGATGGCCGTAGCTGTCTGAGAAAATGATGTTGCAACCCTGGCCTGCGAGGTCTCTTGCAGCGTCAGCGCAGGCTGCAGCTTCGGGAATTGATTTTTTCCAAACAATCTGGCTTTCTGAAACGCCGTTTGCAGCAGCACCGGTTTTAATGCCTTCCATGTGTGCAAGGTCATATCCGACGCTTTCATCATGGAGAAGGACAACGCCGATTTTGAGGTCGGCTGCAGCAATGCCTTCCGAGTTTGCGGATTCGGTGGTTTTGCCGCTGTCAGGTGTGTCGTCGGTGTTGTTACATGCCGCAAAGCTGAAAACAAGACCGAGTGCAAGAAGAATTGCGAGAATTTTGGTGAACTTCTTCATTTGTTTTACCTCCAAAAATTTATTATTCTTATCCAAAGACAACGTTTCCGTTCTCTATGGATTTAATAACCGCTAATGATTCAACCCTGTATCCGAGAGAGCGCAGAGCATCGCCGCCGGGCTGAAATCCCTTTTCAATAACAATGCCTATGCCTTCAACGGAAGCGCCGGCTTGATTGATTATGTTAATAAGTCCGTGAACTGCTTTGCCGTTAGCCATGAAATCATCTATAATAAGTATGTGGTCATCTTCACTAAGATAATCCTTTGAAATTCCGATTGTTGTGGTTGTTCCTTTGGTGAAGGAATAAACATCGGCCTTGTAAATGTTGTCGCCAACATTTCTGTTTGCACCTTTTTTGGCAAAAACAACAGGCACAGAAAAATATTGTGCGGCAATGCACGCAATTCCTATGCCCGAAGCTTCAATTGTGAGAATTTTATTTATATTTGAAGATGCAAAAATTCTGCGGAACTCTTTGCCGATTTCACAGAGAAGCTCCACATCAATTTGATGGTTAAGAAACATATCAACTTTAACAACATCTGTTCCGATTGCCTTGCCCTGTTCAAGAATTCTTTGCTTTAAAAGTTCCAAAATACTTCACATCCAAATACTACGTTATTAATTTAGGTTTATTATAATTTACATATTGTTAAAAATCAAGTTAATTTTTATATATTAGTAAGTTTTTGTTGGATTATGAAACAATTGATAAGTTTTTGTATGCTTTTTTATCTAAAGCGTTCGTATAAATCTTGAACTGACATATCCTTCAATATTGCCGCTGCGTATTCGCAGCCAGTCATTAATATTTTCCAAAACCCTTATGGTATCTCCGTTTGGAAGAATGCCTATAATTTGCGCTCTTGCGTTCGGAGCATTCCTGATGTTTAGATTTCCGCTTGTAAGCGTTACTATACCTTCGGCAAAAGGCTCGGGTTCTTCAAAAGCAACATTAAAGTAGTCAGTGAGCGATACGGAAATATTTAGTGCAATTTCATTTATATTTGACGACAGCCATTCAAAATCCTTTTGGTTGTCATGGTAAGCAACCTCAAACAAAATTGCCGGCATTTCGGTTTTGTTAAGGTCAGTCAGGGTGTTTGACGGGATTGTTGTTACAAATTCAGGCATAGGATAAATTTCTTTATAATTGTTTGCAAAAATTGTGGCTGCACGTCTGCCGTCAGAGCTTTCGGGGAAATAATATATCTCGACTCCTTGCACTCTTCCTGAAAAGTTTTTGCCTGCAGCATTTGAATGAATGGCAAGATAAAAATCATAATTGCCCTTATTTGCATCATCGGCAGCTTCAAGTGCCGTCATGCTGCGGCTGTTTCTGCCGTATTCAATGCCGCTGGCATTAAGATAGGGAATCATTGCGTCTGCAATCAGATTCATGTAATATTCTTCAGTGCCGCCGTTTATTGTGATATTATATTCTTGTGTTGACGGACTTAAATAAACTCTTGGCATAAAGTCACCTCCGAAGTTTATTATATGGCATTACGGCTTAAAGTGATATTGACTTTAAACGATATATTAAATATAATAAATTTTGAAATCGGTCATTAAGGAGAGTTAAAATGGCTTTTATAAGTGTTTTTGAAGTTATAGGACCCAATATGGTTGGCCCTTCCAGCTCGCACACGGCGGGTGCAGCATCAATTGCACGTCTTGCATGGAAAATGGTTAACGAAAAGATAAAACGTGTTAAATTTACGCTTTACGGCTCTTTTGCACAGACTTATCGCGGCCATGGCACGGACAGAGCCTTGCTTGGTGGCATGATGGGCTTTGAAACGGATGACGTTCGCATACGTGATTCGTTTGAGATTGCAGAAAAAGAGGGGATAGAGTTCTCTTTTGATGCCAATACCGTTGAAACTGATGTTCACCCTAATACTGTTGACATGGAAATTGAAGATGTTGCGGGACGTGTGCTGACCGTCAGAGGTGAATCGTTAGGCGGAGGCAAAGTGAAATTAACACGCATAAACGGAGTTAAAGTGCATTTCACTGGCGAATATCAGGCGATTATTGTTGTTCACAAAGACCACCCCGGTGTTATCTCTAAAATTACAAATGTTTTCGGAAAACAGCATGTCAACATTGCATTTTTGCGTGTTTACAGGGAAACAAAGGGCGGGGATGCATATATGATTATTGAATCTGATGAGGAAATAACCGCAAGTGCCGTTGAAGAGATTGAGAAGAACCCGTTTGTCAGGGAAACCATGCTGATACGCAGATAAGGAGTGGTTGAAATGGATTTTAATAATGCTGAAGAATTAATTGCGTTGTGCAATAAAGAGAATAAGCCCATTTCCGAAATAATGCGTCTGCGTGAAATCGTTTACGGCGAGGATGATGCAGCTACTGTTGATAAGCGCATGAAAAAATCGCTCGAAATCATGCGTAATTCAGCTCATACGCCATTAACAAAGGTTGTCCGTTCAATGGGCGGAATGATAGGCGGAGAAGCTGCAAAGCTTGAAAAACGCAGAGCAGACGGCAAATCCATTTGTGGAAATGTTTTGACAAAAGCGCTTATCTATTCGCAGGCGGTGCTTGAAGTTAACGCATCAATGGGTGTTATTGTTGCGGCTCCGACCGCCGGCTCTGCAGGGGTTGTTCCTGCTGTGTTGTTTGCTCTTGAAGAAGAATTTGACTTGTCTGAAGAAACACTTGTTAAAGGACTTTTTACAGCGGGCGCTGTCGGTTGCTTGCTTATGAAGAACGCTTCTGTTTCGGGAGCAGAAGCCGGATGCCAGGCCGAAATCGGTTCTGCAGCGGCTATGGCGGCAGCAGCAGCGGTTGAAATGATGGGCGGCACTCCGGAACAATGTCTTGATGCTGCATCAATAACCATCAGCAATATGCTTGGACTTGTTTGTGACCCGATCGCAGGCCTTGTTGAAATGCCTTGCCAGAGCAGAAATGCTGCTGGAGCTTCCAATGCTCTCACAAGCGCAGAAATGGCACTTGCAGGCATTAAATCGGCGGTTCCTTTCGGCGAAATGTCCGATGCTATGTACAGAGTGGGCAGGGGACTTCCCGTTGAGCTTCGCGAAACCGCTCTCGGCGGCTGCGCAGCAACTCCCACCGGCTGCAACCTCAAATGCCAAATTTTCGGGGGATGCCGATAATGAATGCTGAAACGCTTAATTCAATAAGAGAAGCTGAAAAAGCTTCACATATTGAAATATATTCAGCAGCAAAACTTTTCAAAAAAGGCAGCTGGTTGCAAAAACCTGTAAAAACCGTCATGGATTTGCTTCCGCTTTTTACTAAATATAAAGTGTTAAATGTTCTTGATTTGGGATGCGGAGTCGGAAGAAATTGTATCCCCATCGCTGAACAGTTTAAAAGCATTTCTTGTCAAATTGATTGTGTTGATATTCTTGAATTTGCGATAGAAATGTTAAGAAAATACAGCATCGAATTTGGTGTTTCCGATATGATTAACGGAACAGTTTCTTCCATCGAGGATTATCAAATCAAACACGATACATACGATTTGATTTTTGCGGTTTCTGCACTTGAACATGTGGCTTCTGCTGATTTGTTAGAGAAAAAACTGCTTGAAATTGCCAACGGATTAAAAGCTAACGGCATTGCCTGCTTAATAATTAATTCAGAAGTTGCAGAAATTAATAAAGATAGTGGGGCAGAACTCATTCCTCAATTTGAAGTTAATTTGAATACAAATGATTTAACTGAGATATTAGAAAGAGTATTTTTCAATTATCAAGTCTTAAAAAACACCATTGTTGAGCAGCATTACGACATTCCGAGAATTGAATGTGTGTCTTCTCTTTCAACAAATGTAGTAACATATGTTGTTCAAAAAATCAAATAATTTAGGGGACGATGCCCGCATCGTCCCCTAAAAATTTTAAAGGGCGGTAAATCAAACCACCCTTAACTTTAATTAAATTTCAAAATCCGCAACAATCGGAAGATGGTCAGAAAAAATCTCATTTATAACTTGTGAGTGTGT
Organism: Acutalibacteraceae bacterium; assembly: GCA_045589815.1. GTDB lineage: Bacteria > Bacillota > Clostridia > Oscillospirales > Acutalibacteraceae > CAG-177. Next base: position 38,919 of record JAZNPT010000043.1, read on the forward strand.
GCAACTGAGCCCTCTGTAAAAAATATAATCTATTTTAATTTCGGGGTTGTCCGACGGATATGTAAATGCGTTTTTTGTTTCTGCTTTTTCATCCGAATCATACAGTCTGTCATATAAAGGTTTTAATACTGCATCCTGCGGATTAGTATTGAAATCACCTGCAAGAATTATGGGAATATCAATTTCGTCAATAATTTTGCAAATTGTTTCAACCGCATTTTTTCTTTCGGCGTTTGAAAGACCCATATGACATACGAGAAAACAAATTTCCGTATCATCGACATCTGCAACAGCCTTAATAACGCATCGCGGCTCATAATTGGAGTCCTCGCTTCGGTCAGCAGTCAGCGGGATTGCAATGGTTTCAACAACTTTAAAAGGGGAGCGGGCAACAATCGCATTGCCGTAGGGGCTTGTGCCTCCAACTTTTATTGCTTCTCCAAAATATCTGTAAAAACCAAGTCCGTTTGCGATTGCATTGGTTTGGTCGGTGTAGCCTTCAATCGGCCCCTCACCGCGCACTTCATTAAGACAACAGAAATCCGCACTGTATTTTTTGACAGCGTTAACAAATAAATCGATATCAATAATTTGTTTTTGATAATCCAAAGCATGCTGAATGTTAAATGTCATAACTTTCATAATAAACCACCCGAATTTTGATAGCTATATTATACCTTATTAGTGCAGGTCAGTGCAACAAATAATTCTATTGATAAAAATAAATCAAAAAATTATAAAAAATTATTGACAAATCAAAATCTTTTTGATATTATATCTATCGTTGCGAATGCGCAGCATGGGCCATTAGCTCAGTTGGTTAGAGCAACCGGCTCATAACCGGTTGGTCCGGGGTTCGAGTCCCTGATGGCCCACCATTTGAATATAGGGGTATAGCTCAGTTGGTAGAGCAGCGGTCTCCAAAACCGCGTGCCGAGGGTTCAAGTCCTTCTGCCCCTGCCACAAAAAAGTCCGGAAATCCTTGATACATAAGGGTTTGCGGGCTTTTTCTTTGCCGAAATTTATTTTTCTAAATTTGCACTTTACCGTAAAATATCGTACATTTTCGAGCACTATATGTCCCCCGATATGTCCCCCGCAGAAAACCGCTATCCCTTATGTGTCAACGGATTTTATACATTGCAGTGTATAAAAAACCATAATTTCGGGGGACAATTTTTACCGCGTGCCGTATTTTAAAACAAAAAAACAGAGCAGAAAGACGGTTGAATCTTTCTGCTCATAATTTTATTCTTCACTGTATTCGTGCGGTCTTTCTTTATACTCTTTTACCTTATAATCACCAATGGTATCGTATTTATTCTGCTTAACGGGTTCGTTTGTGAGCATATCTTCTGTATCTTTGTGCAGTATAGCATCAAAAAAGATCCTTTCAAGATATTCATACTTTGAGTAAATACCTTGTGAACACCACACCAATGCATTGCGAACATAGTTGGAATTTGTTTTAAAAAGCTCATGCTCAACATCAAAGCCAAGAGAGTTGGCGAGGAGTACGGCAAAAACAATTACGCTTCTTGTATTTCCTTCTCTGAACGGGTGTATTTGCCATATCTTTGCAATAATTCTTACCAACCGAAAAACAACATCATCATCGTTATCTCCGGTTCTTTTCAGCTTTTTAATTTCTTTCATTGTTGAGTTTAATTCTTTTTTTATTTCTTTAGGGTAAGCATATCTTACAGTATCTCCGCCAAGAACATCTTCAGGCTTTGTCATCTGAATTGTTCTGAATTCTCCCGCCCAAGCATAGATTTGTCCGAATATTTTTCTGTGAATATCCTGCAAGGTTTCGATGTCGAATTTATCGTATTTCAGATTATATACCCCAACCATTGCAATGTTTGTTATATCAGCCTCGGCTTTCATTAATAATTCAGAGTCCTTAATGTCTGCAAGATTTATCAAAGTTTTAACATCATCATATAAATAAGGATCTCGCATCTCTTATACCTCCACGGGAAAGCCGTATCTCTTTAATGTACTTTCAAAAACTGAAATGAATGTTGCTTTACCCGATAACCAATTGTCGAGTTCTTCTTTCGCTGTTTTGCTGACGGGTACACCTTCAATCGAAGTCATTGCATCAGCAAAGGTTACGCATCTGGTTTTTGTTAAATCGGCTATTTCGTCCATACCTGCGCTCAGCTCTAACATATCAAGCTTTCTGATAAATGATGAATCTAAAAGCTTAACAGCTTCTCTGATTTCGGCAAGACGCTTTTCAACATCACTTAACTCAGACTCATATTTTTTACGAAGCTTTAACTCTCTGTCAATCAAATCAACGCTTTCAGTTTTAATGTAAACACTTGTTATCTTGCCACGAACTCTGCATTGGAGGTAGCAGTATTCATTTCCATTAATGTTTTTCTTTGAAATATATCCGTTGGGTAACACGGAGAGTTCATTGATAAAAAAGACTTTTCTAGCTAAAAGGTTTTTATATTCAGTTGTAATTGTTTTTAACATAAATACACCTCCGTATATCTTATGTGTATTATAACACATTATAACCTACAAATCAAGAAAAACATTATATTTGTAGGTTAATTATTTATATCTTTCAAAACCTATTATGTCTGTTGATACTTTTTATTTAATATGATAAAATAAATGTAAGAGAGGGAGTGATGAAATGAACAAGAAATCATTTGAAATCTTAAGTGCCGATACAGTTGTGGCTGTGTGGAATGACGGTCAGCTTACAGTTGTTAACGACGCTTTACTTCCTTTATATTTAAAACATATCAGCGATGCCGAAAAGTGGCTTGCAAGCAGAGCTGCTGACAGAAAAAGAGTTAATATACGTCTTCTCAAAAAAGCACTCAGACTTGCCGAAAAAGATGATGTCTCAACGGTTGTTCACGTAAACGGTGCAACAATTACCGATAATTATTGGGTGCGTCCCATTGATTCAGAGCTTACTTATGCTGACATCAAGTTTGATAATGACTACTTTTCTAACCTTGCTCTTAAGGGTACTTACGACAGCTTTAACAGAGCCGCTAACAGCAAGCACAGCAGAACACCTGAGCTTACTAATGTAGGCAGCTTTGAAAAATGTTGGAAGCTCCGTGACGGCAAATGGTGGATGTATAAAAAAGCTAATCATAACGAGCTACTTTCCGAACTGTTTGTTTTTGAACTCGGTAAAGCTCTCGGAATGAATATGGCTCATTATGAACGTGGTCAGGGCGTTATTAAATCTCTTGACTTTACAGATTCTTCAAGCGTTAATTTCGAGCCTGCTTCAACATTTATGGGCGATAATGAAGATTATGAGGATGTTGTTTTCAAGCTTCAGAAGATTTGTCCCGAAGCAATTGCGGATTATATCAGAATGATTTTTCTTGACACGATAGTTGCAAATCCCGACAGACACACAAACAATTTCGGCTTGCTTCGTGATATTCATACGGGTAAGCTTATTGGGTTTGCCCCTAATTTTGATAACAATATGACTCTTATCTCCAGAGGTTATCCGAAGAAATCAACCTCAAAGGATTTGCTTATTCAGCTTTTCAATGAGCTTCTTGAAAATCATCCCGAATTTAAAGCTTATCTTCCCGAGCTTGATGAGTTAACAGTCAAGAATATTCTTGATAAATTGAATATGAAAGTAAAAAGGCAAGAGATAATCGCCTTTGTAATTGACAGATATAATATGATTGTGTCTGCAGAAAGGAGCGATAAAGATGTCACCGCAAGTTTACGCTAAAAGACTATCAGCTATTAAGCTCGCAGATACCCTCAATAAAATCGAAGGTGCACCTGTATCTGACTATGCTCGCCAGTTGTCTGAAAAATGGGCTAAAGGTGAAATTACAGGTCAGCAGATGAAAGAAGCTCTTATCGCTTCGCACAAGAAGGTATAATTTATAAACGGTTTATAATTGCAATTATGAGCCGACAAAGCACGAATATCTCGAATAAATAAAAAACAGAGCAGAAAGACGGTTAAATCTTTCTGCTCTTAATCTTTTATGAAATCAAAGTCTCTTTGATGAATTTATCCTGCAGCATAGCGGCATTAGCCTTGGATTGCTCGTCAACGTGAGTATAAATATTTGCTGTTACACCGTACTCACTGTGTCCCATAAGCTCCTGTGCCGTTTTAATATCAACACCCGACCATTGAAGCATTGAGCAATAGGTATGTCGGAGCTGATGTGCGGTAAATTCTTCAAAACGCTCATCTGCAAAGCAAAGTGAATCTTCGTCTCTGCCATCAGCAGCCCTTAACGCTTCCATATAGCTTTCAAACAGACGTTTCCAAGCTGTTTCCGTCATTCTTCCGCCGTAAGCCTTCTGAACGATATAGGAACCCTTGGAATGCTGCTTCGCTTCAAGAAGTAAGTTGTAAAGGAAATCATTCATCGGGATTTTTCTCATACCTGCTTTTGTTTTGGTTTCCTTTAGTTCAAACTGCTTGAAATCATAAGATTTGTTTACATTTATGATTCTGTTTTTGAAGTCAATATCAAACCAAGTAAGTGCCGTTACTTCACCACGTCTGAGACCGGCAAGAAGCATTATACAGGCGGCAACCTTTGCTCTGTGCTCCGTCGTGAGTATCAATTGAATTGTGTACTTGTTAATGGCTGTACGGCTGTTTTCTCCTGCGTTTTTCGGTATTTTAACATCTACGCAAGGGTTACAAAAGTTATAAGCTCGTTCCTTTCTTGCGAACTCAAACACATTGGCAAGTGCCCTTATATATCTTTGCAGAGTTTTCTTTGCCGTGTTTTTTCCTGTTGACGGGTTTTCCTTATACAACGCATTAACGGCAGGCTGAATGTGCGAGGGCAGAATATCGTTGAGCTTCGTTTTTGCAAGAAGTCCTCCGTTGTAATCAACAAAGTATTGCAGCCTTGCTTTCAGGGTCTTGTACTCGGACTCCTTGATGTTATCGCACATAACCTCGTTTTCAACAGATTCAAGATAATGGGTTATCCATTTGAGAAGAGTATCGTTGCTTTTGAGAACGTTCAGTCCGCTGTCCATAGCGTTCTTATATTCTCTGATTCTCTTTTCAAGCTCTTTTTCCGTCTGAGCCTTTAACTTTTTATATTTCGGTTTCCCGTTGGCGTCTGTGCCTATATAAAGACGGGCGCAGAAGCTGCCTTTTTCTACATAAATTTTATTCATTAAAATTCCTCCTTAAAAGTTTTGAGGGATGCTTTCGCACCCCTCAAGTCAATGTTACTGATTTATGTCATTATCATCAAATGTGCCAAGCCCCATTTTAAGAAAATCATCCTGACTGATACGCCATTCTCTGCCGATTTTGCGTGCCTTGATAACACCTTTCTGACAATACTTTTTAACGGTTTCATAATTAAAGCCCGTCAGACCTGCCACCATTTCAAGAGTAAGCATATAGGGTAAGCCCTCAAGGCTTGAAATATATTTTCGCTTGATTGCGTTAATCTTCAATAAACATCACCTCCTTACCTCGCATCTCTGTCTTTCTGACGCTGTAATACTCTGTAGTAATACGCACAGGACTTAATAACGAAATCTTCAAAATCCTTTTCTCTTATTTTCGGGGCAACCTTTTTCAAACGTTCCATCGGTATTTTGAAAAACTCCTGCTGATTGGGTTTGTCACGGGACAAAATTTCCGTTATAACACCTTCATTCAGATTACCTGCCAAAGAAAGATTTTTAAGCTCAACCGCCTGAGAGTATGAGGGTGTAACCTCCATTTCGTCATAAAAACGGTATATTGCATTTTGCTCTTCGGGTGATAAATATGACAAGGCAACGGCAGGTGTGAACGAAATTCTTCCTTCATCCACGAGCTGCAAGATTTCGGGAATAAGAAAGGTCAGACGGATATACCGCCTGACCTGCGTTTTACTGTCATCCGATTCGTTTGCAATAATCTCTGCCGATTCACACTTCCGACCAGCCTGGTCGGAGGTTAAATCTGAACGGAAACCTTGTCTTTTCATCGCATCGAGCTTCATTTTGTAACCGAAAGCCTTTTCACTCGGCAAAACCTTGTCACGCTGAAGGTTTGAATCGACGTGCATAACAATGGCTTCTTCCCTTGTAAGATCTTTGATGATTGCAGGGATAACATCAATGTTGAGCCTCCTGCAAGCCTCAACTCTGCGGTATCCGCTTATGATTTCAAACCTGCCTTCTCTTTCGCATACAACAATGGGTGAAATAACACCGCTTTCTGATACGCTTTCAAAAAGCTGTGCAAAGCCTTCATCTTCTCTGAACTCAAAGGGACTGTCCTCGAATGAAACTAAATCCTTAATTTTTACTTCTTTAACTTTAATCATAAATAATATTCCTCCTTAAATTATCGTTCAATTTTTCTTTGATGTGTTTTGTTTGTATTGGTTCGTATTGAGTCGTAAGCATAACGCTCATACATTTTTGAATGTTCGTTAATGTTGTCCATTTTGGTAACGACATCCTCGGCTCTGAGCTTAACTCTGTTCAGAATTTTAAGATGCTTTCTTGAAATCCTCATAGCACCGGTGAGCGTTGTGATATGGTCACGCAATTCCTTCTGCTGATTCTCATCACCTGAACGCACGGCCTTCTTTAATTCGTTTCTCAAAATCTCTCTGGCTTCGTTCATTTCCTGCAAATGTTTTTCAGTATCCTTCATCAGTGCATTAAGGTCATCGTAGCTTTCAACATCGTTGTCGCAAAGCAAATTTTGCTCTTCGCAAAGCTGATGAAATTTCAAAAGCTCCTGTTCAAGATAGCTTTCAACCTCGTTGCAATGGGGATGCTTCTTAAAAACTAACAGCCCCTTACACAGACAAGTGTAAGAGCTGTTGATACCGCTTTTGTAATTGAAAGGATTGCCGTCGAAGAACAAGGTTTTGAGAGTAATTGAATCGTGAACGACTCTTCTTGATGAATGCCGTCTTGTGACAATTACATCTTCAATATCGTTAATGGAATAGCCCTCGCCGAGGTCACAAAGCCATACGGGGCGTTTAAATCTTTTGTGATATACCGTCGGCTCGGGTCGGTTGAAATCAAATTGATAACCCATTTTTTCCATATTCCACATGAAAATTCTGAATGTGGAACTGCGTGAAAGACATACATCAATATGAAACTTCAACAGGTCGTACTGATGGCTTTCGCCGTTTTTCTCGGCAAGGTACTGCACTTTTCTCGGTGCCTTGTGCGGCTTTTCAACGATTGATAATCCGTGTGCAAGACAAAGCTCATCGGATGTTTTTCTCATAAGTGCATAGCTCTGTTTGCAAGCGTTAAACTTTTTTCCGTCAACCATTGAAACGCTGTTTACAACAAAATGATTATGAATGTGACCTCGGTCAAGATGGGTTGCCACGACAACCTCATGTTTGTCTCCCCATAATTTTCCTGCAAGCTCTTTTCCGATTTCGTGAGCAAGCTCAGGCGTAACCTCGCCTGGCTTGAAGCTCTGATAGCCGTGAAAAGCAATTATTCCGTCTTGCTTTCCGTAAATCTTTTTTGTCTCCGTCATCTGGTCACGGGCAAACTCGGGGGTGCAGTTTATACCGCTTACGAAATATTGCATCTCGGTTTTTTCGCTTTCAACAGCGTAATCAATAACATCCTTAAGCGATTGAAGTTCGTCGTTGGTGTAATAATCATTGAGCGTTTTATCGGGATTCATTGCGTAATCAACAACGCCTTTCAGCGTTCCTTTAATTGACCATATTTTAGTTACTGCCATAATTTTCTTTGTCCTCTGAAGAAAACTGTGATGAGATTTTCTTTTCGGTTTCACGAAGAGAAAGAATCGCATTTCGTATTTCGTTTGCGTTGCTCCAACCCCTTGAGTTTGCAACCGCCGCAAGCTGATTCAAGCTGTTGCCTGCGGCACGCATCTCTCTTATCAGAGTTACATAATCAACCGTAGGCGCTTCCTTCAGCACTTTGAAATTAATCAGCATCCTAATTACCTTCGACTTGGAAAAGCCGGATTTCTCACAAAGATAACACAGATGCTCATATTCCTTTTCGCTGAGATATGCTTTAACAAGCCTATCCTTTTTATTTTCCTTCACGGAATGTTTCACCTCCTTCTCTTTGATTTGTTTCGGGGCAGATGCATCCGAACGGATTTTGTGGTACCAAAATCCAATGCTCGCTAAACTTCGGACAGGAATAAATATAAGCAAGGTATAGTCCTCGTTTAATGACTGACCGACAAGGCGAGCGTTATTATTTGCTGCTTTGATTTTTCAGATTCTTCTTGTTGCGTTTACCATTTTTGGAAAAAGCTTCTTTTGCTTCTTCGGTCTGAGGCTTGATGATTTTGAAAGTTATGTTTTCAAGCTTAACCGCCGCACGAAGAAATCCCGGCTGTTCATCGTCGATGATATAAACCGCATCAGGAGCTTCCTTGTGCAAGTCAAGAATCTTCTTGTTAAGATCTTTCAAATAGCTCTCAACCTGAATTTCATCATCGCCCATCGGAAACCAAAAATGGTTTTCTTTTACCCTCGGCATACTTCTTTCCTCCTTTCAAAAAATTTTTAGTGTACCGTTTTAGGCGTATTTTTATCGGACTTAAGTCCGTGTTTTTTGACATTTATCAAATAGATTTTTCTTGAATGATGATTTGTTCAACGAAACAATTTCTATCGGGTAAACGGTAAATACGATAAAAAAAGACCAACTGAAAACAGTCAGTCTTAAAGTTCTGTTATTCTTTTCTGCAATGCTCTGTCACCCGGCAGTACAGACTCGAGAAAATATCTGCAGACAATGTGACTCGGTGTTATGAGCTGAGGACAGATGTGGGTTTCTCCGTCATCAAGCAACAAACAGTTGCCGTCATAACAGTTGCAGCATTGAGCCTTAATAAGACTGACTACCTTATCAAACGACTGCGAGTTTAGTTTTAATTTTTGCATAGAGCGTGCCTCCTTTCTTTTGGATTTTGGATATAAAAAAACCTGCTGCTTTTGAAGCGACAGGTGTATGTAAACAGATTGAAATTTGTGGTAGGACTGTGCTATAATATTCGTATTATTAAACTATATTTAATCTGTTTCGTAAATTATTTAAGCAATCATAAATTTATACAAAACGAAACAAGAAAAGACTTTATTTCACTATACAAAATAATAATATCAAGGAGATATTATGAGTAATATCCTAAATTTTATTGAATACTTTACTAATAATTTTGAATCAATAAAAAAGAATCTTTGTTGGGCCGTTTTAATTTTAATTATCGGATTAATTATCATCATAGTAAGAGAATGTCGCAGACAAGGAATAGACGAAAATGATACAGCAAATATAAAAATACTCATAGGAACATTTCTTCCTGCAATTGCAATGGCATTTGTATATATGATTGTTAGCTCGTATGAAAATTTTGATAATTGTTTTTATGTCATCGTTGCATCTCTTTTTGGCTGTATATATTTAATCGAAACACAAAACAAGGATACCGATGGTGTTGCAACATCCTTAGATGGCTTATCTGGAGCAATCTTTTTTGCCTCTGCAATTATTAATCCTTGCTTTTTTATGCTGTTGTATATAGGAAAGATTATATATTTTTACATAAAAAGTCGCGAAGATTACGATAAAACAGAAATTTACAATCAAATATTGTCGTCCATCATAAAAATATGCAGCATCGTTATTATTGTTTTAATAGAATCTATTGTTGATTTCTTTACTGATTATTCTTTTGAGCAAAAATTAATATATTATGCTATTCTTTTGGTAGGAACTGAAACTCTTTTACCTCTAATAGAAAATTATTTGTTTGAATTTATATCAAACAAAACAAATGCATAAACATCTTATTTATATAATGAATTTGATTAAGGTGACACTTTGAAATGAAAATAGAGTTAAAACAGTTAATTATTAATATGGCTGAACAAGAATATGAGATGTTACAGGGTATTCTTGATATTGAAAACGGCTTTACCAATCCCGCATATAACTTGTCCTACAAGGAATATCAAAAATGGTTACAAGAAACGGATAAACATTCTCAAGGTATAGATTTGCCAGAGGGTTGGATTCCTTATACTACATATTTTTTGTATATTGATGATATCCCGGTAGGCTATGGCAGAGTAAGACACTCATCATCTGAATATTTGGAAACTGTTGTTGGTGCAGGAAATCTTGGATATGGTATTTCAAAAGAATACCGTGGTAAAGGTTATGGAAATATCCTGTTTAAAGAATTATTGAAAAAATGCAAAGAACATGGATATAAAGAAATCAAATTATTTCCTTTGAAAACAAATGAAGCTACTGTAAAGATAATGCTAAAAAATGGTGGAAAGATAATCGGTGATTTCAAAAGCGAAAAGCATATTATATTGATTCCGTTAAAGTGATACAGAGGTGACGAAGTATGATTAAAATAGATGCTGGAGATTTCTTCTTGGTTGAGCCAAGCGAGGAATATGCAGAACAAATTGCTAAATACAAGCAGGCTTGTTTAGATATTAATTCCTCAATGGACGGCTGCGGTCCTCTCCGCAAAAGCGAAGACCCAATAAAGTATATTGCGGAGTGCAAAAAATATACATCTACTGAAACACTCCCGGAAGGGTTAGTTTTAGCAACACAGTTTTTTTACATACGCAAAGTTGATAATTGCCTTGTAGGTATGATACAGGTTCGACATTATTTCAATGATTATCTTTCTAAATACGGTGGTCATATCGGATATTCGATAAAACCCAACGAAAGAAGAAAAGGTTATGCAACATCAATGCTAAAAGCTGTTCTTCCGTACTGTAAAGAAATCGGTCTTGATAAAATACTTATATCTTGCATAGATAACAATATCGGTAGCGAAAAAACTATACTAAAAAATGGTGGTGTTTATGAATCAACTGTCTATGAATGTGGAGAAAAATGCCACTTAAAAAGATTTTGGATAACTCTTTAATAATTATAACTTGACTGCCTTCGCTTTCGTGAGGGCAGTTTTTCATTGCCGTTTTGCCTCCCTCTACTATACTTAATACGGAAAAAGTGCTATTTCTAACGGAATACCGCAACAACCATAAAATGATAAACGCAACAGTCCCGTAACCATTCGTATATAAGCCTATATAACCGTTTTAGCTTTTTCCAAAGCGTTCTCTGTAACAAAAAATATTACAATTTTTATTGTATCAATATTCTTTCCTTTGGAAGTCCGTTTTTTAGGACTGAAAACTTTATAAAATGATATTGAAACAATATTTATATTGACAAACGAACATTTGTTCTTGTATAATGTATGTGCTTTTAATTTTTGTTTAGGTGGTGAAACAATGCTTTTCAGTGCTGATTACAGAGACGGTATAGTAACGATTGACAAGAAGCATTATGCAGGCTTTTATGCTATGAGCCTGCTCAATCAGTATTACAAAAATGACAATGCTGCCCGTATCGCAGTTTTTCGTGAATACCTGTGGCACGTCAGAGAAACTCTTGCCCTCGGTTATCTGAATGATACCGACTTTGTTAAAGCCGGGGAAGAAATACTGATGATGCTAAAAACTCTACCTAACATCAAGCCTTTCAATACTTGTGGTATTGGTGCAGAAAAGGAAAGAATATCTTATCTTTTCACAAAGTCAAATGCTGATTTGATTACTGAATATTTCTGTCGAAAAGCAAAGGTGCAGAGCATTGATACAGCTCAGGCTGTGTTGGATATTTTACCGCCCGAATATGATAAAGCATTTTTTAAATCGGCAGAGGATTTATTGAAAGTAGTAAATGAAACCATAAACTTTTACGACCAACTCCCCGAAGATATGGAGAAGGCACATAGAAGTCTGTTAAAGTTTGTTTTCCGTCTTGATGATGCAGAACGCTTTGATGAAGCACATCTTTTACCGATTGCTATGGAGATTTTCAGTAAAACAGATTGTAATGTCAGAACTGAGTATGTTGCCGTTACAAAGAAAAAGGAAGTTGCGGTTGCAAAAAGGCTGACCTTTGAAGATTACTACTCCTTTATCGTAACGGATTTCTTTGAGGGATTACATTACGGACACTACCCGAAGCAATGCGGTATATGTAACAGATATTTTCTTATGACCTCTGCTCGAAAACAGAAATACTGTAACGGTTTTGCTCCGTATATGCTCCGAGGCAAGAGAACAACCTGTCGTAAGTATGCGGCATCAATCAAACGCAAGGAACGTGAGCAGGATAATCCCGTTGTGGCTGTATATGAAAAAAGAGCCTCTGCAATCCGAACAGAAAAAAGCAGAGGTACTATAACAGCAGAGTTTGCCAAGATGGCTACATTCATAGCGAAAAACAATATGTTGCGTGCACAGGAGAATTACGAATATTTTACTACACAGTACACAAAGGATATGACCCGTAAAAAGCTGTATTATGACACAGCAAGAATGTTGAAATGAAAGGACGGTGAGTGCCGTGAAGGATTGGGAAAAAGAACTGTATATTTACAAGCTGAAGCCGGCACCGCCGAAAATGCATTTACAGGAATACATTGAGCTTTACCTGAAAGAGAAAGATGACAAATACCTCTCGTGGTTTCTGCATTATTACGAGCCGACACTGAATAACGCAGTTATAGGCTTTGTTCAGGATTATGCAATGCCCGGTCACTTTGCAGATTTGAAATCCACTTGTATATTTGCACTGCTCAAAGCCTTGCAGAATTATGATGTTACAAAACACAAATCCTTTGAAAATTACTATACAGAGTTTTATGTAAAACGGGAAGTTCACGAATATGTGCGAACTATGAGAACAGGCTACACCATACCCACAGAGGATGAGGATGCACGGCTTCGCAAAATTATGGCACTGTACCGGGAGAACGGTTACAGAAACGATGATGAAACAATCGGTAAAATTGCCGCAGAGCTTCACATGAACACGAAAACAATCACAGAGATAATTACCGCCGGTCTTCGCAATATGAATTATACCGAGTTTTACAAAAACCTTGCCGACGATGAAAGCGAAGCAAGAGAGGAAGAGTATATCGCAGATTCATCATCTGAGCCGTTGACAATGCTACTTAATGCTATGCGTAAAGAAGCAGTATATGAAGTGTTTGACAAGCTCTATTACGATGAGCAGTATATGATTGCAAACAGGTTAGGTTTTTGTATGGACTGCTTTTCTGACTACTATATGGATAATACTGTTACCGACAAAGGCGGAAATCCCCGCAAGGTTAAATACAAGAAAATGACCTACCTCGACCTTGCAAATACCTTTGAAAAATCCTCGCCTGATACCGCATATCAGACCGTCCACCGAGCTTATGCCAAAATGCGTGAATGGCTAAAGGATACGGAGTATTTTAAGGGTGAATAAAAGAAAAATCCCCGTTATGAAAGCGATTTACCGCAATCTTAACGGGGCGTTTCAACGTAAATACAAAACTGTAGAAATACGCATTTTATTAAAATGATGTTGTTGACTTTAATAATATAGTATGATAAAATACAAATAATAAAATGTAGAAATACGCAATTTATTCAAATGAGGTATATGTACTATGATTGAAAGAAAAAAATATCTCGATAAATTAATAAGCAGAAAGCAAAACGGACTTGTAAAGGTAATTACCGGTATCAGAAGATGCGGTAAGTCATATCTGCTTTTCAATATTTACAAAGACTATCTGAAATCAATCGGCGTTGAGGAAGATTGTATTATCTGCCTCGCTCTCGACGATGATGAAAACATCAGATACCGTAACCCCTTGGAATTGGGTAAATATATCCGCAGCCTTACTGCAGATGAAAGCAAGGAATATTATGTTTTTCTTGACGAAATTCAGAAGGTAGTCACCATTCAGAACCCTTATGTTGAAGGTGTTGAGGACAAAATTAGCTTTGTTGATGTTGTTCTCGGTCTTATGAAGCGTGAGAATGTTGATGTGTATGTTACCGGCAGTAACTCAAAAATGCTGTCAAGCGATATTCTTACTGAGTTCCGTGGCAGAGGTGACGAAATCCGTGTCAATCCTTTGTCGTTTGCAGAGTTTTATAATGCGTTTGAGGGTGATAAGCGTGATGCTTGGCAGGAGTATTACACCTATGGCGGTTTGCCGTTGGTACTCACTAAAAAAGGTCACGAGGAGAAAGCGAAATATCTCAGCACTTTGTTTGACACTATCTATCTGAGCGATATTATGGACAGAAACAGCCTTGCTCACGAGAAGAATCTGCTTGATGATATTTTGAATTTGATTTCATCATCCATTGGTTCCCTTACCAATGCAAACAAGATTGCTAATACCTTTAAAAGTGAGCGACAGATTTCCGTTAGCCACGCAACCGTTTCAAAATATCTTGATTATTTAATAGATTCATTCCTTATCTATAGTGCCTCACGCTATGATGTTAAAGGCAGAAAGTATATTGGCTCACCGTATAAATACTATTTCAGCGATGTCGGACTTCGCAACGCTCGTCTCAATTTCCGCCAGCAGGAAGAAAACCACATTATGGAAAACATTATTTATAACGAGCTTTGCGTTCGTGATTTTAATGTAGATGTCGGTATAGTTGAATACTGCTATAAGGATGCCGAAAAGAAAAGCAAACGGGCTTATCTTGAAATCGACTTTATCGCTAATAAGGGTAGTAAAAAATATTATGTTCAGTCAGCACTTACTGTTGCCGACGAAGAAAAGCGCGAACAGGAAATCCGCTCATTGAAGCGTGTCGCCGATTCATTCAAGAAAATCGTTGTTGTAAAGGATAACATTATCCCTTGGCACGACGATGACGGTATATTGTATATCGGTATCGAGCAGTTCTTGCTTGATGAGAATGCGATGGATATGTGATGGTGCTTTTTTCTAACAAAATTAATAGTCGTCTATAATCGCAAGACCAATGAATGTAGCTAATAGGTCTTGCAAAAGGAGAAACTATGAAAAACGAAATAGATGAAGTTTTAGAACCGTTTTGTCCGGTATTAGATCAGGATAAAACCATTCAATTCCAAGCTTTAATAAATAGAATTAGTCAAGCGTATCCAAATTATCGCGTGCAAATCATTCAACAAGAATTGAATAATTTTATTGCAATATACGAAAATATTGAGGATATGAAGTACAAGGCAGTGTTAAGCGTTTTAATTGATTTAACACAGCAAGGATGGCAATTAGAGGTACATGATGAACAGTTATTCTTAAAACTGTCTGCTCAAAACTCTGTTGATAAAGGATATATACGCTTTAGATTAAGCTCGGAAAGAAAAGCTCAATTCCAAGATGAATCTGTTATGCGCTTTGTTGAGAAAATGGAAGCTACAAAGCAGTACAATAACCAACAAATATCGATAAGAAATTTGATAGGGAGCAGCGACGCACTTGTTGAAAAGATCCGAAACGGAAATGAACCAATTATTAGTCCGTATATTCAGCTGATTTCCCATCAAAAGGATACTCATACAGGCTATTGGTTGTCCGATATTTGGAGATATTTTCGCTACACTTGGGCAATTCCTTACAAAACAATGCCCGGACGTAATTTGTTCTATCTCGTTCGAGATGCTGCACAGCCATTTCATCCGATTATTGGAATATTTGCTTTAGGAAATTCTGTATTAAATTTAACAGTAAGAGATGATGAAATAGGTTGGACAGTAGAAGCTATCTCTAAGCAGCTTTTACGAAAAAAAGAAATCACTCATTCTGCGCAAATCGTAAGTGGTACTAATGGGAAAACCGTGGGTGCAAAAATTGAAAGATTCTTGGAAACTGAAGAAGAGTACGTAAAAAGAATACACGAATATTCTTCAAAGACCATCAGCATTTTAATGAACAATGTTGAATCGGCTATAAAAGACCTATATGTTCGTGATTTACACTATCACAGAGGTACAAAATATCCCAAGCCCGAGAAGGTTGACGAATTGATTGCTTTATCTAACCAATTGAGGAACCTTGCCATAGATAACAAAAAGACAACAGGAAGGGTTAACTTTGAGCAAGAGGCTCAGGAAATACTTTTCAAGAAAAAACGTGCTGCTGAACTTGCTCGACTTTTGGAGGCGAAAATTATTTTCAATAAATATCGAGCAAATGATACAAGCGAATGGCTTAAAACGCTTATATCAAGCGAAGAAGGGAGAAAAGCCGTTAATGTGGCTCTCGTGGCTAATAGAAAAACAAAAATTGGTTCAAATATGATGGAGATTATAGTCTGTGGCTCCATTCCCCCGTATAACCAATTATTAGGAGGAAAGCTTGTTAGCATTTTGGCTTGTAGTCCGCAGGTGGTGAGAGATTACACCGATAAATATGCCAATCAAGTAAGTGAAATTGCATCACGAATGAAGGGCGAAAAGGTTGTGCGAGATAGCCGATTGGCTTTCCTTGGAACAACAAGTTTATATTCTGTGGGTAGTAGTCAGTATAATAGAATTAAAGTGCCGGTGGGAAATGATTTTGTGTTAGCCTACAAGGAAATGGGGATTACAGAGGGCTACGGAACAGTGTATTTTTCTAAAACCACTACAAACTCATTGATGCGAGTGTTAGAATTACAGGATGGTGGGCGAAGAATTAACAATATTTTTGGTGAAGGAACAAGTCCAAGATTTAGACTTATTAGCCGTGGATTAAGCACACTTGGAATAAAATCAAATGCCTTTCTTCAGCACTATACTCCGCGAATCGTTTATTCAATGGAGCTTGCCAAAAACACAAACGATTTCCTTTGTGGTGGAGCATCTGAATTGGAGTACCCATATAATATCAAGGATTCCAATGAGGTTGCGACTGCGACGCAAGCAATGGCAGATTTTTGGTATAACAGATGGTTGAAATCGAGATTGCAATCAGTCGACATTGTGGAAAGGCTTACTAACTTTGACGTTAATTCTGTGTTGGTAAGTATGACGAGGTAAAAAAATGGATAATTTACAGTTTATACAAAGACTTTATAACGGAAAAAACTGCTATTCTGATTCTATGACATCTGAACAGATAAATTTGCTACATGTTCCGTCCGGCGTTGAAGCGATTATCGAAAAGATGGTAGTAGAAAAAAGGATTGTATTCTTAACTGGAAACCCTGGTGACGGAAAAACCTTTATCATTAAGGCTTTATATCCTGAGAACAATGATATTTATATCGAGACAGACTTAAATAGCATTTCAGATCATCAGCTAAGTGCGGTAATGGGCAAGATTAACGCTTGTTATGAAAATAACAAGCCATGTATAATTGCGGCTAATGAATTCCCCTTTTACAAGTTAATGAACAATATTAGAACTGAATATCCTAAAATGTATGAGGAACTTTCAGGGGTAAAGAAAAATGTTTTGTTTTTCGGCTGTCCAGCAATAGAGCTAAAGCGTATTTGCATAGTGGATTTGAATGAGAGAAATCTTCTAGATAAGGATAGATGCGTTGTAAAAAGCATCCTTGATCGTTTTACAAGCTTATTGAAGCCGTATTGTGCGAGTAATAATATTCTTGATCACAATGTAAAAGCTTTAACACACCCTTTAGTTCAACAACAACTTCTTGACATTTTTTCCTACATTTCATTAAGTGGAGAGCATTTTGTTATTCGTGATATTTTGGGTGCAATTTCATATATGATGGTTTCCTGCACCGATAGTGATAATGAGGATACTGGTTACTACTACGATTCATTGTTTACAGGAAATAATGATCTTATGAGATATGCGTCTCATTTTGATCCTATTTTATTGTCTGCTCCTACATGGGATGAGAAGCTGTGGAATGGTGAAATTACGGAAGGCTGGCAATTTGATTGCCCTCAAAAGTGGCCTATTGAAATAACGAATGGCACGGGTTCTGTAGAAGAGGCAACCCAGTTATTTAAATCTATTAAGCGCAAGTTTTATTTTGAAAACATTTTTTCCAAAGAGCTTACCGAACTTCAACCGCAGGACTTTAAGGAATGCATAAGTGTTTTTGTTAAAATAAACGAGGATCCAAAGAGGATCAAAAGAATGATTATTTCCTCTATGAATAAGCTATTTCTTTCATCGGATGAGGAAAAGGACAAACTTCGTGTTTGGACAAGCCACAGCTTTGACTTAAGTAGAGCCTCCTCTGCTGCGGTATCTACAAGATATATAGACTGCGATGCTTTGGAACTGACATATCCGTCTCCCGCACCGTGGCTTAATGAGATGGAATTTACTCCAGCATATATTGTGCTACGTAGCGTTAAGAACCCGGATGTGCGCTTGGAAATCGATACGGATTTACTGAGAAGCCTAATAATGATTAAAAATGGCTATCCCGTAGCATTGTTATCCTCACAGTATGAGCAGATGGTTTCACAATTTATTCTCTCATTATGTGCTGCTGGTGATTCTCGTGATTATAGTGACGGTGAAATTATTCTTGCGAATCGCAAGGAGGGTACTCACAAAACTATGAGAATCAACAACAATAAATACTACTTTGGAGAGGGGGAGGACTTTTAATGGCAAAGAATATTGGCACGCTTACTGAAATAGGCAATGATCTGTGTAAAAGCTTAGGCTTCAAGCCAACATCTAATTCTACAAAGCCACTTTATGTTGCCAATTCGTTATTTCGCGCTTGTACAGGAAAAGAGTGCAAAATAGATGATATTCACGATTGGATTTTAAGTGAAAGAAGTTCAAAGGCTCTTTCCTCTTCTGACCTGCTTGAGAAATATAAGGAAATTGTTTATCTTTCTGGTGATGATGTCGTAAATGATATTAAAGAAATTAGATTTTACCTTGAAAGACTTTTTAATCCGGATTCTACGGTTTGGCCAAGCAAGCAAAGCTCCGTGTTGAACATTTCCTCGAGGTGGATGGTTAGGGAGTATACTAAAGCTGAAGCTGGTATAGGAGCCTTTTTGTACTCCATTTTGAATACGCCTATTGATGGTGAAAAGTCAAGAGCAATAAGAGTTATTCAAGATGCTTTGGCAGACGATGATGATGATTTAAGTAGAACAGTAAAACCAATTATTGTTCGTGAGCCAGAAGCGGATCGTATTCGAAATCATGGTTTGGCAGAATCGGAAATTACGTTGAATAGCACGTCGTTAATCATAAGACAAGGTTTTGATTGCTTAGCTGATAATTGTGAGGCCTATAATTTCAAAAACGGAAAGAACTCTCTATTAACATTGCGACGTATGGTAAACTATGCGGTGTTTGCAACGTTCTTTTATCTCGAGGATATAAACCGCACATCGTATAATGGTAAAAAAATTCCTCTGTTGCTCGACGCGGGCTCTGGAATGGGTGCAATTGAGAGTGCCAGCGAGGCATGCTTTGTGGCTTGCAAAAAGGCGGTTGAGGATTATACAATTTCCTTTGTTGAGCAATGGTTAATTGCTGCAAATTTAATCAGTGATGTCAATAGTGAGGTTTCCTGTAAAAAATACATTTCCGATGGATTTGCTATTGATGCCACACTTGATGATAAAGAGCATATAAGAGAAACTATGCTTCAGCATATATCTGGCAACTGCCAAGCGGGAGATACTCCTCTGCTCGCTGTTGCAAAGGCTATTCAGTTTGCGATTTATACATATGTTTATCCCGATACAACGCCATCGGACTTTTGTAATGTTTTGGGTAGTAAATCGGGCTTTGTTGGACCGTATTCTTCAAAATATAAGCGCCTACTTATAAACAGGTTTTTGTTGGAAACAATTGTATTAAGTATCGTAAGCACCGAGCAGCTAAAGTCAGGAATAGATCTTCGTGAATTAGGTATGCTGTTGCGAGATAATTATAACATTATAATAGGGACGGACACCGATATTGATTACTCAATGCTCGAGGAGTACGGTATCGCTCGTGCCACACCTGAGGATTTGAGAGGCGAATTACCTGACAATGCTAAGGAAATTGCTAATATGCTTATTTCTATGGGGCTTGCAAAGCGTTATGCTGACGGTGTAACCTTGATTGGCTGGGAGGTGTAAAAATGAAGGTTTTATTGACAGAAACTATTTCTCAAATAGTGAAAGAAAAAATAAAACAAGATAATGGCTTTGGTGTATCAATTGTCAGCTTGCCAGATATTGATTACCCTAAGTTTGTGGCGCTTCTTGATAGTGACAAAAAGCTTGAAATTTATTTTCTTGGATATGATGAGAAGAAGAAAAAAGAGTTACAGCAATCAATCACGCAATCGAAAAAACTGTCGGTATACTATTCTGTAGAGGAAGCAGAGGAATCTCGAAACCTTGGTGCAGAGGATACCTTCAGAATACATTTCATCAAAAACACAGAGCTTGAGAAGATATCCTCGCTGCGATGGTATGATGAGGTCGATATGGAGCTTGTCTACAAAAAAAGCTGTAAGGTTGCTCTTTCTAAGCTCACATATAGTAATGATACAATTAAAAATCTCTTGCAGGCATTGGCTCGTAAGGATATTCGTGCCATCTTGAATTTTGAAAGAGTGCTCGATTATTTGGAGGCACTTATCAATTCAAAGCCTGCCGAATTGCCAAGCAATATAACCTCTCAGTTATATAAACTTGGACTATTGGCAGACTCGAGCTTCGCAATCGGTTCTCCGACCAACGACCAAATACGTGAAAGCATAAAAAGAAACTTTAACACACTTAAGCGCATTTCAAGCTTAGAGAAGGTAGAGAGAAGAAGCATAGCTAATTATGCAGCTAAAAATCCGAACAATGATTTGGTGCGTTCCATTTTACGCTATTATAGAACGCCTACAACTGATTTGCTGAAGGAAATGGAGCTATCAGAGGTAGAAAAATGCCTGAAGATTGCAACAACCTCAAGCACCACTCCACATCGTACACCTAAAAAAGCTGGTGCGAAGCCAACAGTAGCAACCTCTAAAATGATTTTCGACGGGAAAGATGAAGCGATTGAAGAATTTGTTGAAATTGCGACAGAAAAAGTTGACAACCGTCCTGACAAGGATAAAAACACCACTGTTACCTTAGAGGTGGATGGAATTAAGGTTGATGTTCAAGCAAATATTACTACTGAGGCTCTTGCAGATTTTGCTGTTTCGGATATGCATTGGGGTGGTATTATTAAGGCAGATGTAAACAGCCCCAAGGATGCGTTGGATAACCTTGATAAATATACCTTTGATCCATTTGATAATGATTATATTGATGAGATGCATGCGTATCTGAAGCGTGCTATGGAATTCGATGAAGCGAAAGACTCCGCTAAAGCTGTATTAAATGCATTTGATTTCTTTATGGAAAAGCGTAAGGTTATTCTCCCATATACATTGCGCCTACAGGATATGCCTATGCTACAAATTGCTTCAAAAAGCAATTTGTTTTCAGAATATTTATCTGCATATGAAAAATTACTTTCTGCTATCAGAGAGAATTTCAGTAAGCTACAGGATTTAGATTCAACCGGTGCAAAAAATGTAATAGGCGCGCTTGTTGCCTTGGATGTCGTTTATATAGTGGGGCGAAGCAATTCGCACGCTATACCCACACCGCTTAATCCGCTATATTTGTGGAAGTATATTAAACTTGCTGAGGAAATGATAAATTCCAAAGGTATTCCTGAGGGCGAGTTGTATCATTTATCGGAAACAGATAAGGATTTTATCGTCAGAAAGGCAGAGGATATTCCTGACCCGTTGGCACTAATTATGCTTCCCAAAAATGAAATTACCACCACCGAATGTTTACCGTTTGCTGGGCGCATCGGATGTATGCCAATTTATTCTACGAAGCCGCAGGTTAGTGATAATGATTCTGGGTTGGATTCTGTCAAGCGTGAGATTATAAGATATATGTGCTTATATCCGCACTCAAGCATGATGTTAAGAATTAGCATAATAAACCCTCCGTCTGTAGATAGTGTGGTTGATATGCTGAAAAAGCTTGATAAGGATAAGGAATTTGCTGCCTTTGGAAATGTTGGAGTTGATTTATCGATCTATCGTACAAAGGAGACCTGCTCCGATTGGGTTGAACTAAAGGATAAGGTGCTCAACGATGGTATGCTTGGTAAGGTCAAAGGCAAAAAGAGTGGCAAATTTAATCTTTCCATTAAAAACAAATGCTTAACTTATCCTGAAATCATAAAAGAGATTTCTCGTGAGCAGCACATTATTGTTATTTTTGATCCAAACGAAAAAGAGGTTGGTGTTGCAAAAAACAGTAGAAATATTCACATTCATCCTCTTTGCGTGCCAAAGGTATATGAATATAACAAGATGCGTGGAGACGTGAAAATTCGTGCTGCTAACGAAGGCGGTATATTTGCAGACTATGCGAGCATAGTAGAAAGGCTATATGACCAGCCCTCTGCCTTAGGACACAGAAATGTATTCGAAAAATCTCCTCTTCAAAAGGACACATATAACGCCTTGTTAAAAAAAGCCGATTGGCTGATGATTTTGGATCAAAGCTTAAAAACGTGGGATGTATCCTTGCAATCCACAGGAGAAAGACTTTTTTATAAGGGCTCAGATTATCGTTCCTTGGGAATCTATTCTAAAAACAGTAAGAAATTCGCATTGGGATATAACGAAATCATTTCGGGCTTGGGTAATTATGCTCCTACCGAGGAGAGCGTTAATAGCATTATCTCAGCAACACGGTCTATCAACGATGATGGATTACTAAGCATTGTTTCGCACTCTACCAATCAAATTTTTGATAAAAATCACGGACAAGGTAGCTTGGGTTTGGCGTTAACTGCACTAAAATATAAGGCTAAGTATCCAGATGCCGTACTCGTTGGACTAGATACTCAGCTTGCCCGTGAATGGCTTTCTGAGCGTGAGGAAGGCAAACTCCCTGATTTGATAGGTATCCGCTTTAACGATTCTGATTTGTTGCCTCAAACTATAGATTTAATAGAGGTTAAAACTTATGCCGCCTATTCTATTAGCGATGATGGTGTGATTTCCGGACGTGCCGTTCAGCAAGCAGGAATTCTTGAAGATCTAATTGTTGAAATGTTTGGTAAAAGTGAAAAGATAACCACTGTTTCGAGAAGAGAAATATTGCGTGAACAGGTCTTTGAAGGGCTCTTCAATAACAACAGCTTTGATGCCAACCAAAAACAAAAGGTTGCGCAGAGAATGAATAGCTTGTTTGCTGGAGAATATGCCGTAAATGCCATTCGAAGAATATGTCATATAGATTTTTCTACTGCTTTGAGTAGTGAAAATAGCTATAATGATTCCATCGGCAAAGAGTATATTCTTACTATAGTCGGAGCAAAGGAAATACAGGCTCTTCTTTCTGGAAACTATGATCCAAATGCATTCGTAACAGTTGAACAGACTGCTGTTGAAGAAGTATCTATTGCTCAAAATACCGAAACAGTTTTAACAACTGAAGAGGAAGTACCCGTACATGCTAACACTGTAGTAGCTACAACAGAAGTGCCTCGAGTTGCCACGCAAAACGCTTTTTTGGATGAAATCGTACAGCTTGAGGAGAGTGATAGTCGCTTGGATATTCATGAAAAATGCGTTCGCCTGAATGTTGTATTAAAAAGCTATGGTATTCAATCCTTACCCGTAGATGAATCGCTCGTTCAGCAGGCTGCTCGTTTTACTCGATTTAAGCTTGAGCTTAAGCCCGGAGAAACAGAGGCTAACCTGAAAAGACGAAGTGAGGATATAGCAAGAGAATTAGAAGCGGTAGGTGAAATCTTTATTTCGCGTATTAAGGGAACACGTTATATTGGTGTGGATGTTCCTTTTTCGGACGGCGGCAAGGTTCTTTCCTTGACTGATAATCTGTACCATTTAGCCGATGCGAAGGGTGCCTTACCTTTCCTTGCAGGTCAATCCCCAGATGGAGAGTATCATATTGTAGACCTTGCGAGAGCTCCTCATATGCTTGTTGCAGGAACTACAGGCTCAGGAAAATCCGTATTTTTGAATGCGGTTGTGGTAAGCCTTATTGATAAGCTTTCCACTGATGAGCTTGAACTTGTGATTATTGACCCAAAGCAAATGGAGTTTCATTTTTACAATGGGCTTCCCTATTTAAGAAATAAGCAGGTATATACAGATCCAGAGGAAGCTATTGAGTTACTGGAGCATATACGAACGGTAGATATGCCTGAAAGAATACAAAAAATCAAAGCATCTGGAAGTAAGGATATTGCTTCGTATAACGAGAAAAATCCGAGCAACAAAATGAAGTATCTCGTTGTTGTGATAGATGAATATTCTGCACTGGTTAATGCAGCAACGATGCAAGGAAAAAAGGTTAGAGACTCCTTCGAGAAGAACCTTTGCTCACTTGTGTTTATGGCACGAAGTTTTGGTATTCATATTATTGTTGCAACTCAATATCCGACTGCAAATTACGTTACCTCCGCTCTTAAGGCAAATTTACCGTTTAGAGTATCGTTTAAGCTTCCATCTCACACAGATTCGCAGACAATATTAGATAGATCCGGAGCAGAAGATTTGCTTGGTAAGGGCGATATGCTTATGCTTACTGATAGTGATGTTTTGCGTATGCAAGGTTTCTTCATACCTGAAGAACAAGTGAAAGATTATATTGATTCAAGGAAGGGATAATTGGTTATGCAGACAGTTGATACATTCTCAAAATTTATTGAAGGAACCTTCGTTAAAGAATTAAGGAATAGGTTTCTATGCGAAGTATTAATAGATGGTGTATCAACTGTCTGCTATGTTCCTTCTTCATGTCATTTAAGTAATTTTCTTCAGCTTGAAGGCAAAAAAGTCCTTCTTATTCCTACTCAAGCACCTAACTCTAGGACACAATATGCATTGTTTGCAGTTCCATTTAAGAGAAATTATATTATCCTAAACACATCAATGGCTAATAGGGCAATAGAAAACTCAATACAAGGAAAACGTTTTTCTTCTTTAGGTAGTCGCAAGGATATACTGAAAGAGCATACAGTTGAAGGATATAAGGCAGATTTATATATTCCACTAACTAAAACTATTGTTGAAGTGAAAAGTATAATTTCCGTATCTAATAACGCTGAATTTCCAACGGTTTACTCAGAACGAACCATTAAGCAATTAAAACAAATATATCAATTGTTACATAAGGGATACAAAGTTTATTTTGTAATAGTATCTCTTCATCCATATATTAAAAACGTAACTATTAATAAAGCTTCCGAGTTTTATTCTGAATTAAAAAATTGCTTAGATGCAGGTATGACTATAAAGGCTTATACAAGCCGACTAAAGAATTATAATTTATCAATTGATAAAGAAATAAATATTATTTACACTTAAAATTAGGTTATAAATAAAGCTTTTTGACCTGAACAATCCACAATAAGCCCGCTAATTATAAAAGCCGCCTTAGTTGGCGGCTAATTTTATATGTATATAAGTTTATGCGTTACATTTTCTGTAGCTCGTTGATTAATATTGTTCATCCTCCGTACCCACTCCATTTGATTTCCTTTTTTAAGCAACTCTGTTACATCTTCATCTTCTTTCATCTGCTCAACAAGAGTATCAAACATCTGCTGTGCCTGAGCATCAATATCGGCAAGGTACTGCCACAGTTTGCCTTGTGAAAAAAGAGTTGTAAATAATGTTTTCATGTAGTTGAGAAGATAATCCTTGTGCATCAAGCCCCATTTGCCGAGACGGATGTTTGCCTCTTCAGGTGATAGGGTGAGATTAGGTATAAGATAACCGTTGACCTGCCGATAAGTAATGTTTGCCATAATATTCATCCTTTCTGACTTTTGAAAAATGTATCGTATGTAAATTTAGCCCCAAGTCTGAAACCTGATATAAAACTGTCTGCATTACTTGTACAAAGAAACTTGTTTGACTGACTTGCATATTTCATAAACAGTGATTTTTCTTCTTCGGTTAATTTTGATGTCAGTTGTTCTTCAGCTTGTGTAAGCTGGTTGAGCTTCTTTTTAAGTTCAGAGTTGAGTTCTGTGGTACATTCCTGCGGCTCAATATTGCCGTAGTAAAAATCCTCAATAAAATCTGCCATTGTATTACTCCTTATCGTTCGGATTTGTTAATGATTTTCAAAAGCAGTTCATCAACATCTTCGGTGGGAATACCCTCCGACAGAAGCAAATTGCGAAATTCATTCATACCGTTGATAAGAAAATTACACTCAAAATCGGTAAACTTAATTTTAATCTTTTTCATAGAAAAACCTCCTGTTGTTTGGTAGCTTTATTCTACCTTTTAACAGGAGGTTAGTCGAATGTGCGAAGTTTATTTTAGATTTCATTTTATAAAAAACACGCTTGATTTTCGATGAATATTGAATGAATAATATGTAAAAAATATACAGAAACAAATATGCGAATTTAGTGAATTTCACAACGTATTTTTCCAATAAAAACACAAAATGTCCCCCGATATGTCCCCCGAGAGGCGATAAATGGCTATAAATAAGGAAAGAATACAAGCCTCCAAAACCGCGTGCCGAGGGTTCAAGTCCTTCTGCCCCTGCCATTCAAGTCCCGAAACCGTTGATATACAAGGGTTTCGGGATTTCTCTTTTCAAAAATAATTTTTTCTAACACTTTGTCCTCTTTTTTCTCTTGTTCCGAATTTAATTTGTCAAGAGTGTCTGCGATGCTGATTTTTGAACTCTTATCAACGTGAGCGTAGAAATTAAGTGTTGTTGATGCACTTCCGTGACCGAGCCATTCCTGAACCTGAACAACCGAAAATCCGAGATTGAGAAGGTTGCTCGCAACGCTGTGGCGTAAATCATGCAGTCTTATCTGCGGAAGTGTACTGTTCTGAATGACTGAGTGAAAAGTGCGTGTCAGATAATTCGGTGCAATTACTTCGCCATTACCCCATGTGCAGACATAGTCATTATATATGTAATAATTGCCCATAAGCAGTTTGCGTTCATCCTGAAGCTTCTTCTGTTCTTTCAGAAGGTCATAAGCCGTATTGTTTAACGGCAGAGTCCTGTAACTGCTTTCTGTCTTGGGATGGTCGGTGTAATTGCCGCCCGTGTGCTGCTGAAGTGTTTCGCTTATTGTTATTGTGCGGTTGATGAAATCGACGTTCTTCCATTTAAGACCCAGCACCTCACTTCTGCGGAAACCGTAAATTGCACATAGTCTGACGGGCAATTCAACGGGACTTCCTTTGAACAGAGAAATAAGTTCGTCAAGCTGTTCGTGGTTGAGAAATTCAGCTTTGTATTTCTCTTTCTTCGGCAATCTTGCAGAGCTTGCGGGATTGAGCGGAATATATCCTTTTCTGACCGCATCGGCAAGAGCCTTGCTTATGTTCTGATGGTGGTGCCTTATTGTTGTTGCAGAAAGTGCCGCACCGTTTTCGAGGTTGCTTTCGGGTTTGAGAAGCGAGAAATAATAATCCTCAAGGTCGATTGGCTTGATTGACTGAAGCTGAATCTTCTTGTTCCTGAAATACGGAATAATGTGATTCGTCATATTACCCTTATAAGAACGGAAGGTGTTCGGTCTGACTTCTTTTTCAATCTCTGTCAGCCATATTTCAAAGTATTCCGCAACCGAAATACCGTAATAAACGCCGTTATGGTAGTTCCATTTTTCAAGCTCCTGATTCAGGAATTGCTCGGCGTTTTTCTTGTTGCCTCTGACGGGCAGACCCGTGCTGACCCATTTCTGCTTTCTTTTGCCGGTTTCATCTCTGAGATTGACAACGGCATAATACTTGCAGTCTTTGATTTGCAGATTGCCTGTTACCATTGAAACTCCTTTCTGATTGGAAAACAGTCAATCATTCCGTAATTAAAATTATACATAATATTTTACTGTTTACAAGAGTTTAAGACGCTGTTTCAAGAAAATTTATTACGCTTGTTTTCGGAATGATATATCGTTTGCCGATTCTGATAGTTTTGATTTTGCCTTCCTTGACAATGTCATAGGCGGCGTTTCTGCCGATGTGAAGCATATCCTGAAGTTCTTCAATGCTCACGACATCGGGGTAATCTCTGAAAGTATTGTTCATTTGTTTCTCCTTAAGATAAATTTTGATAATATGCAAATTCTGCCGAAACAGAGTTTGCTATTGTTGTCGGTGCATTAAACAAAGCTGAAATCAGATATGCTTTTATGTTTTTGATTTTTGTTTCACTGCTTTCAATACAACCGACAATATATTCAATGTGTTCTGCAGTAAGTTTTCTGAATCGTGAAATAACAACTTCTCTCGGAAAATCACTTCCGCCGATTCTGACGGTGGAGCTTGTCCCGGAAATAACATCTGCCATAATGAGAATTATTTCCCTGACTATTTCCGCATCTGCGTTTATGCAATCATATTCAATCTGTTCTTCGATGCTTTCTATCAACCGTTCATACTCGATAGATGGATGGAGGTAACTGATGTTATTGTAACTGTTGTTATTATAGATTCCTTCCGATATTGAGAACTTTTGATTTCCGTTTTCGGGAACTTCTGAATTCTCATTATCGGATTTCTTATGTACTGTTTTGAGAATTCTCAGAACGGATGGTAAAACAATGATTTTATTCGGTTTCCCGCAACCTTTTCTTTGCTTGAAAATAAGTCCATGATATTCAAGTTCGTTGACAAGTCTTACCGCTTTTCCGTGACTACAGCCAAGCTTTATGCAGATTTCCTGAATAGTATAGTACACAAACAGATTACCGTTCTTATCCGTAAATCTGTCCGCATTTATCTGCGATACCCCCATCCTGTCAAGAATAAGAGAAAATAATAGTTTGGCTTCTGCAGATAATCCTGAAAAATTCGGATCGTCAATCAATGCTCTCGGCAATTTAATAAACGGGAATTTGTTGCTTGAATTATCGCTCAATTTATCACCCCGCTTTTCTTCCGAGACCAACATTTTTTGCGTGTTCCTTTGCTTTCTTTTTCTGTTCATCCGTTCTCGGCGGGAGCAGTCTGATTGATATGCAGTTTTTTGGAACCTTGTATAATTCGCCTCCGTATTGGTCTGTATGCTCATGAATCAAAATGTCGGCATATTTGTCATCATACTCCTTAAAACGCCTTTTAAACGGCTTTGAGTTAATGTAAACAGACCAGTAATCTTCCGCAGCATTTGAGAGAAAGATATTCTCTTTTTCATATTTGGTTAATCGTTTCATTTATGTCTCCTTTTAAGTCTTTGTTTTTATCCTCAAATCGTCTGATTTATGAGTTTCGAGCATGGTAGGGTAAATATACCCTAAGGCGGTTTACTCTTAAAAAAACTGTTGTTTGAGACTATATTTCTGAAGTTAATTTTCATGTTTTGCTCCTTTTTCGGTAGTCTTTTGTGGTGTGAATTAACTTGTAAATATTTCTTACAAAATCATTTATAAATTTCAAATACCCAGAAAAGTTTGTTATTTGTTGAACGTTTAGAAATTGTTTACATTTGATGTTGTACTATCCCGATAAGTGTCTTTAATTATCTTTTAACACATAAAGTGGCAAGATTTTTGCCACTTTAAAAAATTTTTATATAACAGTACAATAAACTTAAACCGAAAAACATATGTTTATAAAAAAATACTCCTCCGACGGTTTATCCATCGAAGGAGTTTAAGGTATATTATTAAATTTAATTCGACAACATGTAATTTATCGCTCTGATTTCAGCAAAGAATAA
>JAZNPT010000044.1:0-19669 GCA_045589815.1 Acutalibacteraceae bacterium
TAAAACATCATACGGACTTCTCGGAATTTCAAGATACTGCTTGCGTTTTGAAACCAATTCTTTCGGCAATGCATAGAAAAGCGGAAGCCAAGCAAGATTGCTGTCCTGCGGAATTGTTATTATCTGATTCGGGAGCACAACAATAAAACTGTTCTTGACATTATCAGCCGTAATCAATCACCACGTTTCGGAGAATTATTTCACCCCTTCACTTATATATGGAGTGAAATCAAATGAATTTTTCCTGAATTTTGAAAATTTTTATTTTTTCGTAAAAAGCATCGGTTTGCTTCAGAAAAAAATACCCACTCACTTATATATGGAGCGAAGTCGGATAAATTTTTCCTGTTTTTTCAAAATATTAAGTTTACTCTTCGCTTGGTTGAGATGAAACATTTTGTAAAATCTTTTCGTCCCAAGAAAAACCGTTTACTTTCTCAACCAATTCATCTATGTCTTTGGCAAGTTTTTTACATAATTTATAATCAGAAGGTTTTATTAAACCTTGAGAGTTAATAGACTCAAAAACTCCGCTTATATCACTAGAAGCTGTAGCACTGCCTGAAACAAACTCATTTATTGCTACAACACCTTTGCAGATTTCTTCGTAGTCCTCAAAAGTCGTGATATCTTCTTTGGAATATTTACAATATCGATTCATTGACTGTTTTATAAAATATGAGTTGCTTAAACAATCAACAATATCAATAAAAATCTGTTTTATTAAGTTATAGTCGATGTTTTTTTCTTCAAGTGATTTTAAATACAACTCAACATTATCATCGATTTCTTTAAATTTCGCCATTAATTGACTGCACAAAAGGGAAATATAATCGCTTTCTTTTTCATCATCAAAGGCAAAATCTTCATCGGTCAGCAAACGTCGATCTATTTCAAATTTATCATTGCTAATCACAAGCTCATAACAATCAATGTTTTTGTCTTTACATATATCCCATAATAGCTGCTTGCATAATAAATCTATATCCACACCAAAAGTAATTGATTTGATATACGGAAAATCAATAAATAACGGTTTGTTAGGTTCTTGAGTTACATTTATTATGCGCCACTCTTCCTCGTATTTCCAACAAGTGTTTTTTGTTAATAAATACGAGAAAATTGAATCCATATTAGCATCGCCCGATACCAAGGTGCGAAGAGAATAGTCATAACCGGCAATACCCAAATCATGCAAAGTAACAGTTGGTCGCACTGTAGAATATGTAATCGGATAAAAGAAGCCAAAAAAACTGTTTGCTTTTTCTAAATCGTATTCGACACAGATTCCTTTATAAGAATTCGCATAATGAGACCACATCAGCTGATTGTTCCAACCGCTAACAGAGAAACATGAGATTGTAATTGTTGATAAAAAGTGCTGAAGCAATGGAAAATATTTGTCTTTTTGAATTTCTTTTGCGGTATCAAGCAATGCGTCAAGATGGGTATCAATCTGCATGAAAGAAAGCAAGGCATCTTCATTAATATCTATATCTCCCATATTCGAAACAACAAAAGCCAAAGCCAAAAACACATCTATTGAAAACTTTGCCTTAATATCTTTGGGGGCTTTTGAATAAACAGTTCTATAGTTTTGAATAACGAATCTGTTCAATGTCAGGTGACATAAATGCATTTCTTTTTGCTTAGATAGTAAATATGTTTTTATCTTTTTTATGATAAGCAATACTTCGGCGAGTTGCCCAAAAGCTTTATGTTTTAGTAACACTTCGATAACAGTTCTGAAGTGTTGATTACCTATTTTTAATGCATCCAACACGATAGAAATACATTCTTCGAATATTTTTTCAGCAGAAAAACCTATCATCGAGTCAAATGGATCATTCATATTAAGTGGTGTTTGTGAATATACAACCCCATGTCTAATGTTTTCAATGTCATAAATCGTTTCGGCTGTTCTGCGACAAGGGCGGTACTGATAAAAGAGATTTCCTGCTTTTGAGATTGCTTTTTTCATTGATGGAAAATCTAATTTGATATTTTGATTCATTTTTCTTCTCCTCGCAAGCAAACAAATGTTCGTAATGTATTTTAATTCATTTTTTCGATATTGTCAAGGACTAAATTAACAAAGCAGGCAACAACGAAAAATGTTGCCTGCAACCGTACAACTCACACAAAAAACTTTTATGTATTAGTTATTAATCGACACATAAGGTTCTGTTATTTTTATAAATTCTTTCATTGCTTCATTATAATGTTTTTTACCACATTCATCACAGCCTTTAGCTCCGCACATATTTTCACAGCCGTTAAACAAAAGACCTTTAGCTCCGAGCAAATAGTATATTTTTTCTTTGCCGAAACCATTTCTTTCACAAGGTACAGTTAAACAAATATTCATTTTTTCTCCTTTCCTTCAACAGAAATATTTGTTGAAAAAATATAATGAAAACCTCCATTGATTAAATTATATTAGGTCTCGAAAATTGTAGTCACCCCCTTATCATTATTAATATTACTAAATCTTTGATA
Source organism: Acutalibacteraceae bacterium (assembly GCA_045589815.1). Classification (GTDB taxonomy): domain Bacteria; phylum Bacillota; class Clostridia; order Oscillospirales; family Acutalibacteraceae; genus CAG-177. Next base: position 2,500 of record JAZNPT010000044.1, read on the forward strand.
TGGAATGTCATACCCCTCTTACACATTTTTTGCATTATTTTCCCTTATTGCTATCCCCAATATAAAGGTTTATAATTAAATTGAAAATTTTCCAAAAACTTTTGTTACATTTTGATTTTTTGTTGACTACATAATGAAGGCTGATGAAAGGAGTGAGGATAATGAGCGAAAAGAAGCGTGCAAATGCATTGCTGCAGGAATGCTACGACCAATACCGCATCAGGCTTTTCAACTATTGTCTTTCACGCCTTGACGGTTCACGGGAGGCTGCAGACGACTGTGTGCAAGAGACCTTCATTGTTTTCTATAACAAACTTCTCGACGGAGAAGAATTTGAAAATCCGAGAGCATTTCTTTATCGGACAGCCGATAATTTCGTGAAACGGCAAAAGCAAAAAGATGCCGTTGAACTGAAACGGAGCATACCGCTTGACGATGCGGCTGAAGTCGGAGTCACCGATGAATATTTATCACGGCTCGACCTGATTGACTATGAAGAAATAGCAAAAATTCTTCTGAATTTTCTGACCGATGAAGAAAAGCAAATTTATGATTTACGGTACATACAAAAACAAGGTGTTGAAGATATTTCAGAACAACTCGGAATTTCAAGACCTGCCGCATCGATGCGGTTAATGCGATTACGAAACAAGATTAAAGATATGGTTTATTCTTTTGATATTGAAAAGAAAGGAGGCTGACGGAATGATGACAGTAAGCAGGGAAATACTTATGCACCCCGATTTTATAACTGATCTCGCCGATGAGCTTTGCGCTATGCTTGAAGCACTCATTGATGCAGAATTTGATAAGGGCGATGACACGGATTTTGATTTCATTGACGAATGTGCAGATGCGATAAATGCCATCCGCTCGGGTGATGAATCACAGATTCTTCCACTTATTTCACGGAAGGATTTCTTGAAGAAAGTTGGCATAAAGACCGAAAGCAAATTCAAAGTTCTCGTTGTGGCTTGTGCGGCAATCGCAATTCTTTTCACTGCAGGTACACAGATTGAAGTTGAAGAAAACGTTTCAATCATTCAGGCGCTTTCGGGCATCGTTTCGGATTTCTTCACAAACACAAAACAGGCTGAAGAAATAACGACTCAGCCTGCAACAACTACCACGGAAAAGGAAGCAAGTTTAATTAATATCAGCGTTGAAACAACGCCCGAATTCAAGACGGAATATTATGTTGGCGAAAAGTTCAGCGACAAAGGAATCAAAGTTTTCGGCGAATACGATAACGGTGAAAAACAGCTTGTACGTATTAACGATTACACCGTTGAAGTTTCCGACAGCTTTGGAACAGAACCGAAATATGAACCGGTTAAAATCACAGTCGGTGATTTCACACAGACACTTGAAGTCAGAGTTATCGAAAGCCTCGAAACGAAAAAACTGACATCAATTTATGCAATATTCCCCGATGATTTTGATTTCACGGCAAATGATTTGAACAACATCGACCTTTCCGAAATGCGGGTTTATGCGGTTTACAGCAACGGCGACGAAACAGAGCTTTCCGCCGATGAATACGCACTGGATATTGAAATTGAAAAGAACTTGTTCAAAGAAGAAGCTTTTGTGACAATCAGCTATGAAGGATGTTCATGTTCATTTATGGTATTTAAGGAATAGCTTGATTATGAATTTATCATAAATCAAGGGAGGTTATTCTATGAAAAAACTTATTAAAAAATTATTGATAGTGACTGTTGTGGTGGCTATGGTTATTACTGCAATGCCGCTGACGGGTATAGATTTCAGTGATTTATTTACAGTTAAAACCGAAGCTGCAAGCGCAATTAACAGAGCAGGTGATTATGAAGTCCGAAGAGGTTCGAATTATGTTTATATCACCAAATATTACGGAAATGACGTTGACGTTGTTATACCGTCAGAATTAAAAGGTAAGCCTGTTGTAGGAATCCAGGAAGATTGTTTCAGCGGCAGTACAGCTGCCGCTGCCACACCTGAGCAACAGGCGTGCGCAAAAATAAAAAGTGTAACAATACCTGAAACTGTTGAAGATATAGGTGCAAGAGCGTTTAAGGGATGTGTTTCTCTTGAAAAAATCAATTTCAGCGAAGGTTTGTATGACATAAAAGCATCGGCTTTTGAAGGCTGTGAAAAGCTGACGGAAATTAATCTCCCTCAAAGCCTCAGCCATTTTAACGGTACGGCACTGAACGGCACGGCTGTTGAAGAACTTGTTTTGCCTTACTATGCAGACCACATTGCTTATAAGCAATATGCAAACACAAATGTAAAAAGAATTATTGCAAAAGGCAACGCAAGTGTTTCATATCTTAATTCCGTAAACAATGTTACGGAAGAAATCATTGTTGAAGGTTTTATGTATTTGAATGACTCCGTCAGCGATGAGGGTGTCAGAAACAATGCATTAAAGCGAATCGTCTGCAAAGGCGGCATGGAAATAGGCGCGCAGATGAGTATTGAGGCTTACGGACTTTATGCACATTTTAATGATGACGGTTCTGTTACTTATACAAGAACCTCCGATGAATATGCAGAAACCTTTATCAGCGGCGAATATAAATATGCTCTCAAAAACACAAACGAAGCGGTTATCACCCGATATATTGGAAGCAATTCCGATGTGGTTGTTCCCGAAACTATTGACGGCTACACAGTTACCGAAATTGCAGACTATGCATTCTCCGCACCACACAGCGAGTGTAAATTAAGAGGCAGTAACTGCAGCGTTATCGGCAGTGAGCAAATCAAATCAATCACTCTTCCCGCAACCGTAAAGAAAATTGGCGCATATGTTTTTGCATTCAACAAAGCTTTGGAAAGCGTTCAGATGAACTCCGAAATAGCCGAAATACCTTACGGCGCATTTGCTGGCGCGGAAGCCTTGAAAAACATAGATATTTCCTCTGTCACAAGAATTATGCCCCTGGCTTTTGATTGGTGTCTTTCTTTGGAAAATGTTAAATCAGGGGATATAAAAGAAATCGGAAGTCAGGCTTTTGATTCAACCGCTTTAACATCGTTCGATTTTGGCGATAGACTTGAAAAAATCGGTCACTACGCATTCGCAGATTGCAAAAACCTGCAGACGGCTATGCTTCCCGAAAGCCTGACTCAGCTTGGTATGGGTGCATTTTTGCAGTGTTCATCGCTTGAAATCGTAACCCTCGGCAGTGTTTCAAAAATACCCTATGAATGTTTTATAGGGTGTAAGATCAAAAATCTTGTTATTCCCGATTCGGTTACAGAAATCGGTGACGATGCGTTTAACGGTTGCGATTTTATAAGCCTTACTCTTTCTGCCAATCTGAGAAGAATCGGTTGGAATGCTTTCAGAGGCACTTCAAACGGTTGCGTAGAAAATCCAAACACTCTTATTATTCCCGATTCTGTTGAGTACATCGACGAAAGCGCTTTTATGAATTCAGGGTTTGATAAAATAATTATTAACGGAACAAATCTTGAAATCGATTCTTGGGCGTTCAGTAAAAGCAAATTTACCGAGCTTGAAATTGACGGTGGAGTTAAAAGCATCGGCATCAACACCTTTGCGGAAAATTACAATCTTAACAAGCTGACAATAGAAAACGGGGTTGAAAGAATTGATACAAGGGCTTTTTCATATTGCTATAATCTGAAGAAAATTGAAATCCCCGAAAGTGTTAATTATCTCGGAAAAGAGGCTTTTTATCCCTGCAATGGGGTAGATACGATTATTTTCAATGCTGTTGATTACATATGTGCTACACAGGATTATTCCTACGCACCGTTTGACGGACGCAATGTAACCGAGCTTGTAATCGGTGACGGGGTTAAAAAAATCTATGAAGGTACATTCTGTTATTTTGAAAAAATAACAGAGTTAACAATTCCCGATTCGGTTACGGAAATTGAAGATTTTGCTTTTTATACTTGCCCGAAGATTGAAAAGCTAATTTTGTCTGAAAATCTGCACACAATAGGTGCTTATGCATTTTTTGAATGCTTATCCCTTAAAGAGCTTGATTTGACCGAATCAGTTCAGGTCATCGAAAAAAATGCTTTTGATTGCTGTGAATCACTCGAAGAGCTCGTTTTGCCCGAATCAATTAAATCTATAGGTTATTATGCTTTTGGTGACGGTGCCTTCACTACCCTAACATTTCCTGAAGGCTTGCAAACACTCAGCGCTCGTGCTTTTGAGGGATGTAAAAATGTAACCGAGATTAATTTTTATTCTGCAAACTGTAAATTTACCGATTTAACCTCAAGCAATATTTCCGGTTTATATTATTCTCCGTTCTACGGTTTATCAAATCTTAAAACCATTAACCTCAGTGGAAACATAAAAGAGCTTCCTGCATATCTTTTCTGCGGAATTGATTCAATAGACGAAATTGTTCTTCCGTCAACGGTCACGGATGTTGGCGTATGGGCATTTGCATTCAGCAGTATCACAAGCTTCAAAGGTTCAGATAACCTTGAAAGCATTGAAGAGTTTGCGTTCTACGGCTGTAAAAATCTCGAATCGGTGGATATCGGAAACAACATTATGCTTATCGGTTCAGGAGCTTTCACAGGTTGCGATAAGCTGACTGAAATTTATATTCCGGATACGGTAACTAACATTGAAATGGATGCATTCAAGAATTGCTCCGCACTTCATACCGTTCGCATGTCACCGAATGTTGATTATATTCCACGTGAAGCATTCTACAACTGCAAAGAGCTTTCAACTTTCACTTGGGATGCAGAAAGCAAACTTGTCGGCAGACTTGCTTTCGGTAACTGTGTGAAGCTCACCGATTTCGATTTTATGAATGTTGAAAAGCTTTATGTTAACAGTTTCCTCGGAAGCGGTGTTAATGTTGTTCAGCTTGGCGAAACTGAAAACGAATCAAGCCGTACTCCGCTGACAACCGTTGAAGTGCAAAGCTTTATGGACTGCGATAACCTTGCAACCCTCGGAATCGGCGGTAATGTTACAACAATCAAAACTCAGGCATTTGCAAACTGCGAAAACCTCGAAACAGCAGTTATCGCAGACAGTGTTACTGAAATTGCCGATGATGCTTTTGACGGTTGCGACAAACTCACAATTTATTGCGCTGAAAACTCCTATGCACATTCATATGCACAGACACAAGGCATCAGAGTCAGCACTTTCGTTATTGCACCTATTCCCAATCAGACCTATACGGGATATGAAATCAAACCTGAAATTTCCGTTTCCGCTTCGGGTGACAAGCTTGCTGAAAATGTTGATTTCGGCGTAACCTATGCCAATAACATCAATGTAGGCAATGCCGATGTTACAGTTAAGGGCAAAGGCGATTTCAGAATGTTTGCAAGCAAGGCGAAGTTCACAATCGTAACAAAGAACATCTCTGCCGTAACAGTTGCTCCCATAGCAGACCAGCCTTACACAGGTACAGCTGTTACCCCCGAAATCACTGTTACTGACGGCATAAAAGTTCTCCGTGAAGGTACCGACTATACCGTAACCTATGCAAATAACGTTAATGAAGGTACGGCAACTGCAACAATAACGGGTATCGGCAACTATTCGGGCACCGCAACAACCAATTTCCAAATCTCAAAAGAAGCGGAAGAACCCGGATTCTTCGCAAAAATCTTTTCATCTATAAGCTCGTTCTTTGCAAGAGTCATTTCATTCTTCGTGTCAATATTTATGTAATTAAAGGAGGATTGCTATGAAAATAATAGAGAAAATTCTTACTGCCGCAGTAATTGCAACTGTTTCTGCTTTTGTAATCGGTTTTGTAATATGGGCGGCTCTTTCCTTTTTCGGCAATCCTCTTGACAGAAAAAATATCCGAAATGTCGCTGAGCAATACCTTGCCGAAAACTATTCTGAAATGAACCCCTCAATTGTTGATATTGATTATTTTGACACTCCCGTCGAAGGTCCTTATCATGTTGAGGTACATCTTGAAAAAACAGGCAGAACATTCTGGCTTCATTATTCTAAATCAGGTGATCTCGAATGGGATACATATGATTATTCTTTGTATGATGAAAAATACGGTGAAGAATACTTTGAAGAAGGTCTTTACTCGATAAGAGATAATATCGGCGTTCCAAAAAATGAAAAGCAGAAAGCAGTTATAGCGGTTATCAACTTTGATTTTGAAATTCAGAACGGCGGTTTAGCTCAGTATTTAATCAATGAAGAGAATGAGTATATTGAAAAAATCGTTGATTATCTCCGAATGCTCGGTGCAGAAGAACAAGCAACATTGCTTGAAACGTTCATGACAGAAAACGATATTGAATTCAAATCTGTTGAAACCAACAGCATTGAGGAGAGTATTGAGTTTGAAAAAAGCAAGCCTTTCAATGAATTCAACGATGCCTATATGGAGATTTACATTCCCGAAGGTGAATACGAACCTTATCTGAATTTTTTGGTAATCAATTATATTCAGGATAACATTGAGGATTTTTAAAATGAAGAAGATTAAATATGTTGTAACAGCAGTTGCTTTGTTAATGATTTCTCTTGTTTTCTCTTCGTGTTCAAACTGGACAGTTGAACGGTATATCTATGAATATCACCGTGAGAAATATGAAGCAGAGAATTTCTTGCCCACGGGTTTTGCAAGCTACGACAGTGTTTACTATGACTATGATAAAGATATATCTTTCATATTTGAAACAAATACAATGACGGTTAAAGCGAAATATGACGATTTCTATGTGGCGAAGAAACACGAGGTCGAGCAGACCTATAAATTCCTCACCGAACCTGTCGAAGCCGATATGCTTGAAGGACACTATACCATTCCCGTAACGGAATTTGAGTATAAAGGGTTTCAGATGAGAGTTGCCGACGGCGGCGAATATCCCAAAAAGTTCGGCATAGTTGGTTGGAATGATGAAACAAAAGAAATTGCGTATCTTTGGTTCAACGACGCCGATTTGGATTTCATTTCGGAACCCGACCAAGATAAAGAACAAGCAATGATTAAGTTTGTTGAAAATAATTTCAAATTATAAATGAGAAAAGCAGGCAACATCTTTGTACCAATAGAACACATAAAACAACACCTCACGCTACCAGTTGAGGTGTTGTTGCGTTATAGAAATAATTGATGTATAATAATAAAAAATGTCGAGGATGTGTAATTATGGGTAAAGATATAAAGTTTAGCTTTTCATTAGATGGCATAGGTCCTCATTATGATAAGAACAAAATTGATGATAGTTTCAATTCCTCTGCGCCTAGACTTGCAATTTATGCTGAAAACGGTACCGGTAAAACATTCTTCACAAGGATGTTTGCTCTATCCGAAAATGGAGCTAATATAGAAGACAACAATCGTCTGATATCAATAGACAAAAAAACAGGCACATTTAAATTTTCTATAAAATCTCCAGATATCGAATATACTTATTCTGTAGATTTAGAACACGGAAAGCCACCTTTTATCGAACAACAAGGAAAAAAGTATCTGTATCATGTTTTTAACAGTGACTATGTAAGTAATAATATAGTCTCAACTGATTTTTCACCTAGCGATGGAAATGTAACCGGTTACATTTTAGGAAAAGAAAATATAGATGTTTCAGAAGAAAAAGATCAACTGAAAACTTTAACCGAGCAAATTGAAACACAAAGAAACAACATCACCCAAAAGCTGTCTGATGCCAAAGCAGAGTTAGCTAGCAAGAAAATCAACCGTTCTCTAAATGAATTCAAAGAAATAAATTATGATAATATTTTTGGAGAAAAGAGCGCTAATGATACCGATGATTATTATACATTGTGTCAACAATTAAGTCTATTAAAAAACATTCCTGAAGAAATTCCTGTTATTGCCGAAAAACAAACAGACATTTCTTGTGATTTTCTACTAGAAACAGAAACTTTGTTAAAAACAAAATTTAACAAAGTTCATTTCGACGAAAAAGCAATGGAAAAAATAAAACAAGTCAGAAATCACACCTCTTTTTTTGAAAATGGTGTATCAATTTTTGAAAATCAGCAAGAAAAAATATGCCCGTTTTGTTCTCAAGAACTTAGTGAAATCGGTATATATTATATCAACCTTTACAAATATTATTTTGAGCAAGAAGAATCCAATGTGCTGTCTGATATAGAACAACATATTCGAAATGTTTCATACTTGATAAATATCATAGATAGCTTCGAAAAAAAATATTTTGTTATGTCAGAAAGGTTTTTGAGATATAGAATTTATATTCCCGAAATGAGTAACTTCTGTCCTGAAGTTTTGCCGAAACTTGATGATATAAAGAAAAATATTGAAAACATCAGTAAACAATTAGTGATAAAAAAACAGGACATAAGCAAAACTGATTTTAATATTAGTACAGATATAGAAGCAATAAAAAATTATATTTTAAAGTTAAATGATATTTCAAGTAAACTTTTATTAAACAGTAACAAGCTTCAGCGATTATTAGATGATAGTAATAATTCAAGACTTTCTCTTTGTAGAAAGATTTGTAATACTCGAAGAAATATTTTAATTAATGAATGCAAAATCTATATAAATAACATTAAAGAGTTAAATTCAAAGTGTGAAAAAATCAAAGCATCAATAAAAGAGAAAGAACGCAAGGCGAAAACTTCTAAAAGAGAAGTTGTTGTAGAAGCGCTTTCAATGTTTTTAGATTATTTTTTTCACCAAAAATATGTTTTTGACGAGAAAACATTTGGTATTAGTTTTAAAGGTAAATCATTAGATACAAAAGCAAAGGATGTTCTTAGTGATGGAGAAAAAAGTATAGTAGCGTTTTGCTATTATTTAGCTTCAACACATCTATTAATTAACAATGAATCGGATTACGAAGATATCTTTTTTATAATCGATGACCCTATATCAAGTATGGATTTCAATTATGTTTATGCAGTTTCAGATATTATTCGCCATTTAAGTAATTCATTTCCACAGATTGAAAAAATCAGATACATTATATTTACACACAACGCTGAATTTATGTCTATTCTTTATAGAAATAGAATTCCCAAATTAAGTATTAGTATGACAAAAGGAAAACTTGATAAAATGAATTCCGAACTGTTAATGCCATACGAATACCATTTAAATGACATTATCTGTGTTGCAAACGAAACACAAATCCCGACATACACTACACCCAATTCAATAAGACAAGTAATAGAAACAATAATGAGGTTCGAATCTCCCAAAGAAGATAGTACAGAAAAGTACATACTGAATAATCCTCTGCTCTGTAAGAATTCATATATTTATTCGCTTATGCAAGATGGATCACATGGTGCAGTAAGAAAGGCATTACCATTCAGTGCAGAAACCTTAAAGGAAGCTTGCAAGATTGTAGTTCAGTTCGTTAAAAGCAAATATCCTGCGCAAATTAATGAAAATTAATATAGCTACTCAAACAATTTGTTTTATTGAAAAAACATAAAATACAGCCATACTGTTAACTATGCAATAAACTGTATGGCTGTATTTTTGTGAGGTTATATCATATCGAATAACGGCATATAATCTTGCGATATTTCGCACATAATCTTCTATCTTGCCGCTGAGCAGTAATCTAACATAACTCATCAGCTCATTTTCGTGTTCAACCGCAATGCAGTCGATTGACACCATAGAATCGTTGGAGAGTTTGACTTCAACATAAGCGGTGTCGATATTAAATTCACGAGAAATAACGTTATTAATCATAAATCAAAAACTCCTTTTAATAGTTCGAAAAACGTAGAAAAAGTAGAATTTGAAGCCGTTGATACATAAGGAATTTAAAGTTTAGTAATCGAGGGGTGTGTATAGTTTGACCTATTGCCCCAATTTTGCATTTACTTTTTCCACATAACATATTTTTTGTTGTAAAAAACAAGAAATATAAATCACTTCCGTTACTGTAAAAAATTAACCAAATAGAGGTTCTGAAACCCTTGTATATCAACGGTTTCAGAGTACGGTAATTGAGGGGTGCGTATAGTTTGACCTGTAACCCTGATTTTGCGTTTTATTCGTTACAAAGGCGATATTTCAAGATGTAGAAAAATAAAAACACGAGAAAAGAAGCTATGCTTCAATTTCTCGTGTTCTACTTTTTACCAACCCTGTCAGACAGATGCTCTAAATAACAATTTTTTAAATTACTGTTTTATGAGCACCCAGCTAATACAGCGGGGTTTCGGTTTTCTAAAAAATAAAGGCTTGTATGGATTTCCATACAAGCCTTTTCTGTTGCTGTTTTATTTTGCAAGCTGGAAGCGGCAAACAAAGCCTACCGCCATATTTTCGTTACCCTTAGCGGAGCATTCTGCAAAATATCCGTCGCCGGAATTTGTCTGGCCGCAAAGATAAACAGAATTTGATCCGTCGGAGCAAATGCCGCGCGGAGTATCCGCCTGTGAACCGCCGAGCGCATAAATATTCTTGCGTGAGCCGTGTTCATTCAGAGTGTAAATAAAGCTGTCATAGTTACCTCTGTTGGTAATTGAGAAGTCTCTGTTTGTTGAGGTTGTGTAGCCTGTAACAGCGTATCCTCCGTTAATCTTTGTTATGCCTGAAATATAATCGCTTTCAAAGCCCATAAGTGAAGTCATCCAGCCAACGGTGCCGTCAGGCTTGAATTTAACAATCATACCGTCGAAGGTGCCGGGATTGCCGCCGTTATAGAAATCCTTGAACCAGCCTGTTTCTTTATCTGTGCCTGAAATTGCCGCTGAATATTGGCCGGCAATGACGCAGCCGCCGTCGGGAGCCGCTTCAACGGAAAGGAGGGCTGTTGTTCCGGAATCATGAATGCACTTTTGCCAGATTGTGTTTCCGTTGGGTGCAAGCTTAAGAAGAACCGTTGTTCTCTTGGCAGTCTTGGTGCCTTCGATTGCGGCAAATTCGCCGTCACCGGAAACGCATTCAATATCGGCATATATCTCACCTGAGGGTGTAACTGCAATATCCTGAACAGCATTATGCTTGGAGCCGGAAAGAGCACGTCTCCACTGAATATTGCCGTTTGCATCGCACTTGATGATAAATGCTTTTCTTATTGATGTTGCAAGGCCCTTGAGGTCAGCATCGTCGGATTCGGACTTGCCGCCCATAACAAAGCCGCCGTCGGGAGTTGCCTGAACGGAATAAAGCATATCACCCTGGCTGCCGCCGAAAAGCTTTGTCCAGACAAGGTCGCCCTTTTTGCTGAATTTAACCGCAAGACCTTCCAGAGTACCCTTGCACTTATAATCCGCATCGGTTGCGCCGGTAACATCTATCGCACTTGTGTAGCCAACCGCAACTATGCTGCCGTCTTTGAGAACCGTTACATTTTCAAAAGAGGTTGTGCAGTCAAGGCTCTCCTCGCTCTTGCCTCCGATAAGCTTTGTCCAAACAGTTTTGCCCTTTTCATTTTCATAAATAATGATGCCTGAGGTTTTTGAAGAGGGATTACCGTCCGGATCCTGATAAGTAACACCTACGGACACAACGCCGCCGTCAAGAACAGCGTTATCCTCAAGAACTCTGTGGCTGCCGCCGCTCGAAGTGTTAACCCATGCGGAAGAGAAAGACGGAACGGAAGCTGCTGTTGTTACGACAGGAGAAATGTATTCGTATGAAGGCGGAACATAAACCGAAGTTGTTTTCTGAACAGGCTTAGTAAATATGGGTGCTTTGGTGGGAGCCTGTGTGGGTGCCTGAGTAGGAACCTTGGTTACGGGAGCGGGCTTAACAATCTGAACCTCGCTTGTATCGGGCTTTGTAACAACTGCCATACCGTTTTCATCGGCAACCTTTGAAAGCTCTTCGTATTCCTCGGGAGTCAGATTGTTGGGGTCCTTAACGGAAACCTGATTCATAATCTGGCTGTATTCCTCAGGAGTAACCTGAGTTGTGGGAATCTCTTCTTTCTTAATTACGGTGTTGCCGCTGTTATCCTTATCAATAATAAGGCCCTTGTCGGCAGCAAGATCCTCAACCTTTTCGAGCTGTTCGGGAGTGAGGGTGCTCAAATCGCCGTTAAAGCCGGCAGCATCCTGGCCGAGAGCCTGGGAAACCAGCTCAACCAGCTCAACGTTGGTGATTGTTACCGGTTCGTAACCGCCATCGGCATTCCATGAGTCATCTCCGCTAAAGAAAGATGAAGTGCCGTCGGTAGCATCAGGGTCTTTTTTGATGCTGCAGGCAGCAAATGTTGAGATAATCAAAACAAGGCACATAAAAATACTCAGCCTTGCCGTGAATTTGTTTTTCATAGGATTTCCCCCTGTTTTTATTCTAGGTAAAACTATGCTAACATAAAATCCTCTTAAAATCAACAGTTTTTACCCATATAAAATAAAAATTCATACTAATTTAAAAAACAATCTTTAAAAATCGAGGGAAATAATATATAATTGTTTTGTTCAAGGAGTGATAAAAATGACTGAAAAAAAACGTGCCTTACTGGCAGTTAATGCTCTTAAAGAAAAATATCCCGATTCAATTTGTTCTCTCAATGCCGAAAATCCCCTGCAGCTGCTCATTGCCACCAGACTTTCGGCGCAATGCACGGATGCAAGGGTTAATATGGTCACTCCCGCACTGTTTGAAAAATACAAATCCGTTGAGGATTTTGCGCAGGCTGACGCTGCCGATGTTGAAAAAATCATTCATTCCTGCGGATTTTTCAGAACAAAGGCAAAGGATATTGTTGAAATGAGCCGCAAAATAATCAGCGATTTCGGCGGCGAAGTTCCGAAATCACTCGATGATTTGATTTCCCTGCCCGGCGTGGGAAGAAAAACAGCAAACCTGATAATGGGCGATGTTTACGGCGAGCCTGCCGTTGTTGCCGACACACATCTGATAAGAATTTCCAACCTTCTCGGCCTTGTTTCAACCAAAGACCCGTTTAAGGTTGAAATGAAGCTGCGTGAAATTCTTCCGCCCGAAGAGAGCAATGATTTCTGCCACAGATGCGTTCTTCACGGCAGAGAAACCTGCATTTCGGGCAGACCCAAATGCGAAAGCTGCGTTATGAACGGCTTTTGCAAGCATTTCAATTCAAAAAAATGATGTTAATAAAAACACCGTTCCGCTCACGATTGCTCCGCCGCAGGCGGCAGCACTCATGCTCAGCGCAAGGCGTATTCTGTTTTTTTTGAGCCTTGTTGCAGGCGGCATGCCTGCGCTCTGGGCAATTATTGTTGCCCTTTCCTTCAAATCGCCCTCGCTGACGGCTGAATATTCGGGCTTAATAAAAAACAAAACCTTTTCAAAATATTCACACTGCGTCTGTGTGATTTCCACAACCTGTCTGTTGACCCCTTTTATCATAAACTTTTCCCCTTTCACTCTTTGGTTTTCTCTGTTATTTTTGGCAAATCAGAGCCTGTTTATTCCGATTATTTTAACCAAAAAATAAAGGTAAATATACATTTAGTATAACCGACTTTTCGCCCGATAATGTGGATAACCGTGTGGAAAAAGTGTATAACTCAGGTGGAAAACCCTTGTTTTTCTTAGATTTTTCGTGTGGAAAACTTTATTTTTCTTTTTATGAATATACAAAAGGTTGTACAATCTTTACAAAATGTTGGATTGTGTCGAGAGATTTATGGCAATATTTTTTTCTCAAAAGTCATAATATTACAAATTGGAGAATTTCAAAAATGGCTGTTAAAAATTCAATCAAAACCGAATCTGACCGTGTCATTTTCAACGCTTCGTGCCTTGATATCGGCTTAACGCTGGACTGCGGCCAGGCATTTCGCTGGGTTCAGACAGGCAAAAACGAATGGCACGGAGTTGCTTTTTCAAAGCCGCTTACGATAAGGCAGAGCGGCAGCGAAATCGAGCTTATCGGAGCATCTGAGGAGGATTTTGAAAAAATCTGGAGTCCGTATTTTGACCTTAAGCGTGATTACGATGCGCTTTGCGAAAGATTCAAAGCGGACGAACATCTCAAAAAAGCTGTTTCGGAATGCTGCGGCATACGCATTCTGCATCAGGAGCCGTGGGAAGCCTTGTGTTCTTTTATCATATCCTCCAACAACAACATTCCCCGAATAAAAGGGATAATCGACCGCCTTTGCCACCTTCTCGGCGAGCCTCTGGGCAATGACGATTATTCTTTCCCGACTGCTGAAAGAATTGCCGCAGCGGGCATTGAAGCCCTTGCGCCCATCAGAGCAGGCTTCCGTGCAAAATACATCATTGATGCCGCTCAAAAGGTTGCAGGCGGTGAGATTGATTTTGAAAAAATATACGCATCAAGCCTTGACGAAGGCAGAGATGAGCTTATTAAAATCAAGGGTGTCGGCGAAAAGGTTGCCCAATGCACTCTGCTTTACGGCTTCGGCAAGGTTGATGCCTTCCCCGTTGACGTCTGGGTTAAACGCATTCTGCAGGAGATGTATCCCGACGGCCTGCCCGAATGCGTCAGCGGCGCACGCGGCATAGCCCAACAGTATCTTTTCCATTGGAGAAGAACAAAATAAAGTGAAAAGTTAAAAGTGAATGGTGAAAAGTTTCGGACGGGTTTCACCCGTGCCCGATATAAAAGCGTCGCAGACCCTCAACTCTTCACTTTTCATTCTTCACTTTTCACTTAAAATCAATTCCTGAAAAACGAAAAGTTTCGGATATCAGAATTGAGTAAATTTTCGAATTCTATATAAACCAAAACCGCCCGGTGCAATGCACCGAGCGGTAATTTTTATGTCTGTTATTATTCGTCCTCTGCGTTTGCCTTTGCTTCTGCGATAACCTTCTGAGCAACGTTTTCGGGAGCTGCTTCATAGTGGTCAAACTCGAATGAGAAATAGCCTCTGCCGACTGTTACGGAGCGGAGAACTGTTGCGAAATCTCCCATTTCAGCCATGGGAACTTCTGCTACGAGTTCCTGCATCTTGGGGTCATCCTCGCAGGGACCCATGCCGAGAACGCGGCCGCGTCTCTTTGTGATATCGCCCATGATATCGCCGAGATTGTCGCCGGGCATATAAGCCTTGAGTGAGCCGTAGGGTTCAAGGAGCTTGGGATTTGCCTGAGGCATACCATTCTTATAAGCAATCTTTGCAGCCATCTTGAATGCCATTTCGTTGGAGTCAACGGGATGTGATGAACCGTCGTAGAGAGTAGCTCTCAGACCAACAACGGGGTAGCCTGCAAGAGGTCCTTTAAGGATAGCTTCGCGAAGACCCTTTTCAACTGCGGGGAAGAAGTTCTTGGGAACGGAGCCGCCGACAACTCTCTCTGCAAATTCAAATTCTTCGGAATCAATATGTTCAAATTCAATCCAAACGTCACCGAACTGGCCGCTGCCGCCTGACTGCTTCTTATGTCTGCCCTGAACGGCAACCTTCTTGCTGATTGTTTCTCTGTAAGCAACCTTGGGAACTTCGAGGTCAACCTCAACGCCGAACTTTGTCTTGAGCTTTGTAACAACTGAATCAAGGTGCTGTTCGCCGAGACCGGAGATAATCTGTTCCTTGGTTTCTGTGTTTGTGTAGTACTTGATGGTAAGGTCTTCTTCTGCGAGTCTGTTGAGACCTGCAGCAACCTTATCTTCTTCGCCCTTCTTCTTAGCCTTAACAGCCATGGGAAGGCAGGGTGCGGGGAAGCTTACGCCCTTAAGCTTGATATCTGACTTGGGAGCGCACATTGTGTCGCCTGTCTTGAAGCCTGAAAGCTTTGTTACAATACCGATATCGCCTGCAAGGATAGCTGAAGCTTCTTCCTGCTTGCCGCCCTTGGGGAATACGATTTTGCCCATTCTTTCGGTTTCGCCTGTGCGTTCATTATAAGCGGGAGTATCGGGAGTGATTTTACCCGAAATAACCTTGAAATATGACATCTTACCAACGAAGGGGTCAGCAACGGTCTTGAAGCAGATAGCTGCAAGGGGGCCGTTTTCGTCGCAGGTAAGGTCGCCTTCCGATGCAACGGAAGCTGCGTCGGGAGCTGACTGAACGATGCTGTTATTGATAAGGTCAACAGCTTCAAGCTGATAACCCGAGCAAGCATAAACGGGGCAGATATCGCCTGCAAGAATACCTGTCTTGAGGCCTCTGTCGATTTCGTCATCGGTAAGGGGTTCGCCGTCAAAGAATTTCATCATGAGTTCTTCGTCAGCACTTGCAACCGCTTCGATGAATGCTTCCTTCATTCTGTTTGTTCTCTCATCGTTTTCGGGCATGGGAGCGTCCGAACGCTTGCCGTCCTTATATGAGAAAGCTTCGTTTCTTGAGAAGTCAACATAGGAAATAACCTTGTCGCCTTCAACATAAGGAACAACAACGGGGCAAATCTTGTTGCCGTATTCTTCCTGAAGAGAATCGAATGTTTTATAGAAATGAGCATTTTCAGCGTCGCACTTTGTGATTGCGAACATCTTGTTTATGCCTCTTTCGGTGGCTGCCTTGTAAGCCTTTTCTGCGCCAACGTCAAGAGTGGAGCCGGAAGCAAGAACGATGAGCACGGCACCTGCTGCACGCATGCCTTCGCTCATTCCGCCTGCGAAATCGAAAAGACCCGGAGTGTCGATAATATTAATCTTTGTATTTTTCCATTCAAATGAAGCAACTGCGGATGCAATTGAACACTTACGTCTTTTTTCTTCAGCGTCAAAGTCCATAACGGTGTTGCCGTCGGGAACTCTGCCGAGTCTGTCTGTTGCATTGGAAATGTAAAGCATTGCCTCTGCAAGAGTGGTTTTGCCTCGTCCGCCGTGACCGGCAAGAACGATGTTTCTGATGTCTTTTGCGCTGTAAGCTTTCAAAGAAATTCCTCCTTAGGTGTATATGCCCTCAAACTTCCGCATTGGGCTGGAAATTAATTATTTTTTGAAATAATCAACGTATTGTATAGGATTATATCACAAAAGTTTTCCAGTTTCAATTACTTTTTTGTTGTTTTTTATGAATAAATTATAATTTTTTTTCGTTTTTTATATAAAATGACCCCAAAAACACCAAGTCATAACCGTTTTACGGGCGATTCATGAATCGCTTCCGGTTTTTAGTGAAGAGCGAAGAATGAAAAGTGAAGAGTTGAGGGTCTGCGACGCTTTTTATATTGGGTACGGGTGAAACCCGTCCGAAACTTTTCACTTTTAACTTTTATCTTTTCACTTTCAAAGAATTGATTTTTAGTGAAGAGTGAAGAATGAAAAGTGAAGAGTTGAGGGTCTGCGACGCTTTTTATATCGGGTACGGGTG
>JAZNPT010000045.1:0-29399 GCA_045589815.1 Acutalibacteraceae bacterium
CGGAAGCAAGGTTCTCACCAATGCATCCATTACGTCTTCCGATATGCCCGAAATCATTTCGGACGGCTTATTGTTTTCAGCCACGGAAATTGGTTTTGTTCTCCTTTCTGAGTTTTGTCAGATAGGAGGTTCCTTATGAAAGGTCATTTACTCATCTATATTTTAATCCTATTTCGAATTTTTGTCAAACTTTTTTCACCGTTGCAAATCGACTGATTTTTTACAACTTGAAATTTAGCCATTGGAACAATAGAATCGCAAAATTGAGGTTACAGGTCAAACTATACGCACCCCTCAATTACCGCACTCTGAAACCGTTGAAATACAAGGATTTCAGAACCTCTATTTGGTAAATTTTTTACAGTAACGGATGTGATTTTTATTTCTTGTTTTTTGCAACTGAAAATTCGTTATGTGGAAAAAGTAACCGCAAAATCGGGGTAACAGGTCAAACTATACGCACCCCTCGATTACCGCACTTTCAATCCCTTATGTATCAAGGCTTTCAGGTCTAAAGGAACTATTTTCAATAACATACGGTGTGGCTGTGAAGTCATGCCGTATGTTTTTCTTTTTTGTGTTAAGCTGTTATGAAACTAAAAAATCATTCTGAACATAGGTTTTCTTGATGTTGACTTTATTATCTCGGAGTTCAGGTATATCCCATTCCGGCGGAACGAATATTTCATCTACAAAGTTAAAGAATATTTGTATTTTCTGAACCCGTTTCCC
This sequence comes from Acutalibacteraceae bacterium, assembly GCA_045589815.1. Lineage (GTDB taxonomy): Bacteria > Bacillota > Clostridia > Oscillospirales > Acutalibacteraceae > CAG-177. Next base: position 733 of record JAZNPT010000045.1, read on the forward strand.
CGTTGACTTGTCTGCTTCGTGAACAATAATCTTATGTATAAATTCATTGGTAATCTGATGTGTCAATTCGGGAATGTCAACATACTTTTCAACAAGATTCATAAAGCGGGTGAGATTGCTGGTTTCTTCTTCCGTTGTTTTCAAAGATTCCTCAATACGGGATATTTCTTCTTTCAATGCTTCCTGCTCTTTTTCATAGGTTTGAGCCATTTTTGAATATCGCTCTTTGCTCAAATTACCGAGAACGGAATCTTCATAAATACTTGAAATAAGAATATCAAGGTCGGCAAGTCTTTTCTTGGCTTGTATGAGCTTCTTTTGCTCATCTCGGAGGCTTTCGTTCAATTCTTTTGCTTTTTTGCCTAACCATTCTTCTTTGAAACTTTCTGCATCACAACGAACATAGTTTAATACTTTTCGTAAATGGATAGTAACAATCTCTTTTAAAACCGCTTCACGGATAAAGTGGCAGCTGCAAGTTCCTCTGCCACCATCATATTCCGAACAAACATATCGGTCTTGTGCCTCAGTACAACCTTGATATGTCATAAATCTCATTTTCTTTCCGCAGTCGGCACAATAAACCAAACCCGAAAACAAGGATTGTCTTCCCGCTTTTGTTAAACGCCTTCGGTTTTGTCTCAACTCTTGAACAATATCCCATTGTTCCTTTGAAACAATTGCTTCCTGCGTATCGGGAACGATATACATATCCTCAATACTGTTCGGAATTCTCTTTTTAAGCTTGTATGACTTGGAATAGGTTTTGAAATTACATACACATCCCGTATATTCCATTCGTTCAAGTATTCCAACAACAGAACTGTCATCCCAAAAATAAGGATTTTCTGGAAGCGGTTTTCCTTTTTGCTTTGCGTAAAGAGACCTTGGTGTTAAAACCTTTTCTCTTTCAAGTATTCTTGAAACTTTACCGGGACCATTACCCGCAATAGTTAAATCAAAAATCATTTTAACGGTTGTAGCAGCTTCTTTATCAATAATCCAATGTCCGGGATTGTCCGGATCGTTTTTATATCCGAACGGCGGTTTGCCCAAATGCTTTCCACTCATTCCTTTTGCTTTAAATACGGCTCTGACTTTTTTGCTTGTGTCCTTTGCATAAAAATCATTAAAAAGATTTCTGAACGGAGTAAAATCGTTATCTCCCTTTTCACTGTCAACACCGTCGTTAATTGCAATGAAACGGATGTTTTTGCTTGGAAAATATAATTCAGTGTATTGGCCGACCTGAAGATAATCTCTGCCGAATCGGCTCATATCTTTGACGATAAATGTGCCGACAAGACCTTGTTCTATCATTTCAAACGCTTCTTTGATTGCAGGTCTGTTGAAATTGGTTCCGGTGTAACCGTCATCAACCAAAATCTTTGTGTTAATCAGTCCGTGATCTGCTGCATATTTCGTTAAAAGATCTCTTTGATTCTGTATGGAGTTTGACTCGCCGTCTAATGCATCCTCGTTACTGAGACGGCAATAAAGAATAGTGATTTTTTGCTGACTCATAGTGTTGTCCTCCTTTTCGGTTGAGTCAGCTGACAGTTTCATAGTGCTTGAATCAAGTATATCACAATTATCAGAAAATGTCATCAAGATTCTCCTTTCTGTCGTCAAAAATGATTCGCTTGACCTTGTTTTCTAACTTTTCTTTGCCGTCGCATTCACAACTGACAATATAGGTTGTGTGGCCGATTTTATGTTCATCGGTACGGCGGTAAATTTTCAGTTTGTTCAACAGATACTCTCGGCATTCTTCTATGAAGGATTCGGGAGGTTCGAAAATCGGTTCGTAGCATTCGCATAAATCGTAGGGGTCATAATTATATTCAGTGGGTTCGTAAATATTTTCTGTCATAAAAATCTTCCTTTCATTATTCAATATTCTGTTCCTGCTTTTTGTAAGCGGAACGGTTGGATTGTGCCGTCAGTTTCTTCGCTTCTTCGAGGCGTTTGAGAACAGACGGCTTTTCGTTTTCTTTATGCTCCATAGCTTGATTCACTATGTATCTGATTTCTTCAAGCTCACGGAGTTCGGATTGATGGGTGGATAGGTTGGCGGTTAATGATTTCTGATGTTCCGTTAATGCGGTTATTTCTGATTTAATATCTGCTTTTGCACTCGGTTTGCATTCAGGGTTTGCTTTCATATATCGAACGGCAGTTTTGTATTTCTCAAATTCGGATTCGTGTTCGGAATAATACTTTTCCTTGCTTTTCTCAAAAAATATCTTTGAATATTTATCGTGAACAGCTTTGTATTTTTCGTAATCTTCAATCTTTGAAATGTGCTGTTTCAACCGTTTGATTTTCTTTTCATCTGCCTTGATTGACTTTCTTGTTTCGTTAATCGGATTCAGAATTTCGTTCAGCTCATCAAGGGTACGGATATTTCTGTTTTGCAGAATCATAATTGCCTGTGATATTTTCTTTAAATCTGCGACAGCACCCTTTGTCTGTGCAGATTTATTCCAATCGCTTCTTCCGTCTTTTCGTATATCGAGATATGTATTCAGAATATCAATAAGCGTTGTTTCGGGTTGATTGAATTTTTCAAGTTCTGCTTTGACTTCTTCAATCCAGTTTATGAGATTTTTGATTTTCTCTTTGATTTCGGCAAACAGAACGTTTGTGGATTTTATCAACCTGTTCTTATCGCCCTTGTCGGTTTTTATGCCTTTGCTTTCCATCTGACGGACTGCAACTCCTTCGTGAACTGTCGGAATTTTATCAATACCTTGTCGCTCATAACTGCGGTAATCAATTCTGTCGGCAAGTTGTTTTTCTTCGAACTTTTCGTTGCACATTCTTGCCCATTCCGAACGCCAATGTTCAAGTGTTTCGGGTTTACCCCAATCAGTTGTCGGTACGGCAGAGAAGATGTAATTACCGTTACGGTCGGTTACTCTTTCACCGTTTCGGTCAAGCTCATAAACACGTTTTTGTTTATTGCCCCATTCACCCTTTTTATCAACCGGTCTTATCGGACACATCACATGAACGTGCGGATTTGCAATGCCGTTTGTTTCGGGAGAATGAATTGCGAAGTCGGCAATCATCCCTCTTTCAACAAACTGCTCACGTATGAATTTCTTTGTAAGCTCTATATTTTCTTCCATTGTAAATTCATTCTGCAATGCAAAATCAAAGCTGTATGCAAGCTGAGCTTTTTTGCCTTTTTCGATTTTTTCAACTGCATTCCAGAGAGTTTCTCTGTCGGATAGATTTTGCGGAACATATTCAGGCAACATAATTCCCGATTCAACAATTCCGCCTTTTCGGGTATAGTCGCTGACTTCACCGTAATATTCGCTCTTTAATTTTTCGCCTGCACGGTAGGCGGCGCACGCAACTGCACTTTGACCTGCACTCCGTTTTATTTGGGTTACATGGAAATGAAAAAGTGACATTACAAATCAAACCTTTCCATATACTTTTTCACTTCGGGTAAATCGAAAACAAATTCGGCAAGTTGATAAAAATCCGCAGAAGTCATATCCTTTGTTTCGGGACAGACACTTTCAATTGCACCGCCTTTTTCACAAAGACGGTGAGTACGTTTTGCCCTGTCGCCTTTGGTGAGATACTCGATGCGATTCTCAAGTCGCTGTTTCTGATGTTCAAGAATTTCAATTTCCTTTTCGTTTTTTATTTTTTCTTCAATTAATTCTTCTTTTGATTTACTCATAAAATCTCCTTTTTGTTTTTGGATACAAAAATCCCGTTGCTTCAAACGAAACAACGGGATAATTTATTGGGATAGCTGCAATGCAGCGCAAGGGTAAAACCCTTGTTTAAAATCTTTGATTTTTCATTAGCGGAGCGGCGCACTAATACATTCCGCAAGGATATGTATAGAAGTGCGCCCTTCGGGATTATTTGTATATTTTCGGTATTTATTTTGCTGTGTTTTTACCATATTTCATATTTACATCTCCTTTCAATTTTAGGCATAAGAAAACCGCTTCACTAAAAGTGAAACGGTTTGAGAAAGTTTTAGATTATTAATTTTACTGTGAGATATGTGCTTTGTTTAGTGTGCGAAATATAGTTCGTTTCAACGAGAAAAGAACGGCTACAACTGCAACCGTTCTCATAAATCTTATTCGTTTAACAAATCTCCAATTTTAACAAATGTGAGCCTTGCAAAATCTGCTTCGAATTCTTCAATAGTCTGAGTTTCACTTACACGGATATTAAATTTTTGTTCGCCTAAAACCGCATCTGCACAAAAACCCGTTTTGTTTTCAAAGGTATAAATATCCGCTTTTACAAAATCGGTATTTATAGTTTTTGTATACTCTGCACCTTCCATGTTTGCATAATAAAATGGTTCAATGTTAACATAAAAATCAAAACCAAATCTTCGTGTTTCAGAAAATGACACAGATTGAAAAACTCTTTTTTCATTTATATAATAAGTCAAGAACACGTTATGTGTATTCTCATCTAAAACAGCAACATATATATTTTCTATATCGTCTAACAAGCTGTTATACTTTTCCGTTGTGTTGACCATTTCAAACCAAGCCAACTCCAAACGTTTTTCTTCCAAGTAACTTTCAAATTCTGTATCAGACATTATTTCGGTAGCTTTTTTTAATGCTTTTAGAGTTTCTATATCAAACTGTAATGTATCTGTAGTCGGTGAATCGTCGTAACGCTCTAAAGATTTAGTTGTCGTTGTGGCATAAAATGTTTCCTTATGTGTTGCATTTTGTGTAGATGTAAATTCTTTGTTTTCTAAAGTTTGAGTATCACTTTCATTATTAATTGATTCTACATATGACTCCAGCTTTTTTGTTGTACTGTTCTCTGCGACAATAGAGTTTTTACATCCGGAAATAATTACAAGTAAAAAGCATAACACAAAAAATAATATTTTCTTCATCGTTACCTCTCCTTTTTAATGATGCTCTGCCAAATGTGCTTTTATTGTTTGTTTACATTCATCACAAAACAACTTATCAACATCATAAGATTCGACATTAAACGGTAAATTCATTATGCAAAATGGCGCAGTCTTATTATCAACACACTCATCACAATAAGGGTTTTTACAGACATTTGTGGCAGGATCTTTTCCGTAGCAATAATGATCTCTCGTTCCTAATTGGTGAGATGTTTCGTGAATAAGCTCATAAATACTATACTTGCGAATATTTGAATCTGATTTGTTTGTATATGTCTGTTTGTTTACTGTGTTTCCTGTTGTAAAGATGATTATAAAAGTTGGATTTCTTTGAGAGTTTGATCTTTTATGCCCATCCATAATATGTCCCGTCCATACAGTTTTTGCTGCATAATCATTTCCGGCATTATTCCCTTGGCTATACATAACTTCTCTTAATGTGTCGGTTGTCAAACAAGATTCTTTATCATGACTTCCGTTTTTGGGACACGAACTTGCAAGATTGTTTGACTTAACAGAACCATATCGCAAAATTTTACACTGATCAGCAGGTGATGTGTATGAATAAACGTACGGATTGATTTTTAGATTAAATAAATCTATCATTATATCATTCATAACAGAGGCGTATGTATAAATTTTATTTTCTGCCGAGCCAAAACGGATATTATAGCCTTGGTCATAATAATGATATTCCGTAAAAAGATAGTCAATTCCCGGGAAATCGGACAATTTGATAAATCCCCAAACCTTTTCTGCTTTATCTGAAACATATATCCATCCACTTCCGTCAGATAAATCACCACGGGCTATAATAGTTGTCCCTTCAGTTATTGTGCCCTTGTCAAAGTTCTTATAGCTACTGTTATCAGGATTGGATTTTACGGTTATATCTTTTGTTGCTACAGATGTTTCTGTCTTTTTCCACTGATTTATAGAAGAAACAACGCATTTGTTTGTTTTTCCATTATATTCAGCTGTTACAGTTACCGTTCCGGGTTTTAATCCTTTTATTTCTCCGGTTTGCTTGTTAAGGTGTATTACTCCTTCTTGTGAAACAAACCAACTGAAATCTTCCGGATTATTGTAATCCTTTAGGATTTTTTTGGATTTGCCAACATAAACATTGCTGTATTGCTGAACAAGATAGCTTTTATCAGTGGTTAACAAAATCTTATGAATATAGCCCCTTTCATCTGTTTTATTAACCTTCACCTTTATATAATTACCGTCATATCCTTCAACTGTAACATTTGTGTATACGAACACCCATGACACTATTGAACTGAAAATGTTCGCTTCGCTGTGAAGTGGTGCAATAATAAACGGCGGTCTGACTTCTAAAGTTGAGCCTTTTGATTGAATTAGTGTTTTTTCGTTTAAGAACACCGAGGAAATAAAGTCGGTTAACAAATCGCCAAATTTTGTACCTTCGGTATAGTTTTCATCGGAATACCTATCAGCATCTGTATTACCATAAGCTGTAGTAACACTTCCGAGCAAAACCAAAGCACATAAAGCAAAGGAAATAATTGTTGAGATAATTTTTCTAGTTTTCAACTTTTCACCTTCTTGATTTTAACATCTTGAACTTTAATTGTCAAATAACTAACCCATTGGAATCTCCTTCTTTCGTTCACTTTTGAACCCAATTTTAAAAGAGAAACATATTTCTCCTAAAAAAGTTTTCATATATATATGACGTAAATCGCAAAATGTTACGCAAAAATTTTTCTAAAAATTAAAGTTTCTCACTTTTGCACAAAAACAAAGGGAATAAATTGTATGTTATAACAATGATATAACCGTCGAAAAAATTTAAAAAGAGGTCTGTTTCTCAAATCCGTATTGTATGTCCGCACATCAATGATGTCACTTTCTTCGTTGAAACAGATAACAGTATCTTTCTGACGTTTGGTTAATCCTGTTTTCATTTTGCCTCCTTTCTGCCGATTATCGGCTGATTTTTGTGATTTTTTCTCGGGTCAAGAACCGTGAAAAGCACCGTGTTTTCCGATGCATTTTCATAAAATGATGCATTGATCGTTTGAAATATTTCTATCGTCTCATTTCTAAAATTCTCCTTTCGGGCATCAAAAAACAGCCACGAAATCAATCGTGACTGTCTTTGTCTGCTTGTTTGTTTTTCTGGTTTTTTGAGTGGGTATCTAAAAATTCTCCGTACTTCTTCGAAACAAAATCTTCGTATGCCGTTGCGATTTTCTGTATGCGTTTGTAAACTGCGCTCGGTGTTTTGTATCCCGCAAATTTTGCAATCTGTTCAAGTGTGCATCCGTCAATTCGCATCTGTAAAATCCGTTTGTCTTTTCCGTCGAGCGTTTCAAAGAATGCTGCGACTTTGTGTTTTGAAAGAATTCTTGTTTCAAAATCATCACGGGGTGACGGTAACTGAACGAGTAATTCTTCGCTGATTTCTTCGCCTGATTTGATTGCTTCATCAAGAAAAATCGGGCTTTTCTTTTTGTCCCACGAACAATACCACTTGTTGATGAAATCTCTTTTGTATGTGCTTTTACGTTCGCTGTAATCTTCCATCTGACGGTTTTTCCACACTTCATCAATCATCGGTTGCCAGTTCTGTTCTGCAACAATCATATCTGTGAGATTTCCGATAAGGTTGCTGAACTGCTGATATGTAAGCCACGGGATTTGCATTTCCCTCGGCATCATATACAGCTTCTGAAAACTCCATTCCATTTCATATTCAAATTTCTTTCGGAAGTAATTCTGAATTACAAAGCACAATCGCCACAGCGGAAAATCACCCGAATAATCTGTCCATTTGCCGGGAATATTACCGTAACCGTCACGACGGGGAACCTGAATGAACTGCCACACCGACCACGCATAAGATTCCCAGATGAGCTGAAGAAAAACATCATCATTGATGAGATAATCGTATTTATCCGTGTAAAGAACTTCATACGGATTTCTCGGAATATCAAGATAATCCTTCCGCTTTATTACAAGCTCTTTGGGGAGAGCATAAAACAACGGAAGCCACGCAAGATGACTGTCCTGCGGAATGGTTATTATCTGATTCGGGAGTTTAACTATGTAACTGATTTTAGGGTTGTCCGATATGATTGCATCACCTCACTACGAAGAATTTTTATCCTCCCACTTATAAAGGAGCGAAACTGAATGAATTTTTCTTAAAAATAAAACAATTTACAATTTGTTAAAAATTATCAGTGCTTCAGAAAACACCCACTCACTTTATATGGAATGAAAGTGGATATATTTTTCCTACAATTTCAAAAAAGTCAAAAAATATTTGCTCCCACTTATTATGGAGTAAAAACGCAAAAATTTTTCCTGAAGATTGACGAAAAAAATAAAAACATTTCGATTTTATAGCAAACAAATGTTCGCTATAATTTTATATCAGTTTTATCTCGGTGTCAATAGTGCTTTTTTGCTCCTTGACAACATCAGCAAATGAGATTATAATAATATGTAATTGAATATGAATTGATAAGATACGGTTTGAAAAGTTGTACGCTGAGTAAATCAAAAGGGAAATCAGGTTCGAATCCTGAACAACCGCCATTACTGTATTTGAAGCAGAGTTTATGCTTTATAAAGTCAGAACACCTGCCGTGTCTTTTTTAGGTTAAAACACAACTTTGGTGAGAAGAGTGCAACCGATTATTCAAAAGCTGATAAGGCATTTGAAATCGTGCATTCTTTTTTTATTACCTAAAAAACACAGTATCCGCTGACTGTTTAACAGTAATAACAATGCCGTGTTGCCAACCTTTTGATATGTCTGTTGTACTCTTTCGACCTGTTTCCGGTTGAAAGAGTTTTGTTTTTTTGTGAGGTGAAAATGTGATAACTGAGGAAAAGAAGCAGTGGGCAATTGAGCAACTGCGAGAAAAAAACAAGGAGCTTGGCAGGCTCCCGAAAAAGGATGATTTTGATGTGGTGACTTTATCACGCATCAAAGCCTTTTTGGGTCCGTGGCCGAGAGCTTTGGAGACGGCAGGGTTGAAAGAACCGAAGATAATGCCCTCCAAAAATAAAAAGAAGAAAAAACAACAGACAGCTTTCAAAAAGGAGACAAACGGCAATGACTAAAAAAATTATCAGTATATTTATCATTCTTGCGATGATTTTAACCGCAATACCCTTAACAATATCTGCTAGCGAACCTGATACAGTTTATATTTCAATCAGCGATGACAGTCAGTTTGTAACCGACAGCAACGGCACTCCAATGGCATTTTATCCCGTGACCCTTGATGAACTTGCAGAGATTGATCTCGGCGATTATTATCTTGACGGATATGCATACGATGCAGATGGTGACGGAAACTATGAGCTCACCGCACTTCACCTTTATATTTATGTTCACGAAATAATACTCGGACTTGATTGGTCGGATGTTAACGTCAGCGGAAGTGCAGGAAGTATTTATTTTGCAGGCGGACTTTTCGGTTTCTCCGATGAAAATCTCCGATATGATCTTAACGGTGCATATCCCGCAGTTGACGGTTGGGGTCTGACCGCAGACCAGATCGTCCTTAACAACGGTGACTTTCTGAATATTGCGCACTACACAAGCTGGGCGTTCTGGGGTGACAGCACAACAGGATTCCATTACTTTACCGATTCACAAGGTAATCTCAATCATACATATAACACTTCCGTTAATGAAGAACTTGAACTTGGTTTGGTTCGCAGTTATTCAGACTGGATGAACGGCGGAGCTGCGGCATTTGACCCTGAAATAGGTTATACCGTCTATTACGGAACAGCTTACGGTGTTCCCACAGGCAGCACAGCCACAGACGATAACGGACTTGTAAATATTTCGTTCCCCTCAGGAGGAACATGGTATGTATGGACTGACGGCGGTTACGGCATGGAAAATCCTACGGATATAGTTTCTGCACCTGCTTTTGCAACCGTAAAGGTAAAAGGTGAACCCGACCTTCTGTTCACAATTGACTTGACAGAACTTGATGACTCTGTTTATGAGGGCGGTATCATCAATTATAATTTCAGCGATGAAAGCGAGTTCTGGGACGGTAATGCCACAGCAGGTAAAACAACATCATATTCATTTGTAGCCGATGAGTATGACAATTATATTGTATATATCGATTTTTATGTTGACAGTGACATAATGGGATGGAATGTCAACGGTGTCAATTATCTCATTGAAGATTCTTCCGCACATGAAGATTATTGGGATTTCGGTGACGATTCAGGTGTAGGCTACGGATTTGGCTACACGGATGATAACAACAAAGCTTATGACGAGTTTTATCTTGTTCTCGGTCTTGAGAATTCTTACAACAAACCGGGAAGCTGGGTTATTAAACCGGTTCTTATGACCGAACAGATAATTGAAGTTATTATTGCTATTGATGATATCGGAGAGGTAACGGCAGAAAGCGGAGATTCTATCAGCTTTGCCTGGGAGCTTTACAATGCACTTACCGATTCAGAAAAAGAACTTGTTTTCAATTTTGCTGACCTTGAAGAAGCACAGGCTGTTTATAATGATTTGATGGATGCTCAGGCAGCTGCCGATGAAGTGGCGGCGAATGCTGTTGAAGAACTGATTTCAGCTATCGGCTCGGTAACAATTTTTAACTATAAGAATATTTATTCTGCCCGTGAAGCATACGATGCACTCACCGATTCACAGAAAAATCTTGTAGAAAATTATTCAGTTTTAACCGATGCGGAGATTGTTTTTGTAGCCTTGCTTGCAGAAACCGCAAAGGCTGACCACAAAGCTGTTTATGAAGAAACGGGTGCATATATCAGTGCTCTCGGCACGCCTTCTGTCGGTTCAACCGGTGGCGAATGGATGGTAATCGATCTTACCCGTTCAGGCTACGACTGCCCCGAAGGATATTATGAAAACGTTGTTAATTATGTAAAAGAAAACATCAATGATAAAGAGCAGCTCCACAGAGCAAAGTCAACAGATAATTCACGAGTTATTCTCGCTCTTACCTCGGCAGGCTATGATGTAACCGATGTTGACGGTCATAATCTTCTTATGGGTCTGACCGATATGACATATCTGAAAAAGCAGGGTATCAACGGTCCAATCTGGGCATTGATTGCATTTGACTGCCACGGCTATGAAATTCCCGTTAATGCAGATGCAACCGAGCAAGCTACCCGTGAAAAGATTATTGCTTATATTCTTGAAAAACAGCTTGAGGACGGCGGCTGGGCACTTTCGGGCAAAGTTGCCGACCCCGATATGACGGGTATGGCAATTCAGTCACTTGCTCCGTATTACGAAACAAATACCGAAGTCAAAGCTGCGATTGACAAAGCAATTATCTGCCTTTCGGAAAAGCAGTATGATAACGGCGGATTCGGTTCAATTGACGGTATTTGCAGTGAATCCTGCGCTCAGGTTATCGTTGCATTGACCGCGCTCGGTATCAATCCTGAAACAGATCCCCGCTTTGTAAAGAACGGTGTTTCCGTTGTTGATGCAATGTGTCTGTTTGCTGTTGAAGGCGGCGGATTTTCACATATTCCCGATGCAGGCATAAACGGTATGGCAACAGAGCAGGCACAGTATGCTCTGGCATCATATTTCCGTTTCCTCGACGGCAAAACATCACTTTATGATATGAGCGATGTTGATATTTACACAAAAGATGAAAAAGCAGCCGATGCAGTTGAAGCAATGATTTCCGCAATCGGTACAGTTACCGCAGAAAGCAAGGTCGCTATCGAAGAAGCAAGAGCCGCTTATGATGCTCTTACCGATGATCAGAAAGCTCTTGTTGAAAACTATGAAGTTCTCACAACTGCAGAAACAGAGTACAGCGAACTTATCGCTGAAAAAGAACTCAGTTTCTTTGAGAAACTTATCAATTGGATAGTTAATACATTCAATTGGGTAATCACACTTTTCCAAAATATTTTCTCATTCTGATAACTCTAAAAGTCGGCTGTTGCTAAAAACAACAGCCGACGCAACTCCCTAATTTTGAAAATAATTTGTTATATAGCAATGTATATAGACCGTCAGGAGGCAATTTTATGAAAAAGAAAAAAACAGCGAATATAGTGATGGCCGCTGTCATTATTGCTATCGCAGTATCGGGAATCCTGGGTGTCGGTCATATCAAAGGCTGGTTTGACAAATTCGATGAAAGCACCGCAGTTCTTACGGATTTCCGCGGCATCATAACCTTGCAGCGTGACGGAGTTGCCTATGCAACAACTGATGAAACTGTTCTTCGCAAAGGAGATAAAATCACCTGTGACCCCGGTGCAACCGTCAGAATTGCTTTGGGCGAAAACTATATTGCTCTCGGTCAGAATGCCGATGCAGAAATCATAAATCCCGTTTCCGACGAGTTTGCCCTTAAAGTTAATGTCGGCGAAGCTTTTGTTAACACAAACAATTCTGTTTCACTTGAATTTGCAGATAAGCAGACTGAAATCAGCAATTCAGTTGCAACCCTGAGTGTCCGCAAAGGTGCACAAAGTATCAGCGTTTATCAAGGCTCTGTCGGTGAAGCAACCGAGGGTCAGATGCTTGAATGGGTTGGCGATAAGGAATCCTTAAGAAATTTCTCTGTTAAAAGCCTCAATGATTTCAACATTTCACAAATACGAAAAGCCAACGGAACAAAAACTCTCGTTTTCTCAAATGATGATCTGGATAAACTCGAAAATGAACGATGGGAACAGATGCACGGTTCAAGCGAAACAACAACAGTCAGCAATTCAACAGAAACCGTAACATCAACTCATACCGAAAAAACGACTAAAAAAGAAACAACATCTTCAATCACGGAAAATAAAGAGCCTACGGCAACAATTGCCGAAACAACCACAAAACCGACAACATCCAAAACACAGACAACCACAGAAAAAACAACAAAAAAGAGACCGACCACAACAAGGCGTGATTACTCTGTTTACATAACCGAATCAACAACTGTTACTGAAACAACGTCTGAGACAAAAACCGAAAGAACAACAAGGCCCAAAGCTACAACTACAACCAAACCCGTAACTACTACCAAACCCACAACCGCAAAACCGACCACAACCAATCCGGTAACCACAACTAAACCTGCAACTACAAAACCGACCACAACAAAAGAAAAGCTTACCTGTACGATAACCATACGCTGTGATACAATTCTCAATAATATGGATAATCTCGACCCGGCAAAAACACCGTATGTTCCCGATGACGGAGTCATTCTCAGGGAAGTAACGGTTGAATTTGAAGAAGGCGAAACAGTATTTGATGTTCTGAACAGAGTTTGCAGACAGTATAACATTCCGATTGAGTACAGTTGGACACCTATGTATGACAGCTATTATATTGAAGGAATCAATAATCTTTATGAATTTGACTGCGGCAGCGAATCGGGATGGATGTATAAAGTGAACGGATGGTTCCCGAATTACGGCTGTTCAAGCTATTATTTAACGGGCGGTGAAAAAATCGTCTGGTGCTACACCTGTAACGGACTTGGTGAAGATGTTGGTGCAGAACGATGGGAATAATATGAAAGATGACGCATTCTCAAAACTTCATCCTGCGGTGAATCTGCTGTTTTTCATCGGAGCAATAGCTTTCGGTGTTCTTCTGCAGCACCCCGTTTATCTGCTTGCGGGCATATTTGCAAGCGGAGTGTATTATTTTTTTCTGAATGGCAGAAAAGGGATGAAAAACATATTATTGATGATACCGCTTTTTATATTCATCACACTTTTCAACCCCATAGTGAACACCCGTGGTGTAACGGTTCTTTTTACATATTTCGACAGACCCTACACCCTTGAAGCACTCATTTACGGTGTAGCGGTAGCGGCAACGTTTGTATTGATGATTCTGTGGTTCGGGTGCTACGGAAAGGTGCTGACGGGAGATAAATTCACCTGCCTTTTCGGCAATCTTGCGCCGTCACTGTCATTGCTTCTCGTTATGGTTTTCCGTATGATTCCGAATCTTTTGCAGAAAGCGAAGCAGATAATCGGTGTCAGGGATTCAATCGGCAAAGGAACGGCAGAAAAATCATCATTAAAAGATAAACTGGGTTCGGGAATGACCGTTATCGGTGTTCTCACCTCATGGGCACTTGAAGGAAGCATCACAACAAGCGATTCAATGCGTTCAAGAGGCTACGGCACGACAAAACGGACAAGCTTTATGGTTTACCGTATGACGAAAACTGATTGGGTTCTGACATTAATTATGCTTACTCTGCTCGGAATTGTTGTATTCTTTGCTGCAAACGGCGGAATGAACGCCGAATTTCTTCCCGAAAGAAACATCACACCGATAAACGGTTTTAATGTAATCGGATTTATCGCATATCTCGGATATCTTATGATTCCAACAATATTAAACGTTAAGGAGGTTATACAATGGAACATTTCAGAATCGAAAATCTGAGTTTTTATTATCCGACCTCAAAAGATAAAAAATCACTTGATAATGTGTCGCTCAAAATAGAAAAAGGTGAATATATCGTTCTCTGCGGAAAATCGGGAAGCGGCAAAACGACTCTTCTCAGACATCTTAAAACCGTTCTCACTCCCCACGGAAAAAGAGCGGGTGAAATTTTTTTCAACGGTGTTGCTTTGAATGATGTTGACAACCGTAAACAGTCATCAAAAATCGGATATGTTATGCAGAATCCCGATGACCAGATTGTGACGGATAAAGTATGGCACGAACTTGCATTCGGTCTTGAAAGTCTCGGTTGTGACCAGAAAACCATGCGTTCAAGAGTTGCCGAAATGGCTTGTTACTTCGGCATTCAGGATTGGTTCCACAGAGATGTTGCAGTTCTTTCGGGCGGTCAGAAGCAGCTTCTCAACCTTGCTTCAATCATGGCGATGCAGCCCGAAGTGCTTATTCTCGATGAACCTACAAGTCAGCTTGACCCCATTGCAGCATCGGATTTTCTTAACACAGTGCGAAAAATCAACACCGAACTCGGCACAACCGTTATCATAACCGAACACCGTCTTGAGGATATTTTTCCTTATGCCGACAGAGCAATTGTTATGGATTCGGGCAAAATCGTTGCCGATGATACACCGAGAAACATCGGCAAATTATTGTTTGAACAGAATAATCCTATGTTTACGGCAATGCCGACTCCCGTTCGTGTTTTCTATAACGCAGACGGCGACGGTGATTGCCCCCTAACAGTCAGAGAAGGCAGAGCGTGGCTGAATAAAGAGTTTGAAATCAAACCTCAAATCGCCGAAATTCCTTGCAAAAATATCGATGATGATATCGAAAATCCTGCATTGTCGCTCAAAGAATTATGGTTCAGATATGAAAAAGACACCCCCGATATTCTCAGAGGTGTCAGCCTTGAAATTCCTGCGAGCAGTATAACCGCAATAGTCGGCGGCAACGGTGCAGGTAAATCCACAACATTAAAGGCGATTTGCGGAATCTGCAAACCTTACAGAGGCAAAATCAAGGTTTTCGGCAAACCCGTCAGCAAATTCAAGTCGGGTGAGCTTTTCAAAAATTGTGTTTCAATGTTACCTCAAGACCCGAAAAGTCTGTTTGTGAAAAAAACTGTCCGTGAAGACCTTGAGGAAATGACAAAGGATAAAAACAAGATAAATGAAATTGCTGAAATCTGCCAAATCACAGAGCTGATGAACAGTCACCCCTATGATTTATCGGGCGGTGAACAGCAAAGAGTTGCGCTTGCAAAAGTGCTTCTCACCGAACCGAAAATACTTCTTCTTGATGAACCCACAAAGGGTATGGACAGCTTCTTCAAAGAAACGTTTGCGACTATACTCAACAAACTCAAAAGTCAAGGCATAACAATTCTTATGGTGTCGCACGATGTTGAATTCTGTGCAAAATATGCTGACAGAGTGAGTATGTTCTTCGACGGTCAGGTGCTTACAACCGATACACCGCAGAATTTCTTCGGCGGCAACAGCTTCTACACAACGGCGGCAAACCGTATGAGTAAGCACATCTTCAGAAATGCCGTTACGGCTGAAAACGTTGTTGAATTATACAAGAAAAACAAGGGAGGAACACAATGAAAAAATCAAACATCGCAATGCTGGTTGTGTTTTTTGCTTTAATTCCTTTAACTTTGTTTCTCGGAGATAAACTTCCCGGAAAAGGCTACTACATAACAGGTGTTCTTATCATAATTGAACTTTCGGTTCCGTTTTTTATGGCATTTGAAAAAAGAAAACCGCAGGCAAGAGAACTTGTTATATTGGCTGTTATGATTGCTCTTGCCGTTATAGGGCGTGTCGCAATTCCCATTCCGCATTTTAAAGCGGCATTTGCAATAATTATGCTTACGGGCATTGCCTTCGGCCCCGAAGCGGGATTTATTGTCGGAGCAATAACAGCATTTGCAAGCAATTTCTTTTACGGTCAGGGAGCATATATGCCGTGGCAGATGATGGCTTACGGTGCAGGCGGAATGCTCGCAGGCTTTGTGTTCATTAAGAATAAAATCCCGAAAAAGCCGTGGATTATGGCAATATTCGGATTCCTTGCAGTTGTTATCTGGATAGGACCTCTGCTTGACACTTCACATATCTTCATTATGATGCCTGAAATCAATATTTCAACAATAACAGCATCTCTCGCATCGGGATTCCCCGTTAATGTGAGCCAGGGTATCTGCACCGCACTCATGATGTTTATTTTCGGAAAACCGCTTCTTGAAAAGCTCGACAGAGTGAAGCAGAAATACGGAATGCTGGAGGATGAAAATGGGATTTGAGCTTTGTCATCCTGTGGTTAACCTGATTTATTTTGTATCGGTATTGTACGGTATGCTCTGTTTCAGGCATCCCATTTTTCTCGCCATCTCGTTTCTGAGTGCTGTTGCATACAGCATTAAACGAAACGGTATGAAAGCGGTTATTTTTGATGCTGTGTTGTTGCCGTTAACAAGTGCGTTTGCTCTTTATTATAGTACGTACAATCACTTCGGAGTTACCGTTATTGAGCAGAATCTTATCGGCAACAGCATCACGCTTGAATCGCTGATTTACGGCGCAGTGATCGGTCTTACGGTTTCGGGCGCAATGATATGGTTTTCCTGCATTTATTCCGTATTCACATCGGATAAGGTGGTTTATCTTTTCGGTAAAGCAAGTCCCAAGCTTTCGCTTTTCCTTTCTATTCTTCTGAGAATGGTGCCGAGAATTAAATACGAGGCAAAGAAAATAAACACCGCACAGCGAGGAATCGGCAGAGGTATAAATCAAGGGAATATTTTTTCACGTATTCGAAACTGCATTCGTATTTTTTCAATAATGATAACATGGATAATCGATTCTCTTTCTCTGCAATCCGAATCAATGCAGAGTCGTGGCAGTCTGCTTCGGGGCAGAAAAGCGTTTTCAATTTATCGTTTTGATAACCGTGACCGTGCTTATGTTATTGCCATGTTTGCAAATATAACGCTGACGGTAATGGGCGTTATGCTCAAACAAACCGAAATAGTCTATGACCCGAAAATAATTATTACTCCTATAACTTCTGTGTCTTATCTTTTCTACACAGGTTATGCTGTTCTTTGTCTTATGCCGCTTGGTTTGGAACTCTACACAGAATACAGATTTACGAA
Organism: Acutalibacteraceae bacterium; assembly: GCA_045589815.1. Classification (GTDB taxonomy): domain Bacteria; phylum Bacillota; class Clostridia; order Oscillospirales; family Acutalibacteraceae; genus CAG-177. Next base: position 18,277 of record JAZNPT010000045.1, read on the forward strand.
ATCAAGAAAGAATTTATAAAAAATTACCGCTTGAACAATTATTGTTCAGGCGGTATTTACATACGAAAAGTAAAACAAAAGAAACTTCAAGTGTGAAAAGTAGACAAATAGCCGTTCTGAAACCTTTGATATATAAGGGATTTGAAGTGCGGTAATTGAAGGGTGCGTATAGTTTAACCTGTACCCCCGATTTTTCATTTTATGCGTTACAAAGGCGAGATTTTAAGTTGTAAATTCTATTTGAATTAGCAAAAAGATAGCCGATAACACCACTTCAAATGATGTTGTCGGCTGAAATTTTATCTCATATCAGATAATGGCGTGTAATCTGTATTGTTTCGCAGGTATTCTTCCATCTTTCCGCTTAACAGTAATCTGACATAGCTCGTCGGTTCATTATAGATGAGATAATCAAGTTTTGAAACTTCATACATATTGTTTACAAATTCATTCTCAACAGCGATGCAGTCGATTGATACCATTGAGCCGTCGGTGAGTTTGACTTCAACACAAGCTGTATCGATGTTGAACTCACAAGATTTAATACAATTCATATAGATAATCTCCTTGGTTACTATTAAAATTATAATACCGCCTGTATTCCTGTTAGGAATCAGACGGTGTTTTCCGTTTGCACCGTGAAACCGTCAGCTAACATTGATAAGTTTTCTAATAGTTCCTTATCACTATTAACCCAACGGTTTCAGACACTACTTTTCCTACTTTTTTAAACAAATAAAAGGAGCTTTTTTACTTATGAATAATGACATTATTTCTTGTGAATTTAATATCGATACCGCCTGCGTTGAAGTCAAACTCGCCGACGGTTCTATGGTGTCAATTGACTGCATCGCCGTTGAAAACGAGTATGCAAACAATATGTACGAAACATCAGAACTCGACTACCTCATTTACAACGAGCCGTTGAGTTATGTCAGACTGCTGTTCAGCGGTAAGATAGAAGAATATCTGCTAAATAATACAGATTACACACCATTAGATATGAGATAAAATTTTGCAGGCAACATTTATACTGAATGTTGCCTGCTATTTTTTATTTTTAATTGAAATTCAAAATCAAGTTATTTTAAATGCATGATTCATCGGACCTGAATCTTTTCCCAAATCAAGCATTGCGGAAAGAACTCCCGAAATATAATTTTTTGCGTTTCGTATCGACTCATCGAGCGATAATCCTTTAGCAAGGTTTGAGGCTATCGCTGACGAAAGAGTACAGCCTGTTCCGTGTGTATTGGGGTTATTTATTCTTTTACCCTCAAACCATTTAAATTTGCCGTTTGAATAAAGAAGGTCGTTTGCATCGTTGATGCTGTGGCCACCTTTGAGCAGAACTGCACAGCCATATGTATTGCCAATGAATTTTGCGGCAGAAAGCACATCTTCTTTGCTCTGTATTTTTTTACCTGACAAAACTTCTGCTTCGGGAATGTTCGGAGTTACAACCGTTGCAATCGGCAACAGTTCTTCAATAAGAGTTTGCACCGCATCGGTTTTTATCAGTTCAGAACCGCTTGTTGCAACCATAACGGGGTCAACCACAATGTTTTTGGCATTATAAAATTTCAGCCTTTCAGCAATAACGGAAATAAGTTCAGAAGATGAAACCATACCAATTTTAACCGCATCAGGATAAATATCTTCAAACACTGCATCAATTTGTTCTTTTAAAAATTCGGGTGACGATTCGGATATTGCAAAAACTCCCGTTGTGTTTTGGGCGGTCAGGGCAGTAATTGCACTCATTGCATAGACACCGTTCATAGTCATTGTTTTGATATCCGCCTGAATACCTGCACCGCCGCTGCAATCGCTTCCTGCTATTGAAAGTGCGGTTTTCATCGGTGCGGCAAATTTCCAGAATCCTTGCATATCCGTATAATCTGTTATGAAAAAATCGCAAAGAGTTTTTACTTCAGCCTGATTTTCTTCGGATTTATCGTAAATCGCAACCACTCTAAATCCGTCTTTCTTAGCTGTTCTTATAGCATAAATTGCATCCTCAAAAACGAATGTATCTTCTTTCGGAGTAGCAAGATGCCTTAATGCTTCACGGTATATATCAGGTTCATCCTTGCTGTGACCGACGGAGGTGCAAGTAAAGATTTCCGAAAAACATTCTTTTATTCCGCATCTTTCAAGTGCCGCTTCAACAAGATATTTGTCAGTTGCAGTCGCTATGCACATTTTCACACCGATATTGTGAAGATGCTTTATAAAATCATAAACACCCGTTTTCAGCTGAACCTCATTTATGTAATATTTTTCAACCATACGGTTTACACCGTCCATTATTTCGTCAACCGACAGAGTAACACCGTATTCGCTTTTATAATAACAAGCCGCATTATAAAGACTCATTGTTTTGAAGGTTTCATTCAGGTTTTCTTTCGGCTCGTATCCGATTGAACGAAGATAAATTTCACCGATTGTGTCCCATACAAACATTGAGTCAAAAAGCGTACCGTCAAGGTCGAATATTGCACCTTTAATCATTTTTAATCAAATCCTTTGCAAGTGAAAGTAATGTTTCAGCTTCGGCTTTCGGGTCGTCAGCTTTCATAATTGCCGAAACAACACAGATTCCCGAAATGCCGATGTCTTTAAGAATGTCAAGGTTATCTTTATTGAGACCGCCGATTGCATTAACAGGAATAGGCACGGCTTTTGTTATTGCATCAAGAGTTTCGGTTGAAGTGAGAACTGTTACAACCTTGGTAGTTGTAGGATAAATTGCACCCACTCCGAGGTAATCCGCACCCTGCTCATAGGCTTCTTTTGCCCAAGGAACTGTTTTGGCGGTAGCACCGACAATTTTATCTTCACCCATCAGCTTTCTTGCAGTGGCGATTGGCATATCGCTTGCACCGACGTGAACACCTTCAGCATCAATTGCAAGTGCAACGTCAACTCTGTCATCAACTATCAGAGGCACATTGTATCGCTTCGAAATAGTGTGTACCTTCTCGGCAAGCTCGATATATTCACGTGTGCTCTTGTTCTTCTCACGAAGCTGAAGAAGGGTTGCGCCACCTTTGAGAGCTTGTTCAACACGATAGAGAAATTCCTCCTCGGTGTAGTTTGTGCTGTCTGTTATAAAATATAAAGTCGGATCAAAATTTTTCATATTCATTACCTCACACATACAGATAATCATTCAGAACGGGTTGCAGACCTTCATCGGCAATGTCCTGATACATCTTATCAAGACTGCGGTTATCGTCGATTTCAAACTGCTCATCACCCTGAACATCTTCGGTTTCTTTGCCCGTATATTTGCTTTCGTGGTCTCCGATACCTGTTGAAACACCTGCCGAAACCTTTGTTGCCGCAATTTTTACAATACCGTTTCTGAACTCGGCACTCTCACGGGAAGATACCGTAATTCCCACATACGGCAAAAAGATACGGTATGCACAAAGCACCTGACACAACTGCTTTTCGTGCACATCCAAAGGATTGATTTTATCGTTATTGATAATTGGTCGGAGTCTCGGGCAGGAAAGTGACATTTCAGCGTGAGGATATTTTCTCTGCAAATAATAGACGTGCAAAGCACTTGCAAGAGCGTCTTTGCGGAAGTCGGAAAGTCCGAGCAGAGCCGAGAATGCTACACCTCTCATACCGCCACGGAGCGCACGCTCCTGCGCATCAAAACGGTAGGGCCACACACGTTTGTGACCGAGCAGATGCAGCTTTTCGTATTTATCGGCATCGTATGTTTCCTGAAATACCGTTACGTAGTCCGCACCGCATTCGTGAAGAAACTTGTATTCATCGGTGTTTACGGGATAAATTTCAAGTCCGACCATGCGGAAATATTTTCTCGCCAATTTACACGCTTCACCGATATATTCAACGTTACTCTGGCCTCTGCTTTCGCCTGTGAGAATCAGAATTTCCTCCATACCGCTGTCTGCAATAACCTTCATCTCTTTTTCAATCTGCTCCATAGAAAGCTTCATACGCTTGATATGGTTGTAGCAGTTAAAGCCGCAATAAACACAGTAATTTTCACAGTAGTTTGCTATGTAAAGAGGTGTAAACAGATAGACGGTGTTTCCGAAGTGTTTGCTTGTTTCAAGTCTTGCACGTTCTGCCATTTGCTCCAAAAAGGGCTCCGCAGCAGGTGAAAGAAGTGCTTTGAAATCTTCTATCGTACAAGTATTGTGTTCCAATGCCGCATTAACATCCTCGGCAGTATATTTTGAATAATCATAAGAGTTCATCTGTGCCATAACGTTTTTACAAACATCCGACTCGATTATCTCCATACCGCTCATATATTCCATATGATTTTTGCGGAATGACGGCTCATTTTCAAGTCTGTGCTTTTTCTCAAGTGCTTCGGGCGACAGATGCTCCGAATCTACAAAAAATTGATTTTCCATATTTTCTCCTTAATCTCTGAGGAAACCTGTCAGAGGGTCAGAAGCTGATGCTCCGCGTGTCAATACTCTGCCAAGTCCTGCAAGGTAAGCCTTTCGTCCTGCTTCAATTGCGTTCTTGAATGCAGAAGCCATCATAGGCAGGTCGCCTGCAGTTGCAAGGGCGGTGTTTGCCATGATTGCCGCCGCACCCATTTCCATTGCTTCACAAGCCTGAGACGGTCTGCCGATACCTGCATCAACAATGATGGGAAGGTCAATCTCATCAATAAGAATCTGGACAAATTCTTTTGTTGCAAGGCCTTTGTTTGAACCGATAGGTGAAGCAAGCGGCATTACTGAAGCCGCACCTGCATTCACAAGGTCACGGGCAACATTAAGGTCGGGATACATATACGGCATAACAACAAAGCCTTCATTGGCAAGAATATCGGTTGCTTTGATTGTTTCCTGATTATCGGGAAGCAGATACTTGGAATCACGCATTATCTCAATTTTCACAAAATTACCGCAGCCGAGTTCTCTTGCAAGACGGGCAATACGCACAGCTTCTTCTGCATTCCTTGCACCGCTTGTATTGGGGAGCAGAGTAATTCCGTCGGGGATGTAATCGAGGATACTTTCCTGTTCTTTGGTATTTGCACGGCGAACAGCAAGAGTAATAATTTCTGCACCTGCATCCTTTACAGCCGCTTCAATGAGTTTCATTGAGTATTTACCCGAACCGAGAATAAAACGTGAGTTGAATTCGTGTCCGCCGATTATGAGTTTATCATTGTTCATAGTTTTTCCTTCTTTCTTTAAGTTTCAAATTGTTCTGCAATAATTCTTAACACAGTATGTGCCTGATGCGCAGCACAGAGCATCACACGAGTTGCTACAAGACTTCCTTCTGATTGCACGTCGCTCGTTCCGTCACCGCAGAGATAAAATCGCTTTGATAATCTTCGTGTCTGAATGGTGTTGGCACTACCGAATCCAGCCATACCCGATGCGGCGACCAGATACTTTTCAGGCATTCTTTCAAGCACAAGATTCACAAGCATTGCTTTGCACTCTGCATCGTCAAATGCTTCGCAGATAATATCTGCTTTTTCAAGAAACTCTGCGGCATTATTTTCAGAAATACGAACCTTATGAGTTTCGATTGCCACATACGGAGCAATTTCCAAAAGGTTTTCCTTCAAAGCCTGCGTTTTGCTCATACCAATCTGATTGGCTTTATATTGCTGTCGGTGTAGGTTTGTGATGTCAATACTGTCGAAATCAATAAGAATCAGTTTGCCGATACCTGCACGTGCAAGGGCAAAAGCTATATTAGAGCCAAGCCCTCCAAGTCCGCATACTGCAACGGTTGCGGATTCAAAATTCTTCTGTATCTTTTCACCGTGTCTTTCCGATAAGGCGGCATACCATTCTTCTTTTGTCGGAATCAGCTTAACCACCTCCCACAAAACTGACAACCTCTACGCTGTCGCCGTCTTTCAAAACAGTTTCGCCATACTGCGACTTGTAGACTATATCTCCGTTACGCTCTACTGCGATTCGTTTTGAATCATAGTTCGTAGTCGCAAGATATTCCGCTACCGTCTTGCCTGCAATATTCAGTTCCTTGCCGTTGATCTTTACCATAAAAACACCTCCTGAAATAACAAAAACGGTAAGCTGCCGATTTGGTAACTTACCGTTGAGAAGATGTGTTTTAAAAATAAAAAGTGACGAAAAATCTGAAACAGCTTCAGATTGATTCCGCCACGTCGAAACACTTTTATATCCAGGCATCCCTACGTTGGCATTATCCAAATCAGGTTATCGGTCGAAGGTTTTACCTTCCTCTCAGCCTGTAACACAAGCTCCCGTCTGTTAAATTGTAATTGTATTATACAACCGTATTTTAAAAAAGACAATAGTCTTTTTAAAAATTATATAACCACTTTGTAAAAGTGCGCAATTATACACCGTGTCGGTGTCATTGCGATTTTTTCAAAATTCTCGGAACACAGTTCCGCTGATTACATCAGATAAGGTAAAACCTTGCGCTGCGTGGCAACTAACCAATAAATTATCCCGTTGTTTCGTTTGAAGCAACGGGATTTTTGTGTTTTAAAGTATTCTCTTATTGTTTGGCAATGAAAATGAAATCAGAAATATAAGAAATTATCACAGCCTCTTTTCATCCTCTTTGCGCTGTTTGTTTGAACGGACTGCATAAGGAATTCCGAAGCCGAGAGCACCGCCGATGATTGCGCCGATGAGCATGAACAGCCACCAGAGAGGATTTTTCTTTTCTTCATCTTCTTCGGTATCGGCTTTGATAACCTTTTCTTCAATAACAGTTGAAACATCGACTGTTTCGGTGTAGATTTCGCCGAAATCATCTTCATAGCTTATCGTGATTGCACCTTCGACTTTGCCGAGAATTTCATTGCTGACACGAAGATTTACGCTTCCGGTTTTGCTTTCGCTCTGAAGAATTTCACCGACAAGAACCGTGCCGCCGCTGTCAAGACCTTTGACATCAATATCAATCATTGCATTATGAATTGTGCTTTTGCCCGTGTTCATAAGATTTATACTGACGGTTATGGTTTCGCTCTGAATTGATTTCGAAGGCAGTCTTGCGGAATCGTATTTCAGCATTACGCTCTGTTTGATGTTGACTCTGATGGTATCACTTGCGGAATAGCCCGAATGATTTGAGTCCTCATATTCCATTGAGAGAGTCAGAGGATGTTCACCTGTTTTTGCTGTGTGAACGGCGGTCAAGCCGACAGTCCAAATATAAGTGCCGTTTGCAGAAATGCTCTTGACATAAGCGGTACCCATACCGTCCGTTTTGAGTTCACCGCTTTCATCGGCAAGTGAAAGCTTTATGTTGCTTACTGACTTTGACGGACTTGTGTTTTTGATTGTGATGCTCACATTTCGGCTTTCGCCGGGAATGATACTATCATTTTCAACGGTGTATCCCGTAACCATAAGTCGGGGTTGAGAGGTGTCCTGCGGCGCAGTTGTGGTTTCAATTTCCTTTTTGCCGACAACATTGAGATTGATTACATCAGATGATGAACCGCTGCCTGCTTCACTTTCGTATTCACACATTATATTGACGGTGTGGTTTCCGTCTGAAGCAGCTTCTGAAATCTTGATATCAATATCCCATGTTACGGATTTCTTTGGGTTAAGTCTGTCAACATAACCCGATGCAACACCGACAGGAACAATATCTCCGCTTGAATCAGAGAAGGTAAGCTTCATATTACTGACATAATCGGTTTTGCTTTTATTGGTGAGAGTGATTGAAATTTTTGCCGTGTTACCTGCTTTGAGTTCACCATCGGTTTTGTAATCCGTAACCATAACTTTCGGCTGTGAGGGTAATTCCTCTGCGAAAGCTGTGTTCAGCGGTGCAAGACAAATCATCAAGCACATTATTAAACTGAATAATTTTTTCATAGAAATTATAACTCCCTGATATTTTCAACAATGCTGTATTTCATCTGCTTTTTGATTTTGACATAAACATTGATACAGCAGAAAACAAATAATACAAAACATATTATAATTGACTGCCAGATTTCAAAGGTGAATTCAAAAGGATATCCTTTGATAAACACATAATAGTGTTTGAATGCTGTGTATCCGATTATATATGTCGCTAAACCGATGCTGCATCCCCACACAAACATACTGACAAGCTGATGAATGAATGCCATCGAAAGTTCCTTTGCCGATGCGCCAACCGCACGCAGAGTTCCTATTTCGCGTCTGTCAGACCCTATCTTTGCGGTTACGGCATTATTGATAATGCTTGCACCTATGCACAAAAACAGAATGATAACAGCAAGAATTGCCGTTAACAAAAATTTCATTTCGGATTTGCGCGACTGTAAATCGGCATAATTCGATTGGAACTTTGCGGATTTACCCGATGTCATTGAAGTGAAGAAAAGCTGCATTTCTTCATCAACTTCCTGTGTGCATTCCTTGTTCAAATCAACGGATAATGAATCATACTTGACGCCGCATCCGAAGGAAGAAAGTCCTGAGTGGGTTGTTGCAAAGATTATCGTATCCGAATAGTAGTTTTGGGGAGTGACTATTGCACCGATTGTAAACTCTTTTCCGAACAAGTCATAAACATATTTTTCGCTGTAAGAATCATTCGGGCCATCAGGCTTATCGCCGTTTATAAGTATACGAAAATCAACCGTATCACCAACCTCAAATCCAAGCTTTGCTTTTTCGAGTATTTCAGTTTCAAAGTTGGTGTGTTGCTGTATAAGTTCTCCGTTATCAAGCGGTTCAACACCGTCCCATGAAAGATGCCTTTCGCCTTTTGTTGTTTGCCAATGCAGAGTGTAGGCAATTTCGGGATATGCAACAAGAATTATTTCTTCACCCGAATTAAGCTTATCAATATCAATTTTGCCGCTTATAAGCCTGCTTTCAAGCTTTGCAATATCAGCTTCATCATATGATTTTACAGCAGTCGGCAAAAGTTCGTTCGGGCAGTTTGTTTTTTCTTTTGCAAAAAGATATCCTTCATCAGGCTCGGTTCGTGCGCCGTATTTTTTAAAGCTATCAGCATCCTTGACAATATCGTGTGCCACATCAGATTCTATGCTTGTTTCAAGAGTCTGATATGTATGGACAAGCTCCGTGTATTTGTCAAATTCATCAATAAACAAATTTGCTTTTACGGTTTTTGTGCCCTTTATGTTTCCTACATGTTCAGAATCATAAATTGTATTTCTGAAATCCTCATCCATTGTTTGCTCTGCAGGGAAATAGGCGTAATCATTTGAGGCATAGTTATAATCATCAAAGGTATAATCAGGATAGCTGAGCATATTTTGGCTGACTGCTGAATATTCACCGAGAACACAGAAGCCGATGCACGGGAACACAGAAATAACAATCAAAAGAAAAACAATGCCAATCTGCCTTGAACGGTAAAAAGTTATGCTTCTTTTTGCGATAAGATTCGGTGCGTTAAAAACTTTTTTTGACTTGATTTTTTTATTTTTGACTTTTCTGCCAAGCTCTGAATTCCTTATTGCCTGCATTGGGTTAATTCTTGTTGCGGATAAAAGCGGTATAAGCGCCGCAATCATAACACTCACAACACTTGCAACGGTTGAAATAATCAGAACGCTCCATTCCGGCTTGAATATGAAGCCTTCGCCCATAATTTCCGCATACAGTTTAACTCCGAAATACGAAATCAGAATGCTGACAGGTGCAGAAATAATGCTGATTATAAATGCTTCTCTGCCGAAAACATTGATAATCTGTCTTTTGGTCATTCCTACTGCACGCAGAAGACCTATCTGCTTTTTTCTGTCCTGCAAATTAGTGTTGAATGCGTTTATTATTCCGAAGCAAGAAGCAATCATTAACACAGCCATAAGAAAAGCAACAAGATAAGTGTTGGTAGTTATGATGTCATAAAAACCGCTTGCATAGCTCATATAGTCTTCAACCTGATGCATATAATTTGAAGATGTTTCGGCATTTCCGTTATAAAAATTCAAATCGCTTAGCCAGCCTATAAAATCGGCATTATATCCGCTGTTGTCATCGGAAATAATTGAGAGATATCTGAATTTGCAGGGCAAACCGCCCGCTTCCGTTCTTTCTTCGCTGCTTACCATCGCCGCAGGAAACAGATAAAATTCGGACTCATCACCGACATATCTCTGCACGTTTGCACGCTTATCTTCAAGAATTCCGCAAACGGTATATGTTTTATTAACCTCTCTGACTTCACCTTTATCTCCGTTAGGTACAATAACCGTCATATCAAGCGAATCACCGACATTGATACCGTCACGTTTCAGACGAACAAGAGCATCTTTCTCAATGGCAATTTCGCCCTCTTTCTGAGGAAATTCGCCCGATTCGAGAATTGAATTGGCAAGATACATCGCTTTTTTATCATAATAAGCAAGCGCCGTTCCGCTTTCCTTTTCTCCGTCGGGAGAATAACCGTAGCCGATTATCTCTGCCGTTGCATAATCTTCAAGATATCCGAGTTCAACAGCTTCATCAAGATTTATATCGTTACCCCCGTACATCACGGCATTTTCCCTGCCGACGGTTTTATACACAAGCTCCTGAACCGAATTTGAGCAGCAGGCAAAGAAGAAAATTGTTCCCGATGAAAACGTCATTGCAAGAATAATGCCGATAATCATTAATGTATATTGCTTTCTTCTTGCTTTTAAATTACCGAAAGCTAATTTATTTACGGTTAATTTTTTGCGTTCCATTTTGTCCTCCCTCTATGAAAGACCTTTTTGTAGGGGACGGTGACCTCAACGTCCCGAATGCACCGCAGGTGCATAATCAAATCAGACCTGACGGTCTGTCGGGTTGTCGGGTCGCCAACCCCTACATTTTAATTTTATAACTCTCTGATATTCTCAACAATGCTGTATTTCAGCTGCTTTTTAACCTTGGAATAAAGATTTACAAAACAAACAGCAAGCAGAGCAATGCAGATGAGTGCCGCCTGCCAGATTTCATAATTGTAATCAAGAGTTCTGTCAGATGATTTTGCGGCAAAATACATAAGAATCCAGATGAAAGTATATAAGCCAAAACCAGCACCGCAGCCCCAGCCAAACATTGAAAGTAGCTGTCTGAAATAAGATTGCGTGAGCTCTCTTGCGCTTGCACCGACTGCACGCAGAGTTCCGATTTCTCTTTTGC
>JAZNPT010000046.1:0-12534 GCA_045589815.1 Acutalibacteraceae bacterium
CTCGACCCGAAAATCGATTCGTCAATTGAGGCGGTTGCAGATAACGCACCTTCCGCAAGCACGATGAAATTCACGGGCAACGCACCCAAGGCAACTCCCACGGCGGGTGCAGGTATGCCCGATTTCAGCCAGTTCCCCGCAGTTACCGAGGAAGAAATCTATGCGGAAATCGATAAGAATTACAGCGGTGAAGAAGCTGAAAAAATGAAACGCACCGTTGAGCTTATGCTCAAGAGCATGCTCTCCCTTTCCGAAAGGCAGGAGCTTATAGGATATCTTGATGAAATGCTCGCAGGGCAGGAAATTGAGGGAATGGGTCAGATAAACGGCTCTCAGGCGCTCTCTTTCCTCCAGATGATGGATAAAGAAACAAAGCTTAAGATGCTCAACGCAATTATGAACGGCGAGTTCGGCGATGTTGCTCCCACTCCCGACAACGGTGAGGGAACAACCTCAGACAACGGCGAAAACAACGGAACAACAGAGCCTTCAACGGATAAGGAGCAGAACGGCTCCGAAACCCAGGCTCCAACGGTTGTTGAACCCGAGCCTGAACCTGAGCCTGAGCCGCAGCCCTATGCGGCAAGCTACGAAGAGGCTTTGAACCTTCTCGGCGTTGCCGATTTGGATAATCCGCAGTCAATTTATATTTATCCCCTTGATTTTGAGTCCAAAGACCTTATTTCAGCCGAAATTGAAAAATACAATTCATCAGGTGCAGAGGAAAACGAGATAAAATACACCGATTATATCGGCCTGCTTCTCTCCTCGGTAACAACAATAATCAACATCATTTCCTATGTTCTCATTGCTTTTGTTGCCATCTCACTTGTTGTTTCGTCAATAATGATCGGCATTATAACTTATATTTCCGTTCTTGAAAGAACAAAAGAAATCGGTATTCTGCGTGCAATCGGCGCATCAAAGCGCGATATTTCGAGAGTTTTCAATGCGGAAACCTTTATTGTGGGTCTGGTTTCAGGCACGTTGGGTATTCTTTCAACGCTTGTTCTTTCAATCCCGATTAATGCGGTTATTGAGCATCTGGCAGGGCTTCCCAATGTTGCGCAGCTGCCTTTTGACGGCGCAATAATCCTTGTTACAATCAGCGTTGTTTTAACCCTCATTTCGGGTCTTATCCCTGCAAAAATCGCTTCAAGAAAAGACCCCGTTGAAGCTCTCCGAACAGAATAAGTGCATTGGAGAAGAGAAAAAAATTACCGCCGAGCCTCATCAGAGGTTCGGCGGTTTTTTTAATTAGTAATGAGTAATATCGGACAGACTTTTCCCATCCTTAACTCTTTGAAAGTGAGAAGTTAAAAGTGAATAGTGAAAAGTTTCGGATAGGCTCCGCCTATAACCGATTATATGATAGGTGTGGGCTTTGCCCACCCTTAACTCTTCACTTTTCATTCTTCACTCTTCACTAAAAACCAATTCTTTGAAAATGAAAAGTTAAAAGTGAATAGTGAAAAGTTTCGGACGGGTTTCACCCGTGCCCAATATAAAAGCGTCGCAGACCCTTCACTCTTCACTAAAAATCAATTCTTTGAAAATGAAAAGTTAAAAATGAATAGTGAAAAGTTTCGGATAGGCTCCGCCTATAACCGATTATATGATAGGTGTGGGCTTTGCCCACCCTTAACTCTTCACTTTTCATTCTTCACTCTTCACTAAAACAACATTTTTGAAAGTGAAAAGCTTCAAACAGACCTCATCATATTTTCGAGGGAGCTGTGCGGTGCTTTCTGTTCTTATGGTGAGGCTTGGGTTCGATATTGCCTGCCTTGGTGAGAGCGATTTTTGTCAGAACGGGGCCAACAAGCTCATAAACAAGAACCGAGAAAAGAACAATGTTTCTAATCATCGTGCCAACCTCGCCAAGCTCCATTGAGGTGACCGACATACCCAGGGCAACGCCTGCCTGAGGCAGAAGGGTTATGCCCAGATATTTGGTGGTTTTTTCGTCGCATTTCATAACCTTTGCGCTTGCATAAGCTCCGAAATATTTGCCGAGTGAGCGTGAAATGATGTATGCTGCGCCGATGCCGATAATAACGATGTCGGTAAATACGCTCAGTTCAAGCTCTGCGCCGCTCAAAACAAAGAACAGGGTGAAAAGGGGAACTGTCCATTTGTCTGTTTTTTCCATGATTTCGGGTGAGAAGTCGCAGATGTTGCAGAAAATCGTGCCGAGCATCATACAGACAAGCAGGGTTGAAAAGCCGATGTGAACGCCGCCGATTTCAAACTTGACCATTGAAAGCGCAACGGTGAAGATAACGCAGGTTATCGAAAGGCACAGACGCTTGCTGTTGGAGCTGAAAAATCTTTCGAAAAGAGAGAAAAGCATGCCCATAATGCAGCCAAGAAGCAGGGATGCAACAATTTCGATAACAGGTTCAAGAATAATTGCCGTCAGGCTGAACTGGCCGTGCTCAATTGCTTTTGCAATGCCGAAGGAAACCGCAAAAATAATCAGACCAACCGCATCGTCGATTGCAACGATGGGCAAAAGCAAATCTGTCAGCCTGCCCTTCGCCTTATATTGGCGAACAACCATGAGTGTTGCGGCGGGAGCTGTTGCGGCAGCTATTGCGCCGAGAGTGATTGCCATTGAAAGCGGAAGCTTTTCGCCAACGATGAAATGGATGCCGATAAGAACCGCATCAACAAGAAGAGTTGCAACAAGTGCCTGGAAAATGCCGATGAAGGTTGCCGTTTTGCCAAGCTGCTTGAGCTGTGAAAGCCTGAATTCGTTGCCGATTGCAAAGGCGATGAAGCCAAGTGCAACGTTTGAAATTATTTCAAATTCCTTAACATTGGCAACCGAGGTGAAGCCGAGGCCGTCAATGCCGAGCCTGCCCAGAAAATAAGGGCCGATGAGAATTCCCGCAACAAGGTAGCCTGTTACCGAGGGAAGCCCGAGGGGCTTTGCAACACGGGACATGAGAAGGCCTGCGCCGAGTGCAATGGATATGCAAAATAGTGTTTCCATAATTTACGCCTGATTTCTTTAATAATATTGTTAATTTTCACTCCTGAAAATTGCCTATTAAGGTATATCACAACAAAAAAATAAAGTCAAGAACACAAAACTATAAAAATTCAGTATATTTTCTAAAACATATAGTAATAAATAACAAAAAAGTGAATTGCGCCGGCAATTAAAACAAAAACATGAAAAATTATATGAAAAAACTCTCTTTTTCTTCCGATGCCGCAGAAAACTGCTCCTATAAGATATGCGGCATTGCCCAGAACGATGCCTTTGAAGCCGTTGCCGTTGATTTCGCCGATAACGGGTATGGCGCTCAGCACCATAGCTATGCAGGAAATGATATAAACCGCAACCGTCACCGATTTCAGCTTTTCAAAGAAAAACAGCTTTGAAAACAGGCCGAAAAGAGCGCAGAACCAGGCCAGAACCAAAACGACAAGGCTGTGACCGATGCTGATTTCATAAAGTGTAACAAGTGCGCAGGGAGTTGCTGTGCCGGCAATTAAAAAAGGAACGGCGGAATGGTCAATAAGCCTTGCGATTCTTTTGGATTCGCCCTTTTTAAGGCCGTGATATGTTGCCGAAACCGTGAAAACGGCTATGAGCGCAAGGCCGTAAATAACGGCGCTTATGATGTGACGCAGGTCATGCGCTTTCAGCAGCAGCATAACCGCCGCCGCAACGGATAAAACCGCCCCGAATGCATGGGTAACGCAATTGCCCAAATCCACTTTTTCCGAGTATTCTATAAGTTTAACATCTTTGCCTATCATAGTATCATCCTTGCTGATTTATATGTTTATATAATCATATAATTCGTGTTTCCGTCTGTCAATCCGACAAAATACGGAAACTGCAAAATCAATAAGAAAAGGGCGATTTGCGCATCGCCCTTTAATAATTTATATTTTGCTATTAGAGAATTACCGAAACAAGCAGGGCTGCCAATGCAAACATCTGAACAAAGGGAAGGATGAGAGGCATAATGGGCAGCAGATTCAGCGCCGAAAGTGCGCCGATGCCAACCTTGATTGCCATGGTGCTTTCCGCTTCGGAGATGTTTTGCCAGCTGAAATAGATATCGTTTCCGTCAACATAAATTCCGTCAATAGCGATTTTATCCTTTGAGGAAGCTTGTTTAAGCCCACATTCAACAAGGCCGTCAGTAACAAGCTTGGTCATTTCTTCATCCTTAAGAGTTATTCTTCCTTCAAGGCGAAGCTCGTCGGCGGGTTCTTCCTGCCTGAGGTGGCCGTTTTTGAAGCCTGTGCACCACCAGTATTTGCCGTATTCTCTGGTGAATTCACGGGTCCAGCTGCCGTTGATTTCTTCATGCCAGAGGGTCATTTCCATGTTGAGCCAATCTTCTTCGGCGGGGCAGTTGAAGAAGGTCCATTCATTAATGCCCTCGTCAGAATGCTCTCTGTTATAAATTCCGATTTCTCCGCCGTAGAAAATCAGGCCGTACTGACCCTTCCACATCTGAAGCATCCAGTCCTTGCCTTCGTAGGTGAAGAAAACACGGATATAGTCATATTCAAGCAGAATATAGGGGGAAACAAAGTCATAAATTTTGCCGAAGCCGAAATTATACTGCCATGCTTCCTTATCGTTGGTGTAATAATAGTCGTCAATATAGCTGTACTGATAGCTGAGAACCTGCTTATCAACAAGGAAATCTCTCAAAAAGTTGCTGCTTGAAACAACATTGATTGCAAATTCGCCGCTGAGTGTTTCGCCGTCAACGGTTGCCTTTGCAAAAATAACCGCTTTGCCCACATTGATGCCTTTGACAACGCCGTTTTCGTCAACCTTAGCAATGGATTCATCGGAAGAACTCCAGATGATTTGGGGCTGGGTTTCAACGTTGGTAACCGATGCGGTCATCTGAATTGTTTTCCATTTTGTAACGGAAATATGGTCGCTCTCAAGAATGAGAGCATGGCCTGCAGGAGCTTCCTCGCTTCCTGTTGCAGCATCTTCGGCAGCAAATGCGGTTGCTGCAAAAAGGCTTGTGCAAGCGAATAACATGGCAAAGAATATTGCCGTGAACTTGACTGCAAATTTTTTCATCATTTACCTCCAAAACCGTATTCATCTTATAGTAGCACAAAAAATGGTATAAAATCAAGCGAATTTTGGATTTTAACAAAATAAAAACATAATACCAACAAAATAATATATTTACTCTGCAGCATACTTTATGATATAATGAATTATCAATCACACGGAGGCGCCATGTGGAACTCAAAAAAAATGACAGAATAAATCTGAAAATCGAATCCTGCTCCGCAAACGGGAGCGGAGTCGGCAGACATAACGGCATGGCTGTTTTTGTGCCTGCAACAGCGGTTGGCGATGAGATAACCGCCCATATACTAAAAGTTAAAAAAAGCTATGCTTTTGCAAAGGTTGAAAGCGTCATAACGCCCTCTGATGACCGCATTGAGCCGGAATGCCCCGTTTATCTCAAATGCGGCGGCTGCGTTTTTTCTCATATAACCTATGAAGCAGAGAAAAAAATCAAAGCGGAGCATGTTGCGGAATGCTTTAAAAGGATAGGCGGTGTTTCGCCCGTGTTTGAGCCGATTATCGGCGCACAAAGCGACTCACGCTACCGAAACAAGGCGCAATATCCCGTTGCGGCCGAAAACGGCGAAGTCAGAACAGGTTTTTATTCGCCCCACAGCCATCGGGTTGTTCATTGCCCCGACTGCAGACTCCAGCCCAAGGAATTTGAGGGAATTCTGAATGTTTTTTCGGAATATATAAAAGAGAATAACGTTTCGGTTTATGACGAAAACACTCATTCGGGTCTGCTCAGGCATATTTACATCAGAAAAGGCAGCGCAAGCGGCGAAATAATGGTTTGCGCCGTCATCAACGGCAAAGCCCTCCCTGCGCAGAAAAAGCTGGTTGCCGCTTTGCTTGAAAAAGAAAAATCAATTAAAAGCATAATTCTGAATATCAACACCAAGGACACAAACGTTATTCTCGGCGAAAAATGCAAAACTCTTTGGGGCAGCGATTATATAACCGATATTCTCTGCGGACTGAAGTTCCGCATATCTCCCCTTTCGTTTTATCAGGTCAACCGTGACCAGGCGGAAAGGCTATATAATAAAGCTGCGGAATATGCAGGGCTGACGGGCGGCGAAACCGTGATGGACCTTTATTGCGGCGCAGGCACAATCGGCCTCTCAATGGCGAAAGATGCAAAGGAAATAATCGGTGTTGAAATCGTGCCCGAAGCGGTTGAGGATGCAAAAATAAATGCCCGAACAAACGAAATTGAAAACGCACGTTTTATTTGCGGTGATGCGGCAAAGGCGGCGCAAATACTCAAGGGCGAAGGAATACGCCCCGATGTTATAATTCTTGACCCGCCGAGAAAAGGCTGCAGCCCCGATATGATTGATATTGCGGCGCAGATGCAGCCCGAAAGAATTGTTTATGTTTCCTGCGACCCTGCAACCCTTGCTCGTGACTGCGGAGCTTTTGCCGAACTCGGCTATGCCGCAGAAAAAGCAACACCTGTCGATATGTTCCCGAGAACCGGGCACGTCGAGACGGTTGTTCTTTTGTCCAAACAAAAATAATAATTTATGAGAAATTCCGCTGTCGGAGCAAATGCTTTGGCGGCGGTTTTATTTTAGCAGATTTGTTTTTATTCTGCATTCGCATTACAAAAAAGCATTTCAAAAAAACTAAAAAAAGTGTTGACAAAACCGAAAATCATCGCTATCATAGTATCTATACCGAACGTTTGTTCGGAAAAATCGCTTTAAAAATATAATTTAATGCGAAAATAAGACTCTTTTCTCTTGTTTTTTACTATTTTGATAACCCAAAGGAGGTGACGCCATGTGCAAAAGATGCTGTCCGTCAGATACTGAAACTTCTCTTTCAGAATTAAAGCATCAGGTGGAATATGCCAGAACGGTTTGCTCCGATCTTTTTAATGCATATTCTTCCGAGAAGCCCGATGCCGAGGAACTTATTATTGAATATAAGACCGTTCGCACCAAGCTTTCGATGATGCTGGATTTCCTGTTTCAGGCAGAGCTTTGGTGCAACACACTTGAACAGAGCATGTCTGAAGGAGGATAAATGGACACATACAGAGTTGATTTTAATTTGGCCGAGCCTTTTCCCGACGGAAAAAAGCTTGGAAAGATAGGCGAGAAAAATGCATCGCAGTTAATTATAACACCGCCTGCGAAAATGGCGGAAAATGAAGAAATAACCCATTATGTTGCCGCTTTTGCAACCGTCAAGGGGCCTGTGCGGACTGAGGCGATTCCCAAAGCGGAAACAATAACCGTTACGCTCACCAAAAAAATGACTGTCGGCGAGACGATGGCTTTTCAGCTTGAGGGGATTGATGCTCAGGGTGAGCTTGTTGTTAAAAGCGACCTGCTTTACGGCCTCACTTTTGATTTTTCGGTCAGCGATTGCTGTGCGGACAGCGAGGAGAATGAAAACGACGGGGGCGGCGCACTTGTTTTGCAAAAGCTCAAAACGGTTGAGCTTTATTCTGCGGATACGGGGATATATGTTTTTTCGGATTATTCGTCAATAGGTGAATTTCATGTTATTGCGGACTACGGCGTTTTTCCCGCAGGGATTGAAATTATCGGTATTGAGCTGATGTTTGATTCAGAATTGTTGCCAAAGAAATGGATTGATATGAGGGATATGTTTGCCTATGCCCCTTACGGATTATTCGTTTTGAATTATCACATGTCATTTGATATGCCGGATTATGAAGGAATCTGCCTTGCGGCGGCATATTGCCCGAAAAATAACCACAACCCATTTTATAAAGAGGCATCAGCGGGAATAAATTTTGTTGGAGCAAGGATTACTTATGTTGAAGAAGGCGGCGGAGAATAATGGAACCGGAGATTATTGTTTCGCTCATTACGCTTCTCGGTTCGGCGCTCGGCACCTTTGCAGGAATTGCGGTTAATTCAAAGCTCACGAATTACCGCATCGAGCAGCTTGAACGCAAGGTGGATAAGCACAACAGCGTTATTGAAAGAACGTTTAAGCTTGAAGAACATGTCAGTGCAATTGATTATATGATAAAGGAAGGGAAGAATGTATGAAAACCGATTGGAAAAGAAAGCTCACCAGCAGAAAGTTTTGGGCAGCGGTTGCAGGATTTGTGACCCCTGTTATGCTTGCATTCGGGGCTTCGGAAAGCATAACAATGCAGGTTACCGCAATAATCATGGCGGGTGCGGCGGTTGTTGCCTATATCATCGGCGAGGGATTTGTTGATGCCTGCGGAAAGGAGGAATAATTCTGCCAAAAACAAACACGGGATTGGTTGAATATGCGAAATGCCAGCTTGGCAGACCTTATTGGTACGGAACGTTCGGAAACACGGCAACACGCAGCCTGCTGGAGGCAAAGCAAAAGCAGTATCCGAAGCATTATCAGCACGCAAGAATGGAGCAGTATAAATCGGATATCGGGCAAAGGGTTCATGACTGCGTGGGACTTATCAAGGGCTATCTCTGGAGCGAATCGCCGTCGGCAATTCCGGATTATAAGGCATCTCAGGATGTTTCGGCCAACGGAATGCTGAAAAAATGCACGGAAAGAGGTCGAATCGCAACTATGCCCGAAACACCGGGCGTTTTGGTGTTTATGCCGGGGCATGTGGGAGTTTATATCGGAAACGGCAGAGTTATAGAAGCCAGAGGCTTTAATTTCGGCGTTGTTGAAACGGCGCTCAAAAGCAGAAACTGGGAGAATTGGGGCAAATGCCCCTGGATTGAATATCCGTCAGGCAAAAACTATTTCAAAACCTGCGCTTATGACGAAACCTCCATTGTTGATGCGCTCAAATCAATCAAAGCAAACAGCGGCTTTGCATACCGCAGAAAAATTGCCGAGGCAAACGGAATGCAGAACTATGTGGGAACGGCGAAGGAAAACATGAAGCTGCTTTCTCTTCTTCGCCGCGGATTGCTGGTTAAACCGTAAAATTTAATATTGTTATTGCGGATGGGCGGCTTTCTTTTTGATAATTATATCAAGAAAGTCGCCTGTTTTTTAAAACAGGCATTGAAAAAAAGTTTTAAATATGTTAATTTACAGATATAACCCTGAAAGGAGTTTTATAATATGACAAAAATAACCTTTATGGGTGCGGGAAGCACCGTATTTGTAAGAAATGTTATCGGCGACTGCATGTGCACCCCCTGCCTTCGCGACAGCGTTATCGCCCTCTATGATATTGATGCGGAAAGGCTTGAAGAAAGCTATATCATCCTGAGTGCGCTCAATAAGAATATCAACGAAAACCGCTGCAAAATCGAGAAATATTGCGGCGTTGAGAACAGAAAGGATGCCCTTCGAGGCGCAACCTTTGTTGTTAACGCAATTCAGGTTGGCCTTTATGACCCCTGCACCATAATCGACTTTGAGGTTCCCAAGAAATACGGCCTTCGCCAGACAATTGCCGACACTCTCGGCATCGGCGGCATCATGCGCGGCCTTCGCACAATCCCCGTTTTGCAGGATTTCGCAAACGATATGGAGGAGGTCTGCCCCGATGCATGGTTCCTCAACTACACAAACCCCATGGCTATCCTTTCGGGCTATATGCAGAGATACACAAATGTTAAAACAATCGGCCTTTGCCACAGCGTTCAGTCCTGCACAAAGGATTTGCTCAACAGACTTGGCATGGAAGACAAGCTTGAAGGCAGAAAAGAGCTTATTGCAGGCATCAACCACATGGGCTGGCTGCTTGAAATTCAGGATAAGGACGGCAACGACCTTTATCCCGAAATCCGCAGAAAAGCTGCAGAAATGAATGCAGCCGAGAAGCACAGCGACATGGTCAGATTTGAATATATCAAGAATTTCGGCTATTACTGCACCGAGTCCAGCGAGCATAACGCCGAATACAACTGCTTCTACATAAAGGATAAATATCCCGAGCTTATCGAAAGATATAACATTCCTCTTGACGAATATCCCCGCCGCTGCGTCAACCAGATTGCAGGCTGGAAGGCAGAGAAGGACAGAATCCTTGATAACGGCCAGATAACTCACGAGCGTTCAGGCGAATATGCTTCATATATTATGGAAGCTCTTGTTACGGGCAACACCTATAAAATCGGCGGCAACGTTCTTAACACAGGCCTTATCGATAACCTTCCCGCCGATGCCTGCGTTGAGGTTCCCTGCCTTATCGACGGCAACGGAATTCATCCCTGCCACGTCGGCAAACTCCCCGTTCAGCTTGCCGCAATGAACATGACAAATATCAACGCACAGCTTCTCACAATCAACGCAGCAGTCACAAAGAAGAGAGAGGATATCTACATGGCAGCCATGCTTGAGCCTCACACCGCAGCCGAGCTTTCCATTGACGATATCAAAGCGATGGTTGACGAGCTTATCGACGCCCACGGCGAATACATGAAGGATTATAATTAAGAGGTAGTTATGTCTGATTTATACAGCTCAATCTGCATTTCTTCGGTTATGTCCACCGCTCTTAAGGCGGCGGGGCTTGAAACACCCGAAAATGCCGAAAAGCCCAACAAAATCATAACCGCTCTTGCCGAAAAAAAGCTTGGCGGGCAGAGTGTTGACCGTGTTGTTATCTATAATCCCGATGCGGTTGCTTTGTGGGTTTATCAGAAATATACGGAAATGTTTGCCGATGCCGCTCTTTGCTCCGACCTTGCGCTGCCGATGCTTTCGGTTATGCCGAGCGTTACGCCCGTTTGCTTTGCTTCAATGTATACCGGCGTTATGCCCGAGGTTCACGGCATCAGAAAATACGAAAAGCCCGTTTTGAAAATCAACACGATTTTTGATTATTTTATCAGGGCAAACAAAAAAGCCGCCATCGTTTCAACCGACGGCGACAGCATTTCAAAAATCTTTCTTGAGCGCGGCATGGAGTATTTTATCTATGACACTCCCGAACAGGTCAACCAAAAAGCGCTTGAGCTTATTGAAGAGGACCGCTTTGACCTCATCGTTATCTATAACGGCAACTATGACGGAAGAATGCATAAATTCGGCCCCGAATCCGAGGAAGCTCTGGGCGAGCTTAAAAAGAACATTGCATTCTATTCCGAATTGGTTAACAAAATCAACTCCGAGTGGAAAGACCGCAAGGTTTTCTACGGCTTCTGCCCGGACCACGGCTGCCATGAGATTGACGGCGGCTGCGGTTCACACGGGCTTGATATGCAGGAGGATATGAACGTTATCCATTTCTACGGAATTAAGGAATAATTATCCGCAGCAACCGTTATTTTGCCTGATTTCTCCGCAGGCAATCATTTCGCCCGCATCGCCCGACGGCTGAGTTGCGAAATCGTCACGGCGGCGGTGAATAACAATGTTTTTGCCGATAATCTCGCCAACGTAAATGCGTTCCGTCAAAAATGCGCTCCAGGCATCCGAGCCGTCAACAAAAAGCGGCGGCATATCGCCTGCGTGCTGCGGATGTGCGGCATCGGAGGGGTTATAGTGCTTGCCGGTTGCAGGGTCATGAATATGCATCCCGAGAACATTGCCCTGCCCGATTTCGGCAGGGATTCCGCCAACCGAAACAACCGCAAAAACTCCCGCATGGGACTGATAAAGCATCAGAGTGCCGCAGATTGAGGGGAAATCCACGGTTCCGCAAATCTGAGCAACCGCACTCGGACGTGAACGGGATAAAAAATCAAGAATCCGTCTTGAACGGCTGTGATAAGTATACATATTATTGTCCTTTCGTAATCATACTGTTATATTTTATGCGCAGCAAGGCGAATGTGACGCATATAAAACAAGTATTTCCTTAAAGAACAAGAATATTTAATAAAGAAAGCATCAGAATCCTCAAAAGGGACTCTGATGCTTTTTGTTATTCCACAAACGTAACGTCAGCGAACTTTGCGCCGATATATTCGGCAAGGGCATTCGGCTCAATGCCGAGAGTTGCACCGCGAACGCCTGCGCTGACATATATTTTATCGAAAAGGCAGGCGGTTTCGTCAATAACGGTGGGGAACTGCTTTTTCATCCCCACGGGCGAACAGCCGCCTCGGATATAGCCCGTTGTTTTAAGCAAATCCTTAACATGAAGCATTTCAACCTTTTTCTCGCCAAAGGCTTTGGCGGTTTTCTTAAGGTCAAGCTCCTCGCAGGTCGGGATGCAGCAAACGCCCAAGCCGTTTTTCTCGCCGCTGAAAACAAGGGTTTTGAAGATAACGGCAGGGTCTTTGCCGGTTTTTGCTGCGATGCTTGTGCCGGAAAGGTCGTTTTCGTCAACGGGATATTCAATGAGTTCAAAGGGGATTTTTGCGGCTTCAAGCAACCGCATTGCGTTGGTTTTGGTCATATAATCACTTCTTTGAAAGTGAAAAGTTAAAAGTGAATAGTGAAAAGTTTCGGATAGGCTCCGCCTATAACCGATTATATGATGGGGTGTGGGCTTTGCCCACCCTTAACTCTTCACTTTTCATTCTTCACTCTTCACTAAAAATCAATTCTTTGAAAGGGAA
>JAZNPT010000047.1:0-48515 GCA_045589815.1 Acutalibacteraceae bacterium
GTTCTTGTGGGTCTGCCGCACTTGGGGCAGATAACCTGAACCTTGTCAGCATAGAGTGCGCTCTCAGCCTTGATAAGGCCGCCGGGCTCACCCATCTTGCGGGGCTTAACGTGCTTGGTTACGATGTTAACGCCTTCAACAATAACCTTGCCTTCTGAAGGGCTGACTTCCATAACCTTGCCTCTCTTGCCTCTGTACTTACCGTTGATGACTACTACTTCATCGCCTTTTTTAACATGCATCTTCATAGCACCTCCGATTAAAGTACTTCGGGAGCAAGTGAAAGAATCTTTGTGTAATCCTTTTCACGAAGCTCTCTGGCAACCGGTCCAAAGATACGGGTGCCTTTGGGATTCTTATCTTCTTTAATGATGACGGCTGCATTCTCATCGAAGCGAATGTAAGTTCCGTCGTCACGGCGAAGGCCGCTTGCGGTGCGTACTACTACCGCTTTTACAACATCGCCTTTTTTTACTACGCCGCCGGGTGTTGCCTTTTTAACAGAAGCAACTACAACGTCGCCAATATTGGCATACCTCCTGCCGGAACCGCCGAGAACGCGAATGCACATGATTTCCTTCGCGCCGGTGTTGTCGGCAACCTTGAGGTAACTCTGTTGCTGTATCACAGTGTTTTCCTCCTTACATATCGGCTAAATTATTTAGCCTTCTCAATGATTTCAACTACACGCCATCTCTTGTCCTTTGACAGGGGACGGGTTTCCATAACAAGCACTCTGTCGCCCATGCCGCACTCGTTGTTTTCATCGTGTGCCTTAAGCTTATAGGTGTTGTTGATGATTTTCTTATAAAGAGGATGCTTGACCTTATCCTTAACGGAAACAACTACGGTCTTATCCATCTTGTCGCTGGTAACAATACCAACGCGAGTTTTTCTGAGGTTTCTTTCCATTGAACTTTAACCTCCCTTTCCTTACGCCTTGGTGCCGTGAAGTTCGATATCTCTCTGAATCGTCTTGATACGAGCGATATCTTTTTTAACGGCACTGATTCGCATCGGGTTGTCGAGCTGGTTAACGGCTTGCTGGAAGCGCAGTTTAAACAGCTCATCCTTCAGCTCAACAAGCTTAGCATCCAGCTCTGCGGCGGAAAGTTTTCTGATTTCACTGGCTTTCATTATTGCTCACCACCCAATTCTTCTTTAGTAACAAATTTACATTTGATAGGAAGCTTGTTAGCTGCAAGACGCATAGCTTCTGCAGCAAGCTCTCTGTCAACGCCGGCGATTTCAAACATAACTCTGCCGGGCTTAACAACTGCAACCCAATATTCGGGAGAACCTTTACCTGAACCCATTCGAGTTTCAGCGGGCTTCTCTGTGATGGGCTTGTCGGGGAAGATCTTAATCCAAACCTTACCGCCTCTCTTGATGTATCTTGTCATAGCGATACGGGCTGCTTCGATCTGGTTTGAGGTAATCCATGCGGGTTCAAGAGCTACAAGACCGAAATCACCGTAAGTGACCTTGTTGCCTCTGGTAGCCTTACCCTTAAGTCTGCCTCTCTGTACTCTGCGGTACTTAACGCGCTTAGGTAAAAGCATTACTGGTTACCTCCTTCTCTGCGTCTTCTGGGGCGAGAAGTGTTTCTGCTTTCGTGAAGAACCTCGCCTCTGTAAAGCCAAACCTTAACACCGATTCGGCCGTAGGTTGTTTTTGCTTCAGCAAAGCCGTAGTCGATGTCGGCTCTGATTGTCTGAAGGGGAATTGTTCCCTCGTGATAGCTCTCTGTACGAGCGATTTCTGCGCCGCCGATACGGCCGGAAACCTGAGTTTTGATACCCTTAGCGCCAAGCTTCATTGCGCGGCCGATTGACTGCTTAAGAGCGCGGCGGTAAGAAATTCTTCTTTCGAGCTGAGAAGCAATGCTTTCAGCAACAAGCTGTGCGTTGAGATCGGGCTGCTTGATTTCGATGATGTTGAGCGAAACCTCTTTGCCGCCGAGCTTCTTTTCGCAAAGCTTCTTGAGCTTTTCGATTTCTGCGCCCTGTCTGCCGATAACCATACCGGGCTTTGCGCAGTGGATGTTAACGTAAACGCGCTTTGCGTCACGTTCAATCTCAACCTTGGGAACGCCTGCAGGAGCAAGCTTCTCGAGAAGGTACTCACGAAGTTCGTAATCTTCAACAAGAGTATCACCGAACTTGTTGGGAGCTGCATACCAGCGAGATTCCCAGTTCTTAATAACACCGATTCTTAAACCGGTAGGATTAATTTTCTGTCCCATTGTTTAACCTCCTCCTTCGCTTATTCCATTTCCTTGAGCACAAGGGTGATGTGGGATGTCTTTTTGTTTATACGGAAAGCTCTGCCCTGAGCGCGGGGTCTGATTCTCTTGAGAGTGGGACCCTGGCTTACGCTGCATTCTGCAACATAAAGACGGGAGATATCCATGTTGTTATTGTTTTCAGCGTTTGCGATAGCTGATTTCAAAAGCTTCATCAAGGGTTCACACGCGGCCTTGGGCGTGTACTTGAGAATTGCCATTGCCTTATCCGTGGGCTGATTGCGGATTAAATCAAGCACAATCTGAACCTTGCGAGGCGCAATACGGATATAAGTTGCTTTTGCTGTTGCAACTGCCATATCTGACATTGTTAATACACTCCTTTCGCCGATTATTTACCGTTGTTTGATGTTTTTGAACCTGCATGACCTCTGAAGGTTCTTGTAGGTGCAAACTCACCGAGCTTGTGACCAACCATATCTTCTGTTACATAAACAGGAACGTGCTTACGTCCGTCGTGAACAGCAAATGTGTGGCCGACAAAGTCGGGGAAGATTGTGGATGAACGGCTCCAGGTCTTGAGAACCTGCTTCTCGCCGTTTTCATTCATCTTCTGAACTCTTTCGAGCAGTTTAGGCTGCACAAAGGGTCCTTTTTTAACGCTTCTGCCCATTATTATCTGCTCCTTTCACTTACTTGTCGTTACGACGCTTTACGATAAGCTTGTCGGACGTTTTCTTTGTTTTTCTGGTCTTGTAACCGAGAGCGGGCTTGCCCCAGGGAGTAACAGGACCGGGTCTGCCGATAGGTGCCTTACCTTCACCACCGCCGTGGGGGTGATCGCAGGGGTTCATTACTGAACCGCGAACTGTGGGTCTCCAGCCCATGTGACGCTTACGACCAGCCTTACCGATCTTAACGTTTTCATGGTCTGTGTTGCCTACCTGACCGATTGTTGCCATGCAGTTAACGGGAACGTTGCGAAGCTCGCCCGAGGGGAGTCTGAGAAGTGCGTAAGCGCCTTCCTTAGCCATGAGCTGAGCGGAGTTACCTGCTGCTCTTGCAAGCTGGCCGCCTCTGCCGGGGTAAAGCTCAACGTTGTGGATAACTGTACCAACGGGGATGCTGGTGAGGGGAAGTGCGTTACCTGCCTTGATGTCAGCGCCTGCGCCGGCAACAACGGTATCGCCAACCTTCAAGCCTGCGGGCTGAAGGATGTATCTCTTTTCGCCGTCTTCATACTGAAGAAGTGCGATGAAAGCTGAACGGTTGGGATCGTATTCGATGCTTGCAACCGTTGCGGGAATATCGAACTTATCTCTCTTGAAATCGATAATACGATACTTTCTTCTCTGTCCGCCGCCTCTGTGACGAACGGTGATTCTTCCGTAGCTGTTACGTCCGCTGTTCTTCTTGAGAGAAACAAGAAGGCTTCTTTCGGGAGCAACCTTTGAGAGCTCGGAATAATCTGTAGTCGACATGTCACGTCTTGCGTTGCTTGTCGGCTTATAAACCTTAATAGACATTTTTCTACACTCTCCTTATAGCGGCTTTGCGGAGCAATGTCATTCTCCATACTTTACCGCCGGATTTTTGGGTTACTTCTTAATTGATTACATCATACCATCGAAGAACTCGATTGTCTTGGAGTCTTCGGTGAGAGTTACGATTGCCTTTTTCTTGGAAGCTGTGAAGCCCTCGAAACGGCCGTATCTTCTGAGCTTGCCGTCAACGTTGATGGTGTTAACCTTTGCAACCTTAACTTCGAAAAGCTCTTCAACTGCCTTAGCAATTTCAATCTTGTTTGCATCCTTAGCAACCTCGAAGGTATACTTACGGTCTGCAATGCCATCCATGCTGTTTTCAGTGATGATGGGGCGGAGGATGATATCCTGTGCTAATTTGCTCATGCGTAAACCTCCTCGATCTTGCTTACGGCATCCTTAAGAACTACAACTGTGTCGCAGTTAAGGAGATCGTAAACGTTGAGTGTTCCGACAAGAGTTGTCTTAACGCCGGCAATGTTGCGAGCCGAACGATAGATGATGTCATTCTTCTCAGGAAGAACGAAAAGAACCTTCTTGCCTGTTTCAAGTGCGTTAACAACCTTAACCATTTCCTTGGTCTTGATTGCATCAAGAGTAAGTGAATCAAGAACGATAAGCTCGTTGTCTGCAAGCTTTGCAGAAAGAGCTGACTTCATAGCAAGTCTTCTAACCTTCTTGTTAACTTCCTTGTGATAATCGCGGGGCTTGGGTCCGTGGGAGATACCGCCGTGATACCACTGGGGAGCTCTTGTTGAACCCTGTCTTGCGCGGCCTGTGCCCTTCTGTCTCCAAGGCTTCTTTCCGCCGCCGCTTACTTCTGCTCTGGTAAGAGTAGACTGTGTGCCCTGGCGCTGATTTGCCAGATAGCTTACTACGCAAAGATGCATAGCGGGAATGCTGGGCTCGATAGCGAAGATGCTGTCTGCAAGTTCCATATCGGCGAGAGCTTTGCCTGCCATGTCAAAAACTTTAACTTTAGCCATTATTCTCTACTCCTTTCCTTATGCTTTAACCGAGTTACGGATAACAACGATGCCGCCCTTGGGGCCGGGGATGGCGCCCTTGATAGCGATGAGGTTGTTTTCTGCATCTACTTTAACTACGTCAAGATTCTGGATTGTTACCTTTTCGCAGCCAAGGTGACCTGCAAGCTTCTTGCCCTTATAAACTCTTGAGGGGTCGGAGCATGCGCCCAGGGAACCTGCATGTCTTGCAACAGGGCCTGTACCGTGGGATTCCTTGAGTCTGGAGAAGTTCCATCTCTTGATTGAACCGGCAGTTCCTTTACCCTTGCTTGTGCCTGCAACGTCAACCTTGTCGCCTGCTGCAAAGATGTCTGCCTTGATTGTGTCGCCCACATTAAGCTCACCTTCGAGCTTGAACTCTTTAAGAGTTTTCTTGGGAGCAACGTCAGCCTTCTTGAAGTGGCCCATCATGGGCTTGTTCACACGCTGAACCTTTACATCGCCGAAGCCGAGCTGAACTGCTTCATAACCGTCGTTCTCGATTGTCTTCTTCATAACGACTGTGCAGGGGCCTGCTTCAACAACTGTTACGGGAACTACATTTCCCTTTTCGTCGAAGATCTGAGTCATACCGATCTTCTTGCCGATGAGTGCTTTTTGCATATTGCTTTCCTCCTGTTAGGTTATTGGTTGATCGTTTTCCGACCAACATGACCTGCATGGGTCAAAATCAAAGTTTGATTTCGATTTCAACGCCTGCGGGAAGCTCAAGACCTGTCAGAGCTTCAACTGTTTTAGCTGAGGGTCTGATAATGTCGATAAGCCTTTTGTGTGTTCTCTGCTCAAACTGTTCGCGGCTGTCCTTATACTTATGAACTGCGCGAAGGATTGTTACGATTTCCTTCTCTGTGGGAAGGGGAACGGGACCTGATACCTGAGCACCTGTTCTTTTTGCGGTCTCAACAATCTTCTCCGCTGCCTTGTCAACAAGGCTGTGATCGTAACCCTTGAGTCTGATTCTGATTTTTCCCTTAACTGCCATGTGGAACGCCTCCTTAATAATTGGCGGGCTGTGAATTGCAAATTCGTGGAAACTGACCCGGGTGTTTCAACCCGTCCGATTTAAAAACCGGAAAAACATATTTCCGGGAAAGCTTTCGCTTATTTGCACATAGGTATCCCGCAACAAGGCTGCCCGGGAATGGCAGGCCTTACGCAAGGACACAATTCGCCCGGTTTAAAATCGGACATACTCCGCAGAAATTTCCCGCTTCAACGAGCGGCCACCTCCTGCATCAACGCATATCAACATGGTTTCTGAAGTTTTTCGGGCATAGTTGCCCCTTTGTCCAGAACCCGTGCCTAAGTATAATAACACTACAGCGCAACAATGTCAATACTTTTTTTGAGATTTTTTGAAATTTTTTCAAAGCCCGAAATCCAATGATATCAAGGCTTTCGGCGCTTTAACTCGGTGAATTGACGCACCTGCAAAAAGCACATATATAAAAGGTATATATAATATATATTTATACCACAATATACTGTGGTTATATGCGCAAATTCTGCATATTTTGCACAAAAATCCAAAATTATTTTTAAAACCGTGCCGGCTGTTCAGCGATTTTGAGGCAAAAAATCCCGCCGTACATCATGTACAGCGGGATAAATTTTTATATTAGTCTCTTCTCTGTCTGCCACCTCTGTCGCCGCGGAATTCTCTTCTGGGCTTTCTGGGAGCGTCGGAAACAGTGTTTTCGGGAACAAGGCCTTCAACCTCAATAAGAGCCTCACGGCGTGAGAAGTTGAGTCTGCCCTGGTCATCTTTGGGAAGAACCTTAACAATAACCTCGTCGCCAACGTTAACAGCATCCTCAACCTTTTCAGTTCTCTTAACGTCGAGCTGGCTGATGTGAACCATACCCTCTTTGCCGGGTGCGATTTCAACAAATGCGCCGAAGCTCATAAGGCGGGTTACGATGCCCTTGTAGATTGCGCCAACCTCAGGGTCATTTGCAATTGTTTCAACAATTGAAATGGCTCTGCGTGCATCGTCAATATCTGTTGATGAAACGAAGATGTTGCCGTCCTCCTGAACATCAATCTTGCAGTTGCACTCTGCGCAAATCTTCTGGATAACCTTGCCCTGCTTGCCGATAACATCACCAATCTTTTCGGGGTCAATCTTTGTTGTGAGCATTTTAGGAGCCCACTTTGAAAGCTCTGCTCTGGGTTCGGGGATAACGGGAAGCATGATTTCATCAAGGATGTAGCATCTTGCCTTATAGGTCTTATCAAGAGCTTCTCTGATGATAGCGGGAGTAAGGCCGTGAACCTTGAGGTCCATTTGGATAGAGGTGATACCCTTCTTTGTGCCGGCAACCTTGAAGTCCATGTCGCCGAAGAAGTCCTCAAGACCCTGGATATCAACCATTGTCATGAAGCGATCACCCTCGGTGATAAGTCCGCAGGAAATACCTGCAACGGGAGCCTTAATGGGAACACCTGCTGCCATAAGGGAAAGTGTTGAACCGCAAACGGAGCCCTGTGAGGTTGAACCGTTTGATGAAAGAACCTCGGAAACAACACGGATTGTGTAGGGGAATTCTTCAACTGAGGGAAGAACAGGGATAAGCGAACGCTCTGCGAGTGCACCGTGGCCGATTTCTCTTCTGCCGGGGCCTCTGCTGGGCTTTGTTTCGCCAACGGAGTATGAGGGGAAGTTATAGTGATGCATGTAGCGCTTGCTTTCTTCCTCATCAAGGCCGTCAAGAAGCTGAGCATCGCTCATGGGTCCGAGAGTTGTTATTGAAAGAACCTGAGTCTGGCCTCTGGTGAACATACCTGAACCGTGAACTCTGTCAAGAAGGTCAACCTGAGCATTGAGGGGACGGATTTCGTCGATTCCTCTGCCGTCAACGCGCTTGCCGTCGTCAAGAAGCCAGCGGCGAACAACATACTTCTGAACCTTGTAGAGGCATTCTTCAATCTTAACTTCCATTTCGGGATAGATTTCGTCGAACTTCTCGTGAACCTTATCATAAACGGGCTTAAGGCGCTCGTCACGGATTCTCTTATCGTCTGTGTCAAGAGCAAAACGGATGTCCTCGATTGCGAAATCCTTGATTGCTTCATACATCTCGGGATCGGGGTCGTTTGAGGGGAAGTCAACCTTCTCCTTGCCGCACTCTGCCTTAATCTGATTGATGAACTCAACGATTCTCTGGTTTTCTTTGTGAGCGAACATGATGCCGTCATACATATCGTCGTTGGAAACTTCGTTTGCGCCTGCTTCAATCATTGCAACAAGGTCGCTTGTGGAAGCAACGGTAACATACATATCGCTCTTTGCTCTTTCTTCAAGAGTGGGGTTGATAACGTATTTGCCGTCAACAAGGCCGACAACAACGCCCGAAATGGGGCCGTCCCAGGGAATTTCGGAGATTGAGATAGCGATTGAAACGCCGAGCATTGCAGCGATTTCGGGCTGGCAGTCGGGGTCAACTGACATAACCGTTGCAACAACGCCAACATCGTTTCTCATATCCTTGGGGAAAAGAGGTCTGATGGGTCTGTCAATAACGCGGGAAGCAAGGGTTGCCTTTTCGCTTGCCTTGCCTTCACGGCGCTGGAAAGAGCCGGGAATTCTGCCGACTGAATAGAGCTTCTCTTCATAGTCAACCGAAAGGGGGAAGAAGTCAACACCCTCTCTGGGTTTTGCTGCCATTGTTGCTGTGCAGAGAACGTTGGTCTCGCCGTAGCGAACGAGGCATGAGCCGCCTGCAAGCTGAGCCATTTTGCCAACTTCAACAACAAAAGGTCTGCCTGCGATTTCTGTTTCATACTTTTTGAAAGCTTCGAAAAACATGTTTTTACCTCTCTGTTATTTTATTTCCACAGGCGGCAGTTGGGTTTAGCAATAAATCCAGAATCTGTTGCAGTGAAGAATGAATAATGAAAAATGAAGAGTTGTGGACGGGTTTCACCCGTACCCACTATAAATCGGTCATAGGCGGAGCCTATCCGAAACTTTTCACTATTCACCTTTAGCTTTTCACTTGTCTGCAGACCCTCGATTTACCGCTAAAACCGGAGGAATCAGCCGCCTGAAAGATGCGCTTTAGAACTGTAGCAGGTTAACGTTTTAACAGGTTAACCCGCCGTAAAAACGTGACAAAGCAGGCAAGAATATGGAGTTCCTGCCTGCTTTATAGACAAATTATTTACGGATGCCGAGTCTTGCAATGATTGAACGGTAACGCTCAATGTCAACCTTCTGAAGATAAGCAAGAAGGTTTCTTCTGTGACCAACCATCATAAGAAGGCCTCTTCTGGAGTGGTGGTCCTTCTTGTGAACCTTAAGATGCTCGGTAAGGTCGTTGATTCTCTTTGTGAGAACAGCGATCTGAACTTCGGGTGAACCTGTGTCGCCCTCGTGAAGAGCATATTCCTGCATGATTGCGGTCTTTTCTGCCTGTGTCATTTTCTTTCACCTCATTTTAATATTTGCCTCGGCTCCCAGAAAACGGCAGGTGAACACCTCTTTGAGGTTTGCTCCGAAATCCGAGAAGCGGGCATGTGCGAAATGGATTATATCACAACATATTTAAAAAGTAAAGACTTTTTTGAAATTTATTTCAATGACCTTTTTAATTTTCGGGCATAGAATGGAGTGGGACTGTTTTTTCTGTTCCAAAAAACAAGGCGGCCGCCGTCAGACGGTGGCGCTTAAGCGTCCATGGGGAGCCGGGTGACATTTGGCGGCCGCCATAATCATAGATTTGGCGAATAGTGAAGATTTGCTTAATCTTCACTGTTCACTTATTCCTGCGCCCCGACTTTATTAAGAGCTTTCAAAGGGTCAACATTTTCGCCGTCAATCAGAATTTCCAGATGCAGATGGTCCTCATCGCTAATTTCAACAGGTATATGGCCAAGCGAACCTATTTTATCATATTTTTCAACCGTGCTGCCCTCGGGCAGGCAGCTTCCGCTTTTAAGGCCGCAATACTTCACCGTCATGCCGTTTCCGTGATCAATTTCAACCACGGTGCCCCAAAAGCTGTCATCATAAACCTTTGTTACGCTTCCTTTTGAAACCGCAACAACATCGTTGCCTGCGCTGCCGGCAAAATCAACGCCGTTGTGAACGCGCCAGTCACCCATGGTTTTGGATTCAACCATTTCACCGTTGCTGAAATCCTTGATGATGTCCGTCCCCATCGGCAGGGCAAAGCTGCCCGAATAGGGCTTGTTTTCCTCCGGTTTCTCCGCTTCGGTTGTTGAAAAAATACGCTCATCCGCAATGCCGCTGATTCCGATATTAGCCTCGTCGGTCAGCGGTTCATTTATTTCCTCAATGCTCCATTCAACGGTTACCCGTGAAAAGCTCTCCGGCTCTTTAACCTCAGGGGAATCCTCACGCAATGCGGCAACCGTGCCGACACCAACTGCCAACAGGCACACAAAAAGCGCCAGATAAATATTGGGGGATTTTTTGATTTTCTTTTTCAATTATATTACCTCTTTTCGCTTGTTTATTTTCACTCGTATTTTTGGCAATTATCCTCCGCATTATTCCGAAGCTGCAATAAATAGAAAAAAAGATTCGCAGAAAGGCGATTTTTTGAAATTTCCTCTTGATACTTGACGCTTTTTCTGCAATAATAATAAGGTATAATTATAATTAGGAGTGTTTCGTTTTGGATAATAAAAAACTCGCCGGGCTTCTGTTCCCTCATATTGACAAAACTCCGGATTATTATGAGGAGCTTTATCCCGCAAGGAATCTGCCCGAGGGCGCAAGGGTAACAAGATTTGCCCCCTCCCCCACAGGCTATCTCCACATCGGCGGACTTTTCAGCGCGCTGGTTGATGTTTTGACCGCTCAAACAACAAACGGAGTTTCTTTTTTAAGAATCGAAGATACCGATAAAAAACGTGAAATAGACGACGGCGTTTCAGCCATTGTTAACGGCTTTGACTATTTCAACGTTAAATTCACCGAGGGCGTAACCGGCTTCGGCACAGAAAAGGGCGACTACGGCCCCTACACCCAAAGCAAGAGAGCCGAGATTTATCAGACAATCGCAAAAAGCCTTGTTGAAAAAGGACTTGCCTACCCCTGCTTCTGCACGGCGGACGAGCTTTCCGAGCTTCGCAAGGAGCAGGAGCAAGGCGACGCTCTTATCTGGGGTTATTTCGGCAAATGGGCAAAATGCCGCGACCTGACTTTTGAACAAATCGAAAATAATATCAAAGAAGGCAAGCCCTGGGTGCTTCGCCTGCGTTCGGGCGGAAGCGAAGATAAGAAAATCGTTTTTGAAGATGTTATCCGCGGCAAAATCGAAATGCCCGAAAACATAATTGATGAAGTTCTTCTTAAATCGGACGGCATCCCCACCTATCACTTCGCTCACGCATGTGACGACCATTTCATGAGAACAACTCATGTTATCCGCGGCGAGGAGTGGATTTCCTCCGTGCCCAAGCACATCGAGCTTTTCAGAGCCTGCGGATATAAGCTGCCCAAATTCGCCCACACACCTCAGGTTATGAAAATCGACGAGGAAACAGGCGACAAACGCAAGCTTTCCAAGAGAAAGGACCCCGAAGCAGCGGTCAGCTACTTCTTTGAACAGGGCTTCCCGAAAGAAAGCGTGCTTGAATATCTTCTGACTCTGCTCAACTCCAACTTTGAGGATTGGCGCAGAGCAAACCCCAAGGAAAGCATTGATAAATTCCCCTTCAACCTCAAGAAAATGAGCTCCAGCGGCTGCCTTTTCGACCTTGTTAAGCTCAACGACGTGAGCAAAAACGTTATCTCCGTTATGAGCGCAAAGCAGGTTTATGAAAACGTTGCCGAGTGGGCAAAGGTCTATGACCCCGAATTCTATGAGATATTCACCGCTGACCCCGAATTCTCAACCGCTGTTGTAAATATTGACAGAGAGAATCCGAAGCCCCGCAAGGATATCGCAAAATGGAATGAAGTTAAGGATTATGTTGCATATCTCTATAATCCTCTTTATCAGGCAGATTACACCATGCCCGAAAACATTTCAAATGATGATGCCGCCGCAATAATCGCAAAATATGCCGAGGTCTTTTCGCTTGCGGACGATAAAGACCAATGGTTTGCAAAAATCAAGGATATGTGCGAGCCTCTGGGCTTCACCCCCAACGTTAAGGAATACAAGAAAAACCCCGACGCATTCAAAGGCCATGTCGGTGACGTTTCAAGCGTTATCAGAATCGCACTCACCTCACGCAAAAACACGCCTGACCTTTATTCCATAATGCAGCTTCTCGGCGAGGATGAAATCAAGGCAAGGCTCGGTGAAGCTTTAACCCACTTATCTGAATGAAAAGTTAAAAGTGAATAGTGAAAAGTTTCGGACGGGTTTCTCCCGTGCCCAATATAAAAAGCGTCGCAGACCCTCTACTATTCACTTTTCAATACTCATTATTCACTATAAACGAAAGGAACAAAAACAATGGACGAAATCAACACCAATTCAAATTTTATATATGATTTTATTGACGAGGACCTTGCAAACGGCGTTAACACCCGTGTGCAGACCCGTTTCCCGCCCGAACCCAACGGATATCTCCACATCGGCCATGCCAAAGCTATCACCATCGACTTTGCCACAGCAGAAAAATACGGCGGTGTATGCAACCTGCGTCTTGATGACACCAACCCCTCAAAGGAGGATGTTGAATACGTTGACGCAATCAAGGAAGATATTGAGTGGCTGGGCTTCAAGTGGAACAATGTGTTCTATGCTTCAAGCTATTTCGATTTTATTTATGACTGCGCAATCAAGCTCATCAAGAAGGGCAAGGCCTATGTCTGCGACCTTTCCGCCGATGAAATCAGAGAATACAGAGGCACTCTCACCGAGCCCGGCAAAAACAGCCCCTACCGTGACCGTTCGGTTGAAGAAAATCTTGACCTCTTTGCAAGAATGACCGCAGGCGAATTTGCAAACGGTGAAAAAACTCTCCGTGCAAAAATCGACATGGCATCACCCAACATCAACATGCGCGACCCCGTTATCTACAGAATT
This sequence comes from Acutalibacteraceae bacterium, assembly GCA_045589815.1. Lineage (GTDB taxonomy): Bacteria > Bacillota > Clostridia > Oscillospirales > Acutalibacteraceae > CAG-177. The sequence goes on from JAZNPT010000047.1 coordinate 12,830, forward strand.
GCTCATGTTTCGCATCATCAGACAGGCGATAAATGGTGCGTTTATCCCATGTATGATTTCGCACACCCTCTTTCGGATGCAAGAGAAAACGTTACCTATTCGCTCTGCTCCCTTGAATTCGAAAATCACAGGCCTCTTTACGACTGGTTCATCAACGAAATCGGCTTTGAAGAGCCCCCCAGACAGATTGAATTTGCCCGCCTTAACCTCAACTATTGCGTAACCAGCAAGAGATACAACCTTGAAATGGTTCAGAAGGGCATCGTTGACGGCTGGGACGACCCCAGAATGATTACCCTGTGCGGCATGAGAAGAAGGGGATATCCCGCTGCCGCTGTTCGTGAATTCATAAACCGCATCGGCGTTTCAAAGGCTGACAGCGTTGTTGACTACGGCCTCCTTGAAGCCTGCGTAAGAGATAATCTCAACGAAAACGCTCCCAGAGCAATGGCTGTTCTCCGCCCCCTCAAGGTTATTATTGACAACTATCCCGAAGGTCAGAGCGAGGCTATTGAGGTTGAAATCAATCCCCTTAAGCCCGAGCTTGGCACAAGAACCGTTCATTTTTCAAGAGAAATCTTCGTTGAGCGTGATGACTTCATGGTTGAGCCTCCCAAAAAATATTTCAGGCTCTATCCCGGCAACGAAGTTCGCCTCAAGAGTGCATATCTCGTAACCTGCAACAGCTGGGAAACCGATGAAGACGGCAACATCACCTGCCTCCATTGCACCTATGACCCGGAAACCAAGGGCGGCGATGCTCCCGACGGCAGAAAAGTCAAGGGCACAATTCATTGGGTAAGCGCTTCCGACTGCGTTCCCTGCGAAATTCGCCTTTATGACCGCCTCTTTAATGTTGAAAACCCCAGAGACGGCGGCTCATACCTTGACCATCTTAATCCTAATTCTCTTGAAATTCTTGACGGCTGCCTTGTTGAGGGCGGTCTTAAGGATTCAAAATGCGGAGATACCTTCCAGTTTATGAGGCAGGGCTATTTCTGCGTTGACAAAACATCTGCCGACGGCAAGCTTGTTTTCAACCGCACCGTTGCTCTTAACACCTCCTGGAAATAAGACAGCTGAAAGGATTTTTAATATGAAATATCTTTACCGAATCGTTAATGCGCTGCTTGCCGCAGCTTTCTTCCCCGCAGCTCTTTTCCTTGAGTTTGTTGTTGTCCGTCTTTCAACAAATCTGTTTGAAGCAGGCCTTCAGGAAACCTTCACTCTCAAGCAAATCATAGATATTCTCACCGGCAAGGAAACATTTTTCGGAATAGAGGTTTCAGGCGGCGACCTCACTTGGCCCGCAGCCCTTGACCCCATTAAGGGCAGGCTTATTGCAACCGTTGCCGCTTTTGCCGTTGCCATTATTGCCGCTGTTTTTATTTTTGTTTGGTCAATATGCAGCAACAAGCGTCTGCCGGTTGTTATTTCAGCCGTTGTCGGCATTGCTTCTGTTATCACAATGACCTCATGCTTCCATTCCGCTGCATGGCTGTTTGTTGACGGCACAATCAATGTTGTTAAACTTTTCTCTTCAGGTTTGGTAGCTTCGATTCTCGGCAACATGGTAAATGTTGATTCTCTCGGTTTTGCCGGATTCCAGAACGGAATTTTGATTGTTTTCATTTTAATTCTTGTTTGGTCTGCTGCATTCTATATTGTTGAAATCGGTGAGCCCAAAGAAAATAACAAAAAGGAAAAGACACACAGCAAATGAGGTGATTAACATGAAAGCTGTTACTTTTGACAAGGTTAACCTCGGCGGTTTTTGGAAAAACCGTTTTGATATTAACAAAAGCTCAACCATTCCCACGGTTTATGACCGTTTTTCGGACACAGGCCGTTTTGATGCCTTCAAATTCGAATGGAAAGAAGGCGACCCGAAGCAACCCCACATTTTCTGGGATTCTGACATTGCAAAATGGATTGAAGCTGTTGCTTACACTATCACAAAATGCCCCGACAGCAAGCTTGAAGCAATTGTTGACGGAGTTGTTGACCTTATCGAAAAAAACCAGGACGAAAACGGATACTTTAACATTTATTTCACCGTCTGCGAGCCTGACAACCGCTTTGTTAACCGCATGGCTCACGAGCTTTACTGCGCAGGCCATCTGACCGAGGCTGCAATTGCATATTATAAGGCAACCGGCAAAGATAAGTTCCTGCAGCTTATGTGCAAATACCTTGACCACATTGAAACCGTCTTTATCAAAGAGGATTCTGCCGAGTTCAGCACACCCGGCCACGAAGAAATCGAGCTTGCGCTTGTTAAACTTTTTGACTGCACAGGCGATGAAAAATATCTTCGCATGAGCAAGCATTTTGTTGACACAAGAGGCACAAGCAAAAAAGATGAAGAAAGCCCGTTCTATATCAACCACGCTTATGACCAGAGTCACATCCCCGTGCGTGAGATGGAGCAGGCTGAGGGCCACAGCGTAAGAGCCATGTATCTCTATTGCTCAATGGCAGACCTTGCTCTCAGATGCGGCGACAAGGCTCTTTTTGATGCCTGCAGAAAGCTTTTCGAAAGCGTTGCTTACAGGCAGATGTATATCACCGGCGGCATCGGCTCAACTCACTACGGCGAACGCTTCACCGAGGATTATGACCTGCCGAATGATGTGGCTTATTCCGAAACCTGCGCTTCAATCGGCCTTGCTCTTTTTGCGCGCAGAATGAGCCTTATCGAGCCCGATTCGCTTTATGCCGATATTGCAGAAACCGCAATATACAACTGCGCATTAGCAGGCGTTTCACTCAAAGGCAATGCATTTTTCTACGTTAACCCTCTTGAAATCAATCTTGAAAGACGCAGAAAAAATGCCGAATACTATCAGCAGAAAAGTCACGGCTTCTCAATAACAGAGCGAGTTGAGGTTTTTGACTGCTCCTGCTGCCCGCCGAACATAGCAAGATTCATCGCTTCAATCGGCGATTTTCTCTATACATATAATAATGACACCGTATTTGTTCATCACTATTTTGAATCCGAAGCTGAATTTGACGGCATCGGAATAACTCAGAAAACGGAATATCCCAACAACGGCAAAATTCTTCTTTCTGTTAAGGGAATGGCAGGCAAAACTCTTGCCGTCAGAATTCCCGCATGGGCAGAAAAATTCACAATTGATGCCGACATAATTAAAACCGAAAAAGGTTATGCTTATATTGCAGTTAACTCGGACGAAGCGGAAATCTGCCTTGATTTCGCCATGGAATGCCGCCTTGTTGCCGCAAATCCCATGGTTGAGGCCGATGTCGGCAGGGTTGCACTTTGCAGAGGGCCTCTCGTTTACTGCGCAGAACGTGTTGATAACAAAGCGCCCCTCAACAACCTGAGCGTTGCCGCAAAGCTTAATGCTTCTCTTTCGTTTGACGAAACCATGCAGGCATACACCATTGAAGCCGACGGCTTTGAGGATGGCGCATTTGATTCTCTTTACCGCACCTACTGCGCTGATTTTACGCCTCGCAGAGTTAAATTTATTCCTTATTTTGCCTTTGCCAACAGAGGCGAAAGCGATATGCTTGTTTGGCTGAGAGTTAAATAAATCTGTGTATATTTTGCTCCTTTCTGTTAAAACTAAACGCAAGCGGGAAATGAAAATCCCCGTCAAAAACTGCAAAAAGGAGCAATATTATGAAAAAAGCAACAGTTGCCCTTATTGCCGCCGTTGTCCTCATTGCCTGCATTTTTGCTGCCTGCAACGGAAACAACACCGGCAATGTTTCGGACACCTCTCAGGATCTCGGCGAAGCTCTTACACAAGCCGCAACCGATATTTCCGATATGTTTGACGGCACAATGGCTTCGGCATCAAACTCACAAACAAGCTCTGCCCCCGCTTCTGCAGCGGAAAGCTCAACAACAATGTAACAAAAAAGATGCATCGCAGGAAGCCTGCAATGCATCTTTTTTAATTATCAAGATTTTTAACCGTAGGCAAATTCCAATGAAACACCGTTGCAAGAATTCTGATAACCAGAACCGCTCCCGCCCCGATAACAATTGCCCAAGCCGATGAACATATATTATATGTAATAAGAATATAATATATAATTGCGCCGATTATCGCCGCAAGGGCGTAAACTCTTTTTCGCAGAATTTTGGGAACCTTGCCTGCCATGATATCACGCATGATTCCTCCGCCGACTCCCGTAAGAGTTGCAACAAAAACCGTCAAAAACATGTTTTCGCCAAAGCCGCAGGCGATGGCGCTGTTAACGCCGCCGATAACAAAAACCGAAAGACCGATTGAGTCAAAAATATTTATAATTTGAGAATAAACATCAAAATGCTTTTTGATTTTTGCCCCGAGAAAATAGGCAATCACAAAAACGGCAAGTGAAGTTATGACGGCGGTTATGGCATAAACAGACTTTCTGAATGCCATGGGCGGCAGATAGCCGAGAATGATGTCACGCACTATTCCTCCGCCGACGGCTGTCACCGTGCCAAGCACAAGCGCGCCGAAAATATCAAATTTCTTTTCAATGGCGGTGATTACTCCGGTAATCGCAAAAGCCACGGTTCCGACTATTTCAATCGCCAAAAGCACTTTATCAATATTCATCGGCACGCCTCCTTATCAGTTGCTCTGCCGCAAAAAATATTGTGCCGCCGATTATATAGCAGATTATATCCTTCAGGTCAAAGGTTCTGCCGAGGGCAACGCTGACAACAGGGTTGTTTTCAAGACCCATAAGCTTCACAAAATCAAAATACTGCAAAGCCTCAATCAAAACCGCAAAAAGCGTTGCAAAAACGGACATAAACCGAATCTTTTCAGGAATGAACATGCGCAGAAAGGCGCAGACGAGCATAACAACAAGCACGTCGCCTATATACGGACGCACAAAATTATCGTGAACGAAAACAGCGATTAACGTTTCAACCGCAAAAAGCAAAATGAATATTAAAATATATGTAATTCTTAATTTATTTGTTTTCATTTTTTCTTTTTCTCAAATCAGCAAAAAATTCCGAAAGGAGCGATGCACACTCCTCGGCCATGAAGCCGGAAACCGTTTCAGGCTTATGATTATAAGGCAAATCAAAAAGATTGACCACCGAACCGCAGGAACCGGCCTTCAAATCCGATGCACCGAAAATCAGGCGTCGGATTCTCGAGTTGATTATCGCACCCGTGCACATGGGGCATGGCTCAAGGGTAACATACATATCGCACTCCCAAAGTCGCCAACCGCCGAGCTTTTTGCAAGCAAGGTCAATGGCTTCGATTTCTGCATGAGCAAGAGCGTTTTTGCCGCATTCTCGGCGGTTTCGCCCAACGGAAACCACCTCACCGTTGCGGACTATCACCGCCCCGACGGGCACTTCAAGCTCCGCCGCAGCAAGCTTCGCCTGTTCAATTGCAAGATTCATAAAATCCGTGTCGGTCATGGGGTTACCTCAGTTCAAAAAGTTTCGCTGCTTCTGTTTTTTACTTCTGAATCAATTACAGAGCATACTTCATAAAAATTCTCTTTTATATCCAAATTTGAAAATCTCAACACCTTGAGTCCAAGACTCTCAAGATAGTCAGTTCTTTGCTTATCATACTCAATGCCTTTGCTTTCAAAATGCTGTGAACCGTCAATCTCAACCACCAGTTTTGCCTTAAAGCAATAAAAATCAACTATATAATTCCCGATAATTCTTTGTCTGTTGAACTGCACGGGATATTTGCGTAAAAAAGAAAACCATAGGTGATTCTCTTCATCCGTAGCGTTGTTTCTTAAGATTCTCGACAGATTTTTCAAATTTTTATTTCGCGGAAGTATTTCCAATTTTATCAATCCTCCGTCTGCGGCTTTGCCGCATCCACCTCCTTTCAAAAGGAGGTAAAAGCCTCGCAGTATTCCCCATGCTCCTTTCGAAAGGAGCTGTCACGAAGTGACTGAGGATTGTTGATTCCCAAATGGGCATTATGGGCGATATAAAATCGCCCATAATTTTATTTCATTTCAATTTTATTGCAATGCCAGATATCACGGGCATAGTCGTTGATTGAGCGGTCTGCCGCAAAAACGCCTGCGCCTGCAATATTCATGAGTGACATTCTGTCCCATCTCTTGGGGTCGTGCCAGATTTGCTCTGCCTGCTTCTGGATATTTCTGTAATCTGCAAAATCAGCAAGAACCATATAAGGATCATGGTTAACAATTGTTCCGCTTATTTCGCCGAACATCTTGCCGCCGATTCCCTTGTTGATGAAATCAATAAGATTGTGAATTTCCGCATTGTTATTATAATAATTCTGCGGAACATATCCGCTGCGTCTAAGCTCGTTAACCTCAGGAGTGCTCATGCCGAAAATCATAATATTTTCCGCACCGACAGCATCAAAAATTTCAACATTTGCGCCGTCCATTGTTCCGAGAGTGATTGCGCCGTTAATCATCAGCTTCATGTTGCCCGTGCCGCTTGCTTCCGTTCCCGCAAGCGAAATTTGCTCGCTGATATCAGCCGCAGGCATAAGAGCCTCCGCCATGGTTACGTTATAATCCTCCATGTAAACAACCTTGAGTCTGTCCTTAACATCGGGGTCATTGTTAATAACGTTTGCAAGCGTGCAGATAAACTCGATGATTTTCTTTGCCATGTAGTAGCCCGAAGCTGCCTTTGCGCCGAAAATATAGGTGTGGGGAGTGTAGTCGCCGTTGGGATTGGCCTTGATTTCAAGATATTTTGCAAGAATATTGAGCGCATTAAGATTCTGGCGCTTATATTCATGAAGTCTTTTTACCTGAACGTCAAAAATTGATGAGGGGTCAAGGCTGATGCCTGTTTTGCTCTTAACAAGCTTTGCAAAATCCTGCTTGTTTGCAGTTTTAATCTTGCGGAGCTCATCCAACACAGCGGTATCGTCCGCATATTCGCGCAGCTTGCTCAGCTCGCTTGCATCATAAACAAAGCCGTTGCCGATAAGTCCTGTGAGCACCTTTGTCAGGCGAGGGTTTGCCTGGCAGAGCCAGCGGCGGTGAGCAATGCCGTTTGTGACGTTTGTGAACTTTTCAGGTTCAAGAACATAGGATTCATGGAAAACGGAATCCTTAAGAATCTGGCTGTGAAGGGCGGAAACGCCGTTGACCTTGTGGCAAACGGCAACGCAGAGGTTAGCCATTCTGACCGCACCGTTGGAAATAACAGCCATTCTTTCAACTCTGCCCGCATCGCCCGTTGCGTCCCAAATCTTCTTTCTGAATCGGTTATCAATTTCCTTAACAATCTGATAAACTCTGGGAAGCAGGCGCTTAAAGAGATCCTCGCCCCAGCATTCAAGAGCTTCCGCCATAACTGTGTGGTTGGTGTATGCGCAGCATTTCTCAACAATTCTGAACGCATCGTCCCAGCCGTAGCCGCATTCGTCAAGCATAATGCGCATAAGCTCGGGAATTGCCATTGTGGGGTGGGTATCATTTATATGGATTGCATTCTTTTCTGCAAAGTTTTCAAGCGAACCGTAATCCCTGAGATGTCTCTGAACAATATCCTGAACAGAAGCAGAAACAAGGAAATACTGCTGGCGAAGGCGAAGGCTCTTGCCCTCGGGATGGTTGTCGGCGGGGTAAAGCACCTTGCTGATAACCTCTGCCATTGCCTTTTCTTCCATGGCTCTCATATAATCGCCCTGGTTGAACATCGCCATATCAATGCCGTCAACCTTTGCCGACCAAAGGCGAAGCACAGCCGCACCCTTGCCGTCCTTTGCGGCAACCATCATATCATAGGGAACAGCCTTAACGGTTTTGCAGTTAACAAGCTCAACGTGGTGATAGCTGCCTTCCCAACTGTCAACAACATCGCCCTCAAATCTGACGTCAACGGCCTTATCCTCTCTGGGAACAAGCCAGACTTCGCCGCCGGGAAGCCAGAAATCGGGCATCTCGGTCTGCCAGCCGTCAATAATTTTCTGTTTGAAAATACCGTATTCGTAAAGAATTGAATAACCCATGCCGTTATATCCCTGATTTGCAAGAGCATCAAGATAGCATGCCGCAAGTCTGCCCAGACCGCCGTTGCCGAGACCCGCATCCGGCTCGCAGTCATAGAGCTTGTCAAGCTTCACACCGAAGGTTGCCAGTGCACCCTTGGCGGTTTCTGTGAGGTTAAGATTATAAAGAGTGTTCTTCAGGGTTCTGCCCATGAGAAATTCCATGCAGAGGTAATAAACCTTCTTCTGACCCTGCTCCTTTGAAATTTTATCAAATTCACGGCGGGAATCCCTGACCATATCTCTGACTATTATTGAAAGCGCTCTGTAGAACTGATCGTCAGTTGCATCCTCGGGGTTAACTCCGAAAAAATGCGAAAGCTTTGCGACAATCATTTCCTCAAGCTGCTTTTTGGTTGTTTTCATATCCATCCATCCTCCTAAAAAATACAGATACTCTATAATTCTACACCAAAAATTAATATATTACAACAAATTTTTAACAGTTAATTAATTTATTATACTTGTAAGACGTAAAATTTTGCGTTATAATAAACAAAAAATTTGGAAGAATTGTTAACGGTGATTAATTTGAACGAATTTTATCAAACTCCTTCCGAGCGATATCTGCAAGGCGAGAGCGAAAGAAAAGGGATAAAATTTATCGGCATAGTTGCCGGTTGCTGTATCCTCGGTTATATTATTATCCAAAACCTGCTTTTTTCTCTTATGTATCTGAGTCCGCTCGGCAGTATATATGACAGCGACCCGATTTTTGAAAGCGTTGCCAATATTTTCTTTTCGGTTTTCGGCATGATTGTTCCTTTCGGAATCGGGGGATATTTTATCCGCAGGCGCACCAAAACCAATGTTTTTAATTTTGACAAGCCCGTGAGCATTCCGCTCATGCTTGCCGCCGTGCCCTTCGGCTTTTTTATTTGCCTTGTCGGCAACTATGTCACAAGCTTGTTTGTGACATATATGGACTTGGTCGGCATTCATTTGACCGCTCCCGAATACAGCGTCCCCTCCGACACCGCAGGCAGAATAGTTTATGCGTTCTCGATTGCGGTTGTTCCTGCGCTGGTTGAGGAATTTGCTATCAGAGGCATGGTTCTGCAGCCGCTGAGAAAATACGGCGACAAATTCGCAATCATTGCCTCAGCGTTGATTTTTGCCGTTCTTCACGGCAACCTGATTCAGTCCCCGTTTGCGTTCATAGCAGGCATAGGCCTTGGCTATGCGGTATGCATAACCAACAGCGTGTGGACAGGCGTTCTGATTCATTTTCTCAACAACCTCTATTCGGTTGTTACCGAATTTATGATTGAGGACATAACAAACGAGGCGCTTTTGAATGAGGTTTATAATATCGTTTTGATAACGCTCTATACTGTTTGCATCCTTGGGTCGGTAATATTCGTTGTTCTCAAGGGACGCAGAAAAATCATGCCGTCATTCACCGAGCTTACGGGCGGCAAAAAAGCAAAGGCGTTTTTGCTCTCAATCCCCATGATAATCGCATTTTTCTATATGATTTATATAACATCGTTTTACATTCAAATAGGATAAATCAACCGCCGAAGCCTTTAACTGCAAAGACTTCGGCGGCTTTTTATTTGTCGTTGGTTGCGTTGCCGTTGCCCTGAACGGGTATTGCCTCGCCCAGATAAGTCGGCTCCGGCTGAATTATGGTGTAAACAAAATCCTTGTTTCTCGCAAGAAGCTCACGTATATCCCTGAAATTCTGCCCGCCGTAGTCGCGAAGGTCGCTTGTTACTCCGTAGGCATCAAGGCCAAGCTTTCTCGCATCATAAATCGCCCTGTAAAGATGATATTCCTGCGTAACAATCAAAACCTTTTCAGCTTTGAAAATATCCCTTGCACGATACATGCTTTCATAGGTTGAAAAGCCTGCATGGTCCATAAAGACATCCTCGGATTTGAGTCCGCGTTTCGTTGCAAAATTTTTCATGACGTTAACCTCGTCATATTCCTCTCTGCCGTGGTCGCCGCTCATAAGCAGCTTTTCGCTGGCGCCCCTTTTGCAAAGCTCAATTCCTACAAGCAGCCTGTCCTCCAGCATGTGGCTCGGCTTTTCTCCCCACACTCCGCAGCCGAGAACAAGCACGCAGTCATAGCCGCTGCCTGCGGAATCCATATCAAGAACATATTTCTTTGCGCTCTGCTTAACATAAATGCTTATTCCGAAAACCGCCGCCGTGCAGACAATACCCACGCACACAACGGCAATAACCAGCCTTTTAATTATTTTCATTATTATTTCTCCTTTAAATCACAAACAACAATTTCGGGCCTGTTAAATATCCTCAGCGGAAAAAGGCTGTTGCCAAGGCCTCTTGAAACAATCATTTGTGTGTTGCCGCTTTCATAAATCCCCTGCGTATATTCGGGGAAGAAACCCTGCGCAGGGGCAAACAATCCGCCGACAAACGGCAGACGCACCTGACCGCCGTGGGCATGGCCGCTGAAAACCAAATCGAAGCCGCATTCCGCATAGACAGCCAGCTTTTCGGGCCTGTGAGAAAGCAGTATGCCGACCCTTTCCCCCGCCTGCTTCTTCAAAGAATCAAGCATTTCATTGAACAGTATTTCATTTTCGCCGAGAATATCCGAGCCGAAAAAATTCGGGTCATCAATGCCTGCAAGGCAGATTTCCGCACCGTTTTTTTCAAGCATAACCGTTTTTCCGTCAAGCACGGTAACGCCCGCTTCTTCCATAACATCACGCAGGGATTCATATTCCTCGGGCATACGGCTTTCGTGATTGCCTGTCACATAATAAATCGGCGCAATGCTCCGAATGCTTTCAATGAATTCGGCAGCAATGCTCACGTTGGTTGAATAAAAGTCGATGATATCTCCCGTAACAACGATTATATCGGGAGAAAGCTCTTCTATTTTACCTGAAAGCCTTGAACCGAAATTTTTGTTGTGAAAATCCGAAACATGCACTATACGGTAGCCGCCAAACTCGGGCGGCAGATTTTGCAGCGCAACGGAATGTTCGCTGACCGTAATGCTGTTATTTCCCCAAATCAAATAAATTGCCGCAATCAAAAAAACACATAAAAATGCAATAAGTTTTTTGATTTCCATTATTAAACCTCAAAATATAAAAGAATGATAAAAGACGGAGAACAGACACACCGTTCTCCGTCTTTTATCGGATGGCTCTGACATTGTTGCTCACAAATGCAGAATATATGATATAAGTATCATACATCAACAGTATATCTCAAATTTTGAATAACGTCAACCTTTTTTTGAAAATATTTTCCAAAAAAGTTCAAAATTATACAGTTGAGCCGCAATTATTTATAGTATTCAACAGCTGATTCAAACAGCTTAAGGTCAAACTCGCCCGGAACGTTCTTATAAAGGCCCGATGCGGTTCTTTCGGAGTGACCCATCTTGCCGAGAACGCGTCCGTCAGGCGAAACAATGCCTTCAATAGCGAAATCGGAGTTGTTGGGATTGAACGCAATGTCGTTTGTTGCATTACCGTCAAAATCAACATACTGGGTGATAATCTGGCCGTTTGACGCAAGCTTTCTGATAAGAGCCTCGTCAGCAATGAAGCGGCCTTCACCGTGCGAGATGGGAACGGTGTAGATTTCGCCCTGCTTGGCCTTTGAAAGCCAGGGAGAATTGTTGGAAACAAGCTTTGTGCGAACAAGCTTGGACTGATGCCTGCCGATGGTGTTATAAGTGAGGGTCGGGCAGGTTTCGTCAGTATCGATAATCTTGCCGTAGGGAACAAGACCGAGCTTGATAAGAGCCTGGAAGCCGTTGCAGATGCCGAGCATCAGGCCGTCACGCTTTTCAAGAAGCTCTGTAACCGCCTGCTTGATTTCGGCATTGCGGAAGAAAGCTGTGATGAACTTGCCGGAGCCGTCGGGTTCGTCGCCGCCTGAGAAACCGCCGGGAACAAAGATAATCTGGCTTTCCGAAACCTTCTTTGCAAAATCCTCAACCGACTTTGCAATGCTTGCGGCTGAAAGGTTGTTGATAACAAAGATTTCGGCTTCTGCACCCGCTCTTTCGGCATATTTTGCAGAGTCATATTCGCAGTTGGTGCCGGGGAATACGGGGATGAGAACCTTGGGCTTCGCAGTTCTGATTGCAGGCTTTGCGAAGGTTGTTGCTTTATAATCAAAAGTTTCAATCTTCTTTTCGGGCATTGCGATGTTGCAGGAATAGATATCCTCCAGCTTATCCTCATAAACGGGAAGAATGTTTGCAAAATCAACGCTCTCTGCGCCGAAAGTGATTGCAGTTTTGTCTGTTGTGTAACCGAGGAGTGTGCCGCAATCGGTGTCATCAGTCAGTTCAACAATGAATGAACCGTAGGAATAACCGAAGATATCGGCAAGTGAAACGTCAGCAAAATCAAAGCCGATGCCGTTACCCATTGCCATCTTGAGCACTGCTTCTGCTGCGCCGCCCATGCCGGGAGTATAAACGGCAGCCGCTTTTCCGGAGGTTACAAGAGAATAAACCTCATCATAAACCTTGAGAAGAGATGCGGTGTCGGGCAGATTGTCTGCTGTATATTCAGGCTTGAGCATAACAACCTTGCGGCCTGCTGCCTTGAATTCGGGAGAAACGATGTTCTTGATGTTTTCGGTTGTAACCGCAAATGAAACAAGGGTGGGAGGAACGTCGATATCCTCGAACGAACCGCTCATTGAGTCCTTGCCGCCGATGGCAGCAATTTTGAGATCCATCTGTGCCTTGAATGCGCCGAGGAGGGCTGCAAGGGGCTTGCCCCAACGTTTGCCGTCCTTCATGGGCTTCTCAAAATATTCCTGGAAGGTGAGATAAACTTCATTAAAATCCGCACCTGCTGCGATGAGCTTTGAAACCGATTCAACAACCGCAAGATATGCGCCGTGATAGGGGCTCTTTTCGGTGATGAAGGGGTTGTAGCCCCATGCCATGAGGGAGCAGGTTTCGGTTTCTGCCTTTTCGACGGAAACCTTGTGAACCATTGCCTGAATGGGAGTGAGCTGGTTCTTGCCGCCGAAGGGCATAAGAACGGTGTTTGCGCCGATTGTTGAGTCAAAGCGCTCGGAAAGGCCTCTCTTTGAGCAGATATTCAAATCGCCTGCAAGAGCGGTATACATATCGGTAAATGAACCGTCGATTTTCTTGCTGTAGTCCTCAAGCTTTGCGGGAGCAATGTCAATATGCTTCTCCGCTCCGTTTGAATTAAGGAATTCGCGGCTGATGTTGCAGATTGCCTTGCCGTTCCAGTTCATAACGAGATAAGGCTTCTCTTTAACTTCGGCAACGATTGTTGCTTCAAGGTTTTCGCCGGTTGCAAGCTCGATGAATCTTTCGGCATCCTTTGCTTCAACAACAACTGCCATTCTTTCCTGGCTTTCGGAGATTGCAAGCTCTGTGCCGTCAAGGCCTTCGTATTTCTTGGGAACAGCGTTAAGATTTATTTCAAGGCCGTCTGCAAGCTCACCGATGGCAACGGAAACGCCGCCTGCGCCAAAGTCGTTGCAGCGCTTGATGAGCTGAGAAGCCTCTTTGTTTCTGAACAGACGCTGAAGCTTTCTTTCTTCGGGAGCATTACCCTTCTGAACCTCTGCGCCGCAGCTTTCAAGTGACTTAAGGTTGTGGGATTTTGAGGAGCCTGTTGCGCCGCCGCAGCCGTCACGGCCTGTTCTGCCGCCAAGAAGGATAACTACGTCTCCGTCCTGGGGGCGTTCACGGCGAACATTCTCTTCGGGAGCGGCAGCAATAACCGCACAGATTTCCATTCTCTTTGCAACATAGCCGGGGTGATAAAGCTCATCAACAATGCCTGTTGCAAGGCCTATCTGGTTGCCGTAGGAGCTGTAGCCCGCTGCGGCAGTCTGAACAATTTTTCTCTGGGGAAGCTTGCCCTCAATTGTTTCGCTGACGGGGACGGTGGGGTCACCAGCGCCTGTTACGCGCATTGCAGCGTAAACATAGCTTCTGCCTGAAAGCGGGTCACGGATTGCACCGCCGATGCAGGTTGCAGCGCCGCCGAAGGGCTCGATTTCTGTGGGATGGTTGTGAGTTTCGTTTTTAAAGAGAAGCAGCCATTTTTCTGTTTTGCCGCCGATTTCAACGTCAATCTTAACTGTGCAGGCATTGATTTCCTCGCTCTCGTCAAGCTTGGGAAGAAGGCCCTGCTGCTTAAGATATCTTGCGGCGATTGTGCCGATATCCATAAGATTAACGGGCTTTGTTCTGTTGCAAGCCTTTCTTGCGGCAAGATATTCGTCATAAGCCTTCTGAAGAAGCTCATCCTCAAATTTAACGGAATCAATATTGGTCAGGAATGTGGTGTGGCGGCAATGGTCTGACCAATATGTATCAATCATTCTGATTTCGGTGATAGTGGGGTCTCTGTGCTCGCTGATAAAATATTTCTGGCAGAATTTGATATCGTCAAGGTCCATTGCAAGGCCGTAGTCATCAACAAAAGCCTTAAGACCTGCTTCGTCAAGAGCGATAAAACCGTCAAGAGTTTTTACGGTTTCGGGGACAACATAGTCCATTGCAAGAGTTTCGTATTCCTCAAGCGATGCCTCTCTTGATTCAACGGGGTTGATAACATATTTCTTTATCTGAGCAAGCTCATCATCACTGATGCTGCCGTAAAGGCAATAAACCTTCGCTGTTCTGACAAGAGGTCTTTCGCCCTTTGAGATAATCTGAATGCATTCCGCACAGGAATTTGCTCTCTGGTCAAACTGACCGGGGAGGAATTCAACGGCAAAAAGTCTGTCGCATTCAAGGTTGGGATTTTCGGAAATATCATCAAGCTGAGGCTCGGAAAGAACCGTGCCTTTTGAATAATCAAAAAGCTCTTTCTCAATTTTTTCAACGTCATAGCGGTTAAGAATGCGAACATTCTCAAGGCTGTTTATGCCCAAAAGGGAAACAAGCTCGTTTTTGAGTGAGCGGGCTTCATTATCAAGCCCTTTTTTCTTTTCAACATAAGCTCTGTATACCATAATATATCAAACCTCCAATGCTTTTTTGCCGATATCGTTTCTGTAATATGCGTTTTCGAAGTTAACGGTTTTAACCGTTTCATAAGCCTTTGCAATTGCCTCCGCAAGAGTGTCCGCAGTTTCGGTAACACCAAGAACTCTGCCGCCTGCGGTGAGCAGCTTGCCGTCAGCAAGCTTTGCACCGGCAACATAAATGTTTTTATCCTGCGGCATTGTGATTTCAAATCCGCTCTGGTATTTAACGGGATATCCGTCGGATGCCATAACAACGCAGCAAGCGCTTTTTTCGCTGAACTTTACCTGCTCTTCGGAAAGAGTGCCTGCGGCAACATTCTTCATGATTTCAAACAGGTCGCTTTCAAGCAGAGGAAGAACAACCTGAGTTTCCGGGTCGCCGAAACGGCAGTTGTATTCAATAACCTTCGGTCCGTTCTTGGTTATCATAAGTCCGAAATAAAGGCAGCCTTTGAAAGTTCTGCCCTCGGCATTCATTGCGTTAACTGTGGGAAGGAAGATTTCTTTCATGCATCTCTCGGCAACGTCTGCTGTGTAGTAGGGGTTGGGAGCGATTGTGCCCATACCGCCGGTGTTAAGACCTTCGTCGTTATCCTTTGCCCTTTTATGGTCCATCGAAGAAATCATGGGAACAACGGTTTTGCCGTCCGTGAACGAAAGAACAGAAACCTCAGGACCCTCAAGGAACTCCTCAATAACAATCTGATTGCCGCTTTCGCCGAACTGCTTATCCTGCATGATGGATTTAACAGCTTCCTTAGCTTCGTCACGAGTCATGGCGATTATAACGCCCTTGCCGAGTGCAAGTCCGTCCGCTTTGATAACGGTGGGAATCGGAGCGGTTTCAATATATTCAAGAGCTTTATCGGCATCATCAAAAACTTCATAAGCAGCTGTGGGAATGCCGTATTTTTTCATCAGGTTTTTGGAGAAAACCTTGCTGCCTTCAATAATTGCCGCCTTTGCCTCAGGGCCGAAGCAGGGAATGCCGAGCTTCTGCAGCTCGTCAACCGCTCCCAGAACAAGAGGGTCATCGGGAGCAACAACCGCAAAGCCGATGTCGTTATTCTTTGCGAACTCGGCGATTGCCGAAATATCCTTTGCGCCGATTGCAACGCACTCAGCATCGTTTGCCATGCCACCGTTGCCCGGAAGCGCATATATTTTTTCGATTTCTTTGCTTTCTTTAAGCTTTTTGATGATGGCGTGCTCTCGTCCGCCGCCGCCGACTACCATAACTTTCATTATTTAGCCTCCAAAATTTCCTTGCATACTTTCTCCGCCGACTGCGGAAGAATTATCCATTCCGCCTGCTCCATAACACGCTTCTGGAGCGTTTCGGGAGTATCATCAGGTTGAATTTCAACGGCCTTCTGCATAATAATTTTGCCGCCGTCGGGTATTTCGTTAACAAAATGAACCGTTGCACCCGTCACCTTGACTCCGTAGCCCAGAGCCGCTTCATGAACACGCAGACCGTAGAAGCCTTCGCCGCAGAATGACGGAATGAGCGAGGGGTGAACGTTGATGATTCTGTTTTTATAGTGATTGGTGAAACGCTCGGAGAGAATGCTCATAAAGCCTGCAAGAACAATCAAATCGATTCCGTCGCCGTCAAGAATTTCGATAAGTCTGCCCTCAAAATCGGGAGTCTCCTTTTTGAGCACGGTTTCGGTTCTGATGCCTGCCTTTGCAGCTCTTTCAAGGGCATAAGCGCCTGTTTTATTTGAAATAACAAGCGTAATTTCGCCGCTTTTGATGATTCCTGCATTCTGCGCATCAATAAGCGCCTGCAAATTTGTTCCGCCGCCTGAAACGAGTACGGCAATACGAGCTTTTTTCATGGTTTTCACTCCGTTTAAAACACTGTAGTTAATAGGATGGGGATGACTGATGAGAAATGATGACGGATGGCGTTTTTATCGCATGAAGACGTTTCTGTGTATACGTTAAATGCGATAAAACGTCAAGTAAACATCATGCTGATGTTTACGTTCCGTCGCATTTGTCACAGTCAGGCAATAACAACCTTTTCCTCAGACTTAATGATTTCGCCGATGATATAAGCATCTTCGCCGTTAGCCTTAAGAACCTCAAGAGCCTTTTCTGCATCTTCCTTGGCAACAACAATGCTCATTCCGACACCCATATTGAATGTGTTGAACATATCTCTTTCGGGAATGTTGCCTGTTTTTGCAATAAGCTCAAAGATGGGAAGAATCTTGAGAGATGCCTTGTCAATCTTTGCGCCGAAGCCGTCGGGAATGCTTCTGGGAATATTCTCATAGAAGCCGCCGCCTGTGATATGAGAAACAGCCTTAACGGTTACTTGCTCAAACAGAGCAAGCATGGGCTTAACATAAATCTTTGTTGGTGTGAGCAGAGTTTCGCCGACGGACTTACCGCCAAGCTCGGCAACGGGAGTTTTGATGTCTGCATTTTCAACATCAAAAACCTTTCTAACAAGCGAGAATCCGTTGGAGTGAACGCCGCTTGAGGGAAGAGCGATAACAACGTCGCCCTCTGCCATTTTTGAATTGTCAAGAACCTTGTCCTTATCAACAACGCCTACGCAGAAGCCTGCAAGGTCATATTCGTCAACAGGATAGAAGCCGGGCATTTCGGCTGTTTCGCCGCCGATAAGGGCAGCGTTTGACTGAACGCAACCCTCAGCAATGCCGGAAACAATTTCGGCAATTCTTTCGGGAACGTTTTTGCCGCATGCGATATAGTCAAGGAAAAGCAGGGGCTTTGCGCCGCAGCAGATAATGTCGTTTGCACACATTGCAACGCAGTCAATTCCGACTGTGTCATGCTTGTCCATAATAAAAGCAAGCTTAAGCTTTGTGCCGACGCCGTCGGTGCCGCTGACAAGAACAGGCTTTGAAATACCTGTCAAATCCATTTCAAAAAGGCCGCCGAATCCGCCGATGTCGGACATTGCGCCTGCTGTGAGAGTTCTTTTGATGTGGGTTTTCATGAGTTCAACTGCTTTGTAGCCGGCGGTAATGTCAACGCCTGCTGCTGCGTAGCTTTCGCTGAAGCTTTTTTCCATAATTTATTCCTCCTGTGAAAATCACATATTTATTATTTGTTTCTTATCCTTTGCCGTTCCAGCAATAGGTGCAAATGCACTCCTCCGGAAGGCCGATCGCCTCGATAAGGCCTGCAATGCTCTGGTAGCCGAGAGTTGTGAGCTTAAGCTCCTTGCAGATGATTTCTCGAAGCTTCTTGCCTCTTTCGGTTGAAGCATCACAGTATTCATCAATGTATTTGTCGCCCTCTTTGCCCTCAAGGTCGTGAATAACACGGCGGGCAATCAGGTCATCGTCGGATGTATTGCGTGAGAAGTTAAGATATTTGCAGCCATACATAATCGGCGGGCATGCAGAACGCATGTGAACCTCTTTTGCCCCGTGGCTGTAAAGAAAATCTATTGTTTCACGCATCTGGGTGCCTCTTACAATGCTGTCATCAACAAAGAGGAGGCTCTTATTCTGAATAAGGTCATGAACGGGTATCATCTTCATCTTTGCAACTCTGTTACGCTCACTCTGGCTTGTAGGCATAAAGCTTCTCGGCCATGTGGGAGTATATTTGATAAAAGGTCTTGCAAAGGGGATTCCGCTCTCATTTGCATAGCCGATAGCGTGAGGTGTTCCGGAATCGGGCACACCGCTTACATAGTCTATGCCGTTGCAAAGGCCGTTTGCCTTATCCTCCCTTGCCATTACGGCGCCGTTTCTTGTTCTCATTGACTCAACGCCAACGCCCTCATACCTTGCGGTGGGGTAACCGTAGTAGCTCCAGAGAAAAGCGCAGATTTTAAGCTTTTCGCCCGGCTCCGCAAGAGTATGAACTCTGTCCGGATAAATCCTGACTATTTCACCGGGGCCAAGCTCTTTTTCAAAAATATAATCGAGCTTTTCAAAAGCGAACGACTCAAACGAAACACATCTGCCGTCGGTATCTTTTCCGATAAGAATGGGAAGTCTGCCGACTTTATCTCTTGCGGCAATAATGCTTCCGTCTTCAAGAAGAATAAGAACGGAAAGGGAGCCGTCAATTTTCTCCTGAGCAAATCGTATGCCGTCAACGAAGTTATCCTTCTGATTGATAAGAGCGGCAACAAGCTCGGTTGAGTTGATTTTGCCCGAGGTCATTGTTGTGAAATGGCCGCCGCCCGAAGAAAGGAACTCATCTATAAGCTCATCGGCATTGTTGATGCAGCTGACGGTTGTTATTGCATAAACACCTAAATTTGAGCGAATCAGAATCGGCTGCGGGTCGCTGTCACTTATGCAGCCGATGCAGGCGTTGCCGTGCATCTCATCGCCGATTCCCGCAAATTTCGTTCTGAAAGGTGAATTCTCTATGTTGTGAATATCACGCTGAAAACCTTTTTCTTCATTAACTGCCGCCATGCCTCCCCTGCGGGTGCCGAGGTGGGAATGGTAGTCAACTCCGAAAAATACATCCAGAACAACATCTCTTCTTGATGTTGCGCCGAAAAATCCTCCCATAATTTTACCTCCGGTAAAAGAAATTCGGAATTCGCAATGCGTAATTCGTAATTAATGGGCTGCGCCGCTTTGAATTATGCACGGCGAAGCTTATTATTTATTGAACTTTTCTTCAATTTTTGCATTTGCAGCAAGCACCTTTTCGGTTGCTGCCGCCCTTGCCGCAGCAAGCTTTTCAGCAAGCTCATCATCGGCAACTGCAAGGATTTGTATAGACAACAAGGCGGCATTAACAGCTCCGTCAATTGCAACTGTGGCTACAGGAATTCCTGCAGGCATCTGAACAGTTGAAAGAAGAGCGTCCATGCCGTCAAGAGTTGATGATTTTACGGGTATACCGATAACAGGAAGAGTTGTGTTGGCTGCAACAGCCCCTGCAAGATGAGCTGCCTTGCCTGCGGCTGCAATTATTGCGCCAAAGCCGTTTGCCTTTGCGTTCTGAGCAAAATTCTTTGACTGCTCCGGAGTTCTGTGAGCCGAATAAACGTGAACCTCGTAGGGAACACCGTATTCCGCAAGTGTGTTTATTGCTTTTTCAACAACAGGCAGGTCGCTGTCGCTGCCCATGATAATTCCGACTTTTTTCATGGTTATCCTCCTTAAAACGTGCTAAAAAGATTATACTATATATACAGGTTCTTTTTCAAGGGTTTGGTAAATAAAATTTATTAAATTATTATATAAATATTTTGTAACTACCTCCAAAAGCCTATGCCGCCATTGACAAATCTTAAAAGCGCATGGTAAAATAGTCTGTGATATATAAAAGTGTGAGGATAACACAATGACTTTAACCGAATTATTCATAATCGCCGTCGGTCTTTCAATGGACGCTTTCGCCGTTGCCGTGTGCAAGGGCCTTGCCGTCAAAAAAGCCGGCATAAAACAGATGGTTGCTGCCGGACTTTGGTTCGGAGGCTTTCAGGCGCTCATGCCCGCAATCGGCTATTTTCTCGGCTCAACCTTTGAAGAACACATAACAAAAATCGACCATTGGGTTGCTTTCGTTCTGCTCGGCATAATCGGTGCAAATATGATAAAGGAATCCTTTTCCAAAGAAGAAGGATGCGACTGCGAAAAATCGGAAAACTCCATGAATTTCAAAGAAATGCTGACCCTTGCCGTTGCCACAAGCATTGATGCGCTTGCAGTCGGCATAACCTTTGCGCTTCTCCCCGATGTCAACATCGGCGCAGCTGTCGGCTTTATTGGCGTTATAACCTTTGTTCTTTCCGCTGTCGGCATCAAAATCGGCAACATTTTCGGCGCAAAATTTAAATCCAAGGCGGAATTTGCAGGCGGTCTTATCCTTATTCTCATGGGTTTTAAAATTCTGCTTGAACACCTCGGAGTTATCAATTTTTAATCGGGAAGTGATAAAGTGCCCAGAAAAGATTCTCGTAACACAAAAATGAAAATAGTCAATGCCGCATGGGAGCTGTTTTATAAAAACGGATTCGATAACACAACAATCGAAGACATAGTTGATGAATCCGGCACTTCCAGAGGCTCTTTCTACCATTATTTTGACAGCAAGGAGGATTTACTGAGTTCTCTTTCAAGCTTATTCGACAGCCAGTATGAAGAGCTGGAAAATAACCTTCCCTCTGAAATGAGCTGCTTTGACAAGCTTATGTATCTTAACAGCAAACTGTTCCTTATGGTTGAAAACAGCATACCCATTGACCTTCTTGCAAGGCTTTATTCCTCGCAGCTCACACTCAAGGGCGACAGGAATCTTCTCGACCACAACAGAACTTATTATAAATTGCTCAGAAAAATCGTTGTTGAGGGGCAGGCAAACGGCGAATTCTGCAGCAACATATCGGTTAACGAAATTGTCAAGGCCTATGCGCTGTGCGAAAGAGCGATAATAAGCGATTGGTGCCTGTGTAACGGAGAATATTCTCTTGCTCGATATTCCGAAACTCTTTTGCCTGCACTTTTCAGCGGATTTTTGAAAAAAAATTAATTTGCACCAAAAACGGTTTTTATCGGATTCTTGTTTATGTATTCCATATTTTCTCAATAAATTCAACATATTTCATTGATTTTCTTTTCGGAGTTCAGAAATTATTCTGTACTCCGTTCTGTATTTTATTCTTGTTTTGTTTGTGCTATAATCGCACATATTTCGTGAAAGGATTTTGATATTTATGACATCACAACTCGTGGCATTTATTCTCTATTTTGTTGTTGTTCTCGGAATCGGACTTTTCTTTTTCTTCAAGTCCAAGGGAACAGGCGAAAAGGATTACTTCCTCGGCGGACGTTCAATGGGTCCCTGGGTAACAGCTCTCAGCGCACAGGCCTCCGACATGAGCGGTTGGCTGCTCATGGGCTTCCCCGGCAGCATTCTTGCTTTCGGCATGGGTCAGGTCTGGATAGGCATCGGCCTTGCTCTCGGCACAGCGGCAAACTGGATTTTCGTTGCACGCAGACTTCGCAAATTTTCTCAGGCTGCCAACGATTCAATCACCATTCCCCAGTATCTGTCAAACAGATTTCTTACCAAAAGCCCCGCACTTCAAATAATTTGTGCGGTTGTTTTCCTTGTTTTCTTCACTATCTATGTTGCATCAAGCTTCGTTGCAGGTCAGAAGGTTTTCATTCAGGTTGTTCCTCAGCTTGAAAGCAACCCCAACCTTGCTCTTCTCATTTTTGCAGCTATTATTATTGTTTACACTTTCCTCGGCGGATTCAAGGCTGTTTGCTGGACAGACTTCTTCCAGGGCCTTATGATGCTTGCAGCTCTTCTTGCCGTTCCCTTTATGATGGTGTTCGTTCAGGAGCTTGATTTCAGCGTGTTTGAAACAGTTGAAGGCGGCGTCAATCCCCTCAATCCCTTTGCTGCAAGCTGGCAGGATGTTGTTTCCGGCCTTGCATGGGGTCTCGGCTACTTCGGCATGCCCCACATTATTGTAAGATTCATGTCAACAAAGAATGCAAAGGTTCTCAAAAAATCAGCAACCATCGGCATAGTTTGGGTTGTTCTTTCCCTCGGCGCAGCTATCGCAATGGCCATTCTCGGCAGAGCTTTCGCTCCCACTCAGGCGCTTGTTGATGCAGGCCAGCAGGAGCTTGTTTTCATTACTCTTGCTCAGAAGCTCTTCCCCGGATTCATTGCCGGCCTCCTTCTTTCCGCTATCGTTGCCGCCGCAATGAGCACAGCCGATTCACAGCTTCTTGTTGCTTCCTCTTCATTCACAAGCGATATCTACAAACCCATTTTCAGAAAGAAAGCATCTGATAAAGAAGTTCTCTGGGTGGGCAGAATTGTTGTTCTTATTATTGCTGTTATCGCCTATTTCATCGCAAGCAGCAAATCTGAAGGTGCAGCAAGCATCATGACACTTGTTGATAACGCATGGGGCGGCTTCGGCTCTGCATTCGGTCCCGTAATCATCCTTTCACTTTTCTGGAAGAGATTTACTTACAAGGGCGCAATCGCAGGCGTTGTCGGCGGTGCGGTTGTTGACGTTCTTTGGATGAATTTCCTCACCGACGTTACCGGTGTTTATGAGCTTCTCCCCGGATTTATCGCAGGTGCAATCTGCGCAGTCATTGTTTCTCTCATCGACAAAAAGCCCTCCAAAGAAGTTGAAGAGCTTTATGACCTTGCAGTCAGCGCAGAAATTGAATAATCGCAAAAAAATATCCGTCGCAGCCTCACGGTTGCGACGGTTTTTTATTTATATACTATTATCTGCGGGTCATCCTCGTTCCATGAACCGTAAGCTTCGCTGAAATCATCATTCATAAACATCGGCAGATATTTTTCAAAATTCTCCGAGAGCTGCATTCCCTTAAGCTTTTCGGGTTCGACCCAAAACACCTTGCCCTCATTCGTTTCGGGCAGAAGCTCACCGCTGAAATCCGACGTTTTATAAAGAAAAACTATATATCTGTTAAAGCTGCGGTTATGCGCCCAATGAATAACTCCGCAGGACTTTAAGTTTCGGATATCAAGACCTGTTTCCTCTTTAACCTCACGGACTGCCGAATCAGCAAAGCTTTCGCCCGGCTCAACATGGCCGCCGGGGAAAGTGATGCCGCACCAGCTTTTAACCCGCTTCTGCACAAGCACCCTGCCGGTTGTTTTATCCTCAACCATAACCATATTGGTCAGTTCAACAGTGCCTCTTTCCATCGTTTCCTCCCGTAAGCTTCAAAAGCCTTTGCTTTAATGTTCCGTTTTCAAAATTGCGCTCATCAATAAATCCGATTCCCATGGCCTTTGCCCTCTCATAAATCGGGGTCTGTGTGCCCACATATTTTGTTGTTGCCATGATTGCAACCGCCATTTCGCCGCCGAAATGCTCCTTGATGGCATAAAGCTCGTTCAAATCCTCATTCACCGGCTCACGTGTTTTGCAGGAAATGAAAACGGGCTTGACTCCCATTGAAAGCACAACGTCAACCTCGTTGCGCGGCACGTTATCGGCAAGTATTTCGCCGACGGAAACCGATTTGTCGGGCACATCCCAAACAAATTTGACTCCGACCTGAGCATCAAAAAACTCCGGCATTTCCTTTGCCGCCAGATAAACCGCCATTTCAAGCCAGATTCCCTCATTAACAATCAGAATTGCAAAATCCGCGCTTCTGTATTTAAAGCTGATTCTGTCATTGCTTATTCTCAGCGAATTTATTGCACCTGCCTGTTCAAGTTTTTGCATGATTTCCCTGTTTGCGGAATAATTCCTGCCGCCCTCGGTCAGCGAAAGTGGGGCATCAACAAACAGACTGTCGCCGATTTTCTCGCCCTCTTTTTTTGAAACACGCTGAAGATATTTCACAAAGCCGTTCCATGCTCCGCGATTTTCAAAGAAAACACGGACAAGATTGCGGATAATGCTCCATTCCTCTTGCGTAAAATCAATATTGCGCGCTTTTTCATACACCGTGCCGCCCGCCGCCGTTATGAATGCCTCACTCGGCACGCCAAGCTCCACCTTGCGCATCTCTCCGCCCGAAAGCATACGGAATGCGTTGACGTTCTTATCATAAAATACAATTTCTTCGCACTCGCTCATCAGAGTGCCCGAAGCAACCAACGCAAGGTCCCTGCCGCCCGTAACGTCAATGATGCAGGAATTGCTGTTTGCCTTTTCTTTTTCGACAATTTTCTTTATTTCAAACTGAATTTGCCTGAAATCACTTGAGCGCGCATTGCGGTAAATAAACTCCGCTTCAATTCCCATTATGCGTGCAAGCTTCGATGTTTTGTTTTTGCATCTGTCGCCGAGCATTGACGGATCACCCACAAAATAAACCCTGTCGGGGCGGAACACCATCGTTGCAAGGTAGTTATATATCGGTTCGCTGTCATAAAGCTCAATTAATACTTTCATGCAACCATTCTTTCAATGTTTGATATTTATATTATATCTCTTTTTCTGATATTTTCAAGTGCAGGCTTGCAGGTGCCGTTTTTAACTTGAAGAGACAATTCAAATATGATATAATTCCCTCAAAGAGGTGCTTTTATGGAAAGATTTGATTTTATAAAAAGCGAAAAGCTGAAGAATCAGGTTAAATTCGCCGTAACCATCGACGAAATGAAAAACATCCTGCGCCGCAACCTTCTTGTTGACGGCTCAAGGCGTGAAAATGATGCCGAGCATTCATGGCATCTTGCAATGCTTGCCATGCTTTTTGAAGAATACAGCGCAGAAAAAGTCTGCATGGAAAAAGTGCTGAAAATTGCTCTGGTACACGATCTTGTTGAGGTTTATGCCGGCGACACCTTTGCTTATGATTCAAAAGGCAACGAGGATAAGCTTGACCGTGAAATCGAAGCTGCAAACAGACTTTTCGGCATGCTTGACCCCGTTCAGGGTGCCGAAATCCGTGCCCTTTGGGATGAATTTGAAGCAAAAGAAACTCCCGAATCAAAATACGCAAACGCAATGGACAGAATTCAGCCGCTTATGCTCAATTATCTGACAAACGGCCACACCTGGAAGCTTGGCGATGTTCATGCCCCGCAAATTCTCAAACGAATGGATATCATCCGCACCGCCACGCCCGAACTTTGGCCCATTGTTGAAGGCATTATTGCCGATTCGATAGAAAAGGGTATATTAAAGCCATGACAAACTCGGACGATAAACTTCTCCTTGCCAAAATTCAGGACAGAGCAAGACAATGCAGCGAAAATTCAATGATAACAAACAGCGTTTTTCTTGACATGCGTGAGCGCTCGCTTGCGGCAGGAGCGAGGCTGCAATACGGCGACGTTAAAATGCTGTTTTACGGCGGTTTTGACGAAGCGGAGCGCACGGTTGCGCTGATGCTGCCCGAATATGTTGACGCAAGGGATTCGGCGGAGCTTTTCGCCTATTTTGAGCAATGCCCCGAAGCTGACCCGATAGCTGTTATCGAAATTGAAAAGGACAGGTTTTCCCCTGCCCTGAGCCACAGAGATTATCTGGGTGCGCTGATGGCCCTTGGCATAAAACGAGAGATGACAGGTGACATCATCGTGAGCGAAACGGGCTGCAAAATGGCGGTCCTCGAAAAAATCGCTCCGTTTATTGTTGAAAATCTCGGCAAAGCAGGCAGAGGAACTCTCAAGGCAAAAATAATCCCTCCCTCGCAGGCGAGAGAGGGAACAAAGGCTGCAGGGATACCCGACAGCTTCACGGTTTCTTCCATGCGGCTTGACAGCGTTGTTAAAAACGCATTCTGCATTTCAAGGGGCGATGCGTGCGCTGCAATTGAAGGCGGCATTGTTTTTGTTAATGACCTTGAATGCACAAAGCCCGACAAAAAAATTGCGGCAGGCGACAAAATCGTTTTCAGACGCAAGGGAAGAATAATAATTGAGGATTGCTCATCCGTTTCAAAACGCGGACGAACAATTGTTAAGGTTAAAAAATTTGTTTAAATTAAAAGCGGCTTGCAAAGGCAAAACCTCTGCAGGCCGCTTTTTTATTATTCTTTCGGAAGCGCAAGAGTAACCTTGAAAAGGTCGCCGTCAACATCAACTCTGAACTTGCCTTTCTGAAGCTCGCAAAGATTCTGCGCTATTGAAAGACCGAGTCCGCTGCCCTCGCCCGAACGTGAGGAATCGCCCCTGACAAATCTCTGCGTCAGTTCTTCCGCAGAAACATCGAGCGGATATTTTGAAATGTTTTTGAAAACAATTGTGCCGTAATCATTGCCGCCGAAAACCTCAACATAAACCCTCGTGCCCTCCATTGCATATTTTCTGATGTTGGAGAAAAGGTTTTCAACGATTCTGGAGGTTTTTTGTGAATCGGCGGTAACCGTTACGGGAGCTTCGGGGGATTTGAGCACAATTCCGATGTTATATTTTTTAAGCTCATCTTCATGCTCACCTACCGCCTGCGCAGCAAACTCGCAAAGATTGATTTTGACGGGGTGAATTTCTATTGCACCCGACGAAGCCTTTGAAGCCTCAACCAAATCCTCAATCAGCTTTTTCATCTTTGCCGCTTTTTCATCAAGAACAGAAATATATTTTTGCGCCGTTTCATCCTGAACATCGCACTTTTTAAGCAAATCAACATAGTTGACGATTGAGGTGAGCGGAGTTTTAAGGTCGTGAGAAACGTTGGTGATAAGCTCCGCTTTCATACGCTGGTCCTTAACCGCACTTTCAACCGCATTTTGCAGGCCGTCCTGCATGGAGAGGATATCCTCTGCAAAGCGACGCATAAATCCCGGCATGAAGCGCATGTCTATTTTGCTGCTCAGATTGCCGCTTCTCATATCCGAAACGCCCTGCATAATTCTGTCAAGCGAAACAACGAGAAGAAGACAGAAAAGGAAAATGGGGGTGTAAAGAATAAATACTATAAATGAAATGATGAAATAATCGTCGCCCCAATGTGTTGCCGCACCCGACCACATGGCAAGAAGCCCCAAGATAAGGAAACCGACAATGACCGCAACGGCTGAAATTATTTTGAATTTTGTCCCCTGACCCTTTGAATAATCGCAGGCAAGGAGATATTTTATTTTATCAATCTGTTTTTTGCAGAATCCGCCGATTTTCTTAAAGATTTTTCCAAACGGTTTGAGAATGAAAATCAAAACCTTGCCAAGTTTTTTGAGAATCCAACCCAAAAGCCTGATAATCTGATAACAAAGCGTATGCTTCCAGAATGTTTTGTTTCTCACATTGCCCGCAAACGCAACGCTCAACCAGGTCCATGCCATGAAGAAAACAGAAACAAGTGCGCCGTTAATCTCGTTGGTTTTTCCGCTGATGCGATAGATGAGCGCAGCCCAAAAGTCATGCCTGAAAATATTGCCGAAGCTCGTCGGGTCCCTTTCGGCGGCAACAACATAGACAGCCGCAAGCCCCGCAAGGAACATTGAGCCGAGGCAAAGCACAAGATAAATTTCATAGGGAACTTTGTGAAAGAAATTGATTTTTGTGCCGTCGGAGGTTTTGCCTGCAACGCAGACAAGATAAATGCACGCCGCACAGCCTGCAAGGAATGAATAGATAAACAGCGCAAGGCAGGTGTTGGGCGAAAACATGCCGCCGCCGATAAAATCGTGATATGCGCTGAGCGACGCCTTAAGCGGGTCAAGCTCCGTCATGCTTTCATCAAAGGAAAAGAAAGCTGCGGCAACATGGTCTTTAACGCTGCTGTAGTCCATTTGCAGCATGCTTTTGAACGTTGAGCTGCCAAACAGCCATTCGTTAAACTTATGATAAAGGCTCTGTGATTCTTCAATCGGCTTGCCTTTTATGAGAAAATATTCTCCGTCCTTTATTCCCTCAACAAAATCGCCGCCGAGCTTTTCCAAAATCTGCTCGTTGGTGTCCGTCAAAGCAACTCCGCAGTTGCTCACAACGCTGTCCGCACCCTTATAAAAAATGGCATAATTAACATTTTTTATGTTTTCGGTTTCCAAATAATAATTATCCATCATTGCGGCCCAACGATTGCGCAGATATTCGTCAACACCCTTTTGGTATTCCTCAATAAAGCGCTCCTTTGAGGATTCGCCGTAGGAAGTGTAATCTGTTATCGAAGCGATTGATTGCAGAGCATTTGCAATATCCTGCACTTCAAGCGGAGGCTTCACATTATAATGAGGCGAAAAATAAACCCTGCCGTCTGCATGGTATTTGCCGTTTGTATAATAGTTGCCCTCATCATCTCCGCTGTTATAAACAATCTGAACTGTTGTTGATTCAACGGCGTTGCCGTTTGCATCGGTCAGCTGCAAAGCGGTTGTCGGAGCATTGTCGCCCGAAACTATAAAATATTCCTCAAAAGAAAAATCGTTCCTGTCGATGAATTCGCCTGCATAGTTCATGCAGTAGGTCAGATTTTTATAGGTATAAAGATAAATATAGCTGTTATACTCCGAGTTATAAACCTCTATGCCCGAGTCGGCAAGCAAATCATAAGCCGCCGAAAGCTCGGGAATCCTGCTGTCAAAATCTGCTTTAAGCTGAATCGCCTCCGCAGAAGCCAGGTAGTCCTCAAAGCCTGCATAAACGGCAGACCTGCCCTTGCGAATAAGCGCAAGCTCCGCATTGTTGAACGCTTCCCTGAAAGCAATGGTCTGCGTGTAGCTGCTGCCGTTTGCTTCCTTGCCGTCATAGCTGTTATAATCCGCAAAGCTTCTTATAAAAAGATTTGCAAACCAGCCCGCCGAGAAAAACATCGCAACGGCAATAATTGCCGCAGCAAGCTTGAGCCATTTGTTATACTTAATATTTCTCGATTTTATAGCCAATTCCCCACACCACCTTTAAATATTTGGGCTCCTTGGGATTGATTTCGATTTTTTCGCGGATTCTTCTGATATGCACCGTAACCGTTTTTTCCGTGTTGTATGCGGGTTCGTCCCACACCGCCTCATAAATCTGATTTGTTGAAAGCACTCTGCCGAGATTCTCCATCAAAACCGTCATAATCCCGTATTCCGTGGCGGTCAGCTTCACCGCCTCGCCGTCAAGAGTCAGCTCTTTTGCAAGAGTGTCAAGCGAAAGTCCCCCCGTTGTTATAACACCCTCTTTAACCTCCATCGAGCCGAGAGAGGTGTAGCGCCTTATCTGGGATTTGACTCTTGCCATAAGCTCCAGCGGATTAAACGGCTTTGTCACATAGTCGTCTGCGCCGAAGGAAAGACCCGTTATTTTGTCGGTATCCTCACTTTTTGCCGAGAGCAGAATGATGGGTATGTTATGCTTTTCACGCAGCTTCAGTGTTGCCTGCAAGCCATCCAGCCCGGGCATCATTATGTCAAGAATAACGCAGTGCACCTCGTTATCCTTAACCTGCTCAAGCGCCTGCCTGCCGTTTTCGGCACGCAGAACATTATAGCCCTCCAACTTGAGATAAATTTCAACGGAATCAAGGATTGCGATATCGTCATCACAAACAAGCACGGTATACATCAGTTTCACCTCAAATATTTCAATCCCTTGGAACAATTATGATTCTAAACTGCGGGAATTACAAATAAAGCCTCAAAAATATTACAAATTTATTAAAAACAGGCGCACCTGCACGGCGCGCCTGTTATCATTCGTCAATAAAAAGGTTTGCCCAGCAAAGATTGCCGTCCGGGTCAGGGTCGGCCGCAACGCCGATGCCCGTCTTTTTGAAATCCGGATTCATCAGATTTTCATAGTGGGTTTCCGACGCTTTCCATGCTTCGCAAACAGCAAGAGCTGTTTTATAGCCCCAACCGATGTTTTCGCCCACAAAGCCGGTTTCTATGCCCGCTTCTTTGATTAATGTCTGAAAATATTTGCCGTTGGGGCGAACATGCGAATGCCTGCCTGACCACGCAATCTCCTCCGCACGGGCGCAGGCAATCTCGGTCAGCTTTTCGTCAAGAACCAAGGGTTCAATGCCGTCCTCGGCTCTGTATGAATTGATGATTGAAAGGATCTCGTCAATCATTCCGCTGTATTTTTCCCTGTTTTCCTTTGCGGCAGGGAGCAGCTCGGCATAGCCTGCGCTATAGCCCAACCGGGTGTAAACATCGGCAAAATCCTCTTTAACAAGAACCTCGGAGCCGTCCTCCTGCTCAGCGTAATATCTTGTGACCGCTCTGCTGCGGATAACGCCGTATTTGAGCGCCTCGGTGTATGCATCATTCTCGGTGCGGCAGTCGGAAAGGTTCAGCCAGGTTGTTTCAACAACCGCCTGTTGCGTTGTGGTTTCAGGCTTTCGGGTTGTGGAAGGCATCAGGGTTGTTGTGGTTTTTTTGGTGGTTGTTACCTTTGTGGTGGTTGCCTTAAGTGTTGTTGCCGCAGTTGTGGCCAAGGCGGTTGTTGACGTTTCGGCAACCGTTGATGCCTCGGTTGTTGTTTCAACCGCAGTTGTCGAAGCTGCAGCATACGTTGTTGAAATTTCGCTTTTTTCTGAGCCTTCGCATGCGGCAAAGCCCGAAGCAATAAGAATTGCAAGCGCTGCGGAAATTATTTTTTTATGCATTTTCTCCTCCGTGCGGATATTTGTTTTACTCAATTTCATCAAAAGTTAAAATAACGGCAAAATTATTATCCTCAACGCAAATATCCATTTTACCGTTTTGAAGCTCGGTCAGGCTTTTGGCAATTGAAAGCCCGAGTCCGTTGCCCTCGGTGTGCCTTGAGCTGTCGCCCCTGACAAAGCGCTCAAACAGCTCGTCGCCCTCAACGTTAAGCTCTGCACTTGAGAGATTGGCTATTTTAAACATTGCCTTGCCGCCGGCTCTGTCAACCGAAATTTCAACGTCTGTTTCGGGTGCGGCATATTTGCAGGCATTGTTGAACAGGTTGGAAAGTATTCTCCAGAGCCATTTCCCGTCGCCCATAATATAGACATCGTCCTGCGGAAGTTCGATTCTCGGAATCAAGCAGCTCTGCTCAAGCTTTGTTGCAAATTCCTCAACGGTTTGTTCAACAACTATGTTAAGACTGACTTTTTCAAGGTTTATATCAACGCTGCCGGAGAAAATCTGAGAAGCCTCAATAATATCGCCGAGCAGCAGGGTCAGTTTGTCGGTATGCTTTGTTATTATTTCAAGATAATTTCTGCGCTCTTCCTCTGTTATGTTATCTCTGTTCAGAAAATCAACATAATTCTTGATTGACGTGAGCGGAGTTTTAATATCGTGGGAAACATTGGCAATAAGCTCACTTTTGAGTTTTTCGCTCTTAAGCTCCTGCTCCATCGCCTTATTGATTTCTTTTCTTATCTGGTCAAGGTTTTTGCCGTGGGCACGGATGCTTGCAATGGTCAGCTTATCCGAAACACCTTCTCCGAGAATTCCCTCGGCAAGCTTCTGACCCTCTTCCTTAACATAATGCAGATTTACTGCAAGCATAGCAACAATGGGAATAATAATCAGCCTTGTCATTGCCCATATAACGAGAAACATTGAAAGCACCGAGCTCGGGCTGTGATTATCGCTGAGAATTCCGAAATATGCCGCAAATGAAAGAATTGCCGCCTCAAACAAAACAAATGCCGCAATTCCGATGATCAGCTTTTTGAAAACCGACATTTCGCTGACGGCGCGTCGGAGCCTTCTCGGTGTTTTTCTCTTGAATTTCCTGTATATTTGATAAACAAGAGTATTTTTATAAATTTTTCCCATCTTAACCCTGACGGAAAGGGTTGTGAGATAGGTCATGAGAACCAGAACCGCCGCCATGCAGGTTATCATAACAACAACGTTGTTGAGAACCATACCGACATCCGCCGCTGAGGTTAAGCCTATAACCATCCACGCAACGCATAAAAGCCCCAACAGAAACATGGTGCAAACATCAAGCGGAATTTTATCCACAAAGCCGGGCACAATTTCGCCGTTTTCAATATCCTTCATGCCTGCATTAACCGTTATTGAAGAAAGCAGAATAACGATTATCAAAACGGCAATAAACAGAACAACGAAAAGAAAATACCTCAAAGTGTTTGCTATTTCAATCCAGTTAAATGCGTTTGTATATTTATCGTTGGCAAGCGTATTTTCGCCCGTAAGAACAGCATAGTTAATCCTGAGCGGAATCATAAGACCCTTTTCGTCAAAATGATAAAAGTCCGATGTTCCTCTGTATTCCGCATTAACGCTGATTGCATCAAAATCTGTTTTGCCTCCACCGTAAGCAACGCTGTCAAAAACAACGTTTCCTCTTACGTCGCTGATGGTGAAAATATAGCTTGAATTCTCAACGGAAAATCTGTCCTTATAATAATTGATTCTGTGAATATCGGAATTGCTTTCAACGCAGTTGAAATAATCCTGCGCCAATTCCGAGTCATCCAGCGAATAGAGCTGAACGGCGATGCTTTTGGCAGTCTGCCCGTTATCGCCCTTTTCATAAAAATTATATTCAAACAAATAAGACATTCCGAGGATACAGCCAACCGCAACAATCGTCATGCAAACCAAAACAACTATCGAGGCTATCCTGTCGCTTTCGGAGCGAATCTGGCTGCCCGTGAAGCCGCTGCTCATTATGAATCACTCCTTGAAATGTTTTCGAGAGCCTTCTTTTTTTCCATTTTATAGCCGTGACCCCAAACAACCTTAAGGTAATCCGGCTTTGCGGGGTTTATTTCTATCTTTTCTCTCAGATGGCGGATATGAACCGTAACGGTATTTTCTGCGCCGTAGGGGTCATCGTTCCAGACATTGCGGTAAATCTCTTTCGGAGAAAACACCTTGTCCGGATTTTCCATAAAGAATTTGAGAAGCATCATTTCCGTGGGTGTAAGATTTACCGGTTCGCCGTCGCGCGTAACCCTCTTGGAATTGTTATCAAATTCCAGACCGCCGTTTTTCAAAACCGCAGAATTCTTTTCCGCCGAATCGTTAGACCCGCCGAATCGCATATAGCGGCGAAGCTGGGATTTGACCCTTGCAATCACCTCAACGGGATTAAAAGGCTTTGTTATGTAGTCATCTGCGCCCGTGTTAAGGCCGATGATTTTATCTGTGTCCTGGCTTTTTGCCGTCAACAGAATAACAGGAATATTATTATTTTGTTCTCGAAGCATCGAAAGCGCACGTATTCCGTCCATAACAGGCATCATTATATCCATAAGAAGCAGATGAATTTCTTCCTGCTCAATGGTTTTAAGAGCTTCTCTGCCGTTTTCAGCTTCAAAAATACAGTAATCCTCTCCCGTAAGATACAGTCTTAATGCGCTGCGGATATCGGCGTCGTCATCACAAACAAGAATATTATACATCTTTGCTCCCTCCCAAAACTCTGTATTTATTTTATTATAACAGTAAACCATAAACAAATAAATACTTTTTACAAATTTTTCGAATAATAAACAACCAAAAAAATATCAAAATAAGTCTTGACAAACACCAAACTCTTTGCTATAATCTCTCATGCAGTTGCGGATGTAGCTCATCTGGTAGAGCGCCACCTTGCCAAGGTGGAGGTAGCGAGTTCGAGCCTCGTCATCCGCTCCACAATCCCTCGGACTATAAGTTCGGGGGGTTTTTCTTTCTATAATTTAAATAAATCTGTTCCTTATTGTAATAAAGTATCGATTATGTTATAGTTTCATGTAGGACTAACCTTCGCAGCAATTACGAAACGAAGGAAATTACTTCTTTTATTTTCTTCTCATTTTGGCTTGCGGTGATCCAAAAATCAAAAAATACAGACAAGAGGTTCCTGAATTAAATCAAGGTGGTGTTTATAATAAGCCGGAAATATTTGATAATACACGATTCAATTGATAACAATTTTAATGAAAAAATAAAAGAAAAATATCCCGAAAGCGTTGTTTTTTCTCCCGAAAAAGCTATAAAGCCTTGCATCGGCTGTCTGGGCTGTTGGTTGAAAACTCCGGGGCAATGTGTGCTTAATGATGACTTCAGCCACATGGGCAAAGAAATTGCGGAATGCACAGACTTGATTTTTATCAGCGAATGTACCTATGGCGGATTCAGCCCCTTTGTTAAAAACGTTATTGACAGAAGCATTTCTTACATGCTTCCGCTTTTCAGAAAAAAAGGCAAATATTCCTATCATCACCGACGCTATTCGAATAAAATCAAATATTACGCATATTTTTACTCAGCAAGCTTAACGCAAACAGAAAAGAATACTGCCCTTGAACTTTGTCAGGCAAACGCTTCACTTTTTGATTGCATGAGCTATGATGTTGAATTTTTCGATGATATATATAAGATTGTGGGGTAACAGGTATGAAAATCGCCTTGCTCAACGGCAGTCCAAGAGCAAAAAGTGCATCAGAGTTTGTTCTCTCTGAAATTAAATCAAAACTTGACGGCAAAGCAGAATTTGCCGAATTCAATCTTTTTAAAAAAAGCCTTGAGAAAAAAGACGTCGAGGAAATATTATCCTGCAATACTATCTTGCTTTCATCGCCTCTTTATATTGATTCTCTGCCCTCTCACGTTATAGAAGCAATGTCTTGCATTGAAAAAAACACCGATTCCTCCCGCAAAAATATAGAAGTATTTGCAGTTTCAAATGCCGGATTTGTTGAAGGTTATAATAATTTTATCTCTTTCAAAATTATTTCAAATTGGTGTTATAAATGCGGGTTTAATTGGAACTATGGCATAGGAATAGGCTCGGCAGAACGTCTGCTGGTTCAAAAAAACGAATCAGAACCCTCCCGAAAAAGCATTTGGAGCATAGTTGGCTTTATTGCTGTAAAAGTATTTACTTATGAGCCTCCTTTATTTGATTGGTTAAGAACAAAAAGTTTCAAAAAAATATCCGATAAGTTGGCAAAAGATATTATTACACCATGCACAGGCAAAAATATTTATATCCGTCCGTTTTTTCCCAAAACAGTCTTTCTGAATAATTTGATGACAAATATGAGCTTCTTTGTTAAATTGAAAAAAAACAATCTTAAATTAAAAGATATGAACAAGAAAGATAATTAACTAAAAAAACGCTCTGTAAAGTAAACACAAGCAGTATAAATCTCCTTATTTCACAAACAATAACATCAAGATTTGTCTGAAAAAGGAGAAAGATATTATATGAAAGCCACAGGTATTGTCAGAAGAATTGACGACCTCGGAAGGGTCGTTATCCCCAAAGAAATCCGCCGCACAATGCGTATCCGAGAAGGCGACCCGTTACAGACAACATTGACACAGTCCGAAAACTACATTTCCGATATGTTGAATTTAGAGAAACGGTTGGAGTAATTCCCTTACATATCAACGGTTT
>JAZNPT010000048.1:0-53832 GCA_045589815.1 Acutalibacteraceae bacterium
AGTCCGAGGCGGAGCGATTTGCTTTTTCCGCTACTAAAAAGAGGATTCCTTGCGGAATCCTCTCTGGTGCGAGAGACGGGACTTGAACCCGTACGGGATTACCACACGCCCCTCAAACGTGCGCGTCTGCCGATTCCGCCACTCTCGCATATCTTTTGTTCGCTCGGAACGTTGCCTATTATAGCAAAGACAGCACGCAATGTCAAGCCTTTTTTATAAATTTTTTTAAATTTTTTTCAGAATGTTTTAATATGATTTTTAAGCATTATTTTTATCGAAAATTTTGTGTCCGGCAACGTATTTTGCAACGATATTTCTGTCATCAGAGAGATAAATAATTCTTTCAATCCTTTCGTGCAGGGTGAGTTCACGGGTGCTTTTAAGATTGCTGTCATCAATCACAACAAAGTCAAATTCATATCCGTTTTCAAAGCTGCCGACCTTGCCGAAAAATTCGCCGCCGCCCTTTGTGCCCATATAGAACGCTTCGTCTGCGGTGATTGGTTTTAATGAATCGTCAACAAGTCTCCAACGAAGCTTTGAAACCTGAACAGCATCTGTCATTGCACGGAAGATTGATTCGGTTGCGCCGCCCGCCATATCTGAACCGAGGCCGATTTTAAGGCCCATATCAAGATATTTTCTGGCGGGTGCTATGCCTGCAATAACATTCATATTGGATTGTGGGCAGTGAACCGCAAACACACCGTTTTTCTTCATGATTTCAAGCTCTTCATCGGATGACCAGATGCAATGAGCCATAACGCTTTTTTGCTTTCCGCCAAGCATTCCGAAGCGGTTATATACTTCTCCGTAGAACTTTGACCATGGGCAAAGCTTGCTCACAAGCTCAATTTCTCCTCGGCTTTCAGAAATGTGGGACTGCACGGGAACGTTGTATTTATCCATAAGCTTGCCGAGCTTCTCAAGCAGTTCATCGGAGCAGGAGGGGACAAAGCGGGGAGTGATTATCGGTGTTGTGTTGCGGTATCTTCCGATGCAGCTCTCAAGCCAAAGCTTGGTTTCTTCGGCCGATTCTTCTGTTGATTCGATAAGGATGTCAGGGGAGGAACGATCCATGTTGACCTTACCGACGGCTGTTATAAGCCCGGATTCTTCAAGAATGTCCATCAAGGCAAGCGTCGCTTCTCTGTGGATGGTTGCAAAAATGCAGGCTCTTGTTGTGGCGCTGAGTTTGAGGCTTTCGGCATAAATGCCGTAAGCCTTTTTAGCGTATTCAACGTCTGCGAATTTTGCTTCTTCAGGGAAAGCATAGGAGTTGAGCCAATCAAGAAGCTCCAAATCCATTGCCGTAGCACGGTATGCAAATTGTGAAGCATGAACATGAAGGTCAATAAGGCCCGGAATAATTATTCTGTTCCCGTAATCTTTAATGGGCAGATTTTTATATTTTTCAGGAATCTTGTTAAAAATACCTGCACTTTTACCGTTTTCGCATACAAGATATGAGCTTTCATGAGTTTCGATTTTTTGTGGGGTCGGGCTGTGACAAATGTTGCCTTTTATAGTGAAGCTGTTCATTATTAAGTTACTCCTTTGGTATATACGATAGAATATATCACAAGTTGTGTGGAAACACAAGCAAACGGGTCAAAGCAAAAAGCCATGACCCGTTTGGTTATTTTTCATATTTGTGATTTTTAATAACGTTTTTTGCGATATAAATCGGTCTGCCTTTAGTTTGAATATAAGTTCGTGCTATATATTCGCCGATGATTCCGATGCAGCAAAGCTGAATGCCGCCGAGCAGAAGGATAAGAACCACTATTGTTGCAAAGCCCGCAACATCAATTCCGAAGGCAAGCTTTTGAATAACAACAACAATCAGATAAATTATTGATAGAAATGAAGTCATCAATCCTAATATGGTTGCAATGCGCAACGGAGCGGTTGTGAAAGCGAAAATGCCGTCCATTGCATATTTGAAAAGCTTAGTGAAAGACCATTTTGATTCACCGGTGGCTCTTTCTTCAACTTCATAAGGAATGAATTTTGTGTTGAATCCAACCCATGAAAACAGACCTTTTGAAAAACGGAAATATTCATCCATGCTCAGAATGGCTTCAACCATAGGGCGTCTGAAAGTGCGAAAATCGCTTGCACCTTGGGTGAATTCGGTGTCGGAAAACTTGTTTATCAATTTGTAAAAACCGTTTTTGAAGAAAACAAGAAGCTTGCTTTCTTTTCTCTCATCCTGAAACGCAGCAACACAGTCATATTGAGGCTCGTTATCAAGCATACGCACCATATCAAGCGCAATTGACGGCTTTTGCTGCAAATCCGCATCGATGATAGTTACATAATCGCCTTCGGATTCGCGAAGCCCTGCGTACATGGCTGATTCCTTGCCGAAGTTGCGAGAGAAGTTAATGATTTTAACGGGCAGGTCGCCGTCGCAGAGCTTTTGCAGCTCCTTGAATGTGCCGTCACGGCTGCCGTCATTTACAAAAACCAATTCATAATCAAACTCAACATCTGCGAAGTCTTTTTTTACCGCTTCATAAAAAAGCGAAACGTTTTTTTCCTCGTTATAACAAGGAATAACAAGCGAAAGCTTCATAAATCTCACCTTAAGCTTCAGATATTTGCCGCTTTTTTGATATCCTCAACTCTGTCTGTTTTTTCCCAAGGCAAATCAATGTCTGTTCTGCCGATGTGGCCGAGAGCAGCAACCTGTCTGTAAATGGGACGCCTTAAATCAAGAGTTTTGATGATTGATGCAGGACGAAGGTCAAACAGCTTGTTTACGATTGCGGAAATCTCGCTGTCCGAAACAATGCCTGTGCCGAAAGTATCAACAAAAACAGAAACGGGTTCTTCAACGCCGATGGCGTATGCAAGCTCAACCTCGCACTTCTTTGCAAGGCCTGCAGCAACAACATTCTTTGCAACATAGCGAGCCGCATAAGCTGCCGAACGGTCAACCTTTGTGGGGTCCTTGCCGCTGAATGCGCCGCCGCCGTGACGTGCGTATCCGCCGTAAGTATCAACGATGATTTTTCTGCCGGTCAGGCCGCTGTCACCCTGGGGGCCGCCTGTAACGAATCTGCCTGTAGGGTTAATGTGATATTTGGTGTTTTCATCAAGCATTGAAGCGGGGATAACGGGCTTGATAACCTTTTCAACAATGTCAGCTCTTATCTGCTCAAGAGTAACGTCTGCCGAATGCTGTGAGGAGATAACAACCGTGTCAATTCTGACAGGATTGTTATTCTCGTCATATTCAACAGTTACCTGGCTTTTGCCGTCAGGGCGAAGATAGCCGAGAGTGCCGTCTTTGCGAACCTCTGTGAGCTTGGCGCAAAGCTTGTGAGCGAGGGAAATGGGCAGGGGCATATATTCGGGAGTTTCATCGCATGCAAAGCCGAACATCATTCCCTGGTCGCCGGCACCAAGCCTGTCAACGCCCATTGCGATGTCGCCGGACTGCTTGTCGAGTGCGGTCATAACTGCACAGGTGTTGCAGTCAAAGCCGTATTCAGCATTATTATAACCGATATCATCGATAACTTCCCTTGCAATTTTGGGAATATCAACCTCTGCTGTTGTTGTGATTTCGCCCATAACAAGAACCATGCCTGTTGTGCAGCAGGTTTCGCATGCAACTCTGCCCATAGGATCTTGAGCCATGATTGCATCAAGAACCGCATCAGAAATCTGGTCGCATATTTTATCGGGATGTCCGCCTGTAACGGATTCCGAAGTGAATAAGTAGTTTGCCATTTTTACTAACCTCTCTTTGAAAAGTAATTTAAAAAACAAAAAATCCCGCCTAAGGGTCTTAGACGAGCTAAAACACCTTATCTTTCGGCAATATGCCGCAGGAATTGGCACCTTGCATAACACAGGTTGCCGGGCTTCACAGGGCCTGTCCCTCAGCCGCTCTTAATAAGGGAATATTCTGTTGACATCTTATTATATATCTCTTATAGCTGTTTGTCAATACACAATTCGACAAAAAGAATGAGGCTGTTTCAAAACAGCCTCAGAAATATTTATTGGATTGAATGGCCTTTGGCGATTATAACATCAATAACGCTGCTAACATATTTTTCGCAAAGTTCGCATGAAGAGGCTTCGACCATAACTCGTATAACGGGTTCCGTTCCCGATTCTCGAACAAGTATTCTGCCGGAATCGCCAAGCTCCTTTTCTGCTTTTTCAATTGCAGCCTGAACGTCTGCATCGCTGCGGGCAGCAGGTTTGTCTTTTACTTTGATGTTCTTCAAAACCTGCGGATAGACCTCAAAGCCGTCGGCAAGCTTGCTCATGGGCAGCTTTTTGCCTAACATTACCTCCATCATTTTGAGGCTTGTGAGTATTCCGTCACCTGTTGAAGCGTATTTTGAAAAAATGATGTGACCCGATTCCTCTCCGCCTATGCGGTTTTTGTGTTGCAACATGTATTCATAAACATATTTATCGCCCACATCGGTTTTGGCGTAATTGATACCCAACTCATCAAACGCTTTGTAAAGCCCGAAGTTGGACATGACGGTGGTCACAACGGTGTTGTTTGTCAATTCGCCGCGTTCCTTCAGGTATTTGCCGTAGATATAAAGAATATGGTCGCCTGTAAGGAGGTTGCCTTTTTCATCAACGCAAAGGCAGCGGTCTGCGTCGCCGTCAAAAGCAAAACCGACATCAAGTCCGTTTTCAACAACAAATTTTTGGAGCCCCTCTATGTGGGTTGAGCCTGCATTTTCGTTAATATTAAGGCCGTCAGGTTCTGCATTAATAACATAGGTTGTTGCGCCGAGTGCATCAAAAACAGCTTTTGCAATGCTCCATGAGCTTCCGTTGGCGCAGTCAAGGCCAACCTTTTTGCCGCGGAAGGAATAAAGACCAAGCGAAATCAGATATCCGATATATCTGTTTCTGCCTGCGATATAGTCAACGGTGCGGCCGATTTTATCTCTTTTTGCAAAAGGAATTGTTTCCCATTTCTTGCCGAAAAGCTCAAGCGTGCCGTCAATATAATCCTCAACAAGGCTTATTGTTTTTTCGTCGATTTTTTCACCGTTGCCGTTGATAAGCTTGATTCCGTTATCATAATAGGGATTGTGGCTTGCGGAAATCATTATTCCGAAGTCAAAGCCGTCAACTCTTGCAACATAAGCAACTGACGGAGTTGTTGTGACATGAAGCAGATATGCATCCGCACCAGAGGCCGTAAGCCCTGCAACAAGAGCATATTCGAACATGTAGCTTGATTTGCGAGTATCTTTTCCGATAACTATCCTCGGTGCCTCATCACTATTTGCTTGCTTTTTGATTTCGCTGAAATACCATCCCAGAAATCTGCCCACTTTATATGCATTGTCTGCGGTAAGATTGACGTTTGCTTCGCCCCTGAAGCCGTCAGTTCCGAAATATCTGCCCATAATAACTCCTTATCTTGTGTGTTTTTCGATAATTATTCCGCCCGCTTTTAAAATGCTGTTGGGCGGAACCGTTCCTCTGACACAGGAGAGGGGATAGATATTTGAATTCCTGCCGACTGTTGTGCCGGGATTTAATACAGTATTGCAGCCGATTTCGGCATAATCGCCGAGCATCGCGCCGAATTTTTTAAGACCTGTTTCAACAGTTTCTTCGCCGTCTTTGGCAACAACAAGAGACCTGTCAGATTTAACGTTTGACGTTATTGAGCCTGCCCCCATGTGAGCTTTATAGCCGAGAATGCTGTCGCCCACATAATTATAATGCGGGGTTTGGACTCGGTCAAAAAGAATAACATTTTTAAGCTCAACCGAGTTGCCGACAACGCAGTTTTCGCCAACCAGCGCCGAGCCTCGTATAAAAGCACAATGGCGTATTTCGGTGCCTGCACCGATAATGCAGGGCGAACCGATGAAAGCGGTGGGAGCAATTTTTGCGGTTTTGTGAATCCAAACGCCGTCGGAAACATGATTGTATTCTGTTTCTTTAAGCGTTTCACCGAGCGAAAAAATAAAGTCTC
The DNA here is from genome assembly GCA_045589815.1 of Acutalibacteraceae bacterium. Lineage (GTDB taxonomy): Bacteria > Bacillota > Clostridia > Oscillospirales > Acutalibacteraceae > CAG-177. Next base: position 5,984 of record JAZNPT010000048.1, read on the forward strand.
CTATTCCTTTAAGTGCCTGCCACGGATATTCAAACCGGCGCAGGTAATCCTTTGCGGCTGTGTGAGATAAATCAAACAAGTCTTCTGTTTTGAGCATAACGGCAACCTTTCATATAAATTCTATGAATTGTTTTTGCAAACTTCGTTTACCGTTACATAGTATATGTGAGGAGCATGAGAAATATTTTCGTTAAATTTAACAGAGCCGTCATTTGAGAAAGTGATTATATTTTCTCCCGCCTCAAGCTCAAGATTCATTGTTGCGGTTTTGACAGTATCCCAGCTGTAGGTATTGCGGCACCAGAGAGTTTGGCTTTCCGTGCCTGCTTCAACGGTGATATATCTTTCAATGAGGTCAACATTATAGCTGTGAACTCCGCCTTCATCGTTGTTGGAATAAGCAACCGTCATGCGGTAGCTGCCCGATTTCGGAACGTTAACGGTGAATTCCGCCGAACCGCTTTCGGAGGATATTCCGTCAATATATTTGCCGTTGAGCGTTGCATTGCCGGAAAGAGCCATATCCGCAGCATCAATTTTAAATGCCGTTCCTGTTTTTTCGGATTTGTTGATTCTGCAATCGATTTCTTTATCTGCTTTGATATCTATGTAGTTAAGACCTTTTCTTAAATAAACAAGCGAGCTGCCGCTTGTGTGTGCCTTTGCACCGTCAATTTCAAAATCCGCATCAATTCCGACTCGCATATCATAAAATCCGTCTGACGGAGCAATGGCAAGAAACGATTGATTCTGCTTCGTTGTTCTGTCGGAATCTTTAAGAACGGTTATTTCGGCATTGTCGCTGTGCTTTGAAACAAGCATGCTGTCAACAACAAATGTGCCGTTTTTGTGAGCAAGCTTTATTGTGTGTTCGCCCTGCTCAAGATAGCGCACAAGTGTCATCTTGTCGGTATATTCGCTCTTGATTGTGTTGGGGAATGAAAGCTCCTGTGAAAAGCCGTCAAGGGTCATGATTGCTTGAGAGTCAGCTCTGTCGTCAGGGGTTGCGCCGTCGTTTGAATTGCCGTAAATCAAGCTCAGGTCATAATATCCGCTTTCGGGAACGGTGAACGAAACGGTTACGCTGTCGCCGTCATTTTCAAGCCCGCCGACCATGCCGTTTTGCAACCCTGTTGTTGCATAGGCGCTGTCATAAGTGTAAGAGCGACCTGAAAGAATGCCTTCCTCGAATTCATAACGGACAGGCAAAGCTTCGTTGAAATAATTCTCTTTGCCGTCCTCGGCTTCGGTTACCGTTACATGATAGACTGCGGTAGGGTCGGGGTTTTCAATATTTATGCGCAGCCTGCCGAAAAGCGTGCTTGCCGTGTATTCGCTGACCAAAACAGGGGAGTTGACAATTCCGCTCAGACCCTCAAAATAAACGCATTCTATTTTAACGTTAACTTTGTTGCCGAGATTGGTTTTGTTAAGGTTTTTAAAGCTGATTCCGCTTGTATAGTTGCATCCGCCGCAAATAACGCTTATTTCATCTTTTTCATCGGTCAGCGATGCAATTCCCGTGAAGCCGCTGTAGTGAAAGCGGCTGTAATTATATTTGATTACATTTGCAAAATCCGAGTGAAGAACATCGATAACTTTGGATTTGAGCAAATCACCCTCCATATCGGCATACCAGCGGAAAAGCCACCAGTTGGAATTGGGGCTGTTGTTATCGGCTGCGGTGTCGCAAAGGTTGTTTGCAAGCCTCCAGTATGCGGCGTTTGCATAAACACCGGAATTTTCAATGTTAACAACATATTTGAGCATGTCCGCAGGTGCGCCGCATTCATACATGGTGCCGTATTCGGTCACGATAATCGGCATTTCGGCAATACCAAGCTCCTTTTCAATCTTTTTGTAATCGTCAACATGGTCCTGCCAGTAAAGAGCAGATCTGTCGCCGAGCTCATGGTATATCATAATGTCAGGCATGCAGCCGTTTTCTTTGCAGTATTCAAGAAAATGGCGGATTTCATAGCTGTCATAGTCGCAGTAGCCGGGTCCGCCTATGACAGCATCGGGGTCGATTGAACGTATAAGGCGATATGTTTCTTCCCATGCCGAATAAAAGCGGAATTTTGCCGCATCGTCAAACATCATCCATGTGCCGTCTTCGGACGGCGTGCCGAACCAAACTGCATTATCTGCTTCGTTATACGGGCAGTAAACCAGCCTGTCTGCATAATCCTTTTGCGAAAGAATTGTCACTTTTTCCGTAACCTGCGGATGAAAACGCTCGCGAACAAATTTTTCGCAGTCATAAGTGCCTTCTGCCCTCAGGTTGCCTATTTCTTCCCAACAGTAATACCAGGTGTCAAAGCAGTCCTGCAGATAGACGGTTATGTAATCGCATGAGTCAAGCATCGGAGCCGCCTCGTCAACATCGCCGATAGGGTGCTGCAAGCCGCCTATTACCTTTTGCGAAACGCTTGCAATATCAATGCTCTCCACCATTGCCGAGTCGGGAACTCCGTTTTGCGCTATGCCGTAAAGAAAGCCCGAAGCCCTGCTTGAAACCTTGCTGCTGCTTGCGGCGGCGTCAACCTCAAGAGTCGGTCTGAACATATAAGGCAAGCCCTCGCTTGCAAGGCAGAAAACGGTTATAATGCTCATTATAAAGCTTATTATTTTAGCCATAAAATCCTCTTACTTAATATATTTATCTGCAAAAGCGCAGACCTTTGCTTCATAAGATGCGCTGTCCATCGGATAGCTTTCGGCATGAGCAGCACCTTCAACAACAAGAAGGTCTTTATCAGCGCTTGAGCATGCATCATAAAGCCTGTAAACCATTTCGGTGGGCACAAAGGTATCCTTGCTGCCGTGGATAAAGAGCATGGGAACCTTGGCGTTTTTAACCGATTCAAGCGGATTTGCATCCTTGAACTCATAGCCCGAAATGATGCGGTTGAATTGGTTCGCGGCCGCCATCACGGGAGTTGCAGGGATGCGAATACTCTTAACGTTGTGCATGAATTCATCATGAGCCGAAGTATAGCCGCAGTCGGCAACCGTGAATTTAACTGTTTCGGGAAGCTTTTCACAGCCGCTCATCATTGTGACCGTTGCACAGCCCATTGAAACGCCGTGAAGAATGATTTGAATATCATTACCGAAGCGTTCATGGATAAAATCAAGCCATTTGAAGCAGTCGGTATATTCATGATAGCCGAATCCGATATATTTGCCTTCGCTTTTGCCCGCAGCCTGATGGTCAACAAGAAAAACGTTATAGCCCTTATCGTGATAAAATTTGGTCATTGAGCAGAACTCTGTTTTTCCGTTACCTCTGTAGCCGTGACTGCCGAAAACATAAACATTGCTCGGTTTCTCGGAGGGAAGAAAATAACCTCTGAGCTTAAAGCCTTTATCGTTTGTAATTTCAAATTCTTCAAAAATCTGATTATCAAACCATGCAATCTTCGCATCGTTTTCGGGATTTTCGGCGGGCAATCCCGATTCTCCGACAAATTTGCTGCCTATCACGGTTGCAAGTTTTGCGTTGCGGTGCATCAGCTCAAGAAAGGTAACATATCCCGCAGCGCCGATAACTCCGGCCGTTATTCCTGCAGCTTTAAGTAAAACGGAAGCACTTTTTTTCATAAATATTCCCTCCTGTTATTTTATAATATAAGTCTAACAAACATTTCGTATTATTGCAACTTTTTTATATAAAAATCAGGAAGCTGCAGTTTATTCTGCAGCTTCCCGATTAGCACAAAAATATTCAGATAGATTTAAGAAGTTCAATAATTCTGCCGATAATGATTTCAAAAAGCTCCTGCAGAGTTACCTGGTTGCCGGGATAATAGCTTTGGCTTTCGGTTGCACCGCAGTCGTCACATACTCTGCTTTTGATCATTCTGCCCGTTGATTCCTGCAGGGAATAATTGCTCCATTCGCCGAAAGAATGTGAGCCTGCGGGAATAATTTCCTCGTTTGTTATCAGGCCGCATTGGGAGCAATAGGTTGTTTCAGAGCGATCAATTTCGCAGTAGTTTGATGACATTTCGGTCTTTAAGAAATGGGCGGGTTGCGTGAAAGCCTGAATATAAATATTGCCGTAGCCCTGGCTTTCGCAGTCAACCCAAGTGTTTTCATATCCGGTCATGTTATAGTAGCTTTCGCCTGCTTTGCCTGCATAGGAGTTGCCTGCGCTGCCGTTAATTTCAATCGGAACATATCGTTCGCCGTTTTGATCCTCGCATTCAACAACAATTGAAAAAATCATTCCCTTTTCAAGCTGAACCGCCTGCGGAAGTTCAAGGGTGTGGTAGCCTTTTCTTGCAACGGAATATGTGGCTGTTTTTAATGCAAGATTTCCCTGCTCGGGTGAAGTGTAGCCTTCTTTTAAGCCGGTATATATTTCAACCGTAACATTTGAAGATTCTGTCAGCGTGTATATTGAAACTGCCGTGAGCTTTTCGCATCCTTTGGCGGTGAAAACGTTGGCGGTATGAACCGGCGAAGTGGTTTTGAAATAGTTAAAATAGTTTACGCCGTTATAAGTATAGTTCTTTTCGCCTTCTTGAATTTTCCTTGAGGTGAATCCCGCAAAGTTTGTTATTGCAGCATCGTAATATGACATCCAGAAGCAGCCTTTGTTGCCCCAATATTCGCTCCAGCTGTTTTGGCAAAGCCATGCGCCGTTGCCTTCGGGTGCAAACTCGGCGTTGAAGTTATCGGCTGAATAATTATCGTCCCATCCTATAATTGTTATCTGATGGTTTATGCTTGCGGTGCTTGCAGAGTTATATGCGCAGGTGTCGGGATTGTAAAAGGAATCGTTATAATACATTGCTGCAGTAACCGTTCCGTGATTCATTATCCATTGCTTAATGTCGTCTGCACTTGCAAGTTCCTCTGCGGATTTTATAATAATGCCGCTGCCTGTATCGTATCTTAGGCTTTCGTCATAGCCTCCCATTGCGGAAAGGTCGTTGGGGCTGAACGGATAGTCATTTTCTTCCGCCAAGCCGTTCCAACGGGCAAGCGAAGCAGCCGCAATCAGCCAGTTGCCGCCTGTGAGATAGGGCGAATCAGAGATGCAGCCGTCGCCGTAGGTCGGGTCATTTTCGTCAGAGGTCAGGCTTCTTGCGGTGAACCACGAGAAATGTGATTCCGAATAATCGGCGGTTTCGATATCGTCAATGCCCTGAATTATGCTGTCCGTTTCCATTGCTGAAATAGTGGAAAAAGCCCAGCAATTGCCTGAAAGGCCCTGATTTTTGGGTGTGGTAATGCATCCGTTTTCGGCTGCATTGTAGGATGACGGAATCAAAGAAAACTTTTTTATGCCGGATGATTTGGGGATGAAATCTTCTCTGCATTTTTCGCTGTTAATTACATTTCCGTCGGAATCAACCGCTTTAAAATCAATGTATCCGTATTCACTCGTTTCGCCTGCTTCGATTGACATTATTTCGATTGTGTCGGTTGAAGCAAGGCCTTTGAAAAACTCTGTAAAGCAGGTGAAAACAACTGCCGCAGTCAGCAGAATTGATAAAAATTTTTTCATTTTGATAACCTCCTTTACTTATAAGACGATTAAAAAGCCGAAAAGGTTTGATTTGATATTAATAAAATTATAACACACCGTTTCTTAAAAAGACACGGTGTGTTAATTATACTATATTCAGTTATACTTTACAATCAACTATTTGTTGAAATTCCTCACCGTTCCGACGAAAAGAGGAAGCCCTGTTTCCGTTTCGTATATTATATAGATGAACGGACGGTCAAATTTTATTGTTTGATTATAAACCATTGCGCTTTCTTCAACAAATTCAACTGCAGTTGCTGCACCTGCCACGGTTCCTTTTTCGGTTAAAGCAATTTTTGCGTTGTGATAAACATTGCCGACGAAAATATTGCCGCGGGTTGAGGCTGCCATATTTGTGAAATCGGCTTTGGTGCTGTCAAACGCAAGCGGCATACCCATTTTCTTAAGCGCTTCATTGAGATTAAAACTGCATTCGAATTCGAATTTCGGCAGAATGATTTCAACGGGGCAGTAAGTGCCGCATACCAATGGTGGGTCTGACGGCGCAACGGCTTCAATAAACTCCTCGCCCGTGAAGCTTTGAAGCGCCTGCTCAATGCTTATTCCCTCATTCGGAAGCATAGCCGCAAAGGAATAGCCGTTTTTATAGGGAATTGTAACGCCTTGAGTTTTTCCGAGACTGAAAAGAGTGAGGTCGCTTTGCTCGGAGCAGAGCATGGTAACATTTTGTTTTTCGCCGCTTTCGGTTGTGAAAATTTGGTTTTCACGGATATCGGCGGCTGAATACGGGTTTTGCCATTCGGCATCAAACAAAACGGTGTTGATAAGATATATAACCGCTTCATCGGGGATTTCGCTGAGCATATTTTTAATCAGGCCATCCGTGTTGTCGCTTACCCAAGAGTTAATCTTATCAAGTGTTTTTTTGTTGAATTTTTCGCTGAAAACCTCTGCCCCGTAACAGTCTTGAACAGTTTGAATGAAGTTTTGATTAACCGTAAGTCGGTTTCTTTCGTTTCGGAGCCAAACCGAGTTTGCAAGCTTTATTCCGTTGCATTCAAAAAGTTCTTTTGTGTAATAACGGTTTAATGATGAAACACCGGTTCCGATAACATTTTCTATCTGTTTAAGAGTTTCGCCCTTTGCGCCGTTGGCCGTCATTGCAAGTGCCATAATGATTGAAACCGGTGAAATGAGTGCGTTTGTTTCGTCTTTAACGGCTTCACTAAACATTTTGAACGCAAAATCTGCTGTTGTGTATCTCAGATACATCGGCTTGCCGTCTGTTCCAAGGCAAACCTGCCCGCCAATTCTTTCGGTTGTCTCGGCTGCGGTATCAGATACGGTTTCGGCAGTTTTTTCGGTTATTCCGTTTGCCGCATCGGTCAATGTTTGTTTGGAAATACTCGGCTTTTTGTCGCACGCAAACAAGCAGAATGCTGTTGTCAATATCAACATTATCGCAATTGCTTTTTTCATTTTTATCACCTCTCAAAATCCCTGACCGTGCCTGCAAACAGGGGTATACCCGTGTCGGTTTCGTATATCACATATATAAACGGGCGATCGAAATAGAGCGTTTTTGTGTTTTCTGGCGGTTTTGCGCTGCCGCATTTCATTTCAACAATTGTTGATGCGCCTGCTTTTGTTCCGTTTTCGGTGAATGAAATTGACGTGTTGTGGTAAACCTCGCTGATGTAAAGCGGATAAACAGACTGTGAGGAAATGCCCGAAAAATCTGCCTTGACGGAGTCAAAGGCCAGCGGCATTCCGAGCTTTTTGAGTGTGTCGGCAAATTTAAAGCTGCAATCAAACTTGAATTTCGGGATTTTTGTTTCTACAAGATAAACTCCGTCATCGAATTGCGTAACACCGACATGCTTTGTTACAGCGCGGACAAACTGGCTGCCGCTAAAGCTTTGGAGTGCCTGCGCAACCGTTACCCCCTCGTTCGGAAGCAAGGCTGCAAACGAATAGCCGTTTGAGTATTCTTTTGTTATTCCCTCCGTTTTACCGAGAACAAAATTGTTGTATTCGTTGCACCCCATTTCCGAATAAAGCATTGTTACCTGTTGCTTTTTGCCGTTTTCGGCAGTGAATTCCTGATTTTCAAGAATCTCATCCGAATTATACTTGATTTTCCATTCGGCATCAAATAAAACCGTGTTGATGAGGTACATTACCGCATCGGGCGGCAATTCGCCAAGCGGATTTTTTATCATGCCGTCCGTGTTGTCGCTGACCCATCGGTTGATATTATTGAGTGTTGATTTATTGAAATTTTCTTCAAATATTTCTGCGCCGTAATACTTTTTATTGATGTTGATAAAGTCTTGCTTAACATCTAACGCAGGTGTATTTTTAATCCAAATTGAGTTTGCGGTTTTAATACCCCTGCCGTTGATGCGGTCTTTTGAAAAATCACGGTTAAAAGTGTTGATGTCTGCACCCATAACCGATTCCATCTGCTTTAGCGTGTCGCCTTTAGCGCCGTTGGCTGTCATGGCAAGAGCGTTTATCAGCGAAACAGGTGAGATGAGCGCATTTGTTTGGGTATTAATTGCTTCTCTGAGCATTTTGAACGCAAAATCCGCAGCGGCAACGGTTGATTTTCTCGGCTGAAGGCAAAGCTCGGCTTGCGAGTATGGCTGCGTTGCGGAAATTGCATGCAGATCATCAACGGTGTCATGAACAACAGCTGCATAGCGGTTCAGAATTTCATTAACCAGCGCTGTTTCTTCATCAGTTAAGTTCAGGCACTTGAAGCTTCCGCTTGATGCATTATCAAACGTGCCGTGGCTTGAATGATAGTAATATACGGTGTTATCTAATGTTATGCCGTAATCATAAAGGCAATCGCATGTTGCCTCAACAGCTTCCCAATCACCGTTTTCAATTATTTCGGCAATTATATGAGTGTCTGCTTCGGAAAGCTCAGCAGAAACAGAGTTCGCTCCGTGGAAAAGTTCAATTTTTGCAGGTGAATGTGAGGAATGACCGATAACGCCTGCAACCGTTTCAACGATTTTTTTTGTGGCATCCGTGACCAAATTGTCGTTAGCGGAATCATTGCATGCAAACATGCAGAATGCCATTGCAAATATCAACATAAATGCAACTGCTTTTTTCATTTTTCTATCCTCCTTCTGAGCTTAAAACGCTTATTGAGGCTTATATTCAGGTAAAGCTGATGTAGTTTCTGGAAAATGAGCAGGTGAATAATAATTCTCGCTGCCGTTCGTGAGACTTTTTTCACCGCATTCAATCATTTCAAGCGTAGCGGCGTTAAGCTTTACGGTAATCACCTTTGTTTCGGTGTAAAAATAAACAGTATAATAATCTGTGCCGTTTACGTTGTGAGAAATCACAACATTTGTTTTGCTTTTGTCAATGTCAGAAATTTCGCTTTGCTTTACATATTTGTATGCTTCTTTTACAGCTTCATCAGCAGTGTGATTCTCTGCTTTCGATTCGCTGCGGAACTCCGTTGCCTCAATGCTGTCGGGCGCAGGGACCGAGGGGGAGTGCGATGCTCCGCCAGCCAAGTAATCCTGAACAACAGTTGTGTTGGCCTTTTTTGTGGCAGCGTCGGCAGCCGCTTTACCGGCATCGTCAAACATACCTTCTTCTTTGTATATTTCGTTTACAGCCGCCTGTGTTTGCTCATGTTTTTCGGGACTCCCTGAAAATGAACCGAGGTATTCTTCAACTTCGGCTTCTTCGGCGAGAAATACTGCGGTGGTTGAAACAATGCTTTCCTCAGTTCGATTAATTGTTGGTTCTTTTTTGCTGCCAAATCTTTCGGGGATTGCAAAAAAAGCTACGGCAATGCAGACGGTAAGACATATTGCGGCTGATAAATATGAAATGTGTTTTTTGCGTTTTTTTAGCAAAGCATCCCTTTTTGCAAAGATGCTTGCAACATATTCTTCTCTGCTTTTCACGGAAGCTTCGCCTCCTTTTCAAGTTCTTTTTTCAGGGCGTGCTTTGCCCTGTATAACAGATTTTCAATCTGCTTTTTGTTTTTCTTCATAACCCTTGCAGCCTCACTGTTGCTCATATCCTCAAAATAAACAAGGTGAAGAACTGTTTTGTAGTCCTCATTGAGCTTGTCCAACGCAGCGTGAAGCTCGCGCGCACGCTCTTTTTTAAGAAATTCATCCTCAAGGCTTTTACGGTCACTTTCTGTTTCTATATATTCATAAGCATGTTCCGGCCTGCGGGCGCAACGGCGCAAATAGCTGACCGCTTTGTTGCGCCCGATTGTGAATATGTAAGTTTTCAGCGATGTTTTAAAATTATATCTTCTTTTATGAATTATAAGATCAACAAAAACATCTTCCGAAAGCTCCTGAGCAATCGCAACGTTGCCGACATAGCGGTTGATGAAAAATATTAAATTTTCGCTGTACATATCGAGAAGCTCCCCGAATGCACTTTCGTCTCCGTCAAGAAAACGGCGGTAGCTACTTTCACCGTTATCCATTGGAACACCTCCGTGTTAACACTTTCACTTGTTATTCGCCTAAATCCGCAAAAACACTCACAGGTTTTTTAAAATATTTATTAATGATTAAATTTTAGCACATGATAGTTGTGTATGTCAAAAAAAGCGGAGTTAATTATCGGGAGGAAAAATGAGAAAAACAAAAATAGTCTGCACGTTGGGGCCGTCAACCGACAACCCCGAAATTCTTGAGCAGCTTGTTGAAGAAGGTATGGACGTTGCACGGTTTAATTTTTCACACGGTACTCACAAAATACAAAAACGTCGTTTTGAGCAGCTTAAGGCAATACGGGAAAAAAGAAATGCTCCCGTTGCCGCTTTGCTGGATACCAAAGGGCCGGAAATACGTCTGGGCGATTTTGAAAACGGCGGGGTGGAGCTTGAAGCGGGGCAGATGTTCACTTTGACGGGCGAACAGCTTGTGGGTAACGCACTTACCGCAAGCATAAGCTACCCGGGGCTTGCAAAGGATGTTGAGATCGGAACAAGAATACTCATTGATGACGGTCTGGTTGAATTGGTTGTGCTTTCGGTCAAATATCCCGAGATACAATGCGTTGTTCGAAATTCGGGATATATTTCAAACTACAAAGGGGTTAATGTGCCGGGAATTCATTTGGAGCTTGAGTATTTGAGCGAAAAAGATAAGGAGGACATCCTTTTCGGCATTGAAAACGATGTGGATTTTATTGCCGCTTCATTTACAAGAAGTGCAGAGGATATCCGGGAGTTGCGCCGTTTTCTTGAGCGTAACGGCGGCGAAAAAATTGCTGTTATTGCAAAAATCGAGAATCAGGAGGGTGTTGACGATATTGATGCAATAATTGAAGAATCTGACGGTATTATGATTGCGCGCGGCGATATGGGCGTTGAGCTTCCCGAAGAGGAGGTGCCGATTGTTCAAAAATTAATAATTAAAAAGGTCTATGAAAAGGGCAAACGAGTCATAACGGCAACGCAGATGCTTGATTCCATGATAAAGAATCCCCGGCCCACACGGGCAGAAACAACCGATGTTGCCAACGCTATTTATGACGGAACGAGCGCAATCATGCTTTCGGGAGAAACGGCAGCGGGAAAATATCCCGTTGAATCGCTAAAAACAATGGTTAAGATTGCTGAGAGAACAGAGAAAGATATCGACTACCGCAAAAGGTTTTTTCATAATGAACGCAGGGCAAATCCCGATGTGACGGATGCAATCTGCCACGCAACCTGTACCACGGCGCATGACCTCAACGCCAAGGCGATTGTTACCGTTTCAAAATCCGGACGTTCCGCAAGAATGATTTCACGCTACCGACCTGACTGCAATATTATCGGATGCACCGTGAACGAAAAAGTATGGCGCCAGCTCAGCCTCTCGTGGGGCGTTATACCTATTCTTCTTGAAGAAAAAAATGAGGTTTTTGAGCTGTTTCATCACGCAGTGGGCATAGCAAAAAAATATAATCTGCTTAAAAGCGATGATATCGCCGTTATAACCTCAGGAGTTCCGATGGGTATTTCCGGAACAACAAACATTATTAAGGTTGAGGTTGTTGAATAAAAGAAAACCCGAGTTCACCGTTCGGTAAACTCGGGTAAATTTAATCGTTAATCTTCATAGGCTTTTTGTACTGCATAGTATGCAGGCTTGGGTTTGCCGTTTCCGTCAACCAGACCCCAGCCAGTTTCAACCGGACAGTCTGCCTGACCGCAGACATAACAGCTGTCGCTGTCTGCCCAGCAGTAGACGCACATGCCGATAACATAATCAATGCTGCGAATCTTGGGTATTACGTATTCAAAAAATTCAGCCTGACCCTCGGGAGTGTGGGGAAAGCGATAAAGGCCGGTGCCTTCTGCAAGCTCACAATAAAGATGGTTTGAATATTCGCCGTTAAAAATGAGGTCTGCACGTTCCTCGGGGGTTCTGTCGCTGTAATCCTCAATGATTTCTTCTTTCATATCTTCCGGAAGCTTGCTGATGAAGTCGTCAATGTTCGCTCTTGCTTCTTCTTCGCTGTTGTAGCCGTATTTTTGAAGAATTGCAATCTTTTCTTCCTTGGTTTTGGGTTCACCGTAGCCGATGTAGCCGAATTCGCAAAGAATAATAGGCTTGCCCGTAATCTTTCTTACAAAATTAAGAATTGTTACATACTGATCGGCATTCTTAAGAACAGGCTCAAAGCAGCCGAGATACATGTCAAGGCCCACATAATCGCAATACTGATGATATTTCATCATTTTGAACGGAAGCTGAAGAATGGAGAGACCGCCGAGATTATAGCCGATAATGATGTCACCTCTTACGGGATACATTGCTTCAAGCTGCATGCCGATAAAATCTGCTGCCTCGTCAAGAGTGAGAGGGAGGGTAAAACGGTCGATTCCCATTTCATTTGTAACCTGAAAAGCACCGACAATGCCGTTGAGGTCTTTAACATAGAATCTTGCTATATCCTGAATCGCTTCTTTGCTTTTTGGGTCGCGGGGGTCAAGACCGTATTCGATATAGTCATCGGGATATGGGGTGATACCGAATATTTTTATTCCGTTGTCAACATATTTTTGGCTTTCTTTTTTCCAGTTCTCATAGCTTTTGGAAATACTGCCGTCTTTTTCAAAGGGGAAGGGGATATCGTCGCGGAACCATTCAATGTTGCCCTCTTTGATGAGATCATAGTCGGGGTCAAGGTGGCAAACGCCCTTCATAAAGCCGTCAATCTTTTCTTCGGCAGCGGGAACTTCTTTGTCAAAATATGCGGTCGGATCCCATACAATCATTGATGCAAAAGGGGTGATTACTGCAAGTAAAAAACCGATAATCTTAAATAAAATGGTCATAAAATCTCTCCTTGCGTTTTGTTAATATAATTCTAACATAGCAAAACCGCCATTTCAATAAATTTTGAAAGGCAGTTTTGCTTTTCGTTGTTTTATACAATACTTTAAGGGTTGTTTTGTTGATTTGCTACAGCGGATTCAATAACCTTTTCGGCTATTGCACGAAGCTGTTCCATATTTTCAAGCGAACCGATTTCCTGCCTCAAAGCTGCTGCGCCCCGAATGCCTTTAATATACCATGCAGCGTGCTTTCTTGCCTCTCTCATGCCTACATAATCACCCTTGTATTCGCAGAGCTTTCCAATGTGGCGAAGCATGATTTCCATGCGCTCTTGAATGGGAGGTTCGGGGAGAATGATTCCGCTTTTAAAATATTCGTTGATTTGATTAAAGACCCACGGTGCGCCGAGAGCGCCTCTGCCAACCATTATGAAATCGCAGCCTGTGGTTTTGTACATGTTTTCTGCGGAAAGAGCATCAACGATGTCGCCGTTGCCGATAACGGGAATATTAACAGCTTCTTTTACCTGCTTTATGATATCAAGGTCAACGGGAGGGGCATACATCTGCTTTCTTGTTCTTCCGTGAACGGTTATTATTGAAGCTCCGGCGGCTTCCTGAAGCTTTGCAAAGTGAACAGCGTTGATGCTGTTTTCGTCCCAGCCGGCACGAAATTTGACCGTTACGGGCAGTTCGACGGCTTTTACAACAGCTTCCGTTATTCTTGCGGCAAGGTCGGGGTCTTTCATCAGGGCACTTCCGCCGCCGTTGCCTGCAATTTTCGGAGCGGGGCAGCCCATGTTGATATCAATTGCGCAGCAGCCTGTTTCTGCCGCTTTTTTTGCCGCTTCCGCCATGGTTGCGGGGTCGCTTCCGAAAATCTGCACGGCAGCAGGTTTTTCCGTTTCGCCGAGAATCATAAGCGAATCCGATTTGCGGTCGTGCATGGTGAGCCCTTTTGAGCTGACCATTTCGGTCACAACATAAGATGCACCGAATTCAATGCACAGTTCGCGGAATGCTCTGTCTGCAACCCCTGCCATGGGTGCAAGTGCGGCATACCCTTTTATTTCGAAGTTACCTATTTTCATTTTGTTCTCCTTGAACTTAATATGATAATGTTACCATTAAAATAAATTATTTTCAATATTTTTCATAAAATTGCTGAAATTTACAAAATATATGTTATAATGTAAAATGAGGTGATTTAGAATGAAGCTTTTAGCTCTTGACGGCAACAGCATTCTTAACCGTGCATTTTATGGCATAAAACTTCTGACAACCAAAGACGGCAGCAAATTCACTAACGGAATTTACGGCTTTCTCAATATACTTCTTAAGCTCCGTGACGAGGTTTCACCCGATGCGGTAGCCATTGCATTTGATGTTAAAGCCCCGACCTTCCGCCATGAGATGTATTCGGGCTACAAGGCAAACAGAAAGGGAATGCCGCCCGAGCTGGCACAGCAGATGCCGCCGTTGAAGGAGTTGCTTTCTGCCATGGGTTATAAAATTCTTGAAGCCCCCGGCTGGGAGGCGGACGATATTCTCGGCACCCTTGCCGCACATTGCGGAAAAGATGATTTCTGCTATATCGCAACGGGTGACCGTGATTCCCTCCAGCTTGTGCGTGATAATGTTAACGTTTTGCTCGCTTCAACCAAGATGGGCAAGGCGCAGAGTGTCAGGTATGATACTGCTAAAATAAAAGAGGATTATCTTGTTGAGCCGGAGCTTCTTATTGATATCAAAGCTCTCATGGGCGACAGCTCTGACTGCATTCCCGGAGTTTCGGGAATAGGTGAAAAAACCGCCAAGGATTTAATCAGCCGCTTCGGTTCAATCGACAATATATATGCGAATATCGAAACCGTTGATATCAAAAAAGGTGTTCACGATAAGCTGGTGAATGACAAAGAAATGGCTTATCTCAGCCGAGAACTCGGAACAATCAAAACCGATGCTCCGATTGACGGCCGCTATGAAAGCTATGTACCTGCTGAACCTGACGCCTTTACCGCAACAAAAATTCTTGCCGAGCTTGAGATGTATAAGATGATTGAACGTCTTGAACTTAAAGCTCCTGAAAAAGAGCAGAAAAGTGAAAATGATGAAAAAATAATCACCGATTGCTTTAAGCAAAATGACCTTAAGCTTCTTTTTAACATTCTCAAAAAGCAAGGTGAGGCTTATTTTACTTTTGACAACGGCATTTTCAGGTTTGCTATGGAAAACGGTGTTGCCGAGGTTGTTCCCGAAAACACGGAATATGCTTCTTTTTGCTCCGATTTTCTTTTCGAAAAGAATATAAAAAAATACACTTATAATTCAAAGCTGCTTTATGCGTTTTTTTATGATTATTCGGATGATATTGAAATAAATTCAGTCTGCGGAGATGCAATGCTTTCCGCTTATGTTATTAACCCATCATCGGGTGCCTATGACCTTAAGCGTATTGTTGCGGAATATGCCAACGCAGAGCTGCCCGACGAAGAAAATGAAAATGCATTTCATGCGGCGTATTTGCCGAAAGCTTTTGAAAAAATGAATTCTTTGATTGAAGAGCATAATCAGGTGCGCTTGCTTGATGAAATTGAGCTGCCGCTTGCAAGAGTGCTTGCTTCAATGGAGCGAGAGGGCTTTTTGGTTGATGCCGAGGGAATCGAAAAATTCGGTAATGATCTTCAGGGCAGGATTGAAACGCTTGTTTCAGAGATATATGATGAAGTCGGCTGTGAATTCAATCTTAATTCGCCGAAACAGCTTGGCGAGGCTTTGTTTGTTAAAATGGGTCTGCCCGCAAAGAAAAAGACCAAGAGCGGCTATTCAACAAATGCCGATGTGCTTGAGGGGCTTGCAGCCGATTATCCGGTTGTTGCAAAAATTCTTGAATACAGAACTCTTGCAAAGCTCAAATCAACCTATTGCGAAGGTCTTTTAAAGGTTATTTGCGAGGACGGCAGAATCCGCTCCACTCTGAATCAAACAGAAACACGAACGGGCAGAATTTCATCAACCGAGCCCAATCTTCAGAATATCCCCGTGCGCTCGGAGCTTGGCAGAGAAATGAGAAAATTCTTCAAGGCAAAGGATGGCTGCGTGCTGGTTGATGCGGATTATTCCCAAATTGAGCTTCGTGTGCTTGCACATGTTGCCAATGATAAAAACATGATCGACGCATTTAATAACGGCGATGATATCCACGCAATAACGGCATCTCAGGTGTTCAATATGCCTTTGATGATGGTCACTCCTCTTATGAGAAGCCGCGCAAAGGCGGTTAATTTCGGCATCGTCTACGGCATCGGAGCTTTCTCGCTTGCCAAGGATATCGGAGTTACTCGTGCCGAGGCGGACAGCTATATAAAAGGCTATCTTGCCCATTTCGGCGGCGTTCAGAAATATATGAAAGCTGTTGTTGAAAAGGCTAAAGAAAACGGATATGTTGAAACCGAATTTGCGAGGCGCAGATATTTGCCGGAGCTTACTTCATCAAATGCTATGATGCGTGCTTTCGGTGAAAGAGTTGCGTTGAATATGCCTATTCAGGGGACGGCTGCCGATATAATAAAAATTGCAATGATAAGGGTCTGGGAATGTCTTAAGAATCAATGCCTGAAAGCAAGACTTATTATGCAGGTTCACGATGAACTTATTGTTGAAGCGCCTGAAAATGAGGCTCAGATTGTTGCTGGCATTGTTAAACGTGAAATGGAAAATGCAGTTAAAATGCGGGTTAATATGCAGGCGGATGTCGGCATAGGCAAAACCTGGTATGAATCAAAATAACGGTGATGATATGAAAGTTTTATTTGTGTGCACGGGCAACACTTGCCGCAGCCCGATGGCGGAGGGGCTTTTTAAAAAGCTCCTTGCCGAAAAAAACATGGACGGCATTGAATGCTCCAGCGCAGGCCTGTTTGCGATGACGGGGGACGAGGTGACGCCGAATTCCGTTAAAGCCTGTGAACGCTTCGGTGCGGATATTTCCGCTCACAGAGCAAGGCGCATAACATCTTATATTCTTGATGAAACGGATAAATTTGTGTGCATGACTCATGATCATGCGGCCAGCCTTGCGCTTTATGTTCCGCAAGAGAAGATAACGGTTCTCGGCGGCGGAATACCTGACCCGTTCGGCGGCGATTTGGAAACCTATATGATTTGCGCCAACCTTATAAAAACGGCATTAGGTTTGCAGTTTGATGAAATAACGTCGGGAGAAAATGAATGAATTTTATAATTAATCCCATGATAAAAGAGTATGTTGCGCAAATAGCAAAACTCGAAAAAGAGTGCTTTTCTCAGCCTTGGAGCGAAGAAGCTCTTTCGGAAGAATTAAAAAAAGAAAATTCATATTTTCTTGCCGCTGTTTCGGACAGACTTCTCGGATATATAGGAGTTCAGGAAATTTGCGGAGAGGCATATATAACAAACATAGCGGTTTTTGGCGAATACAGAAATCTGGGGGTCGGCAGAGCATTGCTCAAAGCTGCCTGCGAAGGTGCTGAAAGCCGAAATTGCGAATTCATAACCCTTGAAGTGCGTGAAAGCAATAAAGCTGCAATATTTCTTTATGAATCCGAAGGCTTTGTAACAGCCGGAATAAGAAAAAATTTTTATTCCCTTCCTGCTGAAAACGGAATTATATATACAAAATATTTTGTGAGGTAAAAATATGAAAATCCTTTCAATAGAATCATCCTGTGATGAAACGGCGGCTGCCGTTGTTGAGGACGGAAGAAAAGTTTTATCAAATGTAATAGCTTCGCAGGTAAAAGAGCATATTATATATGGCGGCGTTGTGCCGGAAATAGCCTCAAGAATGCATGCTCAGGCAATAAGCGGCGTTGTGTCAAAGGCAATGAGCGATGCTCAGTTGAGCTACTCGGATTTGGATGCAATTGCCGTTACCTATGCTCCGGGTCTTATCGGCGCTCTGCTTGTCGGCGTTAATTTTGCAAAGGGACTTTCCTATTCAACCGGATTGCCGCTTGTTCCCGTTCACCATCTTCGTTCGCATATTGCGGCCAATTACATCACTTTCCCTGATTTGAAGCCGCCCTTCCTTTGCCTTGTTGTTTCGGGCGGTCACAGCCATATTGTTGCCGTTAATGACTACACGGATTTCAAAATTATCGGCAGAACAAGAGATGATGCAGCGGGCGAATGCATGGATAAAGCGGCAAGGGCAATGGGTCTGCCTTATCCCGGCGGAGTGAATCTTGATAGAATAAGTGTTGACGGCAACCCTGAAGCTTATAAATTGCCGCACCCTCATGTTGACGGCAGTGAATATGATTTCAGCTTCTCGGGGCTTAAAACCGCTGTTGTTAATGTTATTCATAACGCAAAGCAAAAGGGGGTAGAGATTAATATTCCCGACCTTGGTGCGGCATGCATTGAAACCGTTGCCGACTGCCTTGTGAAGAATACGGTTAAAGCCGCCGAGGCTTACGGCTTTGACAAAATCGCACTTGCGGGCGGTGTTTCGGCAAATTCCCGTTTAAGAAAGAGAATGTCGGATGTTTGCGCCGAAAAGGGCTGGCAGCTTTATATGCCTCAGCTTTCGCTTTGCGGTGACAATGCGGCGATGGTTGGTGCGCAGGGCTTTTATGAGCTTCAAAGCGGTAATGTTGCAGGATTGGAGCTTAACGCTTTCGCAACAATGCCTATTGACGAAGCAAATCAATAATATTGACGGAATGATTTTTTTTGTGTCTTTTTATTGCAGAATATTGACTTTACAACAAAAGATGATATAATTATTATGGATAAAGTTGGAAAAGCGATGATAACGGTTTGTCAACAGTTACAAACAAGGCTTTTTTAAACTTATTAATTTGTTAAAATTTGTTGGTTTTTCGTAAGAAAGGAGAAATTAACTATGGAAAATATGACTTCCAATAAGAGCGTTCTTTCATGGATTAACGAAAAAATTGATCTTGTTAAGCCTGAAAAGGTCGTTTGGATTGACGGCAGCGAGGAGCAGATTGAAGCTCTCCGCGCAGAAGCTTGCTCAACAGGCGAAATGATTAAGCTTAACCAGGAGCTTCTTCCCGATTGCTATCTTCACAGAACAGCAGTTAACGACGTTGCCCGCGTTGAAGGCAGAACCTTCATCTGTGCTCCTACAAAGGAAGAAGCCGGCCCCACCAACAACTGGATGGATCCTGCCGAAGCTTATGAGATGCTTTATGCTATCGCTAAGGACAGCTATAAGGGCAGAACAATGTATGTTATCCCTTATTCAATGGGTCCTGTTGGTTCAAAGTTCTCCAAAATCGGTATTGAACTCACAGACTCAATCTATGTTGTTCTCAACATGGTTATTATGACAAGAGTCGGCACCGCAGTCCTTGAGGCTCTCGGCGACAGCGAAGATTGGGTTCGCGGACTTCACTGCAAGTGCGACATTGACGAAGAAAAGAGATATATCTGCCAGTTCCCGCAGGATAACACAATCATTTCCGTTAACTCAGGTTACGGCGGAAACGTTCTCCTCGGCAAAAAGTGCTTTGCTCTCCGTATTGCTTCCTATCAGGGCAAAAACGAAGGCTGGCAGGCAGAGCACATGCTCATTCTCGGCCTCCAGAAGCCCAACGGCGAAATCAAATATATCTGCGCAGCATTCCCCTCAGCCTGCGGCAAAACCAACCTTGCAATGCTTATTCCTCCCGAGGGATATTATAAGAACGGCTATCGCGTATGGTGCGTAGGCGACGATATTTCATGGATTCGCAAGGGTGAGGACGGCAGACTTTATGCCATCAACCCCGAAAACGGCTTCTTTGGCGTTGCTCCCGGCACAAACGAGAAGTCCAACCCCAACGCTCTTGCTTCAACAAGAAAGGGCACAATCTTTACCAACGTTGCTCATAACCTTGATAACAACACTGTTTGGTGGGAAGGCCTTGACAAGAATCCTCCCGCAAACGCAGTTGAATGGAAGGGCAATCCCTGGAACGGTCAGGAAAGCGAAGAAAAGGGTGCTCATCCCAACAGCCGCTTCACCGCTCCCGCAAAGAACTGCCCCTGCATCAGCTCAGAGTTTGAGAATCCCAACGGTGTTCCCGTTTCTGCAATCGTATTCGGCGGCAGACGTGCAAAGCTTGCTCCCCTTGTTTATCAGTCAAGAGATTGGAACCACGGCGTATTTGTCGGTTCAATCATGGCTTCCGAAACAACAGCAGCTGCTGCAGGTGCAGTAGGTGTTGTTCGCCGTGACCCCATGGCTATGCTTCCCTTCTGCGGTTATAACATGGCCGACTATTGGCAGCATTGGATCAACATCGGTGCAGGTCTTGACCCCGAAAAGGCTCCCAAGATTTTCAATGTTAACTGGTTCCGCAAGGATGACGAAGGCAACTTCATGTGGCCCGGCTTCGGCGATAACCTCCGTGTTCTTGACTGGATTATCGACCGCTGCGAAGGTAAGGTTGATGCTGACGAAACAGCTATCGGCTATGTTCCCAAAGCAGAGGATATCAACCTTGAAGGAATTGAAGATGAAGTAAGTGCAGAGCAGCTCAAAGAGCTTCTCAGCGTTGATACTGCTCTTTGGAAAGACGAAGTTGCAGGCATTGAAGAGTTCTACGGCAAGTTTGACAGACTTCCCGCAACTCTCAAAGCAGAGCTTGAAACCCTCAAAGAAAATATCAGCAAATAATTTATCAGGGCAACCCGACAAGGGTTGCCCTTTATTATAATGTATTATGGAGGAAACACGTGAAGAAATACAGCGTAATTCTTTTCGACCTTGATGGCACTTTGACCGACCCCGCGTTGGGAATAACCAATTCGGTTATGCATGCTCTTTCAAAATACGGCATTCAGATTGATGACCGCACTGAACTTTATAAATTTATAGGCCCTCCGCTTCATGAATCGTTCGAAAAATTCTACGGATTTTCAAGAGAAGAAGCAATGAAATCGGTTGAGTATTACCGTGAATATTACAAAGAAAAAGGTATATATGAAAACTCGGTTTACGGCGGAATTAAAGAGTTGCTTGAAAAGCTCAAAACCAGCGGCAGAAAAGTTGTTCTTGCAACTTCAAAGCCGGAGGTGTTTGCAAAAGAGATTCTCAGGTATTTTAAACTTACGGAGTATTTTGATTATATAGCCGGAGCTAACCTTGATGGCTCAAGAACAAACAAAGCCGAGGTTATTGAATATGCTTTGAGTCAAAGCGGTGTAACCGATAAATCGGCCGTTGTTATGGTTGGCGACAGAGAGCATGATATAATCGGCGCAAATAAAAACGGAATTGATTCAATCGGTGTTCTTTTCGGATACGGCAGCCGAGAGGAACTGAAAAAAGCTGGAGCATCGTATATTGCCGAAACGGTTGAAGCAATATATGATATTGTTTTTTGAAAAAATTCAAATATACTATTGACAAAATTGCGCAAGAGGTATATTATAAATGCACACTTTATCGCATAAAAGCTTTAAAGCGATAATGATTAAAAGGGATGAATTATATGGATAAGATTGCTATTTGGGTGACGATAGGCATTTACATAGCATTGATGGCGGTTATAGGAATAACCCAGGGCAAAAAGGCAAAAAGCATCGCAGATATTACCGTCGGCGGCAGAAACGCGGGTGCCTGGCTTTCCGCTCTTTCTTACGGCACAGCCTATTTCTCTGCGGTAATGTTTGTCGGTTATGCCGGCGGCACAGGCAAAGGCTACGGTCTCTGGGGCATTCTTGCAGGCCTCGGCAACGCCGTTTTTGGCTCATGGCTTGCATGGAAGGTGCTTGCTCGCAGAACGCGTGACACTTCTTACCGTCTAAAAATAAAAACCATGCCTCAGTTTCTTGAAAAGCGTTACACAAGCGAAGCTATGCGCCTTTTTGCTTGCATAGTTATCTTTGTTTTCCTTATTCCGTATTCGGCATCTGTCTACAAAGGCCTTGCTTCTGTTGCAGAGGTTCTTCTCGGAATCAATGTTGATATTTGCATGATTATTATTGCTGTTGTTGCCGCACTGCTTCTTGTTTTTGGCGGATATCTTGTTCAGGCAAGAGCAGATTTCATGCAGGGTATTGTTATGATGTTTGGTGTTGCGCTTCTCATCATCTGCGTTGTCCGTTGTGATGCAGTCGGCGGTTTTGAAGGCCTCAAGGAATATGCAAACACTCTCGGTGCACAGCCCTCGGCGAAAAACGGTTTACCCAGGCTTAATGCATCTCAATGGATTTCACTTTGGGCAACGGTTCTTATGACCAGCTTCGGAACATGGGGCCTGCCTCAGATGGTTCAGAAGTATTTTGGAATAAAAGACGACAAGCAGGCAAAGAAAGGTATCACAATTTCAACTTTCTTCGCATTTCTTGTTGCAGGCGGCGGATATTTCATTGGTGCTCTTTGCTACAGATACTTTACATACGCTCAGCTTAACGACCCAACCGACCCCAACTACATTGCGCAGGATTACATAGTTCCCAATATGCTCAAGGAATCCGGACTTCCCTCGGTGCTTCTGGGTATTGTTCTTGTTCTTTTGATTGCGGCATCTGTTTCAACGCTCTGTTCTGTAACTCTTACTGCAAGCTCAACCCTCACCATTGACTTTATCAAGCACTTCAAAAAGGATTTGAGCAATAAAAAATCATCATTGATTATTAAAGTGTTATGTGTTATATTTATTATATGTTCGTATGTCATAGCTAACTCAGACACGGCAATTCTTGATATGATGAGCTATTCATGGGGTATTATTTCGGGCTCGTTCCTTGCGCCCTATGTTGTGGCACTTTATTGGAAGAAGATGAACACCAAAGGCGCATGGGCAGGCATTCTCGGCGGATTTATTATTGCCGTTATTCCTGCAGCAGCCAAGATTATGACAAATTTCACGGCAAGCGAAACAGTTGTTTGGCTTGCAGGCAAGGGTCCCGTGTTCGCATGCGTTGCAATGGCAGCCTCGATCGTGCTTTGCTTTGCTGTAAGTGCAGCAACAAAGACAACAAACGAAAAAGAGACAGCGTTCTTCTATGAGGGCGATGTCCGTCAGGTTGAAGCAAAATAAAACCAAAAGATATGCAAAACAGAGTGACAGGGTTTTATTATAACTCTGCCACTCTGCATTGTGTTTATATAACTTAATAATAAAGATAGGAATGATAAAATGCCGATTACCGAGTTTTTGGAAAAAAATGCAGAGCTTTATAAAGACGATGTGGCTCTTGTTGAAATTAATCCCGAGATTCAGGAGAAAAACCGAGTAACATGGAGAGAGTATTCACTTATTGAACAGGGTGCAAATGCAACCGGAAGAAGTGAAATCACATGGGAAGATTTTAACAAGAGAGCTAACCGCTTTGCGAATTTCCTGCTTTCAAGAGGAATCAAGAAGGGTGACAGAGTTGCAATTCTTCTTATGAACTGCATCGAATATCTGCCGATTTATTTCGGTGTTTTAAAAACAGGTGCGCTTGCCGTGCCCCTTAATTATCGCTACACGGCTGATGAAATCAAATACTGCCTCAAGCTTTCCGAAAGCGACGTAATCGTTTTCGGCCCTGAGTTCGTTGGCCGAATGGAGCAGATAAGTGACAGGATTCCTGATGTTAAGCTTCGTCTTTATCTCGGCAGCGACTGCCCCACATTTGCGGAAAGCTATAATCAGCTTGTTACATATTGCACATCAAGAAATCCCGAAATTGAGCTTTCGGATGATGACCATGCGGCAATTTATTTTTCGTCAGGCACCACAGGTTTTCCAAAGGCTATTCTTCATGCACATAAGGCCCTTGTTCATTCATGCAAGGTTGAACAGAATCACCATTCGCAAACAAAGGATGATGTATTTCTCTGCATTCCGCCTCTTTATCATACGGGCGCAAAAATGCATTGGTTCGGAAGTCTGCTTGTGGGCAGTAAGGCTGTTCTTCTTAAAGGCGCAAAGCCTGAATGGATAATCAAGGCTGTTTCGCAGGAAAGAGCAACAATCGTCTGGCTGCTCGTTCCCTGGGCACAGGATATTCTTGATGCAATAGACAGGGGAGATATTGAGCTTGACCGCTATAATCTTGACCAGTGGAGACTCATGCATGTCGGTGCTCAGCCTGTTCCCCCCAGTCTTATTAAGCGATGGCTCAAGGTGTTTCCGAATCATCAGTATGACACAAACTACGGTTTGAGCGAATCCATCGGCCCCGGCTGTGTTCATCTCGGCGTTGAAAACGTTCATAAGGTTGGCGCAATCGGCAAGGCAGGCTACGGTTGGGAAACAAAAATTATCAATGAAAACGGCGAAGAAGTGGCAAAGGGCGATGTGGGTGAGCTTGCGGTTAAAGGCCCCGGCGTAATGCTTTGCTATTTCAATGATGACAAGGCAACAAGTGAAACTCTCCACGGCGAATGGCTCTATACGGGCGATATGGCTCAGGAGGATGAGGACGGATTTATTTATCTTGTTGACCGCAAAAAGGATGTTATTATTTCCGGCGGCGAAAACCTTTATCCCGTTCAGATTGAGGATTTCCTGCGTAAGCATGAAGCGATAAAGGACGTTGCCGTTATCGGTCTTCCCGATGCAAGACTTGGTGAAATTGCAACAGCTATTATCGAAATCAAAGAGGGCTGCAAGGCGGATGAAGAAGATATCAAGGATTTCTGCCGTGACCTTCCGAGATACAAGCGTCCTCATAAGATGATTTTTGCCGAGGTTCCCCGTAACCCTACAGGCAAAATCGAAAAGCCGAAGCTCAGAAAGCTTTATTGCGGCGAAAGCCTTGTTGCTACTCAGGTTGAAATGAAGCTTGAAAAATAATCTTTTTTAACATAAATATCACAAAGTGCTTTTTGCATAAATACTTGTAATTTGCACGCATTTACTTTATAATTATACAATTAGATGTTTTAAAAAGCGATTGAAAGGTTAGGAGGATATCAGTTGAAAAAACTGTTTTTAGGAAATGAAGCGGTTGCACGCGGCCTTTACGAAGCCGGCTGTCGAGTAGTGTCAAGCTATCCCGGCACTCCCAGCACAGAGGTTACCGAGTTTGCTGCAACTTACGATGAAATTTTTTCGGAATGGGCTCCCAATGAAAAGGTGGCATGCGAAGTAGCTTTCGGTGCATCTGTTGCAGGTGCACGTTCATTCTGCGCCATGAAGCATGTCGGCCTCAACGTTGCCGCAGACCCTCTTTTCACAGCATCATACACAGGCGTTAATGCCGGCATGGTTATCCTTGTTGCCGATGATCCGGGAATGCACTCATCTCAGAATGAGCAGGATTCGAGGCACTATGCAATGGGTTCAAAAACAATGATGCTTGAACCTTCGGATTCCGCAGAATGCCTTGAATATACAAAAAGGGCTTTTGAGCTTTCCGAAAAGTTTGATACCCCCGTTATTATCAGACTCACAACAAGAGTTGCTCACTCCAGAAGCATTGCTCCCGTTGCTGAAAGAGTTGATAACGGCCTTAAGGAATATACAAA
Source organism: Acutalibacteraceae bacterium (assembly GCA_045589815.1). Taxonomy (GTDB): domain Bacteria; phylum Bacillota; class Clostridia; order Oscillospirales; family Acutalibacteraceae; genus CAG-177. The sequence continues at coordinate 31,286 of JAZNPT010000048.1, forward strand.
AAATCCTCAGAAATATGTTATGGTACCTGCAAACGCAAAAGGTAAGCATGTCGTTGTTGAGCAACGAATTCTTGACCAGATTGCTTATTGTGAATCGGGTGCCGACGGACTTAACACCGTTGAATATAACAGCAAGAAAATCGGTGTTATCACCTCGGGTATCTGCTATCAGTACGCTAAAGAAGCTCTTGGTGATAATGCATCATATCTCAAGCTCGGCTGCGTATATCCGCTGCCCGTTGATATGATTAAAAAATTCGCTTCGGAATGTGAAAAGGTTTATGTTCTTGAAGAGCTTGATGATTATATCGAGACCCATTGCCGCAAAAACGGCATTGAAGTTATCGGCAAGGATGCATTTACTCTTCAGGGCGAATATTCCCAGAGCATGATTGCCGATGTTATTCTCGGCAAAAAGAACGAAAGCCTCAAAGCGGATGTTAACATTGTTCCCAGACCTCCTGTTCTTTGCGCAGGCTGCCCACACAGAGGTCTTTTCTATGCTCTTAAGCAGCTTAACGTAACAGTAAGCGGCGATATCGGCTGCTATACCCTCGGCTTTGCGCAGCCTCTTGGCATGATTGACACCGTTCTTTGCATGGGTGCATCCGTTTCTGCCCTTCACGGAAGAAATGCTGCAGACCCCGCAAACGCAAAGAAGAGCGTCGCCGTTATCGGTGACTCAACTTTCATCCATTCTGGAGTAACCGGTCTTATTAACATAGCATATAACGCAACCGATTCGGTTGTTATTATTCTTGATAACTCTATCACGGGCATGACAGGCCATCAGCAGAATCCCACAACCGGCAAGAATATCAAGGGCGAGCCTGCAAACGCAGTCAGCCTTGAAGCGCTTGCAAAGGCAGTGGGCATTCAGAACGTTATTGTTGTTGACCCCTATAACCTTGCTGAAACAAAAGAAGGTATTAAGAATGCTCTTGAAGCTGACGGCCCTGCGGTTGTTATTTCAAGACGTCCCTGCGCTTTGCTTAAAACAGTTAAACATAATCCGCCCCTTAAGGTTAATGCCGATAAGTGCAAATCCTGCAAAATGTGCATGAAGATCGGCTGCCCTGCTATCAGCATGAAGGACGGCAAAGCGAGCATAGATTTCACACAGTGCCTTGGCTGTAATGTATGCAGTCAGCTTTGCAAATTTGGTGCGATTGAATAAGAGGGGAGGAGCATGAAAATGAATAAATCGATTATGATTGTCGGCGTCGGCGGTCAGGGAACATTGCTTGCAAGCCGTATTCTCGGCGCAGCATTGCTTGACTGCGGCTACGATGTTAAGGTTTCGGAAGTGCACGGTATGAGCCAGCGTGGCGGCTCGGTTGTTACTTATGTCCGTTTCGGCGATAAAGTTTCATCACCCATTATTGAAAAGGGTGAAGCAGATATCATTCTTGCTTTTGAACAGCTTGAGGCTGCAAGATGGCTTGAATATCTTAAACCCGACGGCAAGCTGATTGTTAACACTCAGCAGATTGACCCTATGCCCGTTGTCATGGGCGCTGCTGAATATCCCGAAGGAATCATTGAAGCTGTTAAGGCTGCAGGAGCCGATGTTGAAACCGTTGATGCGTTGCCCATGGCTGTTGAAGCAGGCAATTCAAAGGCTGTTAATGTTATTCTTATCGGCGCAATGGCAAAGAATATGGCAGATGTTGATAAAGAGAAATGGATAAAAGCTCTCACGGAGAGTGTTCCGCCCAAGTTCCTTGAACTCAATCTCAAGGCATTTGAAATGGGCTACAGCATATAAAATAAAAGGAGCGTTACCAATGAGCAAATATTATCAGCCTGAAATCGAAACCGCATCGGTTGAAGAAATTAAGGCGCTGCAAAGTGAAAAACTTGTAAAACAGGTAAAGCACGTTTATGAGAACGTTGAGTATTACCGCAATCTCATGGACGAAAAGGGCGTTACTCCCGACGACATCAAGTCTATTGACGACCTTCATAAGCTTCCCTTTTTAACAAAAGCAGACCTTCGTGATGCTTATCCTTACGGACTTCTCGGCACAGACCTCAAAAACTGCGTCAGAATCCATTCCACCAGCGGCACAACCGGCAAAAGAGTTGTTGCTTTCTATACTCAGGCCGACATTGATCTTTGGGATGATTGCTGCGCACGTGCAATTGTTGCTGCAGGCGGAACCAGCGAAGATGTTTGCCAGGTTGCTTACGGCTACGGTCTTTTCACCGGCGGCTTCGGTCTTAACGGCGGCTCTCAGAAAGTAGGCTGTCTGACTCTCCCCATGTCCTCGGGCAACACAGAGCGTCAGATTCAGTTTATGCAGGATCTTCGCTCAACAATCCTCTGCTGTACACCTTCTTACGCAGCATATATCGGCGAAACCCTCAAAGAAATGGGGCTTACTCCCGATGACATCAGCCTTAAGGCAGGTATTTTCGGAGCTGAACCCTGGACGGAAGAAATGCGCCGCGATATTGAAAACTCTCTCGGCATAAAGGCGTATGACATTTATGGCCTTACAGAATCAACCGGACCGGGCGTTGCATTTGAATGTGAAGAGCAGACAGGTATGCATATCAACGAGGACCATTTCCTTGCTGAAATTATCGACCCTGACACGGGCGAGGTTCTTCCCGAAGGCTCAAAGGGCGAGCTTGTGTTTACGAGCCTTGATAAGGAAGGTTTCCCGCTTCTCAGATACCGCACAAGAGATATCTGCGTTCTTTCAAGAAAGAAATGCTCCTGCGGAAGAACTCTCATAAAGATGGCAAAGCCCATGGGCAGAAGCGACGATATGATGATTATCCGCGGTGTTAACGTATTCCCCTCACAGATTGAAACCGTACTTCTCCAGGAAGGCTATTCACCCAACTATCTCATTGAAGTTGACCGAGCAAACAATGTCGATACTCTTGATATTTCCGTTGAGCTTAATCCCGAACAGTTCTCCGACACCGTCAAAGAGCTTGCCGCAAAGGAAAAGGCTCTTGCGAACGCCATTAAGACAATGCTCGGCATCAACCCCAAGGTTCACCTTGTTGCACCCAAAACAATCACAAGAAGTGAAGGCAAGGCAGTCAGAGTTATTGATAAGAGAAAGCTTCATGACTAATATTTGATAATAAGAAAGGGGCTAAAAACATGAGCGTTAAACAGATTTCGGTTTTTGTTGAAAACAAGCAGGGCGGGCTTTATGAAGTTACCTCTGTTCTTAATGCTGCCGGTGTTGATATCCGCGCACTTTCTATTGCTGATACAACCGATTACGGCATTCTCAGGCTTATTGTCAGCAACCATGAAAAAGCTATTGAGGCTTTGAAGGCTGACGGAATAATCGCATCTGTAACAGATGTTCTTGGCATCGAGGTTCCCGATGTTCCGGGCGGATTTGCTCAGGCAATCAAGGTTCTTGCCGATGCTGATATAACTGTTGAGTATGCCTATGCATTTATTACACGCCACGAAGGTTCGGCCTGCGTTATTATCAGAGTAGAGGATAATGCAAAGGCTGCAAATATTCTCGGTAAAGCAGGCATTTCGCTCATTGAAGCGGATAAAGCATTTGCAAAATAAGACTTTCAGGCCGTAAAACTCGAAAGGGTTTTACGGCCTTTTTGCAATGAAATATATTGAAGAACAATTTTAAGAAAAACTTTTGATTTTTTAAAAAATTATCTTGACTTTTTTGTTTTCTGTGATATAATAGCATTCGTTGAGTGCGTAACAGCACTAAAAACAGAAAATCCGGGTGTGGCGCAGTTGGGAGCGCGCTTGACTGGGGGTCAAGAGGCCGTGAGTTCAAGTCTCGCCACTCGGACCATCTTAAAGAAGGCTGAAATCGTTGATATACAACGGTTTCAGCTTTTTACTTTTCTTCAAAAATCCGCAAATGGTCCTTGTTTGGTCCTTATTCTGAAAAACACGAAAGCCGGGAAGCCTTTAGTATCAAGGCCTTCCGGCTTTTTGCGTGGGTCTTATCAGGTGTTTTTTTATGAGCGATTTTTGCCCGATAAATAATCATAAAGCTGATCCATATCAATCAAGTTCCTATTCCCTATAAGGGTAGAAACAATTTTCTTTTCCTCAATGAGCCTGCGAAGACCTCTTTCGGTTAAAGCGGTCTTGCTGTCAGATTCTTTTATTTCTTTAATTGCCTGCTTTATTGTGCGCATTTTAGGGGCCATGGACATTTTATCACCTCCAATTTTGTGAATCATGACGCGTTGACGTTATTTGTGGCTGGAGTTATAATATATATGCAGACAGAACAAATGTACGTTTGCTGAATTATTTACGAAAGAAGATGGTTTTATAGGTAGAATTGAAAAAAGAGGAAATGGATACCGTTTTAAAATTTATGACGGTTACAAAGCTGACGGTACACAGAATATCGTTACTAAAACATGGGTTCCCGAAGCGGGAATGACTCCAAAACAGATTGGGAAGGAATGCCAGAAGCAGTTTGTGATATTTGAGCAAGAAGTTAAAACGGGTTCGTTTGTATCGGCTAATGTTAAGTTTGAAGTAATGGCTGAAATGTTTCTGGCACAGGCAGTACTTGAGAATAATCATAAACAGCTTACACTTGAACGTCTTAAGGACTGCAAGGACAGAACATATAAAGCAATCGGTCATTTAAGGCTTGACCGCATTACAACGGCTCATATTCAGAAATTTATCAACAGCCTTGCTCAGGAAGGTACAAATAAACACACAGGTAAAGGGCTTTCGGTCAAAACACAAAAGCTCTATAAAGGCTTTATATCCGATGTGTATGATTTTGCCGCAAGATATTATAATATGTATTTGAAAGACCCTTGCAAAGGAGTACACACTGTTAAGGTTGAAACTAAAAAGCGTGAAATATATGATTTAGAGGAAATGCAGACGTTGGTAAATCTCCTTTGTGAAAAAGCACCTTTGAAATATAAAGTGTTTTTCATCATCGCAATGTTTACGGGCTTCAGAAAAGGCGAAATTCTTGGGCTTGAATGGAGCGATATTGATTTTGAAAATCAAGTTATCAGTATAAACAGAACTTCGGTTTATTCTAAAGAAAAAGGTATAATAACGGGAACTCCGAAAACCGAAAACGGTTACAGAAGCCTGAAAGTTAATGATGAAGTAATAAACGCAATACGGGAACTCAAAGAAGAACAAGACAAAAACATAGCTGAACTCGGTGATGCCTGGCATAAAACGGACAGACTTTTTACCGCTTGGAACGGTTTGCCTATGGGTCCCGATACTCCGAGACATTGGCTTCAAAAATTCTGTAAAAAAGAAGGGCTCCGCTATGTGAATGTTCATAGTTTCCGTCACTTCAATGCTACTGCCTTGATTGAATTTAACTGCAATGTTAATCAGGTTTCAGCATCGCTCGGACACTCTGATCCTACAACAACGCTTAATATCTACGCTCATGTTTTTGCAAAGGTTCAGGCTAAAGCCAGCGAGGCATTGTCCAACTCTATTTCACTCAATGTCGGCGGTTAACCCGTCGGCATTGCTTTTAGTGCGACAAAAGATATGACTGCACAGTTACATTATTTCTCCAGTGCGCCAAATGAAAAATCGAAGTAGCTGCAAGCGCAAGTTTGTTATATTCGATTGGCAAGCCGTATTCGATTGCCAACTTTTTATTCTTTCCTCTGGCTTTGTATGTACCTTTGATAAGTTTTTCATCAAAAGGTTTGTGAACTATTGTGCCATCGGAAAGTTTCTTTGTGCAGTACAGTTTCCAACGCAGACGGATTTCGTCTGCAAGTTTTTCCGCATATCCTTCTTCTGTGTTGATTTTATTCAAATAATAGTCATAACATCTTTTGGCGTTCTCAGCCCTGATGTGGTGATAGTCGATTGAATTGGAAAGTTCGATCGGCTGAAAAACTTTTTCTTTTTCGCCGACATTAAAATATTCGCTGATGAAAACTTCGTCTTCAGGAAGGATTCTTTGAAGTGAATCTTTGCCGCCTTTTCCGTTTTTGACGAAAACACATAAATGTCCCGATTCGTCCGTGACAAGATCCCGACCCTCAAGTTTGGCAAGCTCGGATGCTCTTATACCCACAACCCTCTGAAATGCTACCGAGCGTTCGTATCTCGGATTGTCGGGGTTGTTGTCCGCACGAATCGTTTTGCCGTTATCCGAACGGGATTTTGTATACTCGGCAGTATGACGGATAGGCTTTGTAATCAAATCCATCGGAACATTATAGAATCCGCACACCGCCGCAAGATAGCTGTGTATGGTGGATGCACTGTACTTACCTTGCAGATAATCCGAGTAATCTTGGATGTGCATAAAACATTCATCGTGTGTTTTACAGTTGTGGTGTTCACGGCAATACTTGATATATGCATCAAGCCATTTGCGATAGTTTTTCTGAGTACCAAAGCTTTTGGTCGATAAAAATGGTTCTGTTTCATCACGCAGTTGTCTTGTGATGCTTTTGCCTCTGACTTTGTTTTGCTTTGACATAGCAACATTCCTTTCGTTTATATTGAAACTTTTTTAGTTGGTGTTTCTGCCAACCCGTTTGTTAAATCAATGGCGATGTCTCAATTTCCATACAGAAAATACATTCTGTCGCCGAGAAAAGGCCGGTTAAACAGGTTGCCGTCCTGTTCACACCAAAGCTTCTGAGCAAGAAATTCTTTCTATTTTCGCTCGAAAAACTCCTGTTAGGTGGTTATCACGTAAAAATCACGATATTTTCGTGATAACCCCTAACGAAACAGACCGAAAAAACGGTCTGTTGTGACGCTGCGTTGTTTATTGCTGTTGTTCATCAGATGCAACTTTTCACCAACAAACAAACGCCGCATCACACTTCATCAGCTTTAAAAAATTCTGCTGATGACAAGGGGCTGCGATTTTGCTTTTCGGGCATCATCCTTTCAAAAAAAGTCTGCAGCATAACATCAACAAATTTATCTCCGTTCATCTGTTGATGCGCCCGCTGCGGTTTAAATGCTTGCTTTTTGCGTATATCGGAGCATACACGACCACAGGCTGATTTGCCTGATGGAAATTCTCCTATCGTGATTTATATCGATCAAAGTATGTAAGATTACGTTGTAGGATAATTTGCAAAAACGGAAAATGTAAAAAAGTTGCTTATACTAAAGGATTTACGAATACTAAAATTTAAAATTATTAAACGTAACAATCTACAGAATTTTATCTAAAATCTTGATTGAAGCACCTTTTTATGATACAATCGACTCAAAAGAAGGTGTGCTATGAATCATCAGGATAAACTTACGGAGCAAAACTTTCCCAACGGTTTTGCGACAACTGCCGAACTGAAATCTGCCGGTATCAGCGGATACTGTATCAATCAGCTTTGCCAAAACGGAGATATTGTCAGAATCAAACACGGGTTGTATAAAATAAAAACCTTGAAGATAAGCGACAAGAGAAATGTTATTCTCGCCGCTATTCCTCAAGGTGTGTTCTGTATGAGCGAAGCGTTATATATTCACAGCTATAGAAAGAGAAAACCGTATAAACACGAAATTGCTGTTCCGAGAGGCTTTATCCACTCAAACAGCAGATTTATAAAAGATATTGATTTGCAGATTTACTATGTTAAACCCGAGTATTTTAAAATCGGAAAGACTGCCTCAAAAGACGGACTGCCGTGCTATGACCTTGAACGCACAATCTGCGACCACTTCAAAAATCACCACCGCATCAGCTACCGCCGATTGCGTGAGCTTTCAAAGAAATACCGTGACAGTAACAAAAAAGATATCGACCTGCTTAAATCCTATGCAGAAAAACTTAACCTTTCCGTTGAAGCTATGAAGAAAATGGATTGGTTGATTTTCAGATACTACAGACCGAAAAAGAAAAAAGCGAAAACCAAGAAACATAAAAGCAACTCTAAAAACAAATCAACCCCGAAGTAAGCAGTGATTACTGCCAACTTCGGGGTATTGTCATATATGAAGATTGTCATATGACAAAGTGTCGTCATATGATGATTTATTTTTAGGTTGAATTGTTTAGATTTTAGTGTTATACTATGGGTGCGACACAATTGGATTAATTTTTCTCAAAGTAGAGTATATGCTTGGCAAAAGCGTATGCTTTGTTTCTCATTTCTACTTTGAGGTAATTGTGTCGCAGCAATAGACGAGGCTACGTTTTTCGGTGCGTCAGCTTTCGTTGGCGCACTTTTTGATTTGTGGAGGTATTGCTATGAAGAAAACTATAAAACGCATACTGTCAATAATGCTGGTTGTTGTAATGATAATCGGTGCTGCACCCCTTGTGAGTTTTGTAGGACTTGAATTGCCCGAAATCAATCTTTTCAGCACCAAAGCAGAGGCGGCAACATACAGTGGCAAATGTGGCGATAATCTTACTTGGAAATATGTTGAAGCTACTGACACCTTAACAATCTCGGGAACGGGATTGATGTATGATTATACAGGTTTCGATCGTCCGTGGGAAGATTTTTCAAGCATAATTCAGAGTGTTATAATAGGTAACGGTGTTACAAGTATCGGTAAATGGGCATTTAGCTATTGCGACAGCCTTGAGAGCGTAACAATCCCGGACAGTGTAACAATTATAGGTTGGGGTGCGTTCTTTTCTTGTGATGGTCTTGAAAGCGTAGCATTTGGTAATGCTATAACAAACATTGGCGAATTTGCGTTTAGTGAGTGTATGAGCCTTGAAAACATAACAATTCCTGACAGTGTAACAAAAATTAGTGACTATGCATTTCGTTTGTGCCTTAGCCTTAAAAACATAGTAATCGGTAAAGGTGTAACAAGCATTGGAACAGAAGCGTTTTGTAGTTGTGAAACTCTTGCAAGTATAACAGTTGATTCTGCCAACACTGCATATTCAACCGATGAATATGGTGTTTTGTTTAATAAAAACAAAACAGAATTAATTCAGTATCCCACAGGAAACAACAGAACAAATTACATAATCCCTGATAGCGTAATTAGTATTGGTGATTATGCGTTCTCTTTTTGCAAAAACCTTACAAGCATAACAATTCCCAACAGTGTAATCAGCATTGGGAAATGGACGTTTGGTCATTGCGACAGCCTTATAAACATAACAATCCCTAATAATGTAGCAAGCATCGGAGAGCAGGTGTTCTATGATTGCGATAACCTTACAAGTGTAATAGTTGGTAATGGGGTAACAAGTATTGGTGTGTGGTCATTTGGCAATTGCAAAAAACTTACAAGCATTAAACTTTCTGACAATTTAACAAGTATTGAGTATTCTGCGTTCTATGATTGCGGTGCTCTTGAAAGCATAACAATTCCCAACAGTGTAACAAACATTGGTGAATATGTGTTCTATAACTGTGACAACCTTAAAAATGTATACTATAAGGGTACTGAAGAACAGTGGGGCAGAATCACAATAATTGATAATGGTAACAATCCGCTTAATGAGGCAACAATTCACTTTTTTAAAGGTGTTTGTGGCGATAATCTTACATGGAAATTTGATTCGGATATAGGTGAACTTGTCATCAGTGGTACAGGCGAGATGTGGGATTACTTATATCCTTCGGTTACACCTTGGCGCAGTTACAGTTCATCAATAAAATCCGTAACAATTAGCACTGGAGTAACAAGCATATGTGATAACGCCTTTCATTCTTGTAAATCCCTCGTAAGTGTAGAAATTCCCGATAGTGTCATAAGCATAGGTGAAGGTGCATTTTATTCTTGTGATAACCTTGTGAATGTAAGTATCGGCAAAGGTGTAACCAGTATAGGTGGAGCAGCGTTTGCAGAGTGTATTAGTATTAAAACAATAGAGATTCCTAATGGTGTAACAAGTATAGGAGATTGTCTGTTCGATGGCTGCTCTATGCTCACAACCATTACACTTCCTATTAGCATATTAAATATATGTAATGGTGCGTTTTATAATTGCATTTCACTTGCAGATGTTTACTTTGCCGGAACAGAGATACAGTGGAAAATGGTAGAAATAGGACAGTTAAATGATACTCTTGCTAATGCAACCATACATTATACACAAGTAAATGTTGAACCAGTCACAGTAACTGTTAATGTTTACTCAACCATTGATGGCTCTGTTGCCCAGTTCAAAGAGTATGGTATCACAATATCCAGTGATGATGAGAACGTCCCTTTACCTAATAATACATATTCCGTAACAAACAATTTGGGATGTGTTTCGTTCCCTATTGAATTTACAGAAGATGATTTAGAGGGATTATCCAGTAAAACTTTCATTTATGATTTAACCATCAGTTCCGCAAACGGAAAAAAATATGATTTTATTCCTGAAACGCAGCAGGTTGAAATAACCATAACCAACACAAACGGAGAACTCTTACAAACAGTAGGAGAAGATGAATACAGATTCGACGGCTATTCATATTATGACTATACTGTTACATTAGTTTGGGATGATCACGATAATGTTTGTGGTGTAAGACCTGAATCTCTGGATTTAACATTAGTGTCACATTTAGGTGATGTTTCAATTCCGTTTACTCTTAATAAAGACAACAGATGGAGCGTTGTGTTAAGTGTAAGAAATGTGAACGATGATGATTATTTTTACAGATACTCTGTTGAAGGATTTGATTCTGATGTGGGGTATGAATATGACGTTCGTACATATGAATCTTACAACAAAAACGGAGCAAACATAACCGCTACATTACCTATTTGTTATGTTAGTTTTGTTACACAATATGGAGCAGCTCCCGAAAAACAAAGTTTGATAAGAGGTTCGCTTGTAACAGAACCTGAACAGCCTGCGGATCCTTGTTATGTTTTTGTGGGTTGGTATAAAAATGAAGAATGTACTGAAGGTATGAAGTGGAACTTTGAAACTGATAAAGTTACTCAACGAACAACACTTTATGCAAAATGGGATGTCAAGTTAATTGATATAACATTAAAAACCGAGTATGGTATTTTGCAAGCAGGAGGAAACAGTAAAGAATTAGTTACCACTATTCCTGCAGGTTCGGTAGTTGGAATCAAACTTTCAGAAGAACTTTATGACAGTAACAATATGCATATCGGTTGGGTTGATAGCGAAGGAAATGAAGTATCTTCATTCACTAAATTTTACGAAGACACGACTCTTTACGCTGTCTGGCAAAAGAAGCCATATTTCAACAGCACGGTGAGTATTAAAAATAATACTGGTTCAAAGACAATTAATTACGGAGAAACGCTTAAGCTCACCGCAATAGTGACCGATAAGCCTGCGGATGCAAAGATTTATTGGTATATTGACGGTGCAAAGAAGGGTGAAGGCGAAACATTCAATGTAAGCTTCAAAAACGGAACAAAGACTGTTGAGGTTAAGCTTGTTGATGCAAACGGTAATGTACTCAAAAACGAAAGCGGAAATGAGATTAAGGATTCCGAAAAGGTAACCGTCAATGGTGGCTTCTTCCAGAAGATTATTTCATTCTTTAAAAACCTCTTTGGAATTAACAGAACCGTTGTACAGGCAATCTTTAAGAGCGTACTCTAAAACAACAAAGAGCTCATCTTCGGATGGGCTCTTTTTCGTACATACAAAGAATTTTGTGCGCATTAACCGGCCACAGAACCGATTCTTTGTACGTTTCACGCGTTGACGTTACCCGTTGACTCCTGGTACAATTATTCTGCAGAGGAAATATATCTTCTGTAATAAATTTTGGGAGTTGATTGATTTGTTTAGCCTTTTAAAATATGCCAAAATCATTCTTTGTTTGAAAAGGGGGAATGATAATGCCCGGCTTTATTGAAGAGTTTTACTATGGCAACATCGAGCCGCAGGAATACAGCGCAGAACTCAAAGCGAAATTAAAGAAAAAGCAAAACGAACTGACTCAGATAGAAAAAGAACTTATGGGGAAATTGGCAGATGCCGATAAGGAGTTGTTTTCGGAATATGCAGACAAATATCTTGCGTTCCTGACAACAAGCATCACGGATAGCTTTATCACCGGGTTCAGATTTGGTGCAAAATTTACATTAGATACATTTAAATAACAAAAGTATTTAATTTCCATGTACGTATTTTGTTCACGTAATGTTTCAAAAAACTTAGACAACCCGCGACGTGATTGTAACGTTCATATGTTATTATTCGTTTGTAAGGCACAGAAGTGTCAAATATTAAATTGGAGTTGAAATATTTGAAAAATCATCTTAAAGAAATCATCGCCGAAAACATTTCAAAGAAATATGGATTTGAGAAAGAAAAAATCCTGTGTTTCTTTGACAAGAATCCGTATGTCAACTGCATTTTTCCCTATGCCGTAATGACGGCAATTCAAAAAAGTCTTGGGGCATCGTCTTTGAGCGATATTCTCACCGAGTATGAACGTGATTATTATTTACTCGATGATGAACTTGAACCCGTGGCACTTCGCAAGAATGAGTTTGTTATCAGGGACAGCAGCTTTGCTAATCACGGAATTGAAGAGGGTTATATAATCAAATATGATCCTGATGAAGTATATTTCGGTGATTATCAGGCGATTGAACTGGACGGAGTTATTATTCCGGCTTTTGTTACAAATGAAAGAGACGGAAAGTGCGAACTGTATTTTGAGGATGACGCATATCAATCTGTAACAGTTTTTACAGATAAAATCAGATTTCTCGGCAAACTTGTCGGATATCGTAATCCCGATGAATTCTATTTTCGTGATTTTATTGAGGACGAATACGAAGATGAAGATTACGACGAAACCGAGTATTAAACAACAAACCCGCAGGTGAAAACCTGCGGGTTTGAGTTTTATATAGTTGTAATTTTGCACTAAAACAATCGGAGCGTTTTGTGCAAAACATAGAAAGTGGTGATTTCACAAAAAATTTTGCGTAACATTTTGCAAAAACCGTCATATATATATAGATTAACTTTTATTTAGGAATATTTTGTCTTAAATAAAGGATAATAATAAATTAACAAAGAAAGAGGTTGTGTTCATGAAAGTAGCGATTATACATATAAGCGATTTCCACGTAAAGGCTAACGAAAATTTTTTAAATGAAAAGATTAGCAAATTTATGGATTCTTTGAACATCCTTGGTAAAGTAGATGAATATGTTATTGTTTTTTCTGGTGATTTGGCATATTCAGGTCAAATTAACGAATACAGAAGTTCCCGATATATAATAGGAAAATTAATTCATGGTATAAAACAAAAAAATGGAAATGATTTTGTTGATGTATTTATTATACCAGGAAATCACGATCTTGCTTTGGCTGATGATGCCAGAGGAAGAGAATACATTCAGAAGTATTATGATGATAATTGTATAGAAAAAATCGTTCCTGATGAAATAAAGTTGCTTGATAATTTTTATACATATTCGCATGCCAATGCTCGCGTACCTTATGATAAAATTATTGACCGTCGTTTGGGCAGATACGGAGATTATCAAATACAATTTAATCTTGTAAATACATCCTTGTTCTCTACGTTAAATCCCGACGATAAAGAACTGCATTATTTTCCACTTGAAAAGATGCGCTTTTTAACTAAAAGTGAAGATGTTAACTTGTGCATAACTGTAATGCATCATAGTAGCGAATGGTTTAATTGGAAATACAAATCTGATTTGGAGAAAACAATTATAAATAATTCAGAAATGCTTTTGACTGGGCATGATCATTATGGAGATTCAAAATCTGTTTCAATAGGTAGTAGTCTAAACACTTGGATTTCTTGTGCAGGAGAAATGAAGTTTTCAGAAATAGATTTTCATGATTCGTTTAATTCTATTGTTATTGATACCGATACTAACACTTTTTGCGGTTACACTTTTGATTGGAATTCACGAGAAAGAGTCTTTGTTCATAAAATTTTAGTTGATAATAAACCTCTTCAAGGTAGAAAAGGTCAGATAACTCCGTTGCCAAGTTTTGTAAAGGACATAAAAGAAGATGAGTATAGTTTTTCTCATGATTTTACTCAATATTTTGTTTTTCCAAAACTAATTAGCGAATATAAAAATGAATTTGGTAAGCGTGAGGAAGTGAAAACAACAGAGGAACTTCTGTCTTACATTGAAAAAAATAAGAATGTCTGGATTTCTGGCAGCTCTAATTCAGGAAAAACTACGTTGTTGAAACATCTGTTTTGTTCTCTTATAGGAAATAAAATACCTTTGATTTTATTTATTGATTCAACAACAAAGATTAATCCAAAAAACTTTATAAAAAGGTTATTTGAAGATCAATACGGAGATGATGGTGTTCTTTTTGAAAAATACGAACAGACAGAAAAAAGTAAAAAAGTGTTAATTGTTGACGGCTGGGATTTTTTAACAAATGAAAAAAACCAAGAAAAACTTTTAAAAATTTTTAATGAGAAATTTGATTATGTTATTTTGAGTACAAGTGGAAAGAGAAATAGCATCTTGGAATCTGTAAAAGAAGAAATTGTTCAAGGACAAACATTTCAAGAACTTAGAATTAAGCCTTTCTTTGCAGAAAAAAGAAATCAACTTGTTAAAAACATTTGTATGCTGAACAACCCTTATAGTAATGAAGAAGCGGATAAAGTTAATAAATTGATTGATAGTTTAGTTCAAAATAATAGCAGTTTGTTTTCTTTGAATCCTGGTTTTATTATACGATATACTGATTACTTTATTAAAGATCGACATTATGATTATTCTAAAGGCGAAGCGGTATTTAGTAAAGTGTTTGAGTACGAGTTGCAGAGTTCAATTATACAATTTACTAAAAAATCAGATGTTGATGAGGTGTTAACTGCATTTGAAGAAATAGCAGGCTATATGTATAAAAATAAAAATGATGTATTAAAAGTTGAGGAAATTCGTTCTATTATTAAAAAATACAATGAAGAATACGGTGTTTCTGTTAATGCATCTAATGTTTTAGAAATTGCTAAAAGAGCAAAACTGTTTAAAGAAACAGTTGATCTTGCTGTTTATTTTACAAATAAGAACTATTTGGCATATTTTATTGCTAAATATCTTATCAGAAATGCCCAAAATGATGAAACATATTATGAAGAAATAGAATATGTTTTAAAACATATTTGTTTTGGCATCAATTCTGATATAGTTTTATTTATTTCTTACTTATTAAGTAACACAAGAACTGTTATGTCTATTGCTGAGAAAGCAGGAGAATTGTTATCTGAATGGGAAGAAATAGATTACAGCAAAGACAATATTGCTTTTTTAAGAAAACATAAGAAAAAAGATTTAGAAGCTCCGACAAAAGAAGATCACGAAGAGGTAAAGAAGCAAAAAGAATCTACAGAAGAGTCACACTATAGTGAAAACATTGTAGAGGCAAAGGGGTTGTTTGATTATGACGAAAGTGAAATAGATGAGTTCCCGAATAGACTTGTTAGAGCAATGAGATATACTGAAATTATATGTAAATCTATACCGGCATTTAACAACAGTCTTAAATTGTCACAGAAAGAAAAATTAATAGAAGGTGTATATTCGTATCCCCATAAAATACTGTTCGCATTATTAAAACCTGTTGATGATACTATTGAAGAAATGTGTGATATGCTTTTAAATGTGGCGCAAATAAATGACATCAAAAAAAGCAATGGTAATTTGTTTTCAAAAGAAGATATATTAGACATGTTTATTTCGTACGCTAATGCAATGATTTTAAGCACTTACGATCATTTCGCTGAACTCTGCACAAGCAGTAAAACAATTGATTTATTAATAAATCAAAATTATACTGAGGTTAATAAACAGATTCAGCGATTAATGATAATTGAAAATTCTGGCGGTACGGATGCTTTTATTAAAGAAGCTGAAAATATGATAAAAAAAGCAAAAGATGACCTTGTGGAACATGCAATATTGCTTATTGTAAGAAAACATTTGTTATGTAATCCTGAACTACAATATAAAAAGAAAAATCAGATAATAGACAAATTTTTTGGTAAGGGTGTGCGCAAAACGCTGCTTTTGAATAGTATAAATAATCAGGAGTAGTATTGTTGTATTGGTCCTGCCCCAATTTAGTCGTTTTTGTTTCAGAGATTACGACTCAACTACTGAAACACTGTATAAGCATGTCATCTCGCCACGCGGACAACAATACTACTAATATTATTATATTCTCTTTTTGGCTTTTTTATGCAGCTTATTGTTTTAAATCTTAAATCAATTTCAAAAATATAAACTGTAGTTTTAATAATTGAACATGAGCCATAATTTAAAACAACGGCTTCTGTGTAAACATACAAAACCATATAAATTAGGTGATGCGTTTCAAGGTTAGTTTGAAGTATTTGTTAAAAAATATTATTTTAGTGTTGTTTCTTTGAAAAGCAATAAAGATCACATCCTGGTCCTTATTTGGTCCTTATTCTTGTGAAAAGATGTGCAAACATATGCAAAGATAAAAATAGATTGAAATCTCGAATCCGTTGAAAAATAAGGCCATATGACGTGATGCGCAACGATACGCGAGGTGTTCTCAAGCTTTCAAGTCTCGCCACTCGGACCATCTTAAAGAAGGCTGAAACCGTTGATATACAACGGTTTCAGCTTTTTTCTTTCCTTCAAAAATTCTCAAATGGTCCTTATTCTGAAAATCACGAAAGCCGGGAAGCCTTAAGTATCAAGGCCTTCCGGCTTTTTGCGTGGGTCTTATCGGGTGTTTTTATGAGCGATTTTTACCCGATAAATAATCATAAAGCTGATCTATATCAAAAAGAGGACATTGCGCGAATGTAATCGTGTAATGTCCTTTCTTATCCGTCTGACGGATATATTGAAGAATTTCCAGACAGAATTATTGTGAAGATTTATGGTTGATTTTTGAAGCAATAGTTTTGTCAGAATTCTCAAAAGTTCTAAAATAGCAAAGAGCTCATCTTCGGATGGGCTCTTTCTTTCATATATACAAAGAATTCTGTGCGCTTTTACCGGCCGCAAAGCCGAATCTTTGTATGTTTCATGCGTTGTCGTTACCTGTTAACTCCCGGTGCAATTATTCTGAAGAGGGAATATATCTTCTGTAATAAAAAATGCAAGGGGTTGTTTCGTTTGAAAAATCACCTTGTATGAATGCGGTTGTTATTTAGAAGAAGCCTTCGCTTGTTTGCACAGGAAGAAGATATTTATGTACCCCAATTTCAAAAATACTTGCCGACAATAAAAATGCCCTCCCAAACGTGAGAACAGAGAATAATACATAAATGTAATTTGTCACAGAGGTGATTAAAAAATAGTTAAATACTTATTGACATTTATTTGCATTAGTGCTAAATTATAGTTAGCACTAATGCAAGAACCTTTTTAAGGAGGCGCTATGGCAAATTTAGAATCAACAAAAAATAAAATACTTCGTGTTTCAACCACGATGTTTCTTGAGGTAGGATATTCCAAAACCTCGCCGCAGATGATTGCCAAGGAGTTGAAAGTTTCAACAGGCAATCTGACTTATTATTATCCCACAAAGGAACATCTTCTTGCGGTGCTCACGGATTTGCTGTGCAAATATCAATGGAAGCTGATAAAGGATGAAGCGGATGACGGAATGAGTTCGTTGCTTGCTCTCTGTTTTGAGCTGATGACAATGGCGGTGGCTTGCGAAGAAAGCGAGGTTGCGAAAGACTTTTTCGTTTCGACTTATCAGAGTCCGAAGTGCCTTGAAATTATCCATAACAATGATACAGCCCGAGCAAAAGAGGTTTTTGCTCAATACTGCCCCGATTGGACAGATGAGCAGTTCAGAGAAGCGGAACTTCTTGTTGCAGGTATTGAACACGCAACTCTGAATGCCATTGATAAAACCGTACCGCTTGAAACACGTATTTCGGGAGCATTGAATACCATAATGATGATTTATAACGTGCCCGAAGAAATCCGAAAGATAAAGGTTGATAAGGTTCTTGCGATGGATTACCGTTCAATCGCCAAACGCATTTTCAACGAGTTTAAAGAATACGTTGAGGGAATGCAGAATTCAGAATGATGAATGCAGAACAAGCTGAAATGTTGATGCTCAGGCTTCCTCTGATGAGGAAGCTGTCCGAAGGACTGAAGGAGAGATGATTTTGCGGAAATGCAGAGTCTGTTTGTGTTTTTACTTTCTCTCCCACCGTCCTTTGCTTCGCAAAATCCACCTCCCTCATCAGAGGGAGGCAAGTAAAAGGCAACCGAGCCGAAAGGAAACAAGCTCCTTTTGAAAGGAGCTGTCACGAAGTGACTGAGGATTGAAAGAGAAGATTGATAAAATATGAACAGTGAAGAAAACAAACGACTTCCACGCAATAAATCCTTAAAAACTCTTTCTTCAAATTTAAGAAACAATGCTACACCTCAGGAAAATAAACTGTGGTACGAATTTCTGCGGACATATCCTGTGAGGTTCAACCGTCAGCGGATTGTCGGGAACTTTATTCTTGATTTTTATTGTGCAAAAGCAAGACTCGCCGTTGAACTTGACGGCTCACAGCATTATGAAAACAAGGGCATAAACCACGATGAGCAAAGAACAGAATATCTTGAAAGTTTTGGCATATATGTGTTGCGATTTACAAATTCTGAAATAAATGAAAACTTTTATGAAGTCTGTACCGTGATTGATGAAACGGTTAAATGCAGAATGAAATGAATCTAATTGCAACATAGGCTCCTTTAGCAAAGGAGCTGTCGAGCAAAGCGAGACTGAGGATTGGAAAAAAGAAAACCGACAAATCAACAAATCAATCCTCCGTCAGACCTTTCGGTCTGCCACCTCCTTTTCAAAGGAGGCTAACGGAAAGGCAACCGAGCCGAAAGGCTTTTATATACATAATAAATAATCCTCAAGGAGGTTAAATTAATGAAAAAAACAAACAAACTCATAAGCATACTGCTTGTATTGGCAATGCTTTTGTCAATGGCGCCGCTGACGGTGTTTGCGGCAGAGACTCCTCCGACTGTTGAAATCGGTGGCATAACCTATTACGAGCTTGATTCGGCAGACGATCTTGATTGGTTTGCCGCTCAGGTAAACGGCGGCAACACCTCAATCAACGCTGCTATTACTAAGGATATTACATACAACTCCGGCACTATGTCGGCTTCCTCTACAGGTGCTCGTGTGTGGACTCCTGTCGGAACATACGAAATGCCCTTTGACGGAATCATCAACGGTAACGGCTATACCATAAGCGGTCTTTACAGCAAGGACCCTGAAAGCCCTAATCTGGCATTTGTGTCCTACTCGGTAAAAGCAACTATTGCTAATGTTGCATTAACCAATTTTTATTTTGAAAGTACACACGGTCTTGTTGCAGGTCTTGCTTCGTATGCTGCAGGCTCAACTATTCACAACTGCTATGCACAGGGTTCGATTTATGCAAAGGATGCCGGTGCGGCTGCTGCAGGTATATGCGCTGCAGTGTATGGCCATAGCAAAACAAAAATTCTCAACTGTCTTTCAGATGTAGCTCTGAAGGTTGACGACCCCTCGGATTTTACTGTTTCGGGTATATCGGTAAAAAACTATATCGGCGGCATTATCTGCACAGGTGACAAAAACAACCCTGTTCTGATTCAGAAAACAGTTTACATCACAGACAGATATAACGGCACTGTTTATGACGAGAACAATTCGTTAGCATCACACTTTGAGATATATGACAGCGAAGGAATGCCCGCTTCAAAGCTTGCAACGGGCGAAATCGCATATATTCTCGGTACAGGCTGGGGACAGAAGCTCGGCACGGATTCAATTCCCCGGATAGGCAACAGCAACGTTGTCAACTACGGCTATGTTTCCTGCGATGCCGATGCACAGAAGGTTTACACCAATTCTGCAACAAACCCCAATTATCCCGAACATTATGACAGCGAAACAGACAGTGACAGCGCTTGCGACTTCTGCGGTACAAATCTCCATACCCACTCATTCACATACTCCGCAAGCGGCGATACGATTACTGCTGTTTGCGCAACCGCAGCCGGCAACTGCCCTGACCCCGAGGGTACGCTCACAATTCATGCCCCTGCAGACCTTTATGTTGACGGCACAACAAAGGAAGCAACTGTTGAAAACAACCTTCCTGACGGTTCGGCTGCTGTTGGTGATATCACATATTCAACCGCAGCCGGCACTGCGCCCTTTACCGCAGGCGCTCACTTCGCAAGAGTAACGGTCGGCGGTGCAACGGCAACTGTTAAGTTTACTCTGATCAATTATCCCGCAATGGTAACCGACAAGGACGGCAACGAGCTTTCAGGCTCACCCTACAAGACCCTTGCAGACGCAATCACAGCAGCAGAAGGCAGCGAGGGCAGCACGGTAACTCTGCTTGATAGAATAATTACGCTTTCGGAAACACAGAATATAGATTCCGGCAAGTTCACACTTGACCTTAACGGCAAAAAACTGATTAACAAAAACGGCAGAGTTCTGTATATAAATGAAGAAGCCGATTTGACAATTAAGGACAGCGGTGAAGGCGGCACAATTGAAACTAAATACGAGCATGTGGATTGTATTGAAAATATCGGTAAACTCACTGTTGAATCAGGTATAATCAAGGGCGACGGCGGTATTCGCAACTACGGTGTTTTGTATTTTAAGGACGGAACGGTTGAAGCTGACTTCTATGCTGCGATCATAAATTATATTAGCGGCTCTGTTTATGTTTATGACGGTGTTCTGAAAGGTGGTAAAAACTCCGCCGCAGTTGATAACAACGGTACGCTTTACATTTACGATGGCGAGATTAAAGGCATAACTAATTCTAACACTGTATATATTTCCGGTGGCACAATAGACCGTGATGATTATGCGGCGCTTAATCTGCTCGGCGGTACTGTGGAAGTTACAGGCGGCAGCTTCACCGGCACGGATTATGAGTATGACGATTATAGCGGCACACCCTCCGGCGAATGGACGATTGACATCGACGAAGGTGCAAGTCTCATCCTTAAAGGCGGAGATTTCCCCAACGGCTTTGTTGTTGATGAAACAACCGCAAACGCATTCCTTGCAGAGGATTATTACTACAAAGATGCCGACGGTAAGCTTATTGATGTTGCGGATGATGCAAAAGTTATTGACGGCTATGTAAAGGTTGGCAAGGGCGCTGACCTTGCAGACGCGGTTATCACCCTTGATTCAACAGAATTAACCTATAACGGCAGCGAAATCAAGCCCACAGTTATCGTAACAGTCGGCGGCAAGACTCTCACAGAGGGTAAGGACTATAACCTCACCTTTGCAAACAACGTCAACGTAGGCACGGCAACAGTAACCGTAACGGGTGCAGGCGATTACACGGGCGAAGCAACAAAAGCGTTTACAATAGTAAAGGCAGATAACACCGTAACTGCTGCACCTACGCCCAACACTCTCACTTATAAAGGCGAAGCTCAGAATCTTATTTCCGCAGGCGAAGCAACCGGCGGCACAATGGTTTACAGCCTTGACGGTGCAGAATATTCCGAAACAATCCCCCAAGGCACGGATGCAGGCGATTACACCGTATATTATAAGGTCATCGGTGATGCAAACCACAATGACACCGAGCCTGCAACGGTTATTGTTACAATCAACGCAAAGGATATTTCCGACGGATTTATCATTCTCGGCGATGCCCTCACATATAACGGCAAAGAGCAGACACAGACCGTTGAAAAGGTACTTGCAACGGGCACAGCTCCCGAAGCAACATATACAGTCAGCGGCAACAAGGCAACAAATGTCGGCGTATATCTGCTCACGGTAACAGGTACGGGCAATTTCACGGGTGAAGCAAAGATTGCTTTTGAAATTGCACTTGACGATGACTGCATTTCTCACCTTGACCGTGTTGAAGATAACGGTGTGATGAAGTGGAACGTCAAATCAACTGACAGAGAAAGCCTGGAATACATTGTTGACCAGCTCAACAATGCAGTAACGGATATTGCCGATGCTGACAAGAAGAGCGAATGGGCAGATATTAAGGAAGCTTGTGAAGATATGCTCCGCATTATCAACAGCATTGAGCTTTTCATTGCAGACGTTGAAGAAGACTATGCAGAGTTTGATATCGAAACCGTCAAATCAAGCGACGTTCCCGCACTCGACAAGCTTGTCAGCAAAGTAAATGAAATCAAGGACCGCTACGGCTTCAACCTCACAGACGAAGAAGCAAAGAAGCTTGAAGATATCCTTGACGGAATTGAAAAGCTTAAAGCGAAAATTGCAGAAACAGCAGAAGAAATCGAAAGAATTGACGAAGCTGTAAACGGCTACGACAAGGAAACAGTAACATCAGACGATGTTCCCGAACTCGGCAAGCTCATCGAGGATATAAAGGCTCTCACCGACGGCGATAACATCACCGAAGATGAAAAGGCTGCTCTTGAAGAAACCGAAAAGGCAATAGACGAGCTCGTTGAAAAGCTTGCTGAGGTTGCAGAGGAAATCAAGAAGGCTGATGAAGCTGTTAAGTCCTATGATGAAGAAACAGTCAAGTCAACCGACAAGGAAGACCTCACACAGCTCAAAGAAGATATTCAGAATCTTATCGACAGCGACAATACCACCGAAAACGAAAAGACCGCCCTCGAAGAAATGATTAAGGAC